>NZ_JAEULP010000010.1 GCF_016792905.1 Tabrizicola sp.
GCCTTGGGCAGGGTGGTCTTGATCTGCTCGTGCTCGATCAGCGAGCCGGCCATGTTGGCGAACAGCGCCTTGCGGTGTTCGTGGGTACGGTTCAGGCGGCGGTAGCCGCGGGCGTGACGCATGATGGTCTCCTAACGTCTCTTTTGCTTTGTGTTGCCGCCCGTGCGTGCGGTCGGCGTCGTTGGGGCGGGATTGCCCGGGGTTCCCCGCACAAGGCGGGCATTTCGATGCCGATCTGAAGCCCGGCCTACGCAGGTCGGGCTTCAGACCGTCTTTTAGAACTGGTCCTCGAACCGTTTCGCCAGGTCCTCGATGTTCTCCGGCGGCCAGCTTTCGACGTCCATGCCAAGATGCAGGCCCATGCCCGAAAGCACTTCCTTGATCTCGTTCAGCGACTTGCGGCCGAAGTTCGGGGTGCGGAGCATTTCCGCCTCGGTCTTCTGGATCAGGTCGCCGATGTAGACGATGTTGTCGTTCTTCAGGCAGTTGGCGGACCGGACCGAAAGCTCCAGCTCGTCCACCTTCTTCAGGAGGAGCGGGTTGAATTCCAGCCCCGAGTCGATCTCGCCGACCTTGGCCGATTCCGGTTCGTCGAAGTTGACGAAGATCGACAGCTGGTCCTGCAGGATGCGCGCGGCATAGGCCACGGCATCATCCGGGGTCAGCGAACCGTCGGTCTCGATCTTCATGGTCAGCTTGTCATAGTCCAGCACCTGGCCCTCACGGGTCGGGGTGACTTCATACGACACCTTCTTGACCGGCGAATAGATCGCGTCGATCGGGATCAGGCCGATCGGCGCATCCTCGGGGCGGTTCTTGTCGGCCGAGACATAGCCCTTGCCGGTGTTCACGGTCAGCTCCATGAATACGTCGGCGCCCTCGTCCAGGTGGCAGATCACATGGTCCTTGTTCAGGACCTCGATGCCGTTCGATTCCGAAATCTCTCCAGCCGTCACGACGCCCGGCCCCTTGGCCGAGATAGACAGCCGCTTCGGCCCTTCCACGTCCATCTTCAGGCTGACGCCCTTCAGGTTCAGGACGATGTCGGTCACATCCTCGCGCACACCGGCGACCGAGGAGAACTCGTGCAGGACGTTGTCGATCTGGACCGAGGTGATGGCACCCCCCTGCAGCGAGGACATCAGCACGCGGCGCAGCGCGTTGCCCAGGGTCAGGCCGAAGCCACGCTCCAGGGGCTCGGCGATCACCGTCGCGACGCGGGCGGCGTCGGCCCCCGGCTTCACGACCAGCTGCGTCGGCTTGATGAGTTCCTGCCAGTTTTTATGGATCATTCTGAAGCCCCTATTCTTGTCCGCTGCCGATGTCCGAAAGCCGGCGGACGCCCGAGGATCGTAAACGACGAAAACCGGGCCGCGAGGAAACACCCCCGCGACCCGGCCGAAATGAAAACCTTAGACGCGGCGGCGCTTCGGCGGACGGCAGCCGTTGTGCGCAAGCGGCGTCACGTCGCGGATCGAGGTGATCTGGAAGCCAACGGCAGCCAGCGCGCGCAGAGCCGATTCACGGCCCGAACCCGGACCCTGCACTTCGACTTCCAGCGTGCGGACGCCATGTTCCTGCGCCTTGCGGCCCGCATCTTCGGCGGCCATCTGGGCGGCATAGGGCGTCGACTTGCGCGAGCCCTTGAAGCCCATGGTGCCCGAGGACGACCAGGAGATTGCGTTGCCCTGAACGTCCGAGATCAGGATCTTGGTGTTGTTGAACGACGAGTTCACATGCGCCACGCCTGCGGCGATGTTCTTGCGTTCTTTTTTCTTGGTGCGGGCGGCTTTGGTATCGCGTGCCATATCTTAAGCCCCCTTATTTCTTCTTGCCGGCAATGGCCTTCGCGGGGCCTTTGCGGGTACGGGCGTTGGTGTGCGTGCGCTGGCCGCGGACCGGCAGGCCCTTGCGGTGACGCAGGCCACGGTAGCAGCCCAAGTCCATCAGACGCTTGATGTTCATCGTGACTTCGCGGCGCAGGTCGCCTTCGACGGTCAGATGGGCGTCGATGTATTCGCGGATCGCCAGCACTTCGCTGTCGGTCAGCTGGTTCACCCGGCGCGCGCTGTCGATCTTGAGCGCTTCGCAGATGGTCTGGGCGGTATGGGGGCCGATCCCGGTGATGTAGGTGAGCGCGATCGGAACCCGTTTCGCGGTCGGAATGTTGACGCCAGCAATACGTGCCAAACGTGTCGTCCTTCTTCGGTTGCGGTTCCGTAGTGCCAGAACCTTTTTTCACAACACCGCACGGGGGCTGGCCCCGGCGATACGAACTTCCAACAAGGAAGGCCCGCAAGGCGATTCCACCGCGGGACGCCGTGCTTTATGGGCTTTTCCCGGGGCCGTCAAGGCCGCGAGATAGGTTTTTCAGGCTTTGTCAAGAACTTTGGCGATGGCCTCGGCAACGGTCTGCATCCCGGCCATCCCGTCAACCTGCACCAGATCGCGCGTGGCCCAGTAGTAGCCGATCAATGGTGCCGTATTCTTGTAATATTCCCGCAGCCGCACTTCGAATACCTCGGGCGTATCGTCCTTGCGCACGGGTTGCCCGGCGGCGCGGGCTTCCTCGGCCCGCTTCACGATCCGGCCGACGAGGGCCGCATCGTCCACCACCAGCTCGATCACCGCATCCAGCTTCAGCCCCTTGCGCGCCAGAAGCTCTGCCAGGGCATCGGCCTGACGCAGCGTCCGGGGAAAGCCGTCGAAGATGAACCCGCCCGTTGCCCCCTGGGCCAGCCTTTCCTCGATCAGGCCGATGACGATGTCGTCCGTCACCAACCCGCCACCGTCCAGCACCGCCGCCACCTTACGGCCCATTTCGGTGCCGCTGGTCCTTGCGGCGCGGAGCATGTCGCCGGTGGAGAGTTGCACCATGCCGCGCGCATCGACCAAACGCTGTGCCTGCGTTCCCTTTCCCGCCCCGGGCGGTCCCAGAAGGATGATATTCGGCATCAGGTCAACGCCGCGCCGGAGCCTTGGGTGCCGCTTTGGCACCCGGCTTCTTGCGGCCGCGCAGTTGCGACTTCTCGATCAGCGCCTCGTACTGGTGGGCCAGAAGATGCGACTGGACCTGCTGGATCGTGTCCATCGTGACCGAGACGACGATCAGAACCGAGGTCCCGCCGAAGTAGAACGGAATGCCGACGCGGCTGATCAGGATTTCGGGCAACAGGCAGACCGCCGCCAGATATGCCGCACCAAGGACAAGAACACGGTTCACCACATATTCCAGGTATTCCTCAGTCTTCTTGCCGGGGCGGATGCCGGGAACCGAGGCGTTCTGGTTCTTCAGGTTCTCGGCCACGTCATCGACCTTGAACGAGACGTTGAGCGTGTAGAAATAGGCGAAGAACACGATCATCGCCGCCAGGAACACCAGGTGCAGCGGCTGCCCGTAACCCAGGTTCGCCGCCAGCCAGGACAGCACCGGGTTGGTGCTGCCGCCCGAGAAGGTGGACACCGTGGTCGGCAGAAGCAGGATCGACGAGGCGAAGATCGCCGGGATGACGCCCGCCGGGTTGACCTTGATCGGGAGGTGGGACGAGCCGCCCTCGTAGACCTTCATCCCCACCTGACGGCGCGGATAGAGGATGCTGATCTTGCGCAGGGCACGTTCCATGAAGACGACAAAGGCGATGACCGCGATCACCATCACGATCACGCCCAGGATCACCGGGGTGGAGAGCGCGCCGGACCGGCCTTGCTCGAAGAACTGCACCAGCGCGGCGGGAATTTCCGCCACGATGCCGACGAAGATGATCAGCGAGATACCGTTGCCGATGCCGCGCGCGGTGATCTGTTCGCCCAGCCACATCAGGAACATGGTGCCGCCGACCAGCGTGATGACGCAGGAGGCGACGAAGAACAGGCCCGGATTGTGCGCAAGCCCGCCACCCTGGATCGACATGGCGATGCCATAGCCCTGCATGACCGCCAGCGCCACGGTGCCGTAGCGGGTGAACTGGTTCAGCTTCTTCCGGCCCTGCTCGCCCTCTTTCTTCAGCTGCTGCCAGGGGCCGTACATCGTGGAAAGAAGCTGAACGATGATCGAGGCGCTGATGTAGGGCATGATGCCAAGCGCGAAGATCCCCATCCGCTTGACGGCGCCGCCGGTGAAGAGGTTCAGCATCCCGCCGATGCCCTGACCCGCCTTCTCCATGAACTGGCGCAGCGCTTCGCTGTCGATTCCGGGGACGGGGATGTAGGTTCCCAGCCGGTAGACGATCAGCAAACCGATCGTGAAGAAGATGCGCTGGCGCAGGTCGGTCGCCTTGCCGAGCATGCCCCAGCTGAGGTTCGCCGCCATTTGCTCTGCAGCAGATGCCATGTCAGGTCTCTTTCAAGCCAAGCGCCGCCGGACCGTTCTCCGGTCGGCGGCGCGGGAAAACTGGACAGTGATGTAAGCGACCTTGCGGCCGCTCACAATGCCTTTCCGGCGCTTACTCCGCCGCAGCCGCGACGGGTGCCAGAAGCGTGACCTTGCCGCCAGCTTTCTCGACCGCCTCGACGGCCGAGGCCGAGGCGCCGGTGACGGTCAGCTTGACCTTGGACTTGATCTCGCCCTTGGCCAGCACGCGGATGCCGTCGCGCTTGTTCGAGGTGACACCGGCCGCGACCAGCGCGTCTTCGGTGATCTCTTCCTTGGCGTTCAGCTTGCCCGCGGCAATGAACTTCTCGATCAGGCCCAGGTTGACCACCGCGTAGTGCAGCTTGTTCGGCTTGGTGAAACCGCGCTTCGGGAGCCGACGATACAGCGGCATCTGGCCGCCTTCGTAGCCACCCAGAGCCACGCCCGAGCGGGACTTCTGGCCCTTGATCCCGCGCCCGGCGGTCTTGCCCTTGCCCGAACCCGGGCCGCGCGCCACGCGCTTCTTCTTCTTCGCCGCGCCTTCGTTGTCGGCGAGTTCATGCAGTTTCATGTCGCTTCTCCTTGCCGGA
>NZ_JAEULP010000064.1 GCF_016792905.1 Tabrizicola sp.
TCGGTGACGACATCCCCCGGCGGCTTGATCGTCACATAGGTGGTGCTGTCCTTGCCCGTCACCACGATCCGCTCGCCGTCCAGCGTCACCTTGCTGACCTGACCGGCGTCCACCCGTTCCATGAAGTCGGAATAGGTCAGCGAGCGCGACGACATCGTCGTCTGGTTGCCCGAGAACAGCTGGAACAGCGCCATCACAAGGATCAGCAGCACGACCCAGAAGGCGATATTGCGTGCATTGCCCAATGCAGGGATCTCCTCAATGCGCCAACGGCCCCCCATAGGGCCAAGGCGACTTTGCGCCTAAGATAAACCTTTGGAGCCGGGGTTCAATGCACTAACGGGAAAAGGTGAAGGGGCGCTGAAGCCGCACCTGCCATCCGGCGGAAAGCCCCGCACAAGGCGCCGCCAGCAACCGCTCTCCCTCCCAGACGCCGGGCGTCACCAGAAGCACCTCGCGCGGCAGCCCCGCCTTTCGCCAGTCCAAGACCTGCCGCAGGCCCTCGGCCCCCAGCGCCCGCACCTCGCCCCCCGGCCCCTCGATCACCCAGCGCCCGTCCCAGACCTGCCCCACCGGGACCGGCCCGCCGACCGCCCGGGGCTCGCGCATCAGCCAGCCCTTCCGGAAGCGACACCCCGCCAGCGTCGCATCCCGCCCCGCCACCATCGCCGCCATCAGCCGCTCCACCTCGGCGGCACGCGGCGCGTAGCCCGCCCCCGTCAGGCACAGCAGCGCCTGCACCACCAGTTGCCGCTGCACCTCCGCAGGCTCGCCCCAAAGCCCCGCGCCGATCCGCAAGGCCCCCGACTGCTCCTCGATCCACCGCGCCGCCGCCGCCACCTGCACCGCCAGCGCGTCCTGAACGCGAGCAAGATGCCCCGCGACCTCGGCCAGCCGTTCCGCCGTGATCCCCAGCGGCCCCAAAGCCACCAGCGCCTTCCGCGCCTTCACCCGCAAGTAGCGGTCATCATCGTTGCTCGGATCGTCCACCCAGCCGATCCCCCGCCCGCGCAGCCAGTCCCGCAACTCCGCACGCCCGGCATCGAGAAGTGGACGATGGACCCGAACATCCCCTGCATCGAACCAGCGACGCATTCCGGAAAGGCCACCGACCCCCGCGGCCCGGGAAAGCCCCATCAGCACCGTCTCGGCCTGATCATCACGGGTATGGCCCAGCGCCACATGCGCAATCCCCCGCGACCGCGCCCAGTCCCCGATCAACCCCATCCGCGCCCGCCGCGCCTGATCCATGAGATTGCCCGCGACCGCCCCATGCTCCCAGACCCGCACCTCATGCCGCACCCCCAGCGCCGCACAGGCTGCCCCGACCGCCGCCGCCTCCATCGCGCTCTCGGCCCGCAGCCGGTGATCCACCGTCACCGCCTCGACCCGACACCCCGCCGCCAGGCACAGATGCAAAAGGGCGGTGGAATCCCCACCGCCCGAAAGCGCCACGCCAATGGTTTCCCCCGAAGGCAACCCGTCCCGGATCAGCCCGACGAGTCGGTCCGCGTCTACTGGCACCCCAGCCCCTGCATCGCCACGGTCGATTGCGTCGCCGCCATGCTGGTCGGGAACCGCTTGCCCACTTCGGCCAGAGTCACGCAGCCTTCCTGCACCTGGCCCAGCGCGCCCAGCCCCTCACCCAGCTTCAGCAGCGCATCCGGCGCCATCGGCCCTTCCGGCGCGGCCGAAAAGGCGTCCAGATAGGCCCGCGCGGCATTGGCCGTGTCGCCCTGCTTGGTCAGCGCCTCGCCGCGCAGGTAATGCGCCTCGGGGACTAGCGGCCCGCCAGGATAGGATTCGGCATAGGTCGCAAAGAGCGCTGCAGCTCCGGGAAAGTCACCCTGACCGAGCACCTCCTTGGCCCGGTCAAAGTCCGCCTGTTCGGCCACCGCCAGTTCCGCCCCGCCCGTCGAGCCGCCCGTCGATCCGCCCGTCGATCCGCTAGCAGGCGCCGTGCCCGTCGCGCCCGCATCCGTCGCCACCGGCGCGGTCGCCCCGCCCCCGGCATCGCCGAGCGCAGGCGTCGCGCCGAGGTTGGCCGGATCGCAGCCCTCGGTCACTTCGCACAAGCGGTATTCGATGTCGCCGATCCGGTTGGTGCCATCCGACACCACCCGGTTCAGCTTCAGCTCGACCTCTTCCGTCCGCGCGTTCAGCCGCGCCAGCTCGGCCTCGATCGTGTCCATCCGCGTCAGCGCGTCGCCCCCGGCCGAGCCATTCGTCGCCGCACCCGAGGCGACAAGCTCCGCCTTCAGCGCGTTGAACTCGGCCGCAAGCTGCGCCAGCTCGTTGCGGATATCGGCCAGCGTCTCCGCCTTGTCCTGGGCATGGCCCAGGACCGGCAGCAGACACAGCGCCAGCGAAAGGCCAAGCCGCCGCATCAGATCAGGCCCCGGCGCCAGCCGACAGCACCGTCACCGCGCGACGGTTCTTGGCATAGCAGGCCTCTTCCGAGCAGACTTCCAGCGGGCGCTCCTTGCCGTAGGAGATCGTCCGCAGCCGGTTTGCCGCAACGCCCTGGCTGATCAGGAAGTTCTGCACCGCCGCCGCCCGGCGCGCGCCCAGCGCAAGGTTGTATTCCCGCGTGCCCTGCTCGTCGGCATGGCCCTCGATGATCGCGGCATAGCCCGCGTTCTGGTTCAGCCAGTTCGCCTGCGCCGTCAGGACACCGCGCGCCTCGGGGCTCAGCGTCGACTGGTCCACCGCGAACAGCACCCGGTCGCCGACCGTCTGGTTGAAATAGGCGATCGATGTCGGGTTGTTCGGATCACCGAGGCCCGTGGTGTCGATCCCGCCCGCACCGCCTGCGCCTCCGGCCCCGCCCGCGCCACCGGCACCATAGCGGTCAGGGTTGTTGCAGGCCGCAAGGCCAAGGACAGCGATCAGGAGGAGGGATTTCGCAGCAACGCTCATCGGGGGCATCCTTCTTGTTGGCTCGATTTCGGCGACAGTATCAGCTTTGCGCCGCCGATGGAATCGGCGGCGCGGCATGAATCAGGGCAAAAGCGGCGACCAGGCCGGGTCAGAGGCCGGGCCTTCGGTCGGGATCTGCTTCAGGTTCCGCCCGGTGATGTCGACCGACCACAGGCTCGCCTGCCCGCCGCCGCCGCTGGTTTCCCGGGTGAACATCAGGACCCGACCGTTCGGCGCCCAGGTCGGGCCCTCGTCCAGGAAGCTTGCCGTCAGAAGCCGCTCCTCCGACCCGTCCGTCCGCATCACCCCGATGTGGAACCGCCCCGCGTTCTGCTTGGTGAAGGCGATATAGTCCCCGCGCGGCGACCAGACCGGGGTGCCATAGCGCCCCTCTCCGCCCGAGATCCGCGAGCCTTCCCCGCCCGAGGCAGGCATCACATAGATCTGCTGCACCCCGGTCCGGTCGCTCTCGAACACGATCTGGCTCCCGTCCGGGCTGAAGCTCGGTGCCGTCTCGATCGACGGCGCATTGGTCAGCTGGCTCAGCGCCCCCGAAGACAGGTTCAGCGCATAGATATCGGTGTTCCCGCCCCGCTCCAGGCTGAACACCGCCGTCCCCCCGTCAGGCGAGAACCGGGGCGCAAAGGTCATCGTCCCCGGCTGCTCCTCCAACGTCTGCCGCTTCATCGACCCCACATCCATGAGCGTGATCCGGGGAAAACCCGTCTCGTAGCTCGTGTACAAGAGCCGGTCGCCGGTGGGCGAAAACCGCGGCGCCAGCACGATGGAGTTGCTGTCTGTGAGGTAGGCGACATTCGC
>NZ_JAEULP010000085.1 GCF_016792905.1 Tabrizicola sp.
TGGGGATGCTGGATCAGGCCCTGCGAGGCGGAACCTGTCCCAGGAGGCCGACTTCGCGCGCCCGGTTGGGGCGAAGGTAGGCCCAATTCAGGAACGCGGCGGGGACGCCGATCACGAGACCCGCGAGCGCAGCCCAGAGGAAGGTTGTCCAATGGTAGTGGCCAAGGGTAAGGCCGACGATGACGACGGCTCCGGCGACGGAGGAAGCCCAGAGCGCAATCAACCAGACGCGGAGGTGCGGGAACATGGGGGGTCTCCCTGTAGATGGTGGTTCATGGTGTCAACCCGGGGGGCCGGTCACGGTTCCCGTTCGGCGGTCGTATCCTGGCCCAACGCCGACCACGCCCTGATCTGCTTGCGGAGCTTCGCATCGACCTCCGCGCTGACCGGGGCACCGTTGGATGGTGCGCTGTAGCGCAGCCTACGATCGCCGCGCGCCGTCAACCGATGTCCAGCCCGATCGCATGAACCCGGCGGTTCAAATCCCCCAGCGCGGCCTGCACCGCGCGGTGCCGGGCCACCCGGTTCATTGCCGCAAGCGCCTCTGCCCGGATCGTGATGTGGAAATGGCTTTCCCCCGATCCGTCATCGCCGGCGTGCCCCGCATGGCGGTGGCTCTCGTTCACCACCTCCAGCACCGAGGGCGCGAAGGCGGCGGTAAGGCGGTCCTCGATCTCGTCTTTCACAGCCATGTCAGCGCCCCCTGCCCTTCCAACTTCCGCGAAAAGCCCTAAACTCGTGGCCCCGAGTCGGAAAGGCCCTACCCGCATGTCCAGTCGTCCGCCCTTTGATTTCAACCTCAGCGCTGCTGCTGACAAGAAGCGCAAGAAAACCGGGCGGCGCGGCATGTCGGGGGCGTTCGAGACGGCGGACAAGCCGTGCGATTATCCGGGCTGCAAGGAGAAGGCCGCGTTCCGGGCACCGAAATCGCCGGACCTGCTGGACGAGTTCTTCTGGTTCTGCAAGGACCACATCCGCGAATACAACCTGAAATGGAACTTCTTCCAGGGGACCAGCGACGAGGAGTTCCAGAAGTTCCTCGACAAGGACCGGGTCTGGGAACGCGAGACCAAACCCTTCAGCCGTCAGGGCGACGGCAATGCCTGGGCGCGGCTGGGGGTGAACGACCCGATGTCCCTTCTGGGGGAAAAGGCGACGCAGAATCCGGGCCGTGTGCAATCGACCGCGACGCGGAAGCTGCCTGCGACGGAGCGGAAGGCGATCGAGATCCTGGACGCGCGCGACACGATGTCGAAGACGGAAATCCGCAAGGTCTACAAGGGGCTGATCAAGGTCCTGCACCCTGACATGAACGGCGGCGACCGCAGCCATGAGGAACAGCTGCAGGAGGTCGTCTGGGCCTGGGACCAGCTGAAGGACAGCCGGTATTTCCGGGACTAGGCGGCGCAGACCGGCAAGCGGAAAATCCTCGGGCGGATCGGGAACCTTTGCGCGCGGCCTGCATCCAATGGGCATGTCAATTCCGACATGCCTGATGGAGACCCAACATGCGCAAGCTATCCCTGATCGTCGCCGCCCTGGCCCTGGGGACCACCCCCGCCCTTGCGGAGGGCAACCTGACGGCGCCCCCGCCCGCCCCCTTCGCCAAGGTCAGCGATCTGGTGCCGCTGCCGGATTTCCTGCCGGGGCTGGGCACGCTGTATGTCGATCCGGCAAGCCTGCCCGCCGGGCCCTTCCTGGGCTATGACCACGACGGGAAGCTCGCGGCCACGATCTACATGATCCCCGTCGCCGACCTGAACCCGGACAAGTCCTTCGCCGATCTGGCCGTCGGCGCCGGGACGGTCACCTCGGTCGATGTCTATTACAACGCCGGACATGCGGGGGTGGAGGCGCCGCACGAACACATCGTCCTTTGGCACGATGCGGGCGCCAAGGAGCGGGTGGCGAAATGATCCTCACGCGCAGGGGTGCGCTGGCGACGGGGGGCGGGTTCGCCGCCTCCCTCCTGGCGGCACGGGTCGGGTTTGCAGCCACGGCGACCGAGATCGCGATGCGCGGGACCAATTATGGCGGGCGGATTTCGTTCGACCCCGTGGGCCTGTGGATCGAGCCGGGGCAAAGCGTGAGGTTCGTGAACCGGGACGGCGGCAACACCCACACCTCGACCGCCTATTGCCCGGACATCGACGGTCGGCCGCTGCGCATTCCGTCCGGCGCGAAAGGGTGGGACAGCGACTATCTGGAGCCGGACCAGGCCTTCGAGATCGCGCTGGAAGTGCCGGGGGTCTATGACTTCTACTGCCGTCCGCACGAGCATGCCGGAATGGTCGGGCGGATCGTGGTGGGGCGCCCCGGGGACGGCGGGCAGTGGCAGCAGAACGCGGAGGTTGGCGACCTGCCGCCGGAAATCCTGGCGGCCTTTCCCACCGTCGATGACATCCTGTCGATGGGCCGCATCGCGGTGGCGTGGTAGGATGCGGCGATGAAGGACCATGCAACCGTCTTGCCGCGCCTTGCAGACAGGTCGGACCTGTCCGAAGCCGCGTTGCTGGAGCACGCCCGGTACGGGGACGAAACCGCGATCGGGCTCTTGATCCGCCGGTACAACCAGCGGCTATTCCGGGTGGTGCGGGCGATCCTGCCCGATGATGCCGCCGCGGAGGATGCGGTGCAGGAGGCTTATCTGGCGGCCTTCTCCAACCTCGCAGGTTTTCGGGGCGACGCGGGCTTTGGCACCTGGCTGACCCGGATCGCCATCAACGAAGCCTATCAGGGCCTGCGCCGGACGCGACCCTCCGCGCCCTATGACGCGGTCGCCGATCAGGTGGCGCAGTCGGATGGACGGGTGATCGCGTTTCCCGCAAGCGGGCCGGGCGTGGAGGAAGAGCTGATGCGGCGCGACGTGCGGAAGCTGTTGGAGCAGGCGGTCAGCGATCTTCCCGAGCCATTCCGCCTCGTGTTCACGCTGCGCGAGATGGAGGGGTTGTCGGTGCGCGAGGTGGCGCGGCTCCTGGGCCTGTCGCTGATCACCGTGAAGACCCGGGACTTTCGGGCGCGCCGGTTGCTGCGCCGCCATCTGGAGGCGGCGTTGATGGGTGGCTTCACGGCGGCCTTTCCCTTTGCGGGCGCGCGCTGCGACGCGTTCAGGGATCGCGTCCTGCGTGAACTGGCCGCGCGGCGGCGTGCCGGGCACTGAGCCTCGGCTGCCGGGTTGCCTCAGCCAGGCTGGTGCTGACGGACGGACTGGTCATGCCGCGTGCCGGGCCATGCGCAGCGGGAAGTTGCCCGGTCAGGCGAGCGGGAAGCCGCCCTTCCCCTTGAACCCCCCCGCGTTATGTTCCAAGGATGGCCAGTGCGGCGCGATGGGGCGTCTGCAGCTTGGGATGGACTAGGGCGATGCTGGATCAGGTGATGAAACCGACCGAGGAAGTTTCGGTCCGCGATGTGTTCGGGATCGACACCGACATGCGTGTGAAGGGCTTCGCCGAGCGCACCGACCGCGTGCCCGAGATCGACACCACCTACAAGTTCGACCCCGACACCACTTTGGCGATCCTCGCCGGCTTTGCCTATAACCGCCGGGTGATGATCCAGGGGTACCACGGCACCGGGAAATCCACTCATATCGAGCAGGTGGCGGCGCGGCTGAACTGGCCCTGCGTGAGGGTGAACCTTGATTCGCACATCTCCCGGATCGACCTGATCGGCAAGGACGCGATCAAGCTGCGCGACGGCAAGCAGGTGACGGAGTTCCACGAGGGCATCCTGCCCTGGGCGCTGCGCAATCCGGTGGCGATCGTCTTCGACGAGTATGACGCGGGCCGGGCGGATGTGATGTTCGTGATCCAGCGGGTGCTGGAGCATGATGGAAAGCTGACGCTTCTGGACCAGAACGAGATCATCACGCCGCATCCCTGTTTCCGGCTGTTCGCGACGTCGAACACCGTGGGCCTGGGGGATACCACGGGGCTTTACCACGGGGTCCAGCAGATCAACCAGGCGCAGATGGACCGCTGGAGCCTGGTGGCGACGCTGAACTACCTGTCGCACGATGCGGAAACGGCGATCGTGCTGGCGAAGAACCCGCATTACAATACGGACAAGGGGCGGAAGACGATTTCCCAGATGGTGACGGTCGCAGACCTGACGCGGACGGCCTTCATGAACGGCGATCTGTCCACGGTGATGAGCCCCCGGACCGTGCTGAACTGGGCACAGAACGCCGAGATCTTCCGCAACGTGGGCTATGCGTTCCGGCTGACCTTCCTGAACAAATGCGACGAACTGGAGCGGCAGACGGTGGCCGAATTCTACCAGCGGTGTTTCGCCGAGGAGCTGCCGGAGAGTGCGGCGAGCATGGCGATGAAGTGATAGGCGGGGCCCGGATCAGTCCGGCCCTTCTCCTTTTCGCAGTGCTCGGTCTTGCGGGCTGCGTCGACCCCTCGTCAACGATTGCTCCAAGCATGGCACCCGCGGCGGGGTCAGGCTGTCGCGTGACCTATGTCGTTGATGGAGACACTGTTCATCTTGCCTGTCCTGGCACGGGTGAGGTGAAAGCGCGGCTTCTGGGGTTCGACACGCCAGAAGTGTATTCGCCGGGCTGTAGGCGGGAACTTGCTGCGGGGCAGCAAGCAACGGCGATCCTTCGGAAGGTACTGCGTTCGGGGCCGATCACCGCAGCACGTTTCCAAGGCCATGACCGTTACGGTCGGGAGCTGGTGCAGTTGGAAGTTAATGGGCAAGACATCGCCGGAACGATGATCGCTGCCGGGTATGCAGTTCCCTATTCGGGTGGACGAAGCCCGGACTGGTGCAGGATGCTCTGACGGCGCCCCGCACAGAGGTTTTCACTTTGCCTTGAAAGCGTGCGCATTTCCGGGCTTCATGCCGAAATGGCGCGCGGTTTGGAAACTTTTCTGGCCGTCCTTGTGCTCGGGGTGTCCAGTGGCCCCGCAGCGGCTGATCCCTTGTTGCGCCAGTTTGCCATCTGCGCGGGGCGGCTTTCGGCACTGATGGAAGACCAGTGGATGTTCGATGGGCCCGGGTCGGAGCGGACCGCCGAGGAACTGGCCGCGGTGGTCTCGCTGATCGAGGCCTCGATGCCCGAAGGCGGGGGGCGGCAGGTGCTGGGCTGGCGGGTGGACGCGAAGGTGGCGCAACGGGCGCTTCTGGGTCAGGCGCGGTTCGGGCGGGATCGGCGGCTGGCGGAAACGGCAGCGGCCAGAGCAGAAGCCCTGGCCGCCGAGTGTCGTGCAATGTTGTTGGGTTAGGCGGCGGCGCTCATTTCAGCGCGGGCGGCCATCGTGGCCTTTGCCCACCACATCACGTCATCGAGCATCGCCTTCGCCGACGGGGCGATCCCGGCTTCGATGTCGGCGAGGTTGCCCGAGCCGCCCATACCGGGATGGACCTTGAAGAAGTCGCTGCCGCCGATGCGGACGTTGTTGCGGGTGGGGACCATTTGCAGCTCCACCCCGATGTTTTGCAGGTGGCCAAGGGCATTGGCCGCACCCATCGAGCCGTAGCCGACCGAGCCGAGGGGCTTGTGCGCCCATTCGACATAGGCCTGGTCAAGCGCGTTCTTCAGCGCGCCGGTGATCGAGCGGTTGTATTCGGCGACGACGAAGATGTAGCCGTCGAATTCGGCGATCTTCTTCTGCCATTTCTGGGCGACCGGATTCTGGGACGGCACCCAGGCGTTCGAGGCGACCTCGTCGAAGAAAGGCAGCGGATAGTCGCGCAGGTCGACGACCTCGACATCCATGTCGCCGCGGGCTTTCGCCTGCTCGACGATCCATTTCGTCGGGATATCGGCAAAGCGGGTCGGGCGGGTCGAGGAGACGACTACGGCAATCTTGGGTTTCACGGACATGGTTTACTTCCTTGCGGTCTGGGTTGTTCGCTGCGAATAAAATGAATGCAGGCGCAGAAAAACCAATTCCCCACACCCGCGCCGCATCTGTGCGCCACCGCACGGAGTCTTGCCGCCTGCCCGGTCGGGTGATTATCTGCCGGGCGACTTCGGGAAAGGGATGATCATGCATATCGGCCTGATCGGCGGCATCGGACCGGCGGCGACGGTGGTCTATTACCAGCGGCTGTGCGCGGCGATGGCGACGCGGGGGGCGCCGTTGGAGCTGACCATCGTGCAGGCGGACATTCACGAGCTGATCGCGAACAACCTAGCCGACCGGCGGGAGGAGCAGGCGGAGGTTTATTCCGGGTTGATCGACCGGCTGAAGGCGGCGGGCGCGGGTTGTGCGGCGATCACCTCGCTCGGCGGGCATTTCTGCTTTGACGAAACGGTGGCGCGGTCGTCCTTGCCGCTAGTTTCCGCGGTTGAGCCGCTGGATGCGTTCTTCGCGGGTGAGGGGATAGCGACGGTCGGCCTTCTGGGCACTCGCGTGGTGATGCGGACGAAGCTGTACGGGCAGCTTGTGAAGACAAAGGCGGTTGCCCTGGAAGACGAGATCGAGGACCTGGGCCAGCTGTATCAGGAGATGGCGGTTGCGGGGGTCTGCGACGCGGCCAGGCGCGCCCGGTTTCTGGGCGCGGGACAGCGGCTGGTGGACCAGGGGGCCGAGGCAGTGGTGCTGGCGGGGACGGACCTGAACCTCGCCTTCGACGGGCAGGAAACGCCGTATCGGGTGATCGACGCTCTGGACGTGCATGTGGCGGTACTGGCCGATCTGGCCTCTGGCAGCCGGTCGCTGGACGCATTAGGCTGACCCGCATGACCAAGCCCAGCGACAACCCCGCCGATCCGTTCAAGAAAGCCCTGGCCGAGGCCACCCGCACCATGGCGGATGACCCGGAGATGAGCGTCACCTATTCGGTCGACCCGGCGGGGATGAACAAGGAAGGCGTGCGCCTGCCGCAGGTCAGCCGCCGGATGACGCGGGATGAGGTGTTGCTCGCGCGTGGAACGGCGGATGCTTTCGCGCTGCGGCGTCGCTACCACGATGACGCGGTGGCGGCGCGCTATGCGCCGACCGGGCCTTTGGCGCGCGACATCTACGAAGCGATGGAGAACGCCCGCTGCGAGGCGGTTGGCGCGCGCGACATGCCGGGGACGGCCGGAAACATCGATGCGAAGATCGCGAACGAGGCTGACCGCAAGGGCTATGGCCAGGTGACGTCGGCATCCGAAGTGCCCCTGCCGGTGGCGGCGGGCTATCTGGTGCGGCAGATGGCGACGGGACGGGCGCTGCCGAAGTCGGCGGAGCACGCGGCGGAGCTGTGGCGGGGCTTCGTCGAGGAGCAGGCAGGGGCGACGCTGTCCAATCTGGATCACGTGCTGGCCGATCAGGCGGCATTCGCCCGGCTGGCGCGGAAGGTGATTGCCGACCTCGGCTATGGCGACCAGTTGGGCGACGACCCCGATGCGCCCGAGGACGCGGGTGACGACCAGGCGGAAGAGGATCAGGATTCGCCTGACAGCGCGGGGGAGGAGCAGGAGGAGGGCGAGGATTCCGAGGCGTCGCCCGAGCGGAGCCAGGAGGAGCAGCAGGATCAAAGCCAGGCGCAGGTCACGATGGAGGACAGCGCCGACATGGAGCAGGGCGACGAGGCGGAACTGCCCGAGGGCGAGGCACCGCTGGAGCCGCCGCCGCCTGCACCACATTCGGACGCAGACCCGAACTATGTCGTTTACACAACTGATTTTGATGAGGAAATCAAGGCGGAAGAGTTGGCCGAACCCGCAGAGCTGGAGCGCCTGCGGGCCTATCTGGACCAGCAGTTGGAGCCCCTGAAGGGGGCGGTGTCCCGGCTGGCGAACAAGTTGCAGCGGCGGCTTCAGGCGCAGCAGAACCGGTCGTGGCTGTTCGACCTGGAGGAAGGCACGCTCGACGCGGGCCGTCTGGCACGGGTGGTGGCGAACCCGACGACGCCGCTGTCGTTCAAGCAGGAGAAGGACACCGAGTTTCGGGATACCTGCGTGACGCTTCTGCTGGACAACTCGGGGTCGATGCGGGGACGACCGATTTCGATTGCGGCGATCTGTGCCGATGTGCTGGCCCGGACGCTCGAGCGGTGTTCGGTGAAGGTTGAGATCCTGGGCTTTACCACGCGGGCCTGGAAGGGCGGGCAGTCGCGCGAACGGTGGCTGGCGCAGGGGCGGCCGCAGATGCCGGGGCGGCTGAACGATCTGCGGCACATCGTCTACAAGTCGGCGGATGCGCCTTGGCGGCGGGTGCGACCGAACCTGGGACTGATGATGAAGGAAGGGCTTCTCAAGGAGAACATCGACGGCGAGGCGCTGGAATGGGCGCACCGGCGGATGATGGCGCGGCCCGAGGCGCGGAAGATAATGATGGTGATTTCCGACGGGGCGCCGGTGGATGACTCGACCTTGTCCGTCAACCCCGCGAATTACCTGGAGAAACACCTGCGCGACGTGATCGCGATGGTGGAACGCCGCCGGGCGGTGGAGTTGATCGCCATCGGTATCGGTCATGACGTGACGCGCTATTACCAGCGGGCGGTGACGATCACCGACGTCGAGCAGCTGGCGGGCGCGATGACCGAGCAGCTGGCGGGGCTGTTCGAGGTGGACCCGAAGAAGCGCGCGCGGGCGATGGGGATGCGGCGGGCGGGTTGAGGCGCTGTCGTTGAGTATTTGGGCCAAGAGGAAGCCGGATGTTCCAGACCTTTGACAGCCATGCCTCGCCGGACCAGGGGCCGCCGCGGCTGGCGGCGTTGCGGGCAAAGCTGGCGGAGATGGGGCTGGCGGGCTTCATCGTGCCGCGGGCGGATGTGCATCAGGGCGAATATGTTGCGGCGCGGGATGAACGGTTGCAGTGGCTGACCGGGTTCACCGGGTCGGCCGGGTTCTGCATCGTGCTGACGGATGTGGCGGCGGTGTTCATCGACGGGCGGTATCGCACGCAGGTGAAGGCGCAGGTGGACCTTGGCTCGTTCACGCCGGTCCCCTGGCCCGAGGTGAAACCGGGCGAGTGGGTGAAGGAGAAGCTGGCCGAGGGGCGGGTGGGGTTCGATCCCTGGCTGCATTCGGGCGACGAGGTGGAACGTCTTGAGAGATCGCTTGAGGACTCTGGCGTAACTCTTGTTCCTGTGAGAGAAAATCCGGTTGATGCGATCTGGCCGGAGCAGCCTGATGCCCCTATTGGGAAGGCCTTCGTGCACCCGCTCGACCTCGCCGGAGAGAGCCATGCGGAGAAACGCGCGCGACTGGCCGAAGGGCTGCGGAAAGCCGGGCAGAAAGCGGCGGTTGTCACGCTGCCGGATTCGCTCTGCTGGCTTCTGAACATTCGCGGGGCGGATGTGCCGAAGAACCCGGTGCTGCACGGGTTTGCGGTGCTGCACGACGATGGCCGGGTGGACCTGTTCGTCAATCCGGCAAAGCTGGATGACGCGGTGCGGGCGCATCTCGGGGGTGAGATCGCGCTGCACCCGGTCGAAGCCTTTGCCGGGGCGCTGAGCGGTCTTGCCGGGCCGGTGCGGGTGGACAAGGCGACCGCCCCGCTTGCGGTGGCGGACATCCTGCGCGGGGCGGGGGTGGAGGTCGTCTGGGGCGACGATCCCTGCCGGTTGCCGAAGGCGCGCAAGAATGCGGCGGAGATCGCGGCAACGCGGGAAGCGCACCTGCGCGACGGGGCGGCGATGGTGGAGTTCCTGCGCTGGCTTGATGAGGCCCTGCCCAAGGGCGGGCAGACCGAGATTTCGGTGGTGCAGGCGCTGGAAGGTTTCCGGCGGGCGACGAACGCGCTGCATGACATCAGTTTCGACACCATTTGTGGCGCGGGTCCGCACGGGGCGATCATGCATTACCGGGTGACGGAGGAGACCAATCGTCCGGTCGGGCAGAATGAGCTGCTGTTGGTCGATTCGGGGGCGCAGTATCTGGACGGGACGACCGACATCACGCGCACGGTGGCGGTGGGCGACCCGGGGCCGGAGGCACGGGAGTGCTATACACGGGTCTTGCAGGGGTTGATCGCGATCAGCCGGGTGCGGTTCCCGAAGGGGCTGGCGGGGCGCGACATCGACGCGCTGGCGCGGTTCAACCTGTGGGTTGCGGGGCAGGACTATGACCACGGGACGGGACATGGGGTCGGGGCGTTCCTGAGCGTGCACGAGGGCCCGCAACGGATTTCGCGCGTCTCCGAGGTGCCACTGGAGCCCGGGATGATCCTGTCGAACGAGCCCGGATACTACCGCGAAGGGGCATTCGGGATCCGGCTGGAGAACCTGATCGTGGTGCAGGAGGCCGCTGCCCTTGGCGACAACCGGGCGCAGATGGCGTTCGAGACGCTGACCTTCGTGCCCTTCGACCGGCGGCTGATCCTTGTGGAGGAGCTTTCGCCGGGCGAACGGCGCTGGCTGGATGGCTACCATGCAGAAGTGCTGGCAAAGCTTGCGTCCCGGGTATCGGGGGCAACGCTCGATTGGCTGAGGGCCGCCTGCGCCCCGATCTGAGGAGGACGACATGGGTCTGCCGATCACCATCACGCCGATTGCCGGGCAGGTCACGGTCGCGGTGGGATCGACCGTGCTTGGCGACAGCACGCAGGCGCTGGAGTTGCAGGAAGCGGGTCACGCACCGGTCGTCTATTTTCCGCGCGAGCATATCGACATGAGCAGACTGGTGCGAACGGACCACAAGACGAAATGCCCCTGGAAGGGTCAGGCCAGCTACTACTCGATCAAGGGCAGGGTCGGGATGCTGGCCAACGCGGTCTGGACCTATGAGGACCCCCTGCCCGAGGTGGCGCAGATTGCGGGGTATCTGGCTTTCCATGCCGACCGGGTCACGATCACGCGTGGCTAGCGGCTTCCTCACGGATGCGCTGCACCATGGCGCGTAGCCCGTTCGAGCGCTGGCTGGAGAGATGTTCGTTGAGACCGAGGCGGCCGAGTTCCGCCGGGGCGTCGATCTTCGCAACTTCGGCCAGCAAGACACCGGAATAGAGCGCGTGCAGGACGGCAATCAGGCCGCGCACGATCATCGCGTCGCTGTCGCCCTGAAAGTCAAACCTGCCCCCTTCGATCAGGGGCCGCAACCAGACCTGGCTGGCGCAGCCCTGGACCTTCAGCGCGGGGACCTTGAAGCTGTCATCAAGCGGCGGCATGGCCTTGCCCAGCTCGATCACATGGCGATAGCGGTCTTCCCAGTCGTCGAGGAAGTCGAAGGTTTCCGCGATGTCTTCAAAGGCTTCGGTGGCCATCTGCGCCCTCTTCTATCGAAGGTGAGGTAAGCCCGCGGGCCGCAAAGGTCCAGCCCCAGAGAAGCGCTTTTCAAACGCGGTGCCATCGGCTACCCAAGAGGCACATGTTCAGGATGCTTGCCCATGCCCGTTTCCCGCCGTCACGTCGTTCTTGGTCTGGCCGTCGCCCTCGCGGGATGCGGCAAGCTGCGGCAAAGCAAATTGAACCCGTTCAACTGGTTCAAGAAGTCCGAGCCGCGTGAGACCATTGTCCTGCCGGGAAAGGAGGAGGATCCGCGACCGCTGGTCGACACCGTGCTGACGATGGCGGTGGAGCCGATCCCCGGCGGCGCAGTGGTGCGGGCGCGCGGTGTGACGCCGACGCAGGGGTGGTGGGATGCCGAACTGGTGGCGCGCGACGTGGATGAAAAGGGCGTGCTGGTCTATGACTTCCGCCTGGTGCCGCCGACCGGACAGACGGATGTGAGCACGCAACAGTCGCGCGAGATCGACGTGGCGATCTATATCTCGGACGTGAAGCTGGAGGCGGTTCGCGAAATCGTGGTGCAGGGCGCGAAGAACGCGCGGGTGTCGCGGCGGTAGGGACGTTTTCTTCGGAGAAGTCGCTTTCGCGCCCTTGAAGGCTCCGGCCCGGACTTTCCGACAAGCCCGGGACTGTCAGAGATGGACGACGCGAACCTCGTTGCCCTTGGCCGAGAGTGCAATTTCGCCCTTGCAAAGGCGCATGGCATCATCGCCGAAGGCCTCGCGTCGCCAGCCGGAAAGGGCCGGGATGTCGCGGTCGCCTGCGGCGATCTGGTCAAGCTCGGCGGAGGAGGCGATCAGGCGCGGGGCCACGCCCAGGGATTCGGATTTGGCCTTGAGGAGAACCCGCAGAAGATCGGCCAGCGCCGGGTTGACCTGCATCTGTTCGCGCGAGGCATCGACCTTCGGCATATCCTCGGGCCGCATCTCCAGCCCTTCCTTCACCGCGGCAAGGATGCCGTCGGCGATCTCGGGCTTGCGGCCTTCGCGCAGCAGGAGTCGGGAGCGGCCCAGTTCCTCGGTGCTGGTGGGGCGGGTGGAGGCGAGTTCGAGAAGCGCGTCGTCCTTCATCACGCGCGAGCGGGGGACGTTCTGCCCTTGCGCATAGGTTTCGCGGAAGCGGGCCAGCGCCTTGACCACGGCGAGGAAGCGGCCCGAGGTGGTGCGGGTCTTGATGCGCTGCCAGGCCTCGTCGGGATTGACGGTGTAGGTGGCGGGGTCGGTCAGGAGCGACAGTTCCTCGGCCACCCAGTCGGCGCGGCCGTTCTTGCGCAGCTGCGCGGCGAGAAATTCGTAGATCACCCGCAGGTGGGTGACATCGGCGACGGCATAGTCCTTCTGCGCCTCGGAAAGCGGGCGGCGCGACCAGTCGGTGAAGCGCGAGGTCTTGTCGAGGTTGGCCTTGGCGATGCGTTTCACCAGGGTTTCGTAGCCGACCTGTTCGCCAAAGCCGCAGACCATGGCGGCCACTTGCGTATCGAACAGGGGCTTCGGGAAGACGCCGCCTTCGACGAAGAAGATTTCCAGGTCCTGCCGGGCGGCGTGGAAGACCTTGACCGTCGCCTCGTGCCGGAAAAGGTCGTAGAGCGGCTCCATCGACATGTCCGGCCCTTCGATCGGGTCGATGAGAACAGCCTCACCCGCTCCGGGCAGCGCCATCTGGATCAGGCAGAGCTTGGACCAGTAGGTGCGTTCGCGCAGGAATTCGGTGTCGATGGTGACGAAGGGCTGGGACTTGGCAAGCGCGCAATAGGCGGCGAGGTCTTCGGTCGTGGTGATCGTACGCATGGGTCAGCCTTTCGTCCACGGGGTCATCCCGCGCTTTTCCGCGCCTATAGGCGGGACCGGGCGAAATGAAAAGAGGCGGGTTGCGGTTCCTGCTGCCTCGTGCCTTGGTTGCAGCGGTCTACGGGAGGCGCGATGCGCGGATTGTGGTTGGCGGCAGGGATGCTGTTTCTGGGGCTGGGGCTTCTGGGCGTCGTACTGCCGGTCCTGCCGACGACGCCGTTCCTTCTGCTGGCGGCGGCGTGTTTCGCCCGGTCTTCGCCCCGGCTGCACGGCTGGCTGCTGAGCCATCCCATGTTCGGCCCGCCGATCCGGAACTGGGAGGAGAACGGTGCAATCTCGCGTCCTGCCAAGCGGTTGGCGGCGGGCAGCATGGTGGCGGTTTTCGCACTGTCGGCGGGTCTGGGGCTGTCGTGGAAGGTGCTTCTGGCGCAGGCGGCGCTGATGGGCCTTGGCGCGGCCTTTGTGCTCAGCCGCCCGGACGGACCGCGGGACTAGACCCGGGCTCGCCGGATCGCGCCGAGGCTTGAAATATCCGCGTGCGAGCCACATCCTTTCAAGGTCGGGCTCAGCGGCGGCACGCATCGGGCGGGTCGGCTGCGAACCTTGTAACCGGAGATAGCGTCATGAAATTGTCTGACATGTTTGCCAGCCTGTCCCGCGGCGCCCAGGACCTGGAGGGACGGATGGGCGAATGGGAGAAGGACTTCTCCAAGCGCGGTTCGGAATGGCTGGAGAGCGGCAGGCAATGGCTCGCCGAGGCGCAAAAGCGCGATGACGAGATCGCGGCCCAGATGAAGGGCTATGTCGATCAGGCCAGCGACGCGGTCAAGGCGCAATGGGCCAAGGCGCAGCAGGACTGGGACGCGGAAGTGACGCGGGTGCGCGGCATGGCGGAGACCCTTCGCGCCGACGCCGCCAAGCTGACGACGAGCGAGCGCGCAGAATGGGCCGAGGCCTATGCCGCGCAGATGGTGAACTTCGCCCAGAAGATGCAGGAAGAGGCGGGCAAGGCGGTGGCCGAGGCGGGACAGGCCCGCGCGAAAGCCGACGAGGCGAAGAAGGCCTGAGGCTCAGGGCAGCAGCACGGGCGTCCGGTCGTTCGTCGCGAAGCGGCGCAGCACGGCGGGGTAAAGCCGGTGTTCCTGGATGAGGACGCGGGCGGCCAGGGTATCCGGCGTGTCACCCGGCAGGACAGGCACGCGCGCCTGGCCAAGGATCGGGCCCGCGTCGAGGTCGGCGGTGACTTCGTGGACTGTGCAGCCCGCCTCGGTATCCCCTGCTGCAAGGGCGCGAGCGTGGGTGTGGAGGCCGGGGTATTTCGGCAGGAGCGAGGGGTGGATGTTCAGCATCCGTCCTTCGTAGTGCCGGATGAAGCCGGGCGTCAGGATGCGCATGAAGCCTGCCAGGCAGATCACGTCGGGATTTGCGGCGTCGAGGATGCGGGCGAGGTCGGCCTCGAAAGCCTCGCGCGAGGGATAGGCGCGGTTGTCGAGGGCGGCAGTGGGGATGCCGAGGGCGGCGGCTTTCGCAAGGCCTCCGGCTGAGGGATCGTTCGAGGCGACGAGGACGGGAAAGGCGGGATGGTCGCCGGTCATGTCCCGGGCCAGCGCCAGCATGTTCGAGCCACCCCCGGAAATCAGGATGGCGACACGCTTCACAGGAGCTTGCCCCGGTAGACGACCCCCTGCCCTTCGACGATCCGGCCAAGGCGGGTGACGGTTTCGCCTTCACCTTGCAGGAGGGAGGTCAGCGCGTCGGCGCGATCCTCGGCGACGACGAGGATCATGCCGATGCCGCAGTTGAAGGTTTTCAGAAGCTCGGGTTCCGACATGTTCGCGGTGGTGGCGAGCCAGCGGAATACCGGCGGCAATGCCCAGGCGCCAAGGTCGATCTCGCAGGCGAGGCCTTCGGGGAGGACGCGCGGGGGGTTCTCGGTCAGGCCGCCACCGGTGATATGGGCCAGGCCGTGGACGCCCCCGGCACGGACAGCGGCGATGGCCTGCTTCACATAGAGCCGGGTGGGGGTGAGGAGGGCTTCGCCGAGGCTGCCGTCGGAGAAGGGCGAAGGGGCGTCCCATCCGAGACCGGAGAGTTCGACGACCTTGCGGACGAAGCTGTAACCGTTGGAGTGGACGCCGCTGGAGGCGAGGCCGAGGAGGACGTCGCCCTTCTGCACCCCTGCGGGAAGTTCGGTGCCGCGTTCCATCGCGCCGACGGCGAACCCGGCCAGGTCGAAGTCGCCCTTGTGGTACATGCCCGGCATTTCGGCGGTCTCTCCCCCGATCAGGGCGCAGCCAGAGTCGGCACAGCCCTTGGCGATGCCGGTGATGATGCGGGTGGCTTCCTCCACCTCCAGCTTGCCGGTGGCGAAATAGTCGAGGAAGAACAGCGGCTCCGCGCCCTGGCAGACGAGGTCGTTGACGCACATCGCGACGAGGTCGATGCCGATGGTATCGACATGGCCGGTGTCGATGGCGATGCGCAGCTTGGTGCCGACGCCATCGGTGGCGGCCACGAGGATCGGGTCCTGATAACCCGCGGCCTTGAGATCGAAGAGCGCGCCGAACCCGCCGAGGCCGCCCATGACCCCGGAGCGGCTGGTGGACCTGGCTGCAGGCTTGATCCGGTCGACGAGCGCGTTCCCGGCGTCGATGTCCACGCCCGCATCGGCATAGGTCAGCCCGTTGTGGCCCTTGGTCATCTGCCTGCCCTTTCACGCGGAATCGATTGCCGCCCGCATAGACGATTGGGTGCTGGCGTGCAACGCGGCCCGCTTGACCCTTCGCCCGGTTCTGCTAGGCAAGGCCCAGCTACGGGCCTGTAGCTCAATTGGTTAGAGCAGGGCGCTCATAACGCCTTGGTTGGGGGTTCAAGTCCCTCCGGGCCTACCAGATCCCTTCAGAGCCCCGGATAGATGGGGAAGCGCTGGCAGAGCGCCTCGACCTCGGCGCGGACCTTGGCTTCGACGGCGCCGTTGCCGTCCTCGCCGTTCGCGGCCAGGCCCTCGACCACCTCGATGATCCAGGCCGCGATCTGGCGGAACTCGACCTCGGTGAAGCCGCGGGTGGTGCCGGCAGGCGTGCCGAGGCGGACGCCGGAGGTGATGGTGGGCTTCTCGGTGTCGAAGGGGATGCCGTTCTTGTTGCAGGTGATCCAGGCGCGGCCGAGCGCCTTCTCGGTCGCGTTGCCCTTCACGCCCTTGGGGCGCAGGTCGACCAGCATCAGGTGGCTGTCGGTGCCGCCGGTGACGATGTCGAGGCCACCCTTCATCAGCTCGTCGGCAAGGGCCTGGGCGTTCTTCACCACCTGCGCCTGGTAGGTCTTGAACTCGGGGCGCAGCGCCTCGCCGAAGGCCACGGCTTTGGCGGCGATGACATGCATCAGCGGCCCGCCCTGGATGCCGGGGAAGATCGCCGAGTTGACCTTCTTGGCGATCTCTTCGTCGTTCGTGAGGATCATGCCGCCGCGCGGCCCGCGCAGCGTCTTGTGGGTGGTGGTGGTGGCGACATGGGCATGCGGGAAGGGGCTGGGGTAGATCCCCGCCGCGACGAGGCCCGCGAAATGCGCCATGTCGACGAGCAGGTAGGCGCCCACGCTGTCAGCAATCTCGCGCATGCGCTTGAAGTCGATGATCCGGGGGATCGCGCTGCCGCCCGCGATGATCAGCTTCGGCTGGTGCTCGGTCGCAAGCTCGGCCAGCTGGTCGTAGTTCAGCGTCAGGTCCTGTTTGCGGACGCCATACTGCACCGCCTTGAACCACTTGCCGGACTGGTTCGGCGCCGCGCCATGGGTCAGGTGGCCGCCCGCGTCGAGCGACATGCCGAGGATGGTGTCGCCGGGCTTGAGGAGCGCCTGGAACACGCCCTGGTTGGCCTGGCTACCGGAGTTCGGCTGGACGTTGGCATGGGCGCAGGCGAAAAGCTTGCAGGCCCGGTCGATGGCCAGGTTTTCCGCCACGTCGACATACTGGCAGCCGCCGTAATAGCGCTTGCCGGGGTAGCCTTCGGCGTATTTGTTGGTCAGGACGGACCCTTGCGCCTCCATCACCGCGCGGGAGACGATGTTTTCGGACGCGATCAGCTCGATCTCGTGGTGCTGGCGGCCCAGTTCCTGCGTCACCGCCCCGTAGAGCTCGGGGTCGCGCGAGGCGAGGGATTCGGTGAAGAAGCCGGGGTCGCGGGGCTGGGCATTCATCTGGTTGGTCCTTTCGGTCAGCCGGTCCAGCCGAGGCCGGAGGCGATGCAGGTCATGGATTGCATGAGGGGGACGGTGGTGCCAGCGGCCCCGGTGCGGGACTGGCGGAGAAGGGTGATCTGCAGGTGGTTCAGCCGATCGAGCTGCGGGCGCAGATCCTCGCAGCGGGCCTGCATCTTCGGGAAGCGCAGGCCGAGCGCGGTGCCGGTGATGTCGCGCAGGGAGGCCAGCGCGGCGAAATGTTCGGCCTGGATGCGCGACAGGATCGGCGTGCGGGTGGCAGGGTCTTCGACAAGGTCCGCATAGGCGGCAGCGATGTCCATGTCGGTCAGCATCAGCGACTTTTCCACCTCGTCCACCATCAGGCGGAACAGGGGATGGCGGGTATACATGTCGGTCAGCAGGCGGTCGGCTTCGGGGCCGCGGACCTGGCGGAAGGCACGGAGTGCCGAGCCGAAGCCGTACCAGCCGGTGATCATGTGGCGGTTCTGCGACCAGGCGAAGACCCAGGGGATCGCCCGCAGATCGCCCAAGCTGCGCGCGCCGAAGCGCCGGGCGGGACGCGAGCCGAGCTTCAGCATCGCCAGTTCCTCGACCGGGCTGGCCTGCTGGAAGTAGTCGAGGAAGCCGGGCATCCCGAGGAGAGAGACGTAAGCGGTCTGCGACAGGCCCGCGAGCGCTTCCAGCGCGTCGATATGTTCGGGGTCGGCGGCAGGCTGCACGCGGACCGGGAGGTGGCTCAGGACCGAAGACGCAAGGAGTTCGAGATTGCCGACGGCGGTGCCGCGGTTGGCGTATTTCGAGGAGACGACCTCACCCTGTTCGGTGATCCGCAACCGGCCCTGCACGGTGCCGACGGGCTGGGCCGCGATGGCCCGGCCGGTGGGCGCCCCGCCCCGGCTGACCGAGCCGCCGCGACCGTGGAAGAACACGGGCCGCAAGCGGTGGCGGGCGAGCGACTGGGTCAGGCGGCGCTGCGCCTTGTCCAGTTCCCAGGTGGAACAGAGGAAGCCGCCGTCCTTGTTGCTGTCGGAATAGCCGAGCATCACCTCGACCGTGCCGTCGCGTGACCGCAGCGAGCGTTCAGCGAGGGGAACTTCAAGCAGGGCATCGAAGACCTCGGGCGCGCGGCGCAGGTCGTCGATGGTCTCGAACAGCGGGACAACCTGGAGGTCCAGCTTTTCCGCCCCGAAGCCTGCATGGCGGGCGAGGAGGAAGATGGCGAGAAGGTCGTCGGCGGTGCGGGTCATCGAGAGGATGAAGGGGCCGATGGCCTCGGGGTCGTGGGATATCCGGGCCTCGCGGATGAGGGCGAGGAGGTCGAGCAGCTCCCGCGCCTCGGGCGTGAGGCGGGTGCGGTCGGCGTGGGTCAGCTCGGGGCGGCCAAGTTCGTCGCGCAGGCGGCGGGACCAGCCGGGTGTGCCGTAGGTGGGGGCCGAGCCGGTGAGCGACCAGAGTTCCGTGAGGACAGCCGTGGTGACAGTGGAATTTTGCCGGATGTCGAGGGTATGGGTGCGGAAGCCAAAGACTTGGGCCTGCCAGCGCAAGGGCGTCAGGTAGCGGGTGGCCAGCCGGTCGGCGCGGAGGGTGTGGAGGCCGTCTTCCAGCACGCGCAGGTCAGTTAGGAAATGGCTGACCGTGGGGTAGCCCCCTGCCCCGCCGCCCAGCATGGCTTGCAGCCGGTCGGCGATGGCGGTGAGGGCCTGTCGGAAGATCTCGCCCGGGTTGCGGGTCGCAAGGTCGGCGGCGCGGGGGCTTTGGGCGATGATCGCCTTGATGCGGGCCTCGACCTCGGCCGGAACCGGAGTGATCCGCGTGGTGATGCTGATCCGCGCGGCGGCTGTGGTAACCGCCTCGAGATAGCGGCCCAGGATCGCCCGGCGCGAGCGGTCGAGCGCGTCGCGGGTGGTGGCGGTGGTGACGTTCGGGTTGCCGTCACGGTCGCCGCCGATCCAGGAATGGAAGCGGATACAGGGGGTGATGGCGAGACCCTCGCCAAAACGGTCACTGGTGGCAGCGGTGAAGCGGTCGAAAAGCTGGGGCACGGCGTCGTAAAGCGCGTCGCGGAAGAATTGCAGGCCCCATTCGATCTCGTCGGCCAGACGGGGGCGTTCGATACGCAGCTCTCCTGTCATCCAGAGAAGGTCGATCTCACCTTCGACATCGGCGAGGATCTCGTCGCGTTCGCGTGGGGTCCAACGCTGGGTTTCAAGCGAGACGAGGAGCCGATAGATCCGGCGGTGGATTTCCAGCACGGTGACGCGCTTGGCCTCGGTCGGGTGGGCGGTGAGGGTGGGGCCGACGGAGAGGCGGGCAGAGAGCGCGGTGAAATCCTCACGCGTCATGGCCGGGTCGAGGGCGGCGAGTACTGCGGCGAAGCTGCCTTCCACGGCTTCGGGG
The DNA here is from genome assembly GCF_016792905.1 of Tabrizicola sp. Taxonomy (GTDB): domain Bacteria; phylum Pseudomonadota; class Alphaproteobacteria; order Rhodobacterales; family Rhodobacteraceae; genus Tabrizicola. The sequence continues at coordinate 19,560 of NZ_JAEULP010000085.1, forward strand.
CCTTCGGCGGCCTCGGTCATGCGGCGGGCGCGCATGGCGGCGTTTTCGTCAATGATCCTGTTGAGTTGGAACCAGATGTTCACAGCCTGCATCAACGGGATCGCAGCCTCTCCCGACCGGAGGTGCGCGGTCGGGGACAGCGCAGCCTCCAGCACCTCGGGCGCGCGGCGCTGGATCACGTTGCCCCAGAGGCGGCGCAGGTCGGCGCGGAGCGTGGCGGTATAGTCGTCGCCCTCTTCCGCCGCCGAGTCGGTCAGGTGCGGGGCGGCGGGCATTTCAGGCCACCCGGTCGCGGGGGGTGCGGCCGTCGAAGAAAGCGGTGAGGTTGTCGAGAACCCGGAAGCCCATCGCCTCGCGGGTTTCGCGGGTGGCGGAGCCGAGATGCGGCAGAAGGACGAGGTTGTCGGCGTTGAGGAGCGCGTCGGGAACGGCAGGTTCGCGTTCGAAGACGTCGAGGCCTGCGCCGCCGATCGTGTTGAACCAGAGGCTCTGCGCGAGGGCGTGTTCGTCGACAACTTCGCCGCGGGCGGTGTTGATCAGGAAGGCGGTGGGTTTCATCAGGTCCAGCCGACGGGCGTTGATCAGGTGCCGGTTGGCCGCGCCGCCAGGACAGTGCAACGAGACGAAGTCGCAGTCCGGGAGCAGGTCCTCGATGGTCGGGACCTGGGTGGCATTGTAGCGGGCTAGGACCTCCGCCGGGACGGGGGAACGGTTCTGGACGAGGATCTTCATCCCGAAGCCGAAATGCGCGCGCTGCGCCATGGCCTGCCCGATGCGGCCGAAACCGATGATCCCCAGCGTCGCGCCCGAGACCTTGGTGCCGATCAGGTGGGTCGGGCGCCAGCCGGTCCAGCGGCCTTCGCGCAGCTCGCGCTCGCCCTCCCCTGCCCGGCGGGCCACCATGAGGAGCAGCGTCATCGCGATGTCGGCGGTGCATTCCGACAGCACGTCGGGGGTGTTCGTCACCGCGATGCCGCGCGATTTGGCGGCATCGGTGTCGATATGGGCGAAGCCCACGCCGTAGTTGGCCAGAATCCTTGTGCGCGTCGACGATCCGTCAAAGACCGCCGCAGGAAGGCGGTCGGTGACGGTCGGCAAGATCGCGTCGTATTGGCCCATCGCGTCGCGCAGATCGGCTTGGGAGAGCGGCTGGTCCGAGGTGTTGAGATGCAGGTCGAAAACCTGCGCCATCTTCGCCTCGACCGCCTCCGGCCAGCGCCGCGTCACAAGGACTCTGGGTCTCGTCATCGCATCCCCCTTCAGGCGGCGCGCTTGTTCAGGACGCGGGCGACGGTTTCGCCGATCACGCTTGGGTTCTCGGCCACGGTGACACCGGCGGCGGTGAGGATTTCCACCTTCTCCGACGCGCTTTCGCCGAAGGCCGAGATGATCGCGCCCGCATGGCCCATGGTTCGGCCCTTGGGTGCGGTCAGGCCCGCGATATAGGCGATGACCGGCTTGGTCATATGCTCCTGGATATAGGCGGCGGCTTCTGCCTCTTGCGGGCCGCCGATTTCGCCGATCATGCAGATGATGTGGGTGTCGGGGTCGGCCTCGAAGCGTTCCAGGATGTCGCGGAAGGACGAGCCGTTGATCGGGTCGCCGCCGATGCCGACCGAGGTCGAGATGCCGATGCCACGGTCTTTCAACTGCTGCGCGGCCTCATAGCCCAAGGTGCCCGAGCGGCTGACGATGCCGACATTGCCCTGCAGGTAGATATGGCCGGGCATGATCCCCAGAAGCGCCTTGCCGGGGCTGATGGTGCCCGCGCAGTTCGGCCCGGTCAGGACCATGCGGCGTTCGCGGGGGTAGCGCATCATGTAGCGCTTGACCCGGATCATGTCCTGCGCCGGGATGCCGTCGGTGATGCAGACGCAGTAGCGGACGCCCGCATCAGCGGCTTCCATGATGCTGTCGGCGGCAAAGGGCGGCGGCACGAAGACGAGGCTCGTGTCGCAAGCCGTGGCGGCAGCCGCTTCTTTCATCGTGTTGAAGACCGGGATGCCCATGACGGTTTCGCCGCCCTTACCGGGCACGACCCCGGCGACGACATTGGTGCCGTAGTCGAGCATCTCCTTGGTGTGGAACTGCGCCATGCGGCCGGTGATGCCCTGCACGACGACGCGGCTGGAACGGTCGAGATAGATGCTCATCAGACGGCCCTCATCATGGTGTTCTGCTTGCGGTCGTTCTTCCAGGCGGTCACGGCGCGTTCGGCGGCCTCCATCAGCGTGTTGGCGCGGATGATCGGCAGGCCGGACTTCGCGAGGATCTTCTGTCCCTCCTCGACGTTGGTGCCGGAGAGGCGGACGATCACGGGCACGTCGACCGGGTTCGCTGTCAGCGCCTGGACGACGCCCTCGGCCACCCAGTCGCAGCGGTTGATGCCGGCAAAGATGTTGACGAGGATCGCCTGGACGTTCTGGTCGGACATGACCAGACGGAAAGCCTTGGCGACCCGCTCCGGGGTGGCGCCGCCGCCGATGTCGAGGAAGTTCGCCGGTTCACCCCCGGCCAGCTTGATCGTGTCCATCGTCGCCATCGCCAGCCCCGCGCCGTTCACGATGCAGCCGATGTTGCCCGCAAGGCCGATATAGGCCAGCCCCCGGTCGGCAGCGCGGCTTTCGCGCGGGTCTTCCTGCGACTTGTCGCGCAGCTCCGCGATCTGCGGGTGGCGGAACAGCGCGTTGGTGTCGAAGGTCATCTTGGCGTCGAGTGCCAGGATGCGGTTGTCGGCGGTCACGACCAGCGGGTTGATCTCGACCATGGTCGCGTCAAGCTCGCGGAAGGCGCGATAGCAGCCTTGCAGGGTGCGGACCATCTGCTGGGTCAGTGCGGGCGGGATGCCGAGGGCATAGGCAATCTCGCGGGCCTGGAATTCTTGCAGGCCGACCGCCGGTTCCACGGTGGACCGCGCGATGCTGTCGGGACGCGAGGCGGAGATTTCCTCGATCTCCATCCCGCCTTCGGAGGAGGCGACGATCATCACCCGCTGAGACGAACGGTCGAGAACGAAGCCAAGGTAGATCTCGCGGGTGAAGTCGACGGCATTCTCGACATAGACGCGGTAGATGCCCTTTCCCTCGGGCCCGGTCTGGTGCGTCACGATCTTGCGGCCGAACATCGCGTCGGTCGCTTCCTGGATCTCGTGTTCGGAATTGCAGAGCTTGACGCCACCGGCCTTGCCGCGGCCCCCGGCGTGGACCTGGGCCTTGACGATCCAGCGTTCGCCGCCCAGTTCACGGGCGCGGTAGGCGGCCTGTTCGGGGCTGTAGGCCAGCGCGCCTGCCGGCACGGTGACGCCGAATTTGGCAAGGATTTCCTTGGCCTGATATTCGTGGATGTCCATTGGTTCCTCCCGTTATTCGGCAGCCAGTGCGGCGGTGTAGTGGCTTTCCAGCGCGCTGAGCGCCGTGTTTACGTCGACACCCGCGCCCATGGCGTTCATATCGGCGGCGAAGCGGGTCACGATCTCGGTGATCGCGGCTTCGCCGAGCTGGTTCAGGATGCCGATGCGGACCTGTACGGGCTCCGACAGCGTCGGCCAGATGCCGAAGCCCTTGGCGCGGCAGTTTTGCACCAGCTCCTTCTCGCGGCCCGCAAGCGACGGCGGCAGGTTCAGGACGACAAGGCTGGTCATGTTCGAGGTCACCTCGCAGCCAAGCGCCTGGACCGCCGTGCGCAGGGCGGCCTCGTGATGGGCGTAGTCGGCGGCCTTCTGCGCGCGGCCGTGCTGGAGGTTGATGCGCAGCGCCTCATGAAAGGCGGCGACGGCATAGCCGGAATGGGTGCGGTGATAGCTGCCCGCAGCCACGTCGCGGCCCTCGACGATGCCCCAGTGCCGGGCTTCGAGGATCGGGTTGTGGACATAGGAATAGCAGCCGTTGGCGCGCAGATGGGCGATGTAGCGGTCGGTGAAGCTGACCGGGGCATAGGTCAGCGGCAGGCACAGCACACCCTTCTGCGGGCAGGATGCCCAGCCCGCGACGCCGGGATAGTCGTCGATGGCGAAATCCGCGATCCCGAGCGAGGAGACGGCGTCGACAAGGCCCATCACGCCATGGCGGAGGCAGGCGTCGGAAAAGCCCTTCAGGTCGTTGATCCGGCCCGAGCCGGTCTCCCAATGCGCCATCACCGCCCAGGTGGGCTTGTGTTGGGCGAGCGCCTTCTCGACGATCTCGGCGGTGACGGACTGGCCGTGGGGGACGTTGATCACAGTCACGTTGGCGGGCTTGGGGTCCAGCGCGTTGGCCTTCAGGTCCTCGCGGCTGGCAGCTTTGGTACGGACGGTCAGGGCGTCGATGCCGCTGAAGGTGCCGTTGACGAAGCAGACAACAGTGTCGCCCGGCAGGATGGCGGAGAAAAGCGCGTCCAGCCCGCTAAAGCCGGTACCGCCGACGCCAAAGGTGTAGGTGTTCTTCGTGCCCCAGATCTTCCGCAACATGTGCTTCGCTTCGACCATGCCGCGCAGCACGTCCGCCTGCATGTGGTCGGCGAGACCCGCGTTGGCGAAGCTGGCCAGAACGCGTACATCGGTGTTGCCGGGGCCAGGACCGGCGGCCAGGGTCTCGGGAATGGTGAGCTGCGGGTAAAGTTCGGTGTCGGTCATGCGGCGCCCCTCCCAAGGCCTTTGACGTCGGGTGGACTGCGGTCTTTGGAAGACCTGCGACCGTTCCGGGTGCAGCGGAAGAAAGGGTCGCGGGGTCTGCCGGGGACCATTGTCCTGCCGCCTAGAAAAGCGGCACTCGACACAGGCCACAACATCCCTATATCCTGCTTTTGGCATTCCATCAGGGTGGCATTGAACCTACCCATATTGGTGGATATGCTGCGGTATACAATGAATTACCCTACCCAAATAGGTAGGGAGGAGCAATTGATGGCGCTTTGGGATGATCAGCAAAAGGTGGTAGCGGTAACGCTGATGCTGGCCGACAGCAACCCGCTGATGCTGACGGCAATGTCCGAGATCTTCGAGAAGGACCGCCGATTCTCGCTGGTGGCCACGGCGGCGACGGCGGAAGGCTTCCTTGGCATGGTGATGCGGATGCCGGTGCAGGTGGGGGTGATCGACTGGAACCTGCCCGCGCTGGGGGGCGCGCGGCTGATCGACGTGCTGCGGGCGCAGGCCAGTCCACCGCGGCTGGTGGTCTATGCCGAGGATAGCGGGGACGTGCCCAGAAAGGCGATGGCGGCGGGGGCGGCGGGGTTCGTTGCGCGCTCCGAATCGGTGGAGCGACTCTTGGACACCTGCGTGGCGGTGGCGAAGGGGCAGATGGTGTTTCCGTTCCTGGACGTGCGCGGGTTGAAGCAGGATCCGATCGAGTCGCTTTCCCCGCGCGAGCGGACGCTGCTGGAGGCCTTGTCGAAAGGGCTGACCAACAAGGAACTGGCGCGCGAACTGGATATCAGCGCGAATACGGTGAAATTCCACCTGTCGAACCTGTTCGAGAAGCTGTCGGTCAAGAACCGGGCGCAGGCGATTGCGTTCTTCTATGCCAACCGGGCGTCACGCGGGGAAATGTAGGGGGCGCATTTTCCGGCTTGACGAACCGCCCCGGCATCGCGGATGCCTAGGGCGGGTGCAGCTCCTACCTTGGCAGGAGCCCAAACATGTCTTTCCACGTCATCACGCAGGCGCCCGCGCGCCTGAACCGCAGCGAGCTGGCCGTTCCGGGCAGCGCCCCCCAGATGTTCGAGAAGGCCGCCGCGTCCGACGCGGACGTGATCTTCCTGGACCTGGAGGATGCCGTCGCGCCCGACGACAAGGCGCAGGCCCGCAAGAACATCATCAAGGCACTGAACGAGATCGACTGGGGCAAGAAGACCATGTCGGTGCGGATCAACGGTCTCGACACGCATTACATGTACCGCGACGTGGTGGATGTGGTGGAACAGGCCGGGGAGCGGTTGGACCTGATCATGATCCCGAAGGTCGGGACGGCGGCGGACGTCTATGCGGTCGACATGATGGTCACGCAGATCGAGGATGCGAAGGGCCTGAAGAAGCGGATCGGCTTCGAGCACATCATCGAGACGGCGCTGGGGATGCAGAACGTCACCGAGATTGCGGGCGCGTCGAAGCGGAACGAGTCGCTGCATTTCGGGGTGGCGGACTATGCCGCCTCGACCCGGGCGCGGACGACGATCATCGGCGGGGTGAACCCGGACTATTCGGTGCTGACCGACAAGCTGGAGGATGGCACCCGCGCGGTGCATTGGGGCGATATGTGGCACTATGCGCTGGCCCGGATGGTGGTGGCGGCGCGGGCGAACGGGCTGCGGCCGGTGGATGGGCCGTTCGGCGACTTTTCGGACCCGGATGGGTATCGGGCGGCGGCGAAGCGGGCGGCGGTCTTGGGCTGCGAGGGGAAGTGGGCGATCCACCCGAGCCAGATCGCGCTGGCGAACGAGGTGATGAGCCCGTCCGAGGCCGAGGTCACGCGGGCCAAGCGGATCCTGGAGGCGATGGCGCAGGCCGCGGCCGAGGGCAAGGGGGCGGTGTCGCTGGACGGGCGGCTGATCGACTATGCCTCGATCCGGCAGGCGGAAGTGCTGGTCCAGAAAGCGAAGCAGATCGCCGGGGCGTGACGGGTGTCCACGGTGGACAGAAAATCCGGGTCAACGATTTCAAGGTGTTGGCTGCGGACATTCAGGAAGGCTTAACCAGAGCGGTCAGGTCGGGGGTGTCCACCCTCGACCCGATTTCCGCGCAGGAGGGAACGGTGGCGAATTCCGCGACCTGACCACCTGGGTCACACTGGCGGCGATCTTCGGAGGCGCAGCTGCGCTGTACGGCTGGCTGTTCTGGTCGAAGACACGGGCCTTGTGGCGGGCGATGGTCCGGCTGCGCGACAGGATCGACCGGAGCAGGCGCTGGTAGCTCAGTCGACCGGGATCAGCGCCGCTGCGACCCGGCGGCCTTCGCCGAGGAGCACGTTGTAGGTGCGGGCTGCGGTGGGCGAGGCCATGACCTCCACCCCGATCCCCTGCCCTTCCAGCGCTTCGCGGAAGGCCGGGAGCACATGGGCGATGCTGCTGCCGGTGCCGACGAAAAGGACATCGATCTTGTCCACCAGGGTCAGGGGCGCGGCGGTATCCGCGAACCCGCCCCAGGGGCCCGCATCCCATGGCGTGATCAGGCAGGGCCCGCGCAGGACATGGCCTGCCACGCGGAAGAAGCCGGGGCCGTAGCCCTCGATTGCCTTGGCCGAGCCGTAGGTGACTTCGGTGAGGCGCATCGGATCAGGCGTCGACGTTGGCGAACTCGTTCTTGTCGGCCTTCTTCGGCTTGTCGCTGCGGTCGAGTCCGATGAACAGGACGAGGTTCTTTGCGACATAGACCGAGGAATAGGTGCCCAGCAGCACGCCCATGAAGATCGCGAAGGAGAAGCCGCGGATCACGTCGCCGCCGAAGACCAGAAGCGAGCCCACGGCGATCAGGGTGGTGATCGACGTCATGAGCGTCCGGCTGAGGGTTTCGTTGACCGAGAGGTTCATCACGTCGCGCAGCGGCATGGTCTTGTATTTCTGCAGGTTTTCCCGCAGCCGGTCAAAGACGACGACGGTGTCGTTGATCGAATAGCCGAGGATCGTCAGCAAGGCCGCGATGATCGTCAGGTCGAATTTCAACTGGAAGAAGGCAAAGATACCGACGGTGATGAACACGTCGTGCAAGAGCGCCAGCACGCCGCCCAGCGCCATCTGCCATTCGAAGCGCATCCAGATGTAGCCCATGATGGCAATCGAGGTGATCCCGACCGCAAGCACCGAGGTCCAGACCAGTTCGCTGGAAACCTTGGGTCCGACCGTTTCCTCGGCCACGACCTTGAGCTGCGGGTCAACCTTGACCAGCGCCGCCTTCACATCGTTCAGAAGCTCGGGCGACAGCGCCTCGTCCTGTTCGGCAGCCGATACGCGGATCATCGCGACATGCTGGTCGGGCGCAAAGTTCGTGTCGAACACTTCCGTGATCGCGGCATCGCCGATCGGCAGTTCCTCGAGCGCAGCGCGATAGGCACCCACGTTGACCGCATTGACGGATTCGGTGCGGAGCGTGGTGCCGCCCTTGAAGTCGATGCCGAAGTTCAGCCCCATCACACCCCAGGCCAAGAAGGCCAGGACCATGAGAAGCGCCGAGCCGCCAAAGGTCAGCCACTGGTGCTTGAAGAAGTCGATGTTGGTCTTTTCCGGGGCAAGTCGCAGACGCCAGGCCATGGTGCTTCTCCTTACACGACGATCGTTTTGGGTTTGGTCCAGCGCATCCACAGCTCGATGATCAGCCGCGTGATGTAGATCGCGGTGAAGACCGAGGTGATGACGCCGATGCCCAGCGTGACGGCAAAGCCCTTCACGGCACCCGCCCCCATGAAGAACAGCACGGTGGCCGTGATCAGGGTGGTGAGGTTGGCGTCGACAATGGCAGAAAGCGCGCGTTCGTAACCCAGTTCGATGGCGCGGCCCGGCGTCTTGGCCTGGCGCAATTCCTCGCGGATGCGTTCGTAGACCAGGACGTTGGCGTCGACCGCCATGCCGATGGTCAGCACGATGCCGCCGATGCCCGGCAAGGTCAGCGTCGCGCCGATCAGGGACAGGACCGCAATGATGAGAGCCATGTTGATGGCCAGCGCGATGTTGGCGAAGACGCCGAATATACCGTAGGACGCGATCATGAAGACCGATACCGCAAGCATGCCGACGACGGCGGCGATCCGGCCGGCGTCGATCGAGTCCTGGCCGAGTTCGGGGCCGATGGTGCGTTCTTCGAGGAAGGTCATTTCCGCCGGAAGCGCCCCGGCACGCAGAAGGACCGCAAGGCGGGTGGAATCCTCGACGGTGAAGCTGCCGGTGATGATGCCCGAGCCGCCGGGAATGTGGCTCTGGATCACCGGGGCGGAGATCACCTGGTTGTCGAGCACGATGGCGAAGGGGGCGCCGATATTGTTGGCGGTGTAGTCGCCGAACTTGCGGGCGCCGGTGGTGTCAAAGCGGAAGCTGACGGCAGGCGAGCCGTTCTGGTCGAAGGAGGGCTGGGCATCGACCAGCTCGTCGCCCGAGACGACGGGACTTTCCTCGATGATGTAATAAATGCCGTTTTCGTCCTGCGAGGGCAGGAGAACGTTGCGCGGTCCCGCAGTCGCGCCCGCGTCGGCGGTGCGGCTGACGACAGCGTTGAAGGTCAGCTTGGCGGTCTGGCCGATCAGTTTCTTCAACTCATCCGCCGAGCCGATGCCGGGCACCTGGATCAGGATCCGGTCCGTCCCCTGGCGCTGGATCGTCGGCTCGCGCGTCCCGGCCTCGTCGACCCGGCGGCGGATGATTTCCAGCGACTGCTGCATGGTGCGTTCATCGGTGGCCCGCTTTTCGGCCTCGGAAAGCTGCACGACGATATCGTTGCCCTCGGAGGTGACATCAAGCGTGCTTTGACCGACGCCGGTCAGCGTGACGACGCTGGAGCTGAGGCCACGGACGGCCTCAAGCGCGGCGGGCATCCCCTCGGCATTCGTCAGCGTCACCCGCAACACACCGTCGGGCGCGGGCGCGCGGCGGACGGCGCCGACCTGGTCGCGCAGGTCGCGAAGCGCATCGCGGATCTCGGGCCAGAGGGCATCCATGCGGGCCTTGTAGACGTCCTCGACCTGGACTTCTGCCAGAAGATGCGCGCCGCCGCGCAGGTCAAGGCCAAGGTTCATCAGGGCCGAGGGCAGGAAAGCGGGCCAGGCGGCCTTGGCGGCCTCTTGTTCAGGCGTGGCCGTGCCGCCGGCTGCCGCGATCGCGGCAACAGCGTCATTGTGGCTTTCGACCTTGGCATAGAAGGCGTTGGGAAGCGCGGCGACGATGCCCCAGGCGCACACGATCAGGATGAAGACACGCTTCCACAGCGCCATCGGTTCCATGGGTCAGGCCTTAGCTTGCGGCGGGTTCGGTCTTGTTCAGGACCTGGGTGATGGTGTGCTTGACGACCTTCACCTTGACCCCGTCGGCGATCTCGACCTCGACCATGCCGTCGTCCTGCACCTTGGAGACCTTGGCGACGATGCCGCCCGCGGTGACGACCTGGTCGCCGCGGCGCAAGGCGTCGACCATCGCGCGATGCTGCTTCATCTTCTTCTGCTGCGGGCGGATCAGGAGGAAGTAGAAGATCACGAAGATCAGGACGATCGGCAGGAACTGGGCGAAGGCGGCGGCACCGCCGGGGGCGGCGCCTGCGGTTTGCGCGAAGGCGGGGGTGACGAACATGGGCATCCTCTCTTGGCGGGGCCGGGCTGCCACCTGTCGCGGTGCCCGTTTTCGATTGTCGGCTCATGTAAGGCCTTTCGCCCGGCTTTGCCAGAGGGCGCGCGCGGCTGAGTGCCTTCCCCCCTGCCGCGTAATCGGGCATAAGCGCGGGCGCAGGCGTTCAGGAGGCTTCGATCATGCACGACATCCGCTTCATCCGCGAAAACCCCGTTGCGTTCGACGCGGCGCTGGCACGCCGCGGGCTGGCGGGGATGTCGGCCGAGCTGCTGGCGATGGACGAGGCGCGGCGGGCGAAGATCCTGGCGGCGGAGACGGCGGCGGCGGCGCAGAACGCGGCATCGAAGGATGTGGGGGCGGCGAAGGCGCGGGGGGATGACGCGGAGTTCGAGCGGCTCAGGGCGCTGGTGGCAGAGAAGAAGGCCGAGGGCGCGCGGCTGACCGAGGAGGCGGGGGCCGAGGACGCGCGGTTGCGCGATGCGCTGATGCGCATTCCCAACATCGCGCTGGACGAGGTGCCAGAGGGGCCGGACGAGAGCGGCAACGTGGAAATCCGTCGCTGGGGAACTCCGCGTGACATGGCGTTCAAGCCGTTGGAACATTTCGATATTCCGGCGGCGAAGGGAGGGCTGGACTTCGCCACGGCGGCCAAGCTTTCCGGGAGCCGCTTCGTGGTGCTGCGGGGCGCGGTGGCGCGGGTGCATCGGGCGCTGGCACAGTTCATGATCGACCTGCACACGGCCGAGCACGGGTTGGCCGAGACCTGGACCCCGGTGCTGGTCAAGGAAGAGGCGATGTACGGCACCAACCAGCTGCCGAAATTCGCCGAGGACAGCTATCAGACGACGAACGGCTGGTGGCTGATCCCGACCTCGGAAGTCACGCTCACCAACTCGGTCGCGGGGGATATTCTGGACGAGGGCGCGCTGCCCCTGCGGATGACCGCGCATACACATTGCTTCCGGTCCGAGGCCGGGTCGGCGGGCAAGGACACCACGGGGATGCTGCGGCAACACCAGTTCGAAAAGGTCGAGATGGTGACGATCTGCACGCCGGAAACCGCGCTGGCCGAACACGAAAGAATGACCAAGTGCGCGGAAGCAGTGCTGGAGCGGCTGGGGCTGCCCTACCGGACGATCGTTCTGTGTACCGGCGACATGGGATTCGGCAGCCAGAAAACCCATGACCTGGAGGTCTGGCTGCCCGGGCAGAACACCTATCGCGAGATTTCGTCGTGTTCGACCTGCGGTCAGTTCCAGGCGCGGCGGATGAATGCGCGCTATCGTCCGGCGGGCGGCAAGCCCGAGTTCGTGGCGACGCTGAACGGGTCGGGCCTTGCCGTGGGCCGCTGCCTGATCGCGGTCCTGGAGAATGGCCAGCAGGCGGACGGGTCGATTGAGCTTCCCGCGGCTCTGGTGCCCTGGCTGGGCGGGAAGCGCCGGATCACGGCTGAGGGCGTGCTGGTCTGATCCCGCCACATCCCGGGTCCCGTTGCCTGCCCGCAAAGGCAGGTTGACGCCGCTGCCCGATGCCAGCCACTGTGACGGCGGCCTGCGCTTGCCATCCAAGAAGGAATCCGACCATCGCCCCCACGCGTGCTTCCCGTTCAGTGGCAGTCGAGACCCAGCCGCTGCCCGCCTATGACGAGGTCATCGTCTCCAGCGGGGTGAAGGTGCCCTTCGTTCCGGCGATCATCTCGCCCAAGATCGAGGGCCCGCTGCGTGGCAACCGCTATGAGGCGCGGGAAGTTGCCGCCGTCCGGCGCATGCTGCGGCCGGGGGATCGGGTGCTGGAACTCGGGGCGGGCGTGGGCCTGTTGTCCACCGTGGCCGGGCTCAGTCCCGGCATCGACAGCGTGACCACGGTCGAGGCCAATCCCGGCCTTATCCCGTTGATCCGCGAGACGCACCGGCTGAACGGTCTGCGGAATGTCACGGTGATCAGCGGGGTGGCCGCTGCCGAGGATGGTCCCGACATCGACTTCTACCTGCGGCCGGATTTCTGGGCTTCGTCGATGGAACCGGCCTCGCGCCCCTATGACAGCGTGGCGAAGCTGCCCCAGATCGGCATCCGCGCGCTGGTAGAACGGCTGCGACCGACAGTGATCATCTGCGACATCGAAGGCGGTGAACTTGGCCTTTTCGATGCGGTGGACCTGTCGTCGGTCCGGACGCTGGTGATCGAACTGCATCCGAAGGTCTATGGCAGGGCGGGGCTGGACCGGATCGGGCGGGTTCTGAAGGCCAAGGGCCTTGCCGTGCCGGACGGAGTCCCTTTCGCCTCGGTCCGCATCCTGCATCGCGAGGTTGCGCACTCCGCCGCCCCGGCATCGCCGCTGCGCACCGCGCTTGTCACCGAGGTCGGGGCCGATGGCCCGTGGATCCTGGAATGGCTTGCCTGGCACAAGGCGGCGGGTATCGACACCGTCGTCGCCTTCAATCGGGGCGAGGATGTCGCGACGACGGCGCTTCTGGACCGGCTCGATGCGATGGGCCTGGTGCAACACCTTCCCCATCCCGCTCTGGCCGGGGGCGAGGGCGACTGGCTGGCCTATGCGCGCCACCTTCCCGCGCTGCGCCAGTCTGCATATGCGATGCCGCTGGCGATCGACGAATTCCTGAACGTCCGGGTCGGCGACCGGACGCTTTCGGCGCTTTACCGGAAGACGGGCGGGTTCGATGTCCTGAGCGCCGCGGAGGTGGTCCACGGCGCGAACCAGTGCGATGGATTCCAGCCCGGTTGGGTGACCGAGCGCCTGCCGCGCCATCAGAAGACGACGCCGGGCAAGCCAAAGGCAATGCGCCGGGCCCGCAGCCTGGTCCGCCTGTCCGGGCCGGTGGAAAGGCTGGGCGCGCACCGGCCCGTGTTGCGCGAAGGGGCCAAGGCGGCGTGGCTGGACGGGTCCGGGCGACCGATGTCGGCGCTTGCACAGGATGCGGCACAGACACAGGTGGATTGCCGCGGCGCCAGCGACCTGGTGCGGATCGAGCGGTATCCGCTGCGCAATCTTGACAGCTATCTGTCGAGTACCGTCGGAAGCGCCGGGACCGTGGCGGACCGACGGGCGTTCAAGACATTCTGGCTGGACTGCAACAAGCACGAGGAAGATACGGCCGATTGCGCCATCCCGCTCGCTGCGGCCCGATCATGGGCCAGCGCGACCCTGGAGCGCGATGCTGCGTTGATGGCGTTGCAGGACGCTGCCTGCAACGCCCATGCCAACCGGCTGGCATCGCTGTCGCTGGACCCGGTGTACAAGCGGCGGCGAGACTGGATTCTGGCCGAAGCCTGGTAGATCAGCTTTTCGGGCCGGACCCGGATTTGCCGTCGATGTGCTTGCGCAACCGGCTGGGCGTGTGGAACTTGCGTTCCTTCCACGGGTTCTGGTCGCCCTGGGAGCGCAGGAACAGCCGGATCGGCGTGCCCGGCATGTCGAAATGGTCGCGGAGGCCGTTGACCAGATAGCGCTTGTAGCTTTCCGGCAGTTCGTCGGGCCGCGAGCATTTGATCATGAAGCCCGGAGGCCGGGTCTTCGCCTGGGTCATGTAGCGCAGCTTGATCCGGTGGCCGCCGGGGGCCGGCGGCGGATGCGCCTCGGTCATCGCGCCGAGCCAGGAGTTGAGCCGCGCGGTCGGGATGCGGCGGTTCCAGACGTCATGCGCCTTGCGGATCGCATCGTGCAGGCGGTCGAGGCCCCTGCCCGTCTTTGCCGACACGGTGACGAGCGGAGCGCCGCGCAACTGCGGCAGGAGGCGTTCGAACATCTCTTTCAGTTCGGCGAGCTTTTCCTGCTTTTCGTCCTCAAGGTCCCATTTGTTGACGGCGACGACCACCGCCCGGCCTTCGGTTTCGGCGAAGTCGGCGATGCGGAGGTCCTGCACCTCGAAGGGGATTTCCACGTCGAGAAGCACGACCACCACCTCGGCGAAGCGCACGGCGCGGAGGCCATCGGCGACGGAAAGCTTTTCGAGCTTTTCCACCACGCGGGCCTTCTTGCGCATGCCGGCGGTGTCCCAGATGCGGATCGGCGTGCCCTGCCAGTCGGCGCGGACGGAAATCGCGTCGCGGGTGATCCCGGCCTCCGGTCCCGTGAGCATCCGGTCGGTGCCCAGGATCTTGTTGATCAGGGTGGATTTTCCAGCGTTGGGGCGGCCGATGACGGCGATCTGCAGGGGTTTCGCGGCGGTCGGCTTGTGGGCGTTTTCGTCCGCCTCAAGCTCGGCCTCGTCCTCGGAGATGTCGGTGTCGGTTTCCGGCAGGACTTCGGCGTCGCGCGCGGTGAATTCGTCCTCGAACGGCATCAGCGCGGCGTAAAGGTCGTCCATCCCCTCGCCATGTTCGGCGGAGAGGCGGATCGGTTCACCGAGACCAAGGCTGTAGGCTTCCAGCGCGCCGCTGTCGCCCGCCTTGCCCTCGGCCTTGTTGACGCCGAGAAGGACACGGGCGGCCTTCTTGCGCAGGATTTCGGCGAAGACCTCGTCCGAGGGGGTGACGCCGGTGCGGCCGTCGATCAGGAACAGGCAGACATCGGCCATGTCCACGGCGCGCTCGGTCAGGCGGCGCATCCGGCCTTGCAGGCTGTCGTCGGTGACTTCCTCAAGCCCCGCGGTGTCGATCACGGTGAAGCGCAGGTCGAAGAGCTTCGCGTCGCCTTCGCGCAGGTCGCGGGTGACGCCGGGCTGGTCATCGACCAGCGCAAGCTTGCGCCCGACGAGGCGGTTGAAGAGCGTCGACTTGCCCACATTGGGGCGGCCCACGATGGCGAGGGTGAAGGTCATGGCATGCGTCCAGGCTTCGGCAAGCCGCCCAGATACACGGCTTGCGCCCTATCGGAAAGCGAGAAGTTGGCCCTTGCCGCTGACAACGTAGAGCGTGCCCCCCGCCACGGCCGGTTGTGCGGCCGCACCGCCGGGGATTTCGGCGGTGTAGGCGAGACTGCCATCCGTTGGGTCGAAGGCGCGCAGGAGACCGTCGGAGGAAACGACCATCACCCGCCCGCCCGCCAGGACCGGCCCGTAATGCGCGTAGATGCCCTTGCGCTTCTTGATCTTTTCCTGGGTGAAATAGGGCATGTCGACTGCCCAGATCACCTCGCCCGTGGCGGCGTCGAGGCGGACAAGCCTGGCTTCGTCGTTCACCAGGAAGAGCGAGCCGCCCGCCACGGCGACCGGGCCGAGCGCGCCTTCGCCCGCCGACCAGATCCGCTCGCCCGCGGAAGCGGATATTGCCACCGTCCGGCCGGCACCCGAGCCAGCATAGATGGTCTTGCCCGCGATCACCGCGTCGCCGGTGACGTCGGAGGTCAACGCATAGGCGCGGCCGAGCCGCTTGCCCGCGAGCGATACCTGCCAGATCTTGGTGCCGCCGCCGATCTTCAGGACGGCCATCAGGTCCCCCGCGGCCGAGGGGAAGACCACCGCGCGGTCGCCGATGCTGGGCGCGGCGGTGCCGACATAGGCTGTCTTGCCGGGGGTGCCGACGACTTGCCAGATCACCTTGCCATTCGCTGCGTCGACCGCCCAGGCCGAGCCATCCATGCCGGAGACATAGACCGTGCTGCCATCGGTCGCCGGGGCGCCGCTGATCGGCGCATCGACGCGCTGGCGCCAGAGGATCGCACCCGAGGCGGCATCGAGCGACACAAGCTCGCCATAGCCGGTGGTGGCGAAGACGCGGTTGCCCGAGGTGGCGAGTCCGCCCGCCGACTGGCCGCCGCCCTTGTCGAAGGAGGCGGTCAGATCGCTGGTCCAGAGCGTGGCACCGCTGGTCGAGGTCGCGGTGACGGCGGTGCCCGCGTCGATGGTGAAGACGCGGCCGTCCGCGACGACGGGGGCGGCGGAAATGCGGTTCTTGCGGTTGGAGCCGCTACCGATGTTGGCGGCCCAGGCCAGGCGCGGCGTGGCCGACAGGGCGGCATGCGGCATCAGGTGGCGCGCGTTGCCTGCGCGGTGGGTCCAGTCGCCGCCGGTCTGCGCGCCGAGCGAGATCGGCTGGCTGCGGTTCTCGGCCTCGGCCGGGGCGGTCGGGGCGGGTTGGCCTTCTACCGGGATCGAGGCATCAAGGTCGGCGCGCACCGGGAAGCGTTCGCCCTGCAGGATCACTTCCTTGTTGCCGCAGGCGGCCAGAAGCACCAGAAGCCCCGCGCCGGTCATCAGCCTGCCGCCCATCTTCCTGAACTTCATGCCTGCCACCTGAAAGGACCTTTCGCTCACACCCATCGCCCGCCTCAGCCGCCCGCGGCTGTGGGCATCGTGCCGCCAAGCGCCGTCACGACCTGCCCCAGCCGCGCCCGCAGCGCGCCCGAGGCTTCCTGATCCTGCGCAAGCGCGGTCAGGGCGGCAATGGCGTCGTCGCGCTTGCCTTCTTCCACCAGCAGATACCCGAGTTGCTCTTCGGCGAGGACACGATAGGGACGTCCCGGCGTGGCGATGGCTTCCAGCGCCGCGCGGCGGTCGGCGAGCGGAAGGTCGGCACCCGCCACGAGGACCCGGCGCAGAACGGCGAGGTCGCGGTAGGCCGGGCCAAGGGCGTTGTCGTTCGCGACCTTGTCGAGCGCGGCAAGCGTCGCAGCCTTATCCTCGTCCGGATCGGAGGCCATGATCAGGTTCAGGATTGCGGACTGCGCCGCGTCCGAGGGCACGGCGGCCAGCGCCTCGCGGCGTTCTTCGGGCGTGCCCTGGTCGAGCGCGTCGATCACCCCGTCGCCGAAGGCCTGCGCCCGGGCTTCCGCGCGCGACTTGGACCATTCGGTCCATGCCGTGCCGCCGACGAGGCCAAGGATGATGACCACCCCGATCCAGCCGTATTTGCGGAACAGCCGGAACAGGCGGTCACGGCGCACCTCTTCGGTGACTTCGTCGATGAAGCTGTCGGGATTGCTCAACGCCTTGGCCTTTTCCTGTCGTTTGCCCCGTCTTACAGGGAAAGGCCGCACATTGCCAAGCCCCGCCCCGCCGCGCCGGCGGTCAGAAATCCGTTGGCAGGCCCAGGTTCTTGCGGAAGCCGGCGATCCAGTCGTCATAGCCTTCCGGCAAAGTGCCCGCCGACTGCATCTCTTCCAGCATCCCCAGCGCCTCCTGATTTTCGGCGGTGGGGTCTTGCAGAAGCATGGCGCGCTGGTCGAGGGCGCGGACGACGTCGAGCTTGTACCAGACGTCGTCCGGATAGGCGGCGGAGAGGTCGCGCATGATGCGCAGGGATTCGTCCTGATGCGGCAGCGCGCCTTCGTAGTCGTTCGCTTGCGCCAGCATGTCGGCCACGCTGGCCTGGCTGAGCGCAAGGTTGCGATACCAGTCGGGATTCGAGGGATCCTGGTTCACCAGCCAGTCGCGCAGGGCCAAAGCGTCCTGGTGGCTTTTCAGGGCGGCGGCGACATCGCCCGCCGCGGATTGCGCGTTGCCCAGGCGTTCGAGCGCAAGGCCAAGGTCATTGGCCCAGGGGGTGCTGTAGGCGTCGATGTCCAGGAGCTTGTTGCCCTGGTCGACCATGGCCTTGAAGCTTTCGACTGCCCCCTTGTTGTCACCCAGGGCAAACTGGGCATCGCCCAGGCGGTTCAGGGTCACGAGCCGGTCATGGAGATGCTCGGGGTCGTCGGGGGCGATCTGCAGCAGCCGGTCGGCGGTTTCCAGCGAGGCCCTGGCGACCTCGACCGCCTCGCTGTTGCGGTTGAGCCGCATCAGTGCCGAGGCGTGGATGTTCTGCGCGATCGACAGGTCGCGCAGGATGAACACGTCGCCGGGCGAGGCCCCGGCAAGTTGGGTGTGCTTCGCTACGGCATCGGCAATCAGCGGTTCGGCGGCGGCGGCATCGCCCTCGGACAGGTCAAGCTCGGCCATCAGGGTCAGCGATACGGCGGCATCACGCAGAAAGCGCTGCGTCGCCGGGTCGGCGGCGACGAGCGACAGCCGCAGGTCCAGCGCCGCCTGCAGCGCCTCGCGTCCACCGACGGGATCGCCCATCGCGTTCTTGGTGTCGCCGATCTTGCGCAGCGCATTGCCGAGGTCGGCCTGGCGCGAGAGATCCTGCGGATCAAGCGAGACCAGCGTTTCGGAAATCCGGCGGGCTTCCTCCTGGACCTCCAGGGCGGCCACGAAATCATTGTCGGCATAATGCAGGTCGCCCATCCGGTCGAGGCTGACCAGAAGGTCCTGCTGCCAAACCATGTTGGTCGGGTCGAGTGCCGCGAGGTTCTGCCGGATCGACATCGCCGCCTGATGCGAGATGAGCGCTGAATCCATGTCGCCCATGTAGCGCTGGACATCGCCGATCCGGTCAAAGTTGATCGCAAGATCGCGCTGGCGCGGCTTGTTGTCGGGGTCGAGGGCGGCCAGTTCCTCGCGGATTGTCAGAGCCTTGCCGTAGGTTTCCAGCGCGGTGGTGAAATCGCCCTCGTCCACCAGCATGTCGCCGATGCGTTCGTAACTGACCGAAAGATTGCGACGGATCACCTGGTCGCCGGGAAATTCCGCGACAAGCGCCTCGGAGATTTCCAGTGCGGTCTGGAAAGCGGCCTTGGCGCCTTCCTTGTCACCGAGAGAGAGTTTCGCATCGCCGATGCGTTCCTGGGTGAAGGAGATGTCCATCCGGTAGGTGACGTTGTCAGGCTCCATGTCGAGGAGCGTCTGAGCGATGCCCAGCGCCTCGACATGCGCATCGAGCGCGCCTGCGGCATTGTTGCGCGCGAGTCGGATCGAGCCGACGCGGTTCACCGCCACCTGCCGGTCGCGCATCAGGTCGACGTCGTCCGGGCGCTGGTCAGCCTGCCATTGCGAGAATTCGAGCGCGCTGGAATAGGCGGTCTCGGCTTCCTTCAGGTAGCCCTGTTGCTGCAACACGCTGCCAAGGTCGTTCATCGACCAGACCAGTTCGCGCACCCATTCGACATCGGTGGCGTCGGCCTCGACGCGCTTTTGCGCGAAGGTCGCGCGTTCGTTGTAGGCGGCCCAGGCGGCCTCGGTGTTTCCGGCGACAAGCTGAAGTTCACCAAGCGACGTCAGCGCCGTGGTGTAGGAAAACTGCGCCTCGCGATCCATTTCATCGGCCACCTCGGCGTAGAGCGCAGTGGCCTTCTGGAGGTCGGAGATGGCAAGGTCATAGCGCAGGTCGGTCTTGGCGGCGTTGGCGTTCAGCGTGTGCGTCGCGGCTTCGGACAGCGTGCGGGAGAGGTAGGTTTCGCGGATCGTGGTGCGGGCGGTGGCGTCGATTTCCGCCGCCTCGGTCAGAAGCGACCGGGCCGCATCGAAGGCGCCGAGGGTGAGCTGTTCCTCGGCCCGCGCGCGCAGGTCGGCGACGCGGGGGTCGTCGGACTGGAACTTCTGCAGCTCGGACTGGAACTGTTCGTAGGATTGCGCCGCGCCGAGGAGCATCGTCGCACGTTCTTCGGGTGTCTGTCGTTCCAGATCAGCGGAGAGGAGCGCGGCATAAAGGGGCGCCAGCGGCAGGTTGCGCTCGGCGGCCAGGGTTTCGACCTCGGCCCGGATGTCGGGGGTGAGGTCGGCCATGGCAATCAGGAGCTGGTCGCGTTCCGGCAGCGCACCCTGGCCGGAGATGAACACCAGTTCCGGCAGGCCGCTTTCGATATAGGGCAACTGCTTGCCCCGGCTGCGGTCGTAGACGTCCTGTTGCACCAGGGTCAGCGCGGTGCGCAGTTCGACCCCGGCGGTGGCGAAATGGCGGACAAGGGCTGCCGTGAAGGGGGAGTTCTTCTCGTCGCCATCCGAGGCGGTTTCGCCCGGCGCGGCGGAAAAGGCGAAAAGCACCCCGTCGGCGCGGCCCATGCGGCCCATCCCGGGTTTTGGCGGGGCTGCCGTGGGCGGGTCATCCTCCAGCGCGGCGGCGCCCCTGCCCTCTTTCCCGCCGCCCGAGAAGGGATCGTCGCGGCAGGCATCCAGGAGGATGATCGTCACCGGGGCGACGGACTGGACGGCTTCCTGGGCTTCGGACAGGGGCAGCGCGGTTTCGGCGAGCTTTTCGGCAGAAGAGGCATCGGCGTCGGTCGGCAGCAGGTAATTGACCCCGTCGATCGCCACGCCATGCCCGGCGAAGAACAGGAGCGCCACGTCGGCTCCCCTGGCATCTTCCCTGAAGTCATCGAGCGCGCGGCGGGTGCGTTTCAGGTCGCGGTTGGTTTCGACGAACACCTCGAAATCGAGGTTCTCCAGCACCTCCTCCAGCGCGCGGGCGTCGTTGGCGGGGTTTTCCAGCGGGCGGATGTAATCGTAGTCCTCGGCAGCGATCAGCAGCGCCACGCGCCTGTCGGCCAGTGCGGCGGTCATCCCGCACAGCCAGAAGATCAGCACCAGTGCCAGACGCCGCCCCAGCATCGCCCACTCCCATCGGACCGGCAAAGAATGCTGAAGCCTGACCGGATGGTCAAAGGAAAAAGCCTGTCATCCGGCGGGGTTCACGGGTCCGCGAGGTGGCAGGGGCCGGAACGGTCAGGCGGCCTCGCCCGCGGGTTCGGCTTCTTCTTCGGCGGACTGGCGTTCCCACATCTGCGCGTAGCGGCCGTTGCGGGCCAGAAGCTCTTCGTGCCGACCCTGTTCGACGATCTGGCCCCTTTCCAGAACGATGATCTGGTCGGCATCTGCAATCGTCGACAGCCGGTGGGCGATGACGATCACGCTGCGCCCCTGCCCCATTTCGTGCAGGCTTTCCTGGATCGAGCGTTCCGTCTGGGTGTCAAGCGCACTTGTCGCCTCGTCCAGGATCAGGATCGGCGGGTTCTTCAGGAGCGTCCGGGCGATGCCGACGCGCTGCTTTTCGCCGCCCGAGAGCTTCAGCCCGCGTTCGCCGACGGTCGTATCATAGCCTTGCGGCAGGCCGATGATGAAGTCGTGGATCTTCGCGGCTTTCGCGGCGGCCTCGATCTCGGCACGGCTGGCCCCGGCGCGGCCATAGGCGATGTTGTAGAGGATGGTGTCGTTGAAGAGCACGGTGTCCTGCGGCACGACCCCGATCGCCTGGTGCAGCGAGGACTGCGTCACCGCGCGGATGTCCTGGCCGTCGATCCGGATCGCGCCGGACTGGATGTCGTAGAAGCGGAAGAGGAGCCGCCCGATGGTGGACTTGCCCGAGCCGGACGAGCCGACCAGCGCCACCCGATCGCCGGGTTTCACCTTGAAGCTGATGCCGTGCAGGATCTGGCGCTCGGGCTCATACGCAAAGCGGACCGCATCGAAAGTGATCTCGCCGCCGGTGATCGCCAGAGGACGGGCGTCCGGGGCATCGGTGATCTCGGCCGGCTGGCCAAGGAGGCCGAACATCTCGCCCATGTCGACCAGCGCCTGCCGGATTTCGCGGTAGACCGTACCGAGGAAGTTCAAGGGCATGGTGATCTGGATCATGTAGGCGTTGACCATGACGAAATCGCCCACGGTCAACGTGCCCGCCCGAACGCCAAGCGCGCTCATCCCCATGACGATCACAAGGCCGGTGGTGATCAGGGCCGCCTGGCCGATGTTCAGGAAGGAAAGCGACAGGCCGGTCTTGACCGCCGCCGTCTCGTACTGGCGCATTGCGCTGTCGTATCGCTCGGCCTCGCGGGCTTCCGCATTGAAATACTTGACGGTTTCGAAATTGAGGAGGCTGTCGATGGCCTTCTGGTTGGCGTCGGTGTCCTGGTCGTTCATCTCGCGCCGGAGCTTCACCCGCCATTCGGTGACGGCGAAGGTGAACCAGACGTAGAGCGTGATGGTGACGATGACGACGGCAGCGTATTGCCAGCCGAAGACCCAGGCGAAGATGGCGGCGACCATGGTGAGTTCCAGGATCAGCGGGCCGATGGACAGGAGCATGAAGCGCAGAAGGAAATCGACGCCCTTCACCCCGCGCTCGATAATGCGCGACAGGCCCCCGGTCTTGCGGGTGATGTGGTAGCGCAGGGAAAGCTGGTGGATGTGGGTGAAGGTCTCGATGGCCAGCCGCCGGATCGCGCGCTGGCCGACCCGGACGAAGACGGCATCGCGCAATTCGCCGAAGACGACCGAGCCGAGCCGCGCGAGGCCATAGGCCACGACCAGACCCACAGCGCCAAGGCCGATCAACGCGCGGGGGTCCGAGCCGGCTTCACTTGAAAGACTGTCAACCGCCAGCTTGTAGAGATAGGGGGTCGAAACCGAGACGAGCTTGGCCGCGATCAGGAAGAGGAGTGCGACGACGACGCGGCGCTTCACCCAGCCTTGCCCCTCGGGCCAGAGGTAGGGAGCGACCCGGCGGATGGTGGTCAGGGCGGGGGCGCGGGCAGTACCCGCATCGGCAGAGGTGGCGGTCGTGGTGGTGCGGCGCATCGTCTTTCCTGGTCCCGCCACGAGCGTTGCGTGGCGGTCTTGGTTCGGCTATTGTCAATTCAAGTTTTCTTGAATAGTTGAACGATGGACCGAAGTAAAGCCCTCGCCGCCCTGTCAGCCCTGGCCCATGAAACCCGGCTGGACCTGATCCGCCTGCTGACCCCGCAGGGCAATGAAGGCATGGCCGCCGGGCAGATTGCCGAGACGCTGGGAATCGCCGCGCCGCGCCTGTCGTTCCACCTGTCGGCGCTGGAGCAGGCGGGACTTCTGCGGTCGCGCAAGGTAGCGCGCAACGTGTTCTACAGCGTCGATCCGCGCGGAATCGGGCTGACGATCTCCTACGTTCTGAACGATTGCTGCTGCGACAATCCCGAAGTGCTGGCCGCCTGCGGACACGGTCGTGACGCGGCGGCGGATCAGGGCGTGGTTGCGGTTTCGGGGACCGAGAACACCTGACCGGGATAGATCAGGTCGGGATCCTTGATCTTGTCGCGGTTCGCCTCGAAGACCTGAACGTAAAGGACGCCATCGCCATAGCGTTCCTGCGCGATGCCCCAGAGCGTGAAACCCGGCTGGACCGTGACGGTGACGGGCACCGGGGTTTCGGGGAGCGCGGGAGCCGGGTCGGCCTGTGGAGCGGCCGTGGCCTCGGGGGCGGCGGCGGTTTCGCTGGCAGCGGGGGCGGCAGTCTCGGGTGCGGGTTCGGTCGTTGATGCAGATGGCCCCGGTGCCGTCTCCTCGACCGGCGCGGGTTCGGCGGCCTGCGACTGCGCGGGGGCTTCGGCCAGCGCAACGGTATCTTCTGCTGCAGTGGCGGGCGCAGGTGCATCGCCGGAAACGGATGCCAGCGCCTCAAGCGTCTCCCGCTTGAAGGGGGTCTCGAAGCGCGACGTGACCTTGCCGGAGACATCCAGCTGGTCGACCCGCAGAGTATAGACACCCGGCGCTGTGTCGGGCAGCGTCGTCACCCAGAGGCCGTTCTCCGGCACCTGCAGGGTGGCTTTCTCGGCATTGTCGAGGTAGAGCCGCAGCCCCGCCCCGGCCGCCCCGCGCCCGCCGACCTGCACCTCGCCGTCCGGCGTGTAGGCAATGGTGTCGATCATCACCGTTGCGACCGGCCCGCTGGCAGGCTCTGCCGGGACCGGATCCTGCAGGACGACGGCGCCCTCCTCGGACAGAAGCAGCGCCGGCGGTGCGGCAGGGGCTTCGGTCAGGGCGGCGGTTTCGTCGGGAGTGGCGGGTTCCGGTTCGGCATTGGCCAACTTCGGTCCCTCGATCGGCCCAAGCGCCACCATCTCTGCCGAGGGGATCGGATCGTGATCCGGCAGGGTCATCGACAGCCACATGAGGCTTGGCTTCGGGTTCGGCGCGAGGGTGAAGAGGATGGCAAATTCTCCCGAGGCGGTGGCGGTGCCGCTCGCGACCGAGGTGTCGTCGACCATGACCTCGATGGTCGCGCCAGGTTCGGCACTGCCCGAGACGACCGCCTCGCCCTCGGCGGTGACGCGCCAGGTGTCGATCACCGGCAGGGCGGGCTGTGCCGGAGCGGCCGCGGGTTTCGGCTCTGCCGCGGGCGCGGCGGCGGGTTTGGCCGGTTCGGGAACGGCCGATGCCGGATCGGCGGCGGCGACTTCGGCCGCAGGTTCGGCAGGCGCCGGATCGGGCCGGGTCATCTGCCAGCCAAGGTAGCCCGCCCCAGCCACTGCTGCCCCGCCCAGAAGCAGGATCGTCACCCGTGTCCCCGGTCCGAGCGCCCCGAAAGCCGACATCCCCGTCTCCCCCCGGCGGTTTCCGCCGCTTTGCGTTTCTTGTGATCAGGAATCTCTATATGTCAGGGCAAAGCAACCATTTTCAGGATGGCCCATGTCTCTTCGCTCTGTCTGCGTGTTTTGCGGTTCTCGTTCCGGCAGGAACCCGGCCCATGTCGTGGCCGCGCGGCACACCGGCGAAATGCTGACCCGGAACGGCTGGCGGCTGGTCTTCGGGGCGGGCGATGTGGGGTTGATGGGCGAGGTCGCCAAGGCAGCGACCGCAGCAGGCGCCCCGACGCTGGGGGTGATCCCGACGCATCTTCTGGGTCGGGAGCGCAGCGCGCGCGACATGGCGCGGATGGTCGTCACCGAGGACATGCACGAGCGCAAGAAGGTGATGTTCATGAACTCGGATG
Source organism: Tabrizicola sp. (assembly GCF_016792905.1). Taxonomy (GTDB): domain Bacteria; phylum Pseudomonadota; class Alphaproteobacteria; order Rhodobacterales; family Rhodobacteraceae; genus Tabrizicola. The sequence goes on from NZ_JAEULP010000085.1 coordinate 44,250, forward strand.
CGGTGGTGGTGCTGCCGGGCGGCGCGGGGTCGCTGGATGAATTCTTCGAGGTGCTGACCTGGGCGCAGATCGGGCTGCATCGCAAGCCGATCCTGCTGCTGGATGCGGATGGCTACTGGCAGCCCCTGCTGCGGCTTCTGGATCATGTGATCTCAGAAGGCTTCGCCGATGCTTCACTGCTGCAACATTTCCGGACGCTGCCGGATGTGCCGGGGTTGGAAGCGGCGCTGACGGCCGCTTTCGCGTGACGGGAAACGAAGCGGCCCGCGGTATTGGCTGCGGGCCGCTTCTGAAATTATCTCAGGGACTTAGATCCCTGCGGCCACGGCTTCCCAGTTGACCAGCTTCTCAAGGAAGTTGGTCAGATAGGCCGGGCGCTTGTTGCGGAAGTCGATGTAATAGCTGTGCTCCCACACATCGCAGCCAAGCAGCGCCTTCTGGCCGAAGCAGAGCGGGTTCACCCCGTTTTCCGTCTTGGTTACCTTCAGGCTGCCGTCCTTGTCCTTGACAAGCCAGGCCCAGCCCGAGCCGAACTGGCCCGCACCGGCGGCGGCGAAATCGTCCTTGAACTTCTGCACCGAGCCGAAGCTTTCGGTCAGCGCCTTCTCCAGCGCGCCGGGGATCTTCTTGTTCTCGCCCGGGGCCATCCAGGTCCAGAACATGTTGTGGTTCCAGAGCTGCGAGATGTTGTTGAAGATGCCGTTCTGCGCCACCGCGCCCGACTGGTAGGTGCCGCGAACGATGTCTTCCAGCGACTTCTGCTCCCACTCGGTCCCGGCAATCAGCTTGTTGCCGTTATCGACATAGGCCTTGTGGTGCAGGTCGTGGTGATATTCCAGCGTTTCCTTCGACATGCCAAGCGAGGCCAGCGCGTCGTGGGCGTAGGGAAGATCGGGAAGGGTGAAGGCCATGGTGGTCTCTCCTGTTGGGTGATGAAGGCTTGGCACGAATAAGGGGGCTTCGCGGCGGAAGGTCAAGCTGTACCAACCTGGCGAAGGCCCCTTCGGCCAAACTACGGCCTTCTGGTCAACCCTTTGACACCTTGCAGGTTCCCTCGGCCGACCAGTTGCCGCGATAGCCCCCCGGCTCGCCCTTCATCTTGGCAGGCTGGCCGTTCGAGAAATACGAGAAAGTATAGATCATGCGTCCGCCCTGGCCTTTGTTCCGAAAGACGAGTTCCCAGGTATAGGTGGACCGGACCTTGGTGCGACCGCTCAGCCGCGCGTCGATCGGATTGCCGACGAAGTGCTTGATGATTGGGTCGAAGACCATGATCTCGCCCTTCACGTCATCGTCGGTCAGGATCAGGATTTCGGGAATCCAGCCGCCGCCACGGGCAGCTTCATATGGAAACTTGCACTCATACTGGGTGATCTTGGCCGCCGCGGGGTTCAGAGCCCCGACGATTGCCAACAGGCCAACCGCAACTGCACACTTGCCCAATGCCATCTCAAATACCCTCAATCTTTCACTGGTTGCCGATTGTCCCAAGATGGAAAATGGCAACCAGTTGTCAAGACTTCGAGACTGCTTCAGTGCGACGCATTTGCAAGAAGATCAAAGACATATTTGGCAACCGAACGGAAACAAACCAGGGTGAACCCCTGATCCTGTTGCCACATCGCAGCCGCGACCTGGGCGGTTCGACTGCGGCGCAGTTCGCCGGGCTCCAGTGTCCCGAAGTCGACAGGCGAAAGCTTCTGCAACACCTCCGCTGCCCGGTGTCCCTCGACCCGGAAGACTGCCCGGGCGTCGGAAACATCGACGGCAAGGTAGTGCTCTCCGGCCAGGGATTTGGCCAACGACGCCAAGGCCGGGGCGACGTCCGCATAGGGCAGGACCAGCAGGTATTCGTCGGGGCTCATCCAGCCGCAGGCGCGGTCGCCGTTCACCTCGATCCGGCGTTGCGCGGGAAGCTTCGTCCCCGTCACGGCCTTGACCGCCTTGTCAAGCGATTTCAGGCCCTTGGCGCGCAAGGTGATCATGCCCAAGGGGCCGATCTCGCGGATGGCGGCGAAGCCCTGGAAGCTGGCGCCGTTCAGGGCGCTGACCGGATCAGACATTCTGCTTCTCCCCATCCTTGTCGAAGAACACCGTATCGCGGACCTTTGCCTTCACGGTGCCACCGGCGACAGTATTGAACTCCACCACATCGCCCATCCGCGCGGGACCGTGATGCAGAAGGCCCATCGCGATGCCGCGTTTCAGCGTCGGCGAGTGGTAGGTCGAGGTCACGCGGCCTTGCGTGTTGCGCTGGCCGTTGGCGTTCACCCCGTCGGCGACGATGTAGCTGCCGTCCGGGATGACGGAGCCGTCGAGGGTCTCGAAGCCCACGAGTTTCCAGCGGTCGGGGCTGGCAAGGAAGCTGCGTTCCTGGCCGCGCTTGCCAAGGAAGTCGGACTTCTTCTTGGAAATCGCCCAGTCGAGGCCGAGGTCCTGCGGGATCACCGTGCCGTCCGTTTCGTCCCCGATCATGATGAAGCCCTTTTCGGCGCGCATGACGTGCAGGCATTCGGTGCCGTAGGACATCGCGCCAAGGGCCTTCCCGGCCTCATGGCACGCCGCCCAGAAGGCCGCGCCGTGGCTGGCGGGGACGGCGATTTCGTAGCTGAGTTCACCGGAGAAGCTGATGCGGTAGACCCGCACCGGGAAGCCCGCGAGCGTGCCGTCAGCCCATTGCATGAAGGGCAGGGTTTCCCTGGAAACGTCCATCCCGCCAAGGACCTGCAGGAGTTTCCGGGCATTCGGGCCGACGACGGCGACCTGGGCGTATTGTTCGGTGACGTTGGCGGTGTAGACCTTCCAGTCCCACCATTCACATTGCAGCCAGTCTTCCATCCAGCCGTGGATGCGGTCGGCCCCGCCGGAGGTGGTGTGGCAAAGCCAGGTGTCCTCGTCGATCCGGGCGACGACGCCGTCATCGGACAGGAAGCCCTGTTCGTTGCACATCAGGCCGTAGCGGCACTTGCCCACGGGAAGCGTGGACATGACGCCGGTGTAGAGCATGTCGAGGAATTTGCCTGCATCCGGTCCCTTGACGATGATCTTGCCGAGGGTGGAGGCGTCGAGGAGGCCGAGGTTCTGCCGGGTGTTGATCACCTCGCGGTGGACGGCCTGTTCGTGCGTCTCCCCAGCCCGCGGGAAGCAGTAGGGGCGGCGCCAGAGGCCGACGGGCTCGAAGTAGGCCCCGGCTTTCTCATGCGCTTCGTGCATCGGGGTGCGGCGGAGGGGCTGGAAGACGTCGCCCCGCGATTCCCCCGCCAGCGCGCCGATGGTGACGGGCGTGTAAGGCGGGCGGAAGGTGGTGGTGCCGACCTGCGGGATCTCTTGACCCAGACTGTCAGCAAGCACGGCGAGTCCGTTGATGTTGCTGAGTTTCCCCTGGTCGGTCGCCATGCCGAGCGTGGTGTAGCGCTTGGTATGTTCGACCGAGACATAGCCCTCGCGGCTGGCGAGCTGCACGTCGGAGACCTTCACGTCGTTCTGGTAGTCGAGCCACATCTTGTTGCGGTAGGCGATCGGCGCGCCCTGCGGCATGACCCAGACGGGGGGGATCACGGTGGGCGTGCCGGTCAGCGTCAGGTCGCCGCTGGCTGAGCCGACCACCTCGACCATCGCCGAGCCGTCGTGGTTCAGCGGCGGGCGGGACGGATCGGGGACGAAGGCCGAGATGGTCTCGTCCCAGGTGAGCTTGCCGCCGCAATGGCTCCACAGGTGGACGACGGGCGACCAGCCGCCGGACATGGCGACCGCCTCGCAGGCGATTTCCTCCTGCACGGCCCCTTCGCCCGCCTGGGCGCAGATGGTGACGCCGGTCACGCGCTTGCCGCCCTTGACCTTGGCGATGGCCTTGCCGGTCAGGACGCGGATGCCTGCGGCGCGGGCGGCCTCGGGCAGCGCGCCGGTCGCAGTTTCGCGGGCATCGAGGATCGCAGGCACGTCGAGGCCCGCGGCCTTCAGCGCCAGCGCGGTCTGGTAGGCGCTGTCATTGTTGGTGACGACGACGGTGCGGTCGCCCGGCGAGACGGCGTAGTTCACGACATAGTCGCGGACGGCAGAGGCGAGCATGACGCCGGGGATGTCGTTCCCGGCAAAGGAGAGCGGGCGTTCGATGGCGCCGGTGGCCGAGACAATCCTGCCCGCCCGGATACGCCAGAGCCGATGTTTCGGACGGCCGTCGCCGGGGGTGTGGTCGGCGACGCGCTCATCGGCCAGCACGTAGCCATGGTCATAGACGCCGAAGCCGCAGGTGCGGGTGTGGATCGTCACGTTGTCGCGGGCGGCGAGGTCGGATTCCATTGCCGAAAGCCAGGCCTCGACCGGCTTGCCCTGGACTTCGGTTTCGTCCACGGGGGCGCGGCCGCCGAGGGTCGGGGCCTGTTCCAAGAGGATCACGCGTTGCCCGGCATCGGCGGCGGCTTTCGCGGCGAGAAGGCCTGCCACCCCTGCCCCGATGACCAGCACGTCGCAGAAGGCGTAGGCCTGTTCGTAGCGGTCGGCGTCACCTTCAGTCGGCGCCATGCCGAGACCCGCCGAGCGGCGGATGATCGGCTCGAAGACATGCTTCCAGAACGGACGCGGGTGCATGAAGGTCTTGTAATAGAACCCTGCGGGCAGGAAGCGGGCGACGTAGTTGTTCACCACGCCCACGTCGAATTCGAGGCTGGGCCAATGGTTCTGGCTGGTGGATTCCAGCCCCTCGAAAAGTTCGGTCGTGGTGGTGCGCTGGTTCGGCTCCAGCCGTCCGCCCTGCCCGAGGTTGACGAGCGCGTTCGGCTCTTCCGGCCCGGAGGAGACGATGCCGCGCGGGCGGTGGTACTTGAAGCTGCGGCCGACCATGACCTGGTCATTCGCCAGCAGGCCAGCGGCAAGGCTATCGCCCTGGAAGCCCTTGAAGCGCTTGCCGTTGAAAGAGAATTCGACGGGTGCGGTGCGGTTGATCAACCGGCCGCCCTTGGCGAGGCGCGTGCTCATTTGGTGCCTTTCCAGTCAGGCCGCCGGGCCTGGATCTTCGCGATGATGTCGGCGGGGGGTTCGGAAACCTGTGCGGGGTAGGTTCCGAACACTTCCAGCGTGGCGGTGTCGCGCGCCGCAAGGAACCACTTGCCGCAGCCGAAGCTGTGGCGCCAGCGTTCGAAATGCACGCCCTTGGGGTTCTTGCGGGCAAACATGTAGGCCTCGAACTCCTCGGGCGAGGAGCCGGGGCCGAAGCGCTTCAGATGCGCCTCGTAGCCGGGCGACAGCTCGGTCTCTTCGGCCTTAACGCCGCAATACGGGCATTCGAGGATCAGCATGGCAGGGGTTCCAGAGTATGGGGAGCGGCGGGTGTCGGGGTCATTCTTCGTCCTCGGTGGCGCCGAGGCCCTTGCGGAAGAAGGTCAGCAGGTCTTCCAGCGGGACGGCAAGTCGGCCGGGGGCAAGGCCCATCAGCCAGCCCGCCACGCGGAAGGGGTAGAGTCCGGCGGTGGTCAAGGTGGCGATGCAGGTGTCGTCGCTGGCGGTGTCGGGCGTGGAATGCACCATGACCAGCGCAGGGTCGAGCGCGGCAAGGTCGAAGCTTTGCAGCACCTGCGCCTCGTGACCGCCCGCGTTGATCGCGACCAGCTGGGCACTGTCGATGCCCAGTTCGCCGAGGACGGTGTCCATCCGCAGGAAAGGCACCTCGACGGCCAGGAGATCATCTTCGGCGGAGCCGGGCGTGGCGATCCGGTCGCGGATCAGCGAAGCCCGGTTCAGGGGGATGCGGCGGTTGCGGGCATCGGCCTCCGGGGAAAGGGAGTGGAGCAGGAGGTTGGCCGAGACATCGGAGATACCGAGGTTCAGGACGGCCACGCGGTCGCTGTCCTTGTGCAGCGCATCAAGCTCGGCGAAGTTCTGCGGCAGGGGCTCGATCAGGAGGCCCGACCAGCCGTCATCCTGGAAACGTTGCAGAAGCGGCAGGCCGACCTGGCCACTGCCCGCCCCGACCTGCAAGACAAAGACCTGCCCCTTGTGGTGGTCGTGGACGCCGTTCAGGAGCATCGCCAGAAGCGGCGGGTTCAGCTTGTGGGCCCGTTTCGGGGCATAGGGGCCGAGGTCGCGGATCATGGCCGCACCCCGGGCAGGCAGGTGCCGGCGCGCGCTGCATGAGGCGCGCCGGACCCATGGGCATTACGGGTTGGCCGGAGGCGTGGCAGGCACGGCCGGTTCGGCGCCGTCATCGGCCGAAGCCGGTTCGACCGGTTCGGCAGGAGCGGCGGGATCAGCCGCTTCGGGCGCGGGGTCGATGGTGACATTTGTCGTGGTGTCCGCCGGAGCGGCAGGCGGCTCGATGGTGACGTTGGTCGTGTCGTTGGCCGGAACGACCGAGCTGCCGGGGCCGCTGCCGCCAAAGACGAGCCAGAGGATGAACCCGACGGCGACAACGAGGCCGCCGACGATAAGCGCGATGCCGCCCCCGCCGGGTTCGGTCGTGCGGGTTTCGCGAACGTAGGTCTTGTTGTTGTCTTGGTAGGACATTTGACGGTCTCCATGCCATTGCGGAATGGCTTGGAAACGCGGGCTGCGGGCGGAGGGTTCCGCCCGGGCAAAGCATCGGCAGGGATTTGCCGACGGGCATGCATCAGTGGGCGACCCCGGCAGCGACGGATTCGTCGATGAACTGCCCGTCCTTGAAGCGCCACATGTTGAACGCCTCGGCCAGCGGCCCCGGTTCGCCCTTGGCCATCAGCTCGGCCATCGCCCAGCCCGAGCCGGGGATCGCCTTGAACCCGCCGGTGCCCCAGCCGCAGTTGATGAAGCAGTTGCCGAGGGGGGTCTTCGAGATCAGCGGCGAACGGTCGCCGGTCATGTCGACGATGCCGCCCCATTGGCGGAGCATTTTCAGGCGGCTGATGATCGGGAAGGTCTCAACCAGTGCCCGCAGGGTTTCCTCGATATGGTGGAAGCTGCCGCGCTGGGTGTAGTTGTTGAACCCGTCGGTGCCGCCGCCGATCACCATCTCGCCCTTGTCGGATTGCGACATGTAGCCGTGGACGGTGTTGGCCATGACCACCACATCCATGCAGGGCTTGATCGGTTCGGAGACGAGGGCCTGAAGCGCCACCGCCTCGATCGGCAGGCGGAAGCCCGCCATTTCGGCCAATTGGCCCGAGTGGCCCGCGACGACGATGCCGAGCTTCTTCGTGCCAATGAAGCCCCTGGTCGTCTCGACACCCGTCACCTGGCCATTCTCGGACCGGACGCCCTTCACTTCGCAGTTCTGGATGACGTCCATCCCCATCGCCGAGCAGGCACGGGCATAACCCCAGGCCACAGCGTCGTGCCGCCCGGTGCCGCCGCGCGGCTGCCAGAGCGCGCCGAGGACGGGGTAGCGGGGGCCTTCGATGTTGAGGATCGGGCAAAGCTCCTTCACCCGCTGCGGGGTGATGAATTCGGTCTGCACGCCTTGCAGCGCGTTGGCGTGGGCGGTGCGGAGATAGCCGCGCACCTCGTGATGGGTCTGGGCCAGCATCATCACGCCACGGGGGGAGAACATGACGTTGTAATTCAGGTCCTGGCTGAGCGTCTCATAAAGGCTGCGGGCCTTTTCGTAGATCGCGGCGGAGGGGTCCTGGAGATAGTTCGAGCGGATGATCGTTGTGTTGCGGCCGGTGTTGCCGCCGCCGAGCCAACCCTTTTCGATGATCGCCACATTGGTGATGCCGAAGTTCTTGCCGAGGTAGTAGGCGGTGGCGAGGCCATGCCCCCCTGCCCCCACGATGATCGCGTCATAGGACGCTTTCGGTTCGGGCGAGGCCCAGGCGCGTTCCCAGCCCATGTGGTAGCGAAGTGCTTCGCGGGCGATGGCAAAGACCGAATAGCGCTTCATCGGGGCCTCTTGTCGGACAGCTGGCGCCGGGAAAGGTCCGGCATGGTTTTCTTGGAACGGAAGCGGGTTATAGCCGCACCTTTCTGCGGCACAATCGGGAAAATTGCGACATTCGCCAAGTGGGCGCGTCGCGGCTGCGGACCAGACCGGCCTATGCGGCTGAATGCCCCTTTCTCGGGCAGGGCGAAACGACTATGTCGGGCCGTGACCGGCACCCGGAACAGGGGGGCCGAAACACGGACAGCGGAACGGGCGGGGCATGGCGGACTGGGAATTCTGGGCAGTGGCCGCCCTGCTGGCGCTGGCGGTGGCGGCGGTGCTGATCGCGGCCCTGGGCCGGGCGCCCGTGGCAGGCCCCGGGGGTATCGAGGCCGATCTTGTCGTCTACAAGGATCAATTGGCCGAGATCGACCGCGACCTTGCGCGCGGCACCATCGGGCAGGAGGAGGCCGCGCGCCTGCGGGCCGAGGTCGGCAGGCGGGTGATCGAGGCGGATCGTGCGCGGAAGGCGGCAGAGACGACCGAGGGGCCGGGTCGGTCAGGGGTGCTGGTGGCCGTGATTCTGGCGCTGGTGCTGGCGGGCGGTCTTGCCGTCTATTGGGGCCTCGGCGCGCCCGGCTATCCCGACATGGCGTTGAAGCCCCGGCTTGAGGCGCTGGATGCGGGGATCGCGGCGCGGCCAAGCCAGGAGGCGGAGCTGGCGAAGCTGGGCAAGTCGCGCGATGCCGCCCTGGACGCAAGGCTGGCCGGGGAGCTGGCCACCGTGACCGATCCGGATGTCTTGCAGGAGGAGTTCCGGGTCCGGTTCGAGGCAGGCGAAACACAGGCCGCGGTGCGGGTGCAGGAGCGTATTCTGGCGCTGAAGGGCGAGGATGCCGGGTCCAGCGATCACGCCAACATGGCCCTGGCGCTGGTGGTGGAGGCCGAGGGCTATGTCTCGCCCGAGGCGGAGGCAGAGTTGCGCAAGAGCCTGCAGGTCGACATGGGCAATGAGCTCGCACGGTATCTTGTGGGAGAGATGTTCCTGCAGGGCGGGCGCTATGACCAGACGTTCCGCTTCTGGCGCCCGCTTGCCGAGGGTGGCACGCCAGGCTCGCCCTGGGTCGCGTCGATCCGCGAGCGGATCGAGCAGGTGGCCGAGCTGGCGGGCATCCGCTACGCGCTGCCCGCTGCCGAGGGTGCCGGACCGTCGGCGGAGGACATGGCGGCGGCAGGAGACATGAGCCCTGAGGACCGCCAGCAGATGATCGAGGGGATGGTGGCCCAACTCTCGGACCGGCTGGCAACCGAGGGAGGCTCGGTCGAGGACTGGAACAAGCTGATCCGCTCGCTGGCGGTGCTGGAGCGGGTGCCCGAGGCGCAGGCGGCTTATGACAAGGCCAGGGCGGTGTTCGAGGGGCAGGCGGCGGAGCTGTCGTTCCTGAAGCAGGCGGCAGTGGAAAGCGGGTTGAAGCCGTGATCTGCGCAACGGTCGAGGAGTTCCTGGCCGCCCTGCCCCCGAACCGGGCGATTGCGGGGCTCGACCTTGGCGACAAGACCATCGGCGTTGCGCTCTCGGACCTGCGGCGGCAGGTGGCGACGCCGATCGAGGTGATCCGGCGGGAGAAGTTCACGATTGACGCGGGGAAGCTGCTGGCGCTTCTGGAGGCGCGGGGGGCGTCCGGGATCGTGCTGGGGTTGCCGCTGAACATGGATGGCTCGGTGGGTCCGAGGGTGCAGGCCACGCAAGCCTTTGCGCGGAACCTTTCGAGCCTGACCGCCCTGCCCATCTGCTACTGGGACGAGCGCCTGTCGACCGTTGCGGCGGAAAGGGCACTCCTGGAGGCGGATACGTCGCGGAAGCGTCGGAAAGAGGTGATCGACCAGGTGGCGGCGGGATATATCCTGCAAGGAGCGCTGGACCGGATGGCGCATCTTGGCCGAGGTTGACCCTGTGAAGGACGACGTCTGGAAACGCGACGAGATCGCCAGTCCTTGCGTGAGGCTGTGTGTCGTGCATCCCGAGGAGCGCATCTGCGTCGGCTGCCTTCGGTCGATCGAGGAAATCTCCGGCTGGTCCCGGATGACGCATGCGGAGCGCGCGGCGGTGATGGAGGAATTGCCCTCGCGCGCGCCCCGGTTGCAGAAGCGGCGCGGCGGGCGGATGGCGCGGCTGGAGCGGTAGCAATATCGAGTGCCTGAGGGCACGTTGCCTTGGGTCGCCTGCGCGGGACGCGGCATCCCGCTTGCCTCCGCCGGGGGCGCTTCGCCCCCCGGCCCCCCCGAGGATATTTGGGCAAATGTGAAATCAGGGCTGGGTGAGCCAGGCTTCGACAGTGGACAGTTGCGGGCGGAGGTAGGCGATCATCCGGCCTTCCGGTGGAGCCTGGTCCCGCGGTTTCCAGGCGGCAACGCCGTGGATTGCAAGACGGTGGAGAAGCGTGGCTTCTCCGGGCTTGGCCGGGAGTTCGATGCGGTGGCAGGTGGCGAAGACCTCGCGGCGGGCTTGCTGGTAGGCGTCGGTGATGTCGATCTCGCCCCAGGTTTCGGGCGGATGGGGAGAGAGAGCCTTTAGCAGGGCGGCGCGGAGGATTTCCTGGCTGCCCTCCCAGACAGTCAGCGGCGCGGCAGAGGTTTCGTTCAGGGGCAGGCCGAGGATCCAGGCGTGGGGTTCCTTGACCATCCGGCGCTTGTCGCGGCCGACTGCAAGCAGGCCGTCCAAGTGGGCCGCGTCGCGGTCACGGCGGAAGGCGAAGGCGGCGGGGGTTTCGTCCGGCGAGGGCTGCGGGTAGCCGGGGCGGATCACCGAAAGCTGGGCGCGATGCAGGGGTTCGGGGATCAGCGGTAGCATGCTCCAGGGGAAGGTTGTGCCCTGGATGCTGCCGTCGGGGGCGTTCTGCAGGGCGTCGACGCCGACGAACCAGGTGCCGCCGCAGCGCCAGGGTTCGGTCGTGGTGGCGAGGACGTCGAGGGCGGCTTGGCGGGCGGCCCCGGCCCAGGCGGCGATGGCCGGATCAGGGCCGATGCGGCACCAGCCGGGGTCTACCATCCGAGGACCTTGCGCAGCATGTTGAGCGCGACCAGGGTCAGGAACACCGCGAAAGCACGTTTCAGGGGCTTGGGGTTCATCGCATGGGCGAGGCGGACGCCCAAGGGTGTGGTCATCAGCGTGGTGCCGATGACGACGAGGAAGGCCGGGAGATTGATCGCGCCGATGGTCCAGGGCGGAGGCTCGGCAACCGGGAGGAGCAGGAAACCGAGAACCGAGGGCACCGCGATCAGGACGCCGAAGCCCGAAGCGGTGGCGACGGCGCGGTGGATCGGCATGGCGTAGAGCGTCATCAAGGGCACGCCGAAGGTGCCGCCGCCGATGCCCATCATCGCCGAGAAGAAACCGACCGCGCCCGCAAGCGCGCTGCGGGTGGGTTGGCCGGGCATCGCATCGCCCAATCGCCAGCTGTCGCGGCCGAAGGCCATCCAGAGCCCGGCAAGTCCTGCGAGCACGCCGAAGACCGCCTGCAGGGTTGTCGACGAGACGCGCGTGGCGGTGAAGGTGCCGACGGCGGCGGCGATGACAAGGGTCGGACCCCAGGACTTCAGCACCTCCCAGTCCACGGCGCCCTTCCTGTTGTGGGCGGAGACGGATCGCAGCGAGGTGATGACGATCGTGGCCATCGAGGTCGCGACGCAGACCTGCATCAGCTGACCCCCGCCATAGCCCAGATGGCCGAAGGCGTAGAAGAAGGCTGGGACAAGCACGATGCCGCCACCGACACCGAGGAGACCTCCGACAACCCCGGCGAAGGCGCCGATGACGAGGAGGACGGCGAGCATGGGCAGGAGAGTGGCGAGGTCGGGCATGATGAGGTCCGGCGATGGGCGTCCTGATCATTTAGCGGTCATGACCGGGGCAGGCCAGCCGGGAAATGCCGGGCGGGCCTTTCCATTCCCGGCGCGGCCGGGTAAGGCTGCGCCCTTTCGTCGCACGTACCGAAGTGAGGCCCCCCCGATGACCCGTAGCGTATCCCAGACCACGATGTCCATTATCCTGGGGCTGGTCGCGGCTGTCGGCCCCTTCGCCATCGACATGTACCTGCCCGCGATGCCCGATATCGGGCGTGATCTGGCCGCGAGCCAGCACGAGGTGCAATGGACCATCGTCGGCTATTTCATCACTTTCGGTCTGGCGCAGCTGGTCTATGGCCCCTGGGCCGACCAGGCCGGGCGGAAGCCGCCGCTTTATGTCGGGCTGGCGCTTTTCATCCTGGGCACCGTGACCTGCGCGCTGGCGCCGTCGCTCGGCTGGCTGGTTCTGGGGCGGATGGTGCAGGGCGCGGGCGGGGCGGCGAACATGGTCGTCCTGCGCGCGGTGATCCGCGATATGGCCACCGGCCCGGCGGCGACGCGGATGATGTCCACGATCATGATCGTGATCGCCGTTTCGCCCTTGCTCGCGCCCCTGTCGGGTGCGGGGCTTCTGGCCATCGGCAGCTGGCGGCTGGTGTTCTGGGCCCTTCTGGCGGCGTCGCTCCTGAGCGCCTTGCTGATCCATTTCGCGGTGCCGGAAACGCTGAGCGAAGCGAACAGGCAGCGCTTTGACCTCACCAGCTTTCTGCGCGGTTCCCGCAGCCTTCTGACCAACCGCAGCTTCCTCGTCATGACTTTCCTTGCCGGTTTTGCCTTTGCCAGCTTCTTCGTCTTCATCGCCTCGGCCTCGTTCGTCTATATCGGCCAGTTCGGGCTGACGGCGACGCAGTTCTCGCTGGCCTTCGCGGTCAATGCGATCGGCTTCTTCGTGGCCTCGCAGTTCTCGGCGACGATCGCCGTCCGGGTGGGCACGTTGCGGATGATCCGGCGGGCGACGATCGGGTTTTCGCTGGCGACCTTCGCGGGTTTTGGGCTGGCATTGGCGGGGCTGGCGAGCCTGCCGGTGACGATGACGACGCTCTTCATCGGCAACATGTTCCTCGGCGTGCTGATGCCGAGCGCACAGGTGCAGGCGCTGGAGGAGCATGGCGCGATCGCGGGGCTGGCGGCCTCGTTGGGCGGAACGTTGCAGATGCTGGCGGCTGGGGCGCTGGTGGTCGCGGCGGGGCCGTTCCTGGATGGCACGGTCACGCCGATGCTGGGGGCGATTGCCTTGTGCGGGGCGCTGGTGCTGGTCCTGTCGCGGATTATCCCGCGTCAGGCGGCACGGGCCTGAAGCTCGCTCAGCGCGCGGTCGATCACGTCGAGACCCGCGCCGTCGCGGGAGGCCTGTTCCGAGAGTATCCGCCGCCAGCCACGGGCGCCGGGCTTGCCCTGGAAGAGGCCGAGCATGTGCCGGGTTATCTGGTGCAGGCGGCCGCCCTGGGCGAGGTGGTCGGCGATATAGGGGCGCATGGCATCGACCACGGCCACCGGGTCGGGCGCGAAATCCTCGCCCCAGAGCGCGTCTGCCCCGATCAGAACCGAGGCCGGATCATGATAGGCGGCGCGGCCGAGCATCACGCCGTCGAGGCCCGCTTCGAGGAAATGTTTCGCCTGGGCGAGGCTGGTGATGCCGCCGTTGATGCAGATCGTCAGTTCGGGGAAGCGGGCCTTCATCCGGATCACGAGGTCGTGGTCCAGGGGCGGGATCTCGCGGTTCTCCTTGGGGGAGAGGCCTTGCAGCCAGGCCTTGCGGGCGTGGACAATGATGTGGCGGACCCCTGCCCCGGCCAGCGTCTCGATGAAGGCGGGCAGGACGGTTTCGGGGTCCTGCTCGTCCACCCCGATCCGGCATTTGACGGTGATGAGGATGTCGGTTTCGCCCTGCATGGCACGCACGCAGTCGGCGACGAGGGCGGGGCGCTCCATCAGGACGGCGCCGAAGCAGCCGGATTGCACGCGGTCGGAGGGGCAACCGCAGTTCAGGTTGATTTCGTCATAGGCCCAGGCGTTGGCGATGCGGGTGGCCGCGGCCAATTCGCGCGGGTCGGAGCCGCCGACTTGCAGGGCGACGGGGTGCTCCTGCGGCGAGAAGTCGAGGAGGCGGGGTTTCGGGCCGTGGACGATGGCAGGAGCCGTCACCATTTCCGTATACAGCATCGCCCGCCGGGTCATCTGCCGGTGGAAGACGCGGCAGTGCCGGTCTGTCCAGTCCATCATAGGTGCAAT
>NZ_JAEULP010000020.1 GCF_016792905.1 Tabrizicola sp.
CCTTCTGGGCGCAGTGGCCGTGATGGGGCTTGCCCCCGCGGCCTTTGCCGATCGCGGCACCGACGGCGAGGTGAAGCTCACCTTCCCGCAGGCCGTGTCGATCATGAACCCCTACCTCTCGGGCGGGACCAAGGACATCTACGCCTCGTCCATGGTGCTGGAACCCCTCGCCGGCCTGACGCCCGAAGGCGTTCTGGTGCCGAAAATGGCTGCCGAAATCCCGACGCTGGACAACGGCGGCATCTCGGCCGACATGACCTCGATCACTTGGAAGCTGCTGCCGGACCTGAAATGGTCGGACGGCTCTGCCGTGACGGCCGATGACGCGGTCTTCACCTGGCAGTACTGCACCCACCCGGAAGGCGGCTGCTCGCAGGCGACCAAGTTCGAAGGCATCGCCTCGGTCGAGGCGGTCGATCCCGGAACCATCAAGGTGACGTTCACCGGGCCGAAGGCGAACCCCTATACCGCCTTCGTCTCTGCGCTGTCGCCCGTGATCCAGAAGAAGCAGTTCGAAGCCTGCCTCGGCGCCGCGGCGCCCACCTGCACCGACGCCAACAACATGCCAGTCGGCACCGGCCCGTTCAAGGTGACGGGCTTCACGGTGAACGACACCGTGTCGATGGCCGCGAACGAGAACTACCGTGACCCGGCCAAGCCTGCCTTCGCAACCGCCGTGATCAAGGGCGGCGGCGATGCCGAAGGCTCGGCCCGCGCGGTGATGGAGACGGGCGAATTCGACTACGCCTGGAACACCCAGATTCCTCCCGAAACCCAGGAATCGATGAAGGCCGCCGGCAAGGGCGAATTCGTCGTCGCCTTCGGCACCCTGGTCGAGCGGCTGGAAATGAACACGACCGACCCCGACCCGGCCCTGCCGGAAGGCGAGCGTGCGACCGCCAAGCACCCCCACCCGATCCTGTCGGACATCAAGGTCCGGACCGCGCTGTCGAAAGCCATCGACCGTTCGGTGCTGGTCGAGGTCGGCTACGGCGCGGGCGGCAAGCCCACCTGCAACGTGATCCCCGGGCCGGAAGGCTGGGCCTCCGACAACGAGGGCTGCATCGCGCAGGACATGGAAGGCGCGAAGGCGCTTCTGGATGAAGCTGGCTGGAAGGACAGCGACGGCGACGGCATCCGCGACAAGGATGGCAAGAAGCTGCACATCCTCTACCAGACCACCGTCAACCCGATCCGCCAGGACTTCCAGGCGCTGATCAAGGACTGGTGGACGGAACTCGGCGTCGAGGTGGAACTGAAAGCCATCGACCCGGGCGTGTTCTTCGGCGGGGACCCGGGCTCGCCCGACACCTTCCAGAAATTCTATGCCGACGTCGAGATGTATGCCAACAACTCGGAAAGCCCAGACCCGGAAAGCTACCTGGGCCAGTACCAGTGCAAGAACGCGCCGACCCCGGAAAGCCAGTGGCAGGGTGAGAACATCAACCGCTTCTGCACCCCGGAATACGACGCGCTCTACGCCTCG
This sequence comes from Tabrizicola sp., assembly GCF_016792905.1. GTDB lineage: Bacteria > Pseudomonadota > Alphaproteobacteria > Rhodobacterales > Rhodobacteraceae > Tabrizicola. The sequence goes on from NZ_JAEULP010000020.1 coordinate 1,487, forward strand.
CTCGCCACCACGACCGATCTCGCCGCACGGCAGGACATCGCCAAGAAGCTGAACGACATGGTGACGAAGGACTCCATGATCGTGGTTCCGCTGGTCCATCGCGGCACCCTCTCGGCGCATTCGAACGCGCTTGGCGGCGTGCAGATCAACGCCTGGGACAGCGAACTGTGGAACGTCGCCGACTGGTTCCGCGTCAAGTGACCTGACCCGTTGCGGGGCCCGAGCGATCCGGCCCCGCAGCTTCCTTCCCACCGATCCGGGGCCACGCCGCCATGCTCACCTTCACGCTTCGCAGGCTTCTGCTGGCCATCCCGACGCTCCTGGTCATCAGCCTGGTGATCTTCCTGCTCGTGGACCTCGCCCCCGGCTCGCCCATGTCCGAAATTCCCCTGACCGTCCCGCCCGAGACCCGCCAGAAGATGATCGAGGCGCTCGGCGCCGACCAGCCGGTGATCTTCCGCTACTTCCTCTGGCTGCGGCAGTTCTTCTGGGTCGAGCCCGCCTATCTGTTCGACGGCTGGTTCGGCACCCACTGGGCCGAGGGCGAACAGCGCATCCTCTCGTGGCAGTCGCGCAGCCCGGTCTTCACCATCATCGGCCAGCGCATTCCCCAGACCCTGACCGTGATCGGCACCGCCTACCTGGTGGGCATCCTGATCGCCGTCCCGATCGGCATCTATTCCGCCTACCGCCAGTATTCCTGGTTCGACCAGGCCGGCACCCTTTTCGCGATGATCGGCTTCTCCGTGCCCACCTTCTTCTCCGGCACGCTCCTGATCATCATCTTCGCCGTCTGGCTCGGCTGGTTCCCCACCAAGTACGACACCCAGCTTCACGTCACCAGCTGGGCCAGCTTCCTCCAGCAGGTCAAGCAGATGGCCCTGCCGGTCATGACCCTGGGCCTCGCCAATGCCGCCGCGATCAGCCGCTACATGCGCTCCTCCATGCTCGACAACATGGGGATGGACTACGTCCGCACCGCCCGCGCCAAGGGCATGACCGAACGCACCGTCGTCCTGAAGCACGTCCTGCGGAACTCGCTGATCCCCGTCGTCACCGTCATCGCGCTTGGTATTCCGGCGATCTTCGGCGGCGCCATCATCACCGAGAACCTTTTCGGCGTGAACGGCATCGGCGCGGCCCTGATCGGGGCGATCCACGCCAACGACATCCCGATGGTCCAGACCCTCGCCTTCATCTTCGCCGTGCTGATCGTGCTCTTCAACCTGATCGCCGACGTCCTTTACGGCCTCCTCGATCCCCGGATTCGCTATGACTGACGCAACCTCGGCCCCTCCCAAGCCCGCCAGCCCGCGCCGCGAGATCTGGCAGCAGTTCCGCACCCACAAGGGCGCGCTCTTCGGGCTTATCGTCCTGACCTTGCTGGTCCTGTTCGTCGTCTTCGGCCCGCTGCTCTGGGACCCGCCGCAACGGCTCTCCGACACGATCAAGATGAAGAACCAGGGGCCCTCGCTGCGGGCGCCGTTCGGAACCGACCAGCTTGGCCGCGACCTCCTCCTGCGCATGATGCAGGCGGGCAAGGTCTCGCTCGCCGTGGGCCTTGTCGCGATGGGCATCGCCATCGTCTTCGGCGCCTTCATCGGCATCCTCGCGGGCTATTTCCGCCGCCTTGACGGCCCCTTGATGCGCATCACCGACATGTTCCTCGCCCTGCCGCTGATCCCGCTCCTCCTCGTCATGGTGATGCTGTTCCGCGACCGCATCGCCGGGATGATCGGGCCAGAGCTTGGCGCCTTCACCCTCATCGTCTTTGCCATCGGCATCACCTCCTGGATGGCCACCGCCCGCATCGTCCGGGGCGAGGTGCTGACGCTGAAGGAACGCGAATATGTGCTCGCCTCCCGCTCCATCGGCGCGCGGCCCAGCCGGATCATCCGCCGCCACATCCTGCCGAACGTGGTCTCGCCCGTCATGGTCGCCGCCACCCTCGGCGTGGCCGAGGCGATCATCACCGAATCCGTGCTCAGCTTCCTCGGCCTCGGCTTTCCACCCGACTTCCCCACCTGGGGGCGGCTTCTCTACGACGGGCTGCAATACATGCAGGTCTACCCCGAACGGGTGGTCTGGCCGGGCCTTGCCATCTCGCTCACCGTGCTGTCGGTGAACTACATCGGCGACGGATTGCGCGACGCGCTCGATCCCCGCATCCGGGGCCGTTGATCAGTGCAGCCGGTTCTTGATCCGCCGCACCATCCACCAGACGCCCAGCACCACGACCGGCACCAGCCCGGCCAGCAGCACCTCCGGGCCGATATGCATCGCATGGGCCGCGGGCTTCAGAAGGTATGAGGCAAGGCTCACCGCGTAATAGCTGATCGCCACCACCGACAGCCCCTCGACCGTGTGCTGCAACCGAAGCGCCAGGTCCGCCCGCCGGTCCATGCTCTCCAGAAGCCGCTGGTTCTGCGCCGACCGCTCCACGTCGACCCGCGTCCGCAACAGTTCCGCCGCCCGTTCCGCCCGTTCCGCCATCGCCTGCAACCGGCTCTCTGCCGATTTCACCGTGCGCATTGCCGGGTCATAGCGGCGCATCATGAACTCGCCGAAGGTCTGCCGCCCCTCGATCCGCACCTCGCGGAGAACCTCGATCCGCTGGGTGACAATGGCCTCATAGGCCGCCGTCGCCCCGAAACGGAAGGAGAACTGCACCGCCAGGCTTTCCAGCTCGGCCGAGATCGTCAGCAACTCATGCAGCGCCGCCTCCGGTGCGGGTTCGGCACTGTCCAGCCCCGAGACCAGCGCCGAAAGCTTCGGGTCCAGCGCATTCAGCCGCCCCGACAGGTCGCGCGACCGCATCAGCCCCAGCATCGACATCGCCCGGTAAGTCTCGATCTCGCACAGCCGCTGCACGATCCGCCCCACCCGGCGCGGGCCGGTGCCGGGCGCGACGAAGACCGCAAAGCGCATGTGCCCCGCCGGATCGATCCGGAAATCCCCCGCCACCACCGCCGCGCCGTCCACCACGCGGCTGACGGCAAGGCTTTCCGGCACGAACCAGTCATCCAGTCGCCGCAGAAGCTCTTCTTCACTCGCTGGCATCGGCTCGACCCGGATCAGCACCGAGGTCAGCCGCGTCCCCGGCGCCGTGGCCAGCCAGTCCTCGGGCAGTACCTCCGCTTCCGCCGGATCGAAGGGCCGGGCCGAGACGCCCCTGGTAAACGCCGAGTAGGTGACGAACTCGGTATGGCTCTCCCATTTCAGCTCCGCCCGCCCGATCGGGCCGGAGAAATGGGTGGCCCCGGGCTGCGGATGCGGCGACCCGTGCCGGTCCAGAATCGCCAGGAGATGCGCAAGGTCCGCCCCCCGGTCGCGGTTCTGCGCCTGCACCGGCTCCTTGATCGCGACATAGACCGCCGTCGCGGGCACCTCCAGCGCCGGAAACGGTCGCGCGTGCAGTTCGTTCACGGTGGCATAGCGCAGCGGATGGTCAGGGATCGGCATCAGAGGTCTCGGGTGGCTTCAGGGCCGAGAGGTAGGTCCACCCCGAAGCCGACGCCAGAAGAATACCGGAATACCGGGGTATGCCGCACAGGTGTTGCCCAAAGGCCAATCCCGGTTGGCGCGCCGCACTGCAATTCAGGGCGCAAAAGCAAGATCCGACGCGGTGGGCGGATCCTAACAAGTCCCTAACGCCCGCAGGCAAGCCCTTGATTTTCCACACTCGAAAAATCTGTCCACCGTGGACACCCGCGGGTTGGCGGGGCGGGCAAAGCTCGCCCAGCCCCTTTGCAGGTCAGTCGATCATCGGCAACAGGCTGTCGAGAGACTTCTTCGCGTCCCCGTAGAACATCCGGGTGTTCTCCTTGTAGAAGAGCGGGTTCTCGATCCCGGAATACCCGGTCCCCTGCCCCCGCTTCGACACGAAGACCTGCTTCGCCTTCCAGCATTCCAAGACCGGCATCCCCGCGATGGGCGAGTTCGGGTCCTCCTGCGCCGCCGGGTTCACGATGTCGTTCGACCCGATCACGATGGCGACGTCGGTCTCCGGGAAGTCCTCGTTGATCTCGTCCATCTCCAGCACGATGTCGTAGGGCACCTTCGCCTCGGCCAGAAGCACGTTCATGTGCCCCGGCAACCGCCCCGCGACCGGGTGGATCGCGAAGCGGACAGTCTTGCCCTTGGCCCGCAGCTTGCGGGTCAGTTCGGAAACCGACTGCTGCGCCTGCGCCACCGCCATGCCATAGCCGGGGATGATGATGATACTGTCGGCATCGTTCAGCGCGGCAGCCACTCCTTCGGCATCGATGGCGATCTGCTCGCCGGTGACCTCCATCGCCGGTCCCGTGGTGCCGCCGAAGCCGCCGAGGATCACGGAAATAAAGCTCCGGTTCATCGCCTTGCACATGATGTAGCTCAGGATCGCACCCGACGAACCCACCAGCGCGCCGACGACGATGAGGAGGTCATTCGACAACGAAAACCCGATCGCCGCCGCCGCCCAGCCGGAATAGCTGTTCAGCATCGACACGACGACCGGCATGTCCGCCCCGCCGATCCCCATGATCAGGTGATAGCCGATGAAGAGCGCGGCCAAGGTCATGCCGATCAGCGCCAGCGTCGCCCCGGATTGCAGGTAGACCACCAGCAGCACGACCGAGATAATCGCCGCCGTCGCGTTCAGAAGATGCCCGCCGGGCAGCTTCTTCGCCTTGCCGTCGACCCGCCCCGCCAGCTTGCCGAAGGCGATGACCGAGCCGGTGAACGTCACCGCCCCGATGAAGACGCCGAGGAATGTCTCGACCCGCAGGATCGAGATCAGCGCGCCTGCCTGCGGGTCCTCCAGCTTGTGGACCAGAGTCTGTGCAAAACCCGTCACCACCGCCCGCGCGGCTTCGTCCATGCCCTGGACATGCACCAGCTCGATATGGGTGTTGTAGCCGATGAACACCGCCGCGAGACCGACCAGCGAGTGCATCGCGGCCACCAGTTGCGGCATCTCGGTCATCTGGACCCGCTGCGCGACGACCCAGCCGATGGCCCCGCCGCCCGCGATCAGCAGGGCGGACAGCCACCAGAGGCCCATGCCCGGCCCGTACAGCGTGGCGGCAACCGCCAGCGCCATGCCGACAATCCCGTACCAGACCGCCCGTTTGGCGCTTTCCTGCCCCGACAACCCGCCGAGCGACAGGATGAACAGGACCGCTGCAACGACATAGGCCGCCGTAGTAAATCCGAATTCCATGACGGCCCCCTTACGACTTCTGGAACATGGCGAGCATCCGGCGCGTCACCATGAAGCCGCCGAAGATGTTGATCCCGGCCATGAAGACCGACAGTGCGGCAAGCAGGATCACGAGGAACGACCCCGACCCGATCTGCATCAGCGCGCCCAGGATGATGATCGACGAGATCGCGTTCGTGACCGCCATCAAGGGCGTGTGCAGCGAATGCGAGACGTTCCAGATCACCTGGAAGCCCACGAAGACCGCCAGCACGAAGACGATGAAGTGGCTCATGAAGCTGGACGGAGCGTAGAACCCCGCCAGAAGCATCAGCCCGCCGCCGATGGCGAGCATCCCGACCTGGCTCCGCGTCTGCGACCTGAAGGCCGCGACTTCCTGCGCCCGGCGTTCCTCGGGCGTCAGTTCCTTGGCCTTTTCCTTCGGCTTCTGCACCGCGATCGCGGCCACCTTCGGCGGCGGCGGCGGGTAGGTGACGGCGCCGACATGCGCCACCGTCGCGCCGCGGATCACGTCATCCTCCATGTTGTGCTGGATGACCCCGTCCTTCTTGGGCGTGAGGTCGGTCAGCATGTGACGGATGTTGGTCGAGTAGAGCGTCGAGGCCTGCGCGGCCATCCGGCTGGGGAAATCGGTGTAGCCGACCACGGTCACGCCGTTGTCGGTGACGATCTTCTGGTCCGGCACCGTCAGGTCGCAGTTGCCGCCGCGTTCGGCCGCAAGGTCGACGATGACCGAACCGGGCTTCATCATCCGGACCATGTCCTCGGTCCAGAGCTTCGGCGCAGGGCGGCCCGGGATCAGCGCGGTCGTGATGACGATGTCCATCTCGGGCGCGAGTTCCCGGAACTTCTTCAGCTGTGCTTCGCGGAATTCCGGGGACGAGGGCGCCGCATAGCCCCCGGTCGCCGCGCCGTCGGTCTGTTGTTCGGCAAAGTCGAGGAAGACGAAACTCGCCCCCATCGATTCAATCTGTTCGGCAACCTCGGGGCGCACGTCGAAAGCATGGACGATGGCGCCCAGCGAGGTCGCCGTGCCGACCGCCGCCAGACCCGCCACGCCGGCGCCTACCACCAGCACCTTGGCCGGGGGCACCTTGCCCGCCGCCGTCACCTGGCCGGTGAAGAAGCGGCCAAAGTTCGCCCCGGCCTCGATCACCGCGCGGTAGCCCGCGATGTTCGCCATCGAGGACAGCGCATCCATCTTCTGCGCGCGGGAAATCCGCGGCACCATGTCCATCGCGACCACGGTCAGGTTCTTCTTCGCCGCCGCTTCCAGAAGCTCCGCGTTCTGCGCGGGCCAGAAGAAGCTGATCAGCGTCTGGCCATCGCCCAGCGTCGCCAGCTCTGCCGCATCCGGGCCGCGCACCTTGACGATGACGTCCGCCGCCGCGATCACCGCAGCCGCATCCGGCAGCACTTCGACCCCCGCCGCGGCGTAGGCCGCATCCGAGAACCCGGCCTTCGCCCCGGCACCCGACTGGATCACGCTGGAATGGCCGAGCTTGGCCAGTTGCGTGGCCGAATCCGGCGTCATCGCCACCCGGTTCTCGCCGGGAAACACCTCAGTCAAAGCGCCTATCTTCACCCTGGTCTCCGCTCCTCTGCCCGAAGGTCATAAACTGACCCATCGCATCTACCATCACGCAACAATATTTCAAACCCTACTTTATTCGCCCTTCGCCACGTCATTTCCGACCGACCCAGCGCCGGGTATGCGCGGCCCAGAGGTCGAACTCCGGTCCGAAGGCCTCGGTCAGACGGGTTTCCTCGTCGCGGATGAAGCGGGTCTGGATCAGCCAGACGAAACTGAAAAGCAGGGGAAGTGCAAGCACCGCATCCAGCCAGAGGATCGCTCCGGTCAGGATCAGGCCATCGCCGAGATAGATCGGGTTCCTCGACAGGCTGAAAAGGCCCGAAGTCACCAGGGCCGAGGGGCTGCGGCGCGGGATCACCGTGGTCCGTGCCAGGGACATCTGCACCACCGCCGCGCCCATGAGCAGCGCGCCCAGCACGACCAGCCCCTGCCCGACGACCCGCCCGACGTCAGCAAAGACTGCTGGCGAGACAAACGACACCACCCATGCCGCACCAAGGTGCAGCGCCAGCCACGTTGGTGGGATGTCGATCTCGCGGGCCAAGGAACGCAACCGGGGGCCTCCTTTCCGGCCCCTCTAGACGCTGCGCCCCCCGGCTGCAAGGCATCCAGCTTGGGAAATATTCCGTTGCGGCATTCTTTCAACGGGAGACGGCACCACTTGGCCGCAACAATTTCAAGCTTGAAATTTATGACCCGCCGCCGCATAACTCGACAAACCCGCAAGGACGCCCCCATGACCATCGACTTCGCAGCCACAAAAGCCCGGTTCCACCTGCCCGAGGGCGTGATCTACCTCGACGGCAACTCGCTTGGCCCGATGGTGAAATCCGCCCCCGCCCGGATGGAGCGGGTGATGCGGGACGAATGGGCCGAGATGCTGATCCGCGGCTGGAACAAGGCCGGTTGGATGGTGCAGCCCGCGCTATTGGGCGGCCGGATCGGCAAGCTGATCGGCGCGCCCGCGGGCACGGTGGTTCTGGGCGACACGCTCTCGATCAAGGTCTATCAGGCCCTCGCCTCGGCGCTGGAAATGAACCCCAAGCGCCGGGTGATCCTGTCCGACACCGGCAACTTCCCCTCCGACCTCTACATGGCCGAGGGCCTGTGCCGCACTCTCGGTGGGCAGTACCGCCTGAAAACCGTTGCGCCCGAAGAGGTGATGTCCGCCATCGACGACAGCGTCGCCGTGACGATGATCACCGAGGTCGACTACCGCACCGGCCGCCGTCACGACATGGCAGACATCACCAAGCGCGCGCATGAGATGGGGGCGCTGACCGTCTGGGATCTGGCCCACAGTGCCGGCGCCCTGCCGGTGGACCTGACGAAGGCGAAAGCCGATTTCGCCGTCGGCTGCACCTACAAGTACCTCAACTCCGGCCCCGGCGGACCGGCCTTCATCTATGTGGCCCCAAAACACGCCGACACCGCCCGCCCGGCCCTTTCCGGCTGGCTCGGGCATGAGGCGCCCTTCGCCTTCGACCTCACCTACCGCCCCGGCGCGGGGATCGAGCGGATGCGCGTCGGTACGCCGCCGATCCTGCAGATGGCCGCGCTTGACGCAGCCCTCGACGTCTGGGATGGCGTCGACCTGGCCGAGGTCCACCGCCAGTCGCTCCGTCTCCAGGACCAGTTCATCAAGGGCATCGAATCCCGCGCGCCGATGCTGCAACTGGCCACGCCCCGCTCGCATCTGATGCGCGGCAGCCAGGTCAGCTTCCGCCACCCGGAAGGCTATGCCATCATGCAGGCCCTGATCGCCGAAGGCGTGATCGGCGATTTCCGCGCCCCCGACATCCTGCGCTTCGGCTTCACGCCGCTCTATATCGACGAAGACGACGTGGCCCGCGCGGTCAGCGTTCTGGCGAAGATCATGGACTACGGCAGCTGGGACAGGCCGGAATTCAAGGCCCGCGCCCGCGTGACCTGAAGGAGACCTCGATGCGCCTTTCCCTTGCTCTCGCCATGGCCCTTGCGCTCGCAAATGGCGGCGTCGGGGCAGAGCCGCTGTCGCTGAAGCGCGGTGTGAATGGTGACCTCTGGAACAACTGGGGTTCGATTGCCGACCTGCGTGCCGACCCCGAGGCGCTGGCCGTCTTCCCCGACTGGCGCCGGAATGTGACGCCGCAGATGTTCGAGGCCCTTGCCGAGGAAGGCTTCGATTTCATCCGCCTTCCCATCGACCCGGGTCCCGCCCTTGCCTACGGCCCGGGGCCCGACCAGGATCGCCTGATTGACGGGATGCACGCGGCTGCCCGGATGGGACTCGACGCGGGGCTCAAGGTCATCGTGGACCTCCACCCCCTGCCGCGCGGAGACGAGATCGGCGGCGCCGAAAGCATCGTCGGCGACCATTTTCCCGACTACGTCGCGCTTGTCGGTCGCATCGGCGCGCGCCTGGCCGACCTGCCCGCCGACCGCACCGTCCTTGAACTTCTGAACGAACCGGCCTTCGACTGCGAAGGCGTCTACGCCGGTGAACCGCCGAAATGGCCCGCGATGCAGGCCGAACTTCATGCCGCCGCGCGCACCGCCGCACCCAATCTGCCGATCATCCTTACCGGCGCCTGCTGGTCGCAGGCCAATGCGCTCGCCTCGCTCGACCCGGGCCTCATCGCCGATGACAACGTCCTTTGGACCTTTCACAGCTACGCGCCCTTTGCCTACACGCACCAGGGTGCAGGCTGGATCGGGGCGCCGCTCAAGTATCTTCTCGACCTGCCCTATCCCCCCTCGCTGATGACCCCCGAAATCGCCGCGCAGGTCACTGCCGCGGCCGAGGCCCGGATGACGGCCGCCGAAGGCAGTGCGGATACCGAGGCCATCGCCCAAGCGGTGCTGGAGTACAAGGACACCCCCGACACCGCCGTCGCCGAAGAGATTGCCGTTGCCGCCCGCTGGGCGGATACGCACGGCATCCCGCGCAGCCAGATCCTCCTGGGTGAATTCGGCGCGCTGCACACCGTTGACGGCGTCTCCCAGCCGCCGGAATGGTATCACGGCTTCCTTGCCGACAAGCGCAAGGCCGCGGAGGACGCGGGCATGGGTTGGGCCGTCCTCAGCTGGTCCGGTGGCATGGGCGTCGCAGCCCCTGACGACCCCGACCGGCGCCTGTCCCCGGAAACCTGCGCCGCCCTGGGCCTGCCATGCGGCAAATGACCCTGCCCGCGCTCTGCCGCCCCGCCGCCTGGGTCGCCCTCTGGCGGCGGATCGGCAACCTCTCCGTCCTCGACCGCAAGACCCACCTCTTTCCCTGAAAACCCTTTTCAACATCGGAGAGAGACATGACCACCCAACCCTACAATCCCGCCGAGGACGGCGCCCAGATGGCCTTCGATGGCCGGATGTCCTACGGCGACTACCTGCACATCGACCAGATCCTCACCGCCCAGACGCCGCTCAGCGCTGCGCATGACGAGATGCTGTTCATCATCCAGCACCAGACCTCCGAACTCTGGATGCGCCTTGCCCTGCACGAGATCGACGCTGCGCGCAGGATGATCGCCGCCGACCGTGCGCAAGAGGCCTTCAAGATGCTGGCCCGCGTGGCCCGCATCTTCGAACAGTTGAACAACGCCTGGGACGTCCTGCGCACCATGACGCCTTCGGACTACACCACCTTCCGCGAGACGCTGGGCCAGTCCTCGGGCTTCCAGTCCTGGCAGTACCGGCTGATCGAATATTCGGTCGGCAACCGCAACCTCGCCATGCTGAAGCCCCACGCGCACCGGCCCGACCTGATGGCAAAGCTTGAAGCCGAACTCGCCCGCCCCACGCTTTATGACGAGGCGCTGCGCCATCTCGCCCGGCAGGGCCTGCCCGTCCCGCAGGACGTGCTGACCCGCGACCTCCGCCAGGCCTGGACCCCGCATGAGGGCGTGCAGGCGATGTGGGAAGTGATCTACCGCGACCCGACCGCGCATTGGCAGGCCTATGAACTGGCCGAGAAGCTCGTGGATTTCGAGGATTACTTCCGCCGCTGGCGTTTCAATCACCTGACGACCGTGGCCCGCGTCATCGGCATCAAGCGCGGTACCGGGGGCACCTCCGGCATCTCCTACCTGCGGCGGATGCTTGACGTCGAACTCTTCCCCGAGCTTTGGTCTGTGCGCACCACGCTCTGATCCTGACAGTCCCGCGCGCCCAAATCTGCGGCGCGCGGGCAACAATGCCTTGGAAATCAGCCATTTTCACAGGCCCGTGATCGCTTTCAAAACCCTGTGCGGTTTGACCTGTCCTTGGCGCTCGGATAGCGTGCGCCCTGACGGACCTGCGACATTCTGTCGACGGGTCGGAAAAAGTGTGGATGAACTTATGCTGCAGACCTCCCGTCGCTTCCTCCGCCTGAGCCCTGCCATCCTCGCCGCCGCGCTTCTGGCCGCCTGCGTCGATCCGGCTGCCGGACCCACCGCCTCGACCCAGCCATTGCCGAAGGCGGGAGAGAATGTCTACGTCGCGACCATGGATGCCGGGATCGAGATCCCTGCGCTCCCGGTCGAAAAGATCCCCGAAAGCCACCGGCGCCAGGTCGTTGCCTATGAAACCGACCAGGCCCCCGGCACCATCATCATCAACCCGAAGACCAAGCTCCTGTACTACGTCCTCGGCAAGAACAAGGCGATCCGCTACGGCATCGCCGTCGGCAAGGCCGGGTTCGAATGGTCGGGCGAGGCCATCGTCGCCGAGAAGAAGACCTGGCCGACCTGGATCCCGCCGAAGGAAATGATTGCCCGGCGCCCCGAGCTTGCGAAGTTCGACGAGGTCGGCCAACCCGGCGGCCCGACCAACCCCCTCGGTGCGCGCGCCATCTACCTTACCTCCGGCGGGCGCGACTACGGCTACCGCATCCACGGCACCCCGGAATGGCAGTCCATCGGCCGCAACGCCTCGTCGGGCTGCATCCGGATGATCAACCAGGACGTCCTCGACCTCTACAGCCGCGTCAAGGGCGGCGAGAAGGTGATCGTCCTGACCGCCGCGGGCGAGATGCCGAAGGGCCTGCACATCCCGGCCCCGGTTGCACCCAAGGTTGCCGCCAAGGCCGCGCCCAAGGCCGAGGTCGTGGTGCCCGCCGGTGCAGTCCCCACACTGAAAGTCCTGCCGACGCCGTCGATTGCCACCGGTACGCCCGCCGTCACTCCGGCAGCGACCGCGCCAACCACCACCCCTGCACCTGCCGCAACCACGACGGCCCCGGCCACCACGGCTCCGGCCTGCACGGTCGCGCTCGTGAACGGCGTCTGCCCTCCCGGCAACTAGGACGACAAGACCCGAACGCGAAGGGGGCGCCTCTGCGCCCCCTTTGTCATTTCAGCCAGCGGTCGTAGTCGCTGACCAGAAGGTGCCAGGGTGCCTCATCCTCCTCGATGTCGGCAAAGCGCCCGATCGGCTCCCGGAAGATGTTGTCGGTCAGGTCGTCATTCACGGTCGAGACCTCGCCGATCAGCACGTCACCACCCTCGCCCCAGAACGCATGCCAGTCGCCGGGCATCAGCGTGACGCTTTCCCCCGGCGCAAGCTTCAGCTTGGTCCCCGGTCCATAGGGCGTCTCGATCCCGTCGCAGCGCACCATTCCGCCCCGGTCCCAGGCGAAATTTCCCTTGTCGTCCGACCCGTACAACTCCACCACCAGCGTCGCGCCGCCGCGGTTGATGATGTCCTCGGCCTTGATCACATGGGTATGCATCGGCGACAGCTGGTCCTGGCGGGAAATCAGCAGCTTCTCGGCATAGCACATGCCCCCGCCGCGTTGCAGGTCCGCAAGCCGCCCGTTGCGCAGGGTGAACAGGAACAATCCCATCTCGTCGAAGCCGCCCTCGCCGTAGTCGGTGATATCCCAGCCGCAGCGCGCGTCGATGATCGAACGAACATCCGTCCGCGCCCTGAACTGATCCGGGGACCAGTTGGCAAAGGGCGGCAGCACAAAGCCGTGGTGCCGGATCAGATCATCCGCCGCCCGCATGATCTGGTTGATGCGTGACCGTTTCATCGCTGCCTCCTCGCGTGTTCGAGGCATTTATAACGATTGCACAGCCCTACTCAACGCTGTTCGGTCATCTTTTCCCGAAGATCGACCCAAGGATGCCGCGCACCAGAGCCTGGCCCGATTTGGTTCCCAACTGCCGGGCGAAGCTTTTCGCGAAAGCCGTACCGATCGAATCCGACCGGCCCGCCGAGGCCGTCTTCCTTGGCTTGTCCGCGCTGTAGCCATCCGCATCATAGCGCCGGGCCCGTTCGAACTCGCGCTTCTCCTCGGCCTGCTTTTCCTCCAGCTCGGCTGCATCCTTCGCCGCCGCATCGGCCTTGGCCCGCAGCTTCTCGAAGGCGCTTTCGCGGTCCAGCACCTGGTCGTACTTCCCCTTCACCGGCGAGCCCGCCATCACCGCCGCCCGCGCCGCCGGATCCAGCGGCCCGAGCTGACTGGAGGGCGGCCTGACCAGCGTCCGCTCGGCAATGCCGGGCACGCCCTTGGCTTCCAAGAGCGAGGTCACGGCTTCCCCGGTGCCGACATCCCGGATCGCCTCGTCGATCTGGAACCGCGGGTTCGGCCGGTAGGTCTCGGCCGCCTTGGCCAGGTCCTTCTGGTCCTTCGCGGTGAAGGCCCGCAGCGCGTGCTGCACCCGGTTGCCGAGCTGCCCCAGGATCGTGTCCGGCACGTCGGCCGGGTTCTGGGTGATGAAATACACTCCCACCCCCTTCGACCGGATCAGCCGCGCCACCTGTTCCACCTTGGAGATCAGCGCCTTCGGGGCGTCGGTGAACAGAAGGTGAGCCTCGTCAAAGAAGAACACCAACTTCGGCTTGTCCGGGTCGCCCACCTCGGGCAGCAGTTCGAACAGTTCCGACAACAGCCACAACAGGAACGTCGCATAAAGCCGGGGCGAGTTCATCAGCTTGTCCGCCGCCAGGATGCTGATCCGCCCGGCTCCGCTTGCGTCAACCGTCATCAGGTCCATCAGGTCCAGCGCCGGCTCGCCGAAGAGGCCGCCTCCGCCCTCGTTTTCCAGCACCAGAAGCCGCCGCTGGATCGCGCCGACCGATTCCTTCGACACCAGCCCGTAGCGGCCCGAGATTTCCTCGGCATTCTCGGCCACGAAAGTCAGCAGCGCCTGCAGGTCCTTCAGGTCCAGAAGCGGCAGTGCTTCCTCGTCCGACAGCCGGAAGGCCACGTTCAAGACGCCTTCCTGCGGCTCGGACAGTTCCAGCAGACGCGACAGCAGAAGCGGCCCCATCTCCGCCACCGTCGCCCGCACCGGATGGCCCTTCTCGCCGAAGAGATCCCAGAAGATCACCGGAAACGCCCGGTATTGCAGGTCGAACCCGATCTGCGCCGACCGCTTGGTGAAGGCCTCATGCAACTTGCCGTCTACCGACCCCGCCGCCGCGATCCCTGCGAGGTCGCCTTTCACATCCGCCATGAACACCGGCACGCCCGAGGCAGAAAACCCTTCGGCCAGCACTTGCAGCGTCACCGTCTTGCCGGTGCCGGTCGCCCCCGCGATCAGCCCGTGCCGGTTGCCGTACTTGAGCAGAAGTCGCTGCGGGACCGAATAGTCCTCGCCGCCGCCACCCACGAAAATGCTGTCCACTGCCGTCGCCTGTTCCGTCACCTTGGCCTCTCATAACCCTGGGTTGAGCCGCCCAAGCGACCCGTCTCCCGACACCGATCGTCCCAACCATACAGTGTTAACTTCAATCTGCCAGACTCAAGAGGCCCGCCCCGCCGTTCTGTCGGGGCTGGCGGTGACTTCCTCCCTGTCAACTGGCCGCGCCCTTGAAAAGGCGCGGTTTTTTCTGTCGTGTTCCGCAAAAGAACCCGTTGACGGACCGGACTTTCCACCGTAGCGTCCCAACCCATGAAGTCGGCCAGTCCGACAGGGAGCAAAGAACAATATCCGAAAAGGGCCGGTCTTCCGGCCCTTTTTCATGTGCCGTTCGCGGCTCGGGGCAGAACCCTGCCGCACACGTTTTTCTCACCTGACTTGGCCCGAGGCCCGTGCTAGAGACCCGCCAGACAATCGACCGACCAAAGGAAATGTCGAAAATGGCAAAGACCACGAGCACCGCGCTTGCCCTGATCCTGGCACTTGTCGCCGCCCCGCTGATGGCGCAGACGACGGAAGAGGCGCCCAAGACCGACGAGGCCGCCGCCGCCGATGCAGCCATTGCCGACGGACTGGCCATGGGCCAGGAAGTGGGCGCCAAGGATGGCCCGGGCAGCACCTACACCGTGGCGAATTTCGAAGCCTGGGAACAAAGATGCGTCCGTACCGAATCCGGTGTCGACCCCTGCCAGCTCTACCTTCTCCTCAAGGACAAGGACGGCAATTCGGTCGCCGAGTTCACCATCTTCAACCTGCCGAAGGGCACGGAAGGCCCCGCGGTCGCCGGCGCAACCTTCATCGCCCCGCTTGAGACCTTCCTGCCGGGCGGCATGACGCTGCAGATCGACGACGGCAAGGGCAAGGCCTACCCCTTCACCTTCTGCGCCCAGATCGGCTGCATTTCCCGCATCGGCTTCACCGCCGAGGAGATCGAGGCGATGAAATCCGGCGGAAACGCGAAGATCTCGATCGTTCCCTTTGTTGCGCCCGACGAACGGGTCGAACTGACGATGTCGCTCAAGGGCTTCACCGCCGGGCTTGAGGCGGTCATCGCCGCCAACGACAAGGCCGATGCCGCTGCCGTGGCGGCCGGCGCGGCCACCGGCGATGCTCCCGCTACCGAAGGTGCCGCTCCCGCCGCACCCTGAAGCGGCGCGCATTCCGCATAAGATAGGCAGCCGGGCCGGTCCGCAAGGATCGGCCCGCGCTGTTCAGGCGGCCCGGAACGCAAGCACCGCATTCAACCCGCCAAAGGCGAAGGCATTCGACAGCGTTGCCCGCACCCGCGCCGGCCGAGCCACGTTTGGCACCACATCCAGCGGGCAGTCGGGGTCGGCCGCCAGATAGCCCAGCGTCGGTGGCAAAAGCCCCTCGGTGAGCGCCATCAGGCAGGCAATCGCCTCAAGCGCGCCCGTCGCCCCGATGGCATGGCCATGCATGGACTTGGTCGACGACACCGGCGGCGGCGCATCGCCGAACACCTCCCGGATCGCCGCAGTTTCCGCCCGGTCGTTCGCCAGCGTCCCGGTGCCATGCGCATTGATATAGTCGACGTCTCCGACCGCCATCCCGGCGTCCTGCAATGCCGCCCGCATCGCCCGCGCGGCGCCATCCGCGGAGGGCGCGACAATATCTCCGGAATCGGCCGTCATCCCGACGCCCGCCACTTCGGCCAGCACCCGTGCCCCGCGCGCCCGGGCGTGCTCCTCCGCCTCGAAGACCAGCACCCCGGCGCCATCGCCGATGACCATCCCCTTGCGGCCCAGCGAGAACGGTCGGCACGCATCGGGCGCCAGCACCCGCAGGCCCTCCCAGGCCTTGATCCCGCCAAAGCACAGCATCGCCTCCGCGCCCCCGGTCAGCATGACATCCGCAGCGCCCGCCCTGATCTGCTGAAACGCAAGCCCCATTGCATGGTTGGCGCTGGCACAGGCCGAAGAGACCGCCAGCACCGGCCCCTGCAGCCCGAAGCGGATCGACAGGTGCGACGCCGGGGCGTTGTGCATCAGCCGCGGCACCACCAGTGGCGACACCCGGTTCCGCCCCTCGGCGAACACCGCGCGATAGCTGTCCTCCCAGGTCCGGATCCCCCCCGCCGCCGTGCCCAGGATCACGCCGCCCCGCGGCCCCAACCCCTGGGGAAGACCGGCCATCGCCATCGCCTCGGCCCCGGCGACCAGCGCGTATTGTGCAACCCGGTCGTAAAGCGGCAGGTCCTTCACGAGGAAATGGTTCTCGCCCCACCAGCCCTTCACTTCGGCCCCGATCCGGATCGTCAGCCGCTCCGCATCGCGAAACCCAAGCTGCCCGATCCCGCAGCGTCCTTCGCGGAAGGCCTGCAAGGTTCCCGGCCCGTCCAGCGCCAGCGCGTTCACCGTGCCAAAGCCGGTGACGACAACCCGCCTCATGCGGTTTTCTGCGCGATCAGCCGTTCGACGCCCGCCACGATGCTCGGGACCGAGGAAAAGTCGAAATCCGGCTGGTCCGGCTCGTTGGCGTTGAACGGGATCGCGATTCCGAACCGTTCCTCCAGCCCGAAGATCGCCTCGACCTTGCCGAGCGAATCCAGGCCCATCTCGTCGACCCGCGCATCCGCCGCAACCTCGCCGGGCGAAAGCAGCAGCTGTTTCGCCAGGATGGCCACCACCGCCGCCTCGATCTCTGCCCGCGACGCGCTCACCGCTCGCGCTCCGGGCCACCATTTTCCAGCGCCGCCACCCGCCCCGCCAGCCGCGGTAACCGGCGCAAGGCCTTCTGGATCTCGACATGCGTTTCCATCTTGACCGCGGGATAGCCCAGAAGCACCCGCCCCGCCGGGGCGTTGGTGAAGATCTTCGTCCCGCCGCCCGCGATCACGTCATTGCCGACGAAGATATTGTCATTGACGCCCACCTGTCCGGCCAGCACCACTCGGTCGCCGATCCGGGCCGAGCCGGCGATCCCGACCTGCCCGCACAACAGGCAATCCCGCCCGACCTGCACGTTGTGGCCAATGTGGACAAGGTTGTCGAGCTTGGTTCCCGAACCAATAACCGTATCCCGTATCGTGCCCCGGTCGATGCACACATTCGCGCCGATTTCCACGTCATCCCCAATGGTTACGGCCCCAAGTGAATGTATCCGCGTCCAGCTCTGGTCCCTGATCTCGGCGCGGCTTCCCAGGGTCTCGCGGATCTCCTCGACCCCGGACTTTTCCGGCGTCACGAAGCTGAACCCGTCCGCTCCGATCACCGCGCCCGGCTGGCAGATGAAACGCTCGCCGATCGCGACCCGCGCCCCGATCCGTGCGCCCTGCAGGATCAGCGCCCCGGCCCCGATCCGCGCGCCTTCCGCAATCGAGACATGTGAGGCGATCCGCGCCCGCGCTCCGATCACCACCCCCGCACCGATCACCACGAAGGGCCCGATTGCCGCCCCCTCGCCCAGCCGCGCCGACGGGTCCACCACCGCCAAAGGATGCACACCGGGCGCAATCGCCGGGCCTTGGTCCATCAGCCGCGTCAGCCCCGCCATCGCCAGACGGCCTCTCGGTGCGAAGATCGCCGCCTTCAGTCCCATGGCCTGCCAGTCCGCGCCCGGCCAGACCACCGCCGCCAGCGCCCGGCCCTTGCCGATCCCGTCGGCATAGCGCGGGTCCATCGCCAGCGCCAACCTGTCCGGTCCCGCCGCCTGCGGCTCGGATGCGCCCGTGACCACCAGGTCCAGGTCGCCCTCGGCCTCGGCCCCGAGCGCCTTCGCAATGTCACCGATCCTGTGGCCCATGGCTCCCCCGGCAGCGTCAGGCCCAGTGTTAGCCCTGAACGCCCGCCAGTTCCACCCCGGCCGCCTGCAACGCGCCCCACAGCGCCGCATCCCGCCCATAGATGTCGCGGCGATAGGTCATCCGCCCCTTCTGGTCCGGATAGGCGGTGAAATAGACCAGATGCACCGGCAACGACTGCTTCAGCTTCACCGTCGTCTCGCGCCCCGTCTTCAGTGCCGCCTCGAACTCGGCCTCGGCATTGTCGGTCTGCCAGGACAGAAGCTCATGCGCCAGGTCGAACGGATCCGCCACGCGGATGCAGCCATGGCTGTAGGCCCGCACTTCCTTGTCGAACAGCGACTTCGACGGCGTGTCATGCAGATAGATGTTGTAGGGGTTCGGGAACATGAACTTGACCTTCCCCAGCGCGTTCCCGTCCGACGGCGGCTGGCGCAGCGCATAGGGAAAGTTGCGCGCGTTGTAGGCGGCAAAGTTGACCGACCCGCGCGACACCACCCGGCCCCGCCCGTCCACCACCTGCAGATGCCCCACGGCATTGGGGTTCTGCTGCAGGAGCGGCAGGTATTCCTTGACGATGATCGACCGCGGCACCCCCCAGGAGGGGTTGATCACCATATGCTCCATCTCGTCGGAAAACTCGGGGCTGCGCTGGTCGGGCACGTTCTTCCCGATCACCACCCGCGTCTCGAAGATGGTCTTGCCACCGTCGATGATCTTGGCGCGGAAGTCCGGCAGGTTCACCCAGACATGCTTGGCCTCGCGGTCGATGTGCATCCAGCGCTCGCGCTCCATCGCGACGACCACCGATTTCAGCCGCTCTTCCGGGCCGATGTTGATCTCGGCCACCGTCCCCTCGCCCGCCGCGCCATCGGGGGTCAGCCCGTGGTCCAGCTGGAACGACGTGACCGCCGCCTGCAACGCCCGATCATAGCTCGCGCTCGCCGTTGGCGCGAGGTAGCCCATCCGCACCAGCCGGTCGCGCAGCGCAATCACCGCAGGCCCCGTGTCGCCCGGCTGTACCGGGGACGCGGCGACCGTCTCGCCCCAGCCTCCCGCCGCGACCAGTGCTTCCAGCCCCAGCTTGGCCTTCATCAGCTGCAGGTACTCCACCGACTTCGGCTCCAGCCAGGCCAGCACGGCCTCCGGGTCGCCGTTTGCGATGCGGGCCAGCAGCACCTTCGGATCAATCCGGTTGATCTCTCGCACGATCCCGGAATCGACCTCCTTCGGCTCCAGCGCGCCCGAGGTGAGGTCCCGCGCCCAGGCCAGGTAGGCCCGAGTCATCTCCACTTCCACCCGGCCCCGGTCGCCCTCGGTTTCCGCACTCTGCAAGGCCCGGGTCAGTTTCGCCGCATCATAGCGTGCGACCGGCAGGCCATGGTCCTTCGCCGTCGCGATCGCGGTCAGGAAAGCCGACCGGCGGGCCACGTCATCGGCGCCGGTCCACAGCGTGTCATAGGCCGTGCTGCGGTACCATTCGGCAATCGCCTCGTCGGACGAAGCGGTCGCAGCCAGCGACTGGGTGAAGGCAGCCGTCTGCGCCACAGCCATCGGGGCAAGGTTTTGGGTCAGAACCAGAGACAGCGATACAAGCAATGTCCGGGGCAGGGTCCGGGAAGGCAGCCTGCGCAAGGCGGGAAAATCCATTCAACCCTCTATCTCAATAGCTTGAACCCTTCCTGCCATGTTTGCGCACAACTGCAAACCCTGTCCATTCACAAAGCCGAACCTGTGATTTCCAGCCCTGAACTGTGTCCCCAAAGGCAACAGTTGTCGACAAAACCGATGCAGAAGCACAACACCGGCTGCATTTCACGGGCGTTCAGCAAAAATTTGCCGATTCAGGTTGTGCTCCCCCGGAGCTGGGCAATCGGCGCTTGGGCTTCGATTCGACTTGTGCAATAAGGATGCTGCACTTGGGGAAGAAGTTGCACAAACGCTGCGAAACGGCAGTCGAAGACAGCACGGGGACAGACGTTAGAATGACGGACCTTCAGCTTAACAGCGTCTCGCGGCGCGGAATTCTTGGTGCGTTCGCGGCGACGGCACTGGTGGCGGCACCGACCTACACCAACGCGTTCGGGCTTCTCAAGGGCGCAGGCGACATCCGCAGAATCCGCATGTATTCCGGTCGGACCGGCGAA
This sequence comes from Tabrizicola sp., assembly GCF_016792905.1. Lineage (GTDB taxonomy): Bacteria > Pseudomonadota > Alphaproteobacteria > Rhodobacterales > Rhodobacteraceae > Tabrizicola. The sequence continues at coordinate 21,798 of NZ_JAEULP010000020.1, forward strand.
AGCATCGACACGATCTACTGGATCGAAGGCGAATACATCCCGGAAGTCGTCACTGAAATCAACCACTTCATGCGCGACTGGCGCACCGATGACGTGGTCAAGATGGACCCGCGCAATTTCGACATCATGGCAGCTGCGCATCGGCTGATGGATGTCAGCGAGCCCTACATGCTCCTGTCGGGCTACCGGTCGCCGAAGACCAACGCCATGCTGCGGTCGCATTCGAAGGGCGTGGCGAAGAACTCGCTGCACATGAAGGGCCAGGCGGCCGACCTGCGGCTTCAGTCGCGCTCGGTCGGGCAGATGGCCAAGGCCGCAGCGGCCTGTGCCTCGGGCGGCGTCGGCAAGTATTCACGCTCGAACTTCGTGCACATGGATTGCGGCCCGGTCCGCAGCTGGGGCGGCTGAAGCCAGCACCCCCGATGAAAAGTGGCGCCCTCGGGCGCCTTTTTCATTTGGATTTTATCGATTGCCTTACCAGCAGCGCAAGGCGTCCCCTTCCCCGGGGAGAGAGGGCCGGGGTGAAGGGCATCAGCCCAGCGGACCCACCTCCGGGTCGTCCTGCCCCGCGCCACCGTCCACCTGACGCCCACGGAACCCCATCGCCACCACGAACTTTTCCGAACTGTCGGCCCGACTCGCAGGCGGCTTCACATTCGCCACCTTCTTGAAGTTCTTCTTCAGCATCGCCTGCATCTCGTTCTCGGCGCCCCCCGCCAGCACCTTGGCAACGAAGGTTCCGCCGTCCTCCAGCACGTCGAAGGCAAAGGCCAGCGCCGCCTCGACCAGCGCCACGATCCGCAGGTGATCGGTCGCCTTGTGGCCGGACGCCGCCGCCGCCATGTCCGACATCACCACGTCGGCCCGCCCGCCAAGCCAGCCCTTCACCTTGTCGTCCGCCTCTTCGGCCAGAAAGTCCAGCTGGTGGATCTCGGCGCCCGAAATCGGCTCCACTTCCTGCAGATCCACGCCCAGGACCGTTCCCACCGGCTTCTTCGGGTTCTGCCCCTGCGCGTTGACCCGCACCACCGCCACCTGGCACCAGCCGCCCGGCGCGCAGCCAAGATCGACCACCCGCGCGCCCGGCCTCAGGAAACCATACTTGTCGTCCAGCTCAAGGATCTTGTAGGCGGCGCGGCCCCGGTAGCCCTCTTTCCTGGCCCGGATCACATAGGGATCGTTCAGCTGCCGCTCCAGCCACAGGGTCGAGGACAGCTTCCGCCCCTTGGCGGTCTTCACCCGCACCCGCAACTCGCGCTGCCCGCGCCCCGAATTCGGCTTTTCCGTCATGTGTAGGGCCCGTCCGCCAGCACGCCATCCGCGCTCATCTGCGCGTAGAGAAGCCCCTCCCTAAGCCCCCTGTCGGCCACCGACAAGCGGTCCGTCGGCCAGATGCGCATCAGTGCCTGCAGGATCGCCGCGCCCGACATGATCAGCGCATGGCGGTCGCGCCCGATGCGCGGGTCGGTCCGCCGCCCCTCCGGCCCAAGCGCCAGGTAGTCCCGGATCACCAGGTCGATCTGGTCCGAGGTCATCTGGAAGCCATCCACCTTGGTCCGGTCATAGCGCTTGAGGTTCAGGAACGACGCCGCCACCGTCGTCACCGTGCCGGAGGTGCCGATGATCTGGAACCCCGCCCGCGGGTTTTCCGCATTGTAGGGGCTGAAGCTGGCCAGGTTCTCCTCGAAGAACCAGCTCATCAGCGCGAAGCGCGCGGCGTCGTCATCGACGTCGATGAACTGGTCCTTCAGCGTCGCCACCCCCAGCGGCACCGAAATCCAGTCCACCACCCGCGCCACGGCCCCCTCGCCCTGCGCATCGAACCCCATGTGCAGCCGCATGATCGCCCGCGGCCGGTCCACCGGCGCCACCGCCGACAGGTCGATCCACACCAGCTCGGTCGATCCGCCGCCGATATCCACCACCAGAAGCTGCTCGGTCGAGGGGTTGACCAGCGGCGCGCAGGAAATCACCGCCAGCCGCGCCTCTTCCTCGGGCGCGATGATCTCCAGCGCCAGCCCGGTCTCGCGCCGCACCTGCCGGATGAAGTCCTTGGCGTTGCGCGCCCGGCGGCAGGCCTCGGTCGCCACCAGCCGCATCCGGCGCACGCCATGCTTCTCGATCTTTTTCTCGCAGATGCGCAGCGCCTGGATCGTGCGGACCATCGAAGACCGCGACAGCCGCCCCGAGGCCTCCAGCCCCACGCCCAGCTGCACCGATTTCGAGAAGCTGTCGACGATCGAAAACTGACTGCCCAGCGGCTGGGCAATCAGCATCCGGCAACTGTTCGTTCCCAGATCCAGCGCCGCATAAAGCGGAGCCGACCTGGAGTCGGGCAGGGCTGACGGGTCATCGGCACGGGAAACGCCCGAAGGCGCCTCGACCAGCGCGTCAGTCGCGTCCGCCCTACGGGGACGCTCGGGCGTCATGACCGCCCTCCATCTGTGGTTGGGGCCGAAGGTAGTCGGCTTCGCCCCCCCACGCAAGCGCCCATCGACCCGCTCGCCGGACCTGACCGGGTTCACCTTGTTCATGAAGATATTTCACATCGCATCCCGTCGCCCCGCGCAGATCCCCATGGTATCTGCGACAAGGTGGCAGAGCGGGTGCAGGGGTCGCATCCCGCCCTCGCCATGTCGAAAACCGACACTGCCTGTCGGGGATCGGCGACTATCAACAGGGTCAACGCCGGGCAAGGGAATCACTGGATCATGGCCGAAGTCACCATTGTCTACTGGCGCGACATCCCGGCCCAGGTCATCGTCGGCAAGGGCCGGCGCGCAGCCAAGATCCAGCTTTCCGAACGCTTCGAACAGGCCATAGACCGCTGCGCCATGAAGGTCGGCGCCCGTGACACCGACAGCTATCTCGCCGAATGGCGGAAAGCGCCGTCGGGCGAGGTCGAGGGCGAGCCCGACGCCATCGCCGCCGCGGAAGCCGCCCGCCTGGAAGCCGAATTCGACACCGCCGCGCTGAAGCGGCTCATCGACGCCGAAGGTTGGGCCAAGGCCTGACCATGACCCTGCCCCCGCCTTCTACCCTCAAGGAGACCGTGATGGCCCTGTTCAATTTCCGCCGCAAGGAAGAAGCCACTCCCGCAACCGGCACGCTGGAACCCTTCCTGAAAGGCTACTCCATCGAGGTCATGCCCCGCACCGCCGAAAAGGTGGAAGACTTCCGCGCCCTCCTGCCCAAGGGCACGCGGGTCTACATCGCCCATATCGAGGGCACGCCGATCAAGGACATGGTGGCGACCGCCAAGCGCATTGGCGCCGAAGGCTTCGACGTGATGCCGCATTTCCCGGCCCGCATCATCAAGGACAGGGCCACTCTGACCGACTGGGTCGCCCGCTACAAGGACGTGGGCGTCAAGCAGGGGCTCCTCCTCGCTGGCGGCGTCGCGCAACCCATGGGCGACTTCAGCACCTCGATGCAACTCCTTGAATCCGGTGCCTTCTCCGGCTTCACCCGGCTCCACGTCGCGGGCCACCCGGAAGGCAACAAGGACATCGACCCCGATGGCTCCGACCGCATGGTCATGGAAGCCGCGCGCTGGAAATCCGCCTTCATGGAACGCACCGACGCGCAGATGGCCATGGCCACCCAGTTCTGCTTCGAGGCCCAGCCGGTGATCGACTGGGTGAACCGCCTGCAAGCCGAGGGCGTCAAGCTTCCGGTCCACATCGGCATCGCCGGTCCCGCCAAGCTGCAAACGCTCATCAAGTTCGCCATCGCCTGCGGTGTCGGCCCCTCGCTCCGTGTCCTGCAAAAGCGCGCGATGGACGTGACCAAGCTCCTCCTGCCCTATGAACCCACCGAAGTGCTGGAAGGCCTCGCCGCCCACAAGGCCGCCAACCCCGCGTTCGGGATCGAGCAGGTCCACTTCTTCCCCCTCGGCGGCATCAAGACCAATGCCCAGTGGGTCACTGAAAACGGCGGCGCCTCGGGCGTTCCGGCCAGCGCAACCGCCTAACCAACAGGTTTAAAATGACTCGCACTGTCGTTGAATCCAAAACGAAAACCGTCATCATCGGCTTTGACGAGCCCTTCGCCGTGATCGGCGAACGCATCAATCCCACCGGGCGCAAGAAGCTTGCGGCCGAGATGGAAGCGGGCAATTTCGAGACCGTGATCAAGGACGCGCTGGAACAGGTCGCCTGCGGCGCCACGATCCTCGACGTGAACTCCGGCGCGGTCTTCACCAACAAGATGGCCGTCGACCCGCGCTACGCCGACAACAACTTCGTCGAGCCGCCCTTGATGAAGCAATTGATCGAGATCGTGCAGCAGACTGTCGACGTGCCGCTGTGCATCGACTCGTCGGTCCCCGGTGCGCTGGAAGCGGGCCTTCAGGCCTGCGAGGGCCGCCCGCTCCTGAACTCCGTCACCGGGGAAGAGGAGCGCCTGGAACTCGTCCTGCCGCTCGTGAAGAAATACAACGTTCCCGTCGTCGCCATCTCCAACGACGACACCGGCATCAGCCAGGACCCGGACGTCCGCTTCGCCGTGGCGAAGAAGATCGTTGAACGCGCCGCCGATTTCGGCATCCCCGCGCATGACATCGTCGTTGATCCGCTGGTGATGCCGGTCGGCGCGATGGGTTCGGCCGGCCAGCAGGTCTTCGCCCTCGTCCGCCGCCTGCGGGAAGAGCTTGGCGTCAACACCACCTGCGGCGCCTCGAACATCTCCTTCGGCCTGCCGCACCGCCACGGCATCAACGGCGCCTTCCTGCCCATGGCGATCGGCGCGGGCATGACCTCCGCCATCATGAACCCGGTCCGCCAGCAGGAAATGGAGGCGATCCGCGCCGCCAACTTCCTGATGAACCACGACGCGAACGGCGGCGAATGGATCCGCTTCGCCAAGGTGCTGGAAGCCGTCGAAGGCGGCCTCAGCTTCGCCGACGCCTCCGCCGCCGCCGCCCAGGCTGCCAGCGGCCGCCGCGGTGGTCGTCGCGGTCGCGGCTAAGCCTCCGATCTTTCCTGCCCTCCCGCCAGCCGGGGGGGCTGCTTTCCCTGCAACTTCATCTGTCCTCAAATATCCCCGCCGGAGGCACGTCCGAGCGGTCTTGCGTCCTTCACGCAAGACCACGAGACAAAAGGACTTCGCGCGGAACGCGCTCCTTTTGACAGTCGTCCCGCAGCCAACCAGCCCGCTCACCTTTCCGGCACCGCACGGAACGCCGGTTGCAAGGCCCCCGCAGCCTTGGCACCTTCCCTGGCAAGCCCCACCAAGGCAGGCACAGATGCAGGCACCCGTCGTCGCAGCTCTCTGGCTGATTGCCATCGTTCCCGCCGCTGCGCAGGACTTCGGCCTGGGCCTGCCGCTCGACGGCGGCGCAGCAACGGAAGCCGCCCTCGACCTCGCGGCCTCCGCCCTCGCCAGCGCGCTCCGGCAGTCCCGGGACGAGGCGCGGCAGGCGGGCACCCTGCCCATGCCCCCGCGCATCCGCGACGCACTCCTCCCCCTCTACCCCGCCGACCTCCTCGACAGCATCACCTACCGCGTCGGCGCGACCGACAACGCCACGCTCCAGTCCTTCTCGCTGCGCTATGGCGAGGCGACGGCCATCACCACCATCGACACCATAACCTTCGCCGACGCCTGGGACGCCGAAAACAACGTCGCCCTCTGGGGCCACGAGGTGAAGCACGCCGAGCAATTTCGCGCCTGGGGCGTCTACGCCTTCGCCCGTGCCTATGTCCGAGACCATGAGGCCGTCGAACGCGAGGCCTATGCCGTCGGCACTGCCCTCAAGGCGCTGCATGGCGGCGGCTGACCCAATCAAGTTCAATGCTGAACGTGCCCCGCCGCCGAAACGGTCCCATCTCCAGCGAAACAAACATAAAGCGAATCGTAGTCCCACCCCAACCCGCTGCACATGCCCAGATTGTAGTCGTCGCAGGTCTGCCCTTCGATCTTGACACGGCCCTTTGTCGGACCAAGCAGGTCCAGTACTCCCTGCCGGGTTGCCTCTCCAAGAGCGATGTGCGCTCGCACCAAGTCCCGGACCATTGGCCCTCGCAGGCAGGCGGATTGCTGTTCCTCGCACTCCCAATCGGACAAGCCTCTGCAACCCGTTCCGGCCTCTGCCCACTCCACTTTGCTGAAGCTCTTACCCATGAACGGCAACTCGTGCAGGACAAGGGCGAGGGCCGGCGGATAGCCAACCGTCAACGCACCAATGACATCCACACAGACGACTACCGCGACCAAAAGCATCAGGGCCTTCAGTGTCTTGGCCAGTAGGGTGCCAATAGACTTCGCAGTCTGGACCACATTCCGCAGCTCCTGCTCAGTACTACGGGATTGAACTGCACTCTCGCGGTCTGAACATCATCATGGAATCCTAGCACTATCCCAGTGCGCACAGGCGAGCCACCAAATTGACGCGCGGACGGGTCCCTTGCGCGCAGACGCCGCGCCCGCCATCGCTGACCGATGAAATGACCATCGGCTTCAGCCTGGTTCGCCCTTCGTATGAGGTAGGGTTCGCCGCATTGACACAGGCCGGATCGCCCGGCTTCAATCCCGCCAACCGTCGTTTCGATCCTTGGAGACGCTGCCGATGACCCTCCGCCCCCTCACCGCCGCCCTCGCCCTGCTCGGCGCCAGTGCCGCCATGGCGCAGGACGCCCCGCCCAACGCCACCTGCCGCGCGACTGTCGACGCGAAGGACATGATGGACGGGCCGTGCTTCGCCGATCAGTCCGATTCCACCGTGCTCATCCTCCATGATGTCACGACGAACGCCGATGGCTCACTGCACTACGGCCAGTTCTTCTACCTGATCAAGGACGGCGGCATGGCCGATGTCTATTTTGGCGAGGATGGATCCAGCCATGCCCACGACCCATTCGGCACGTTCGAGGCGACCGGCCTGCATGACGGCTTCGACTGCTACGCCGCCCAACGCGGCGAAATCTGCTTCCGGATGACCAGCGGCGGCTAGCGAAAGTGGCCTCGCGTGCGGTCGGACAATTCCTAACACCACCCTAACGCCCGCGTCCAACCCATTGAAATCCCTCACCCCAAAATCCTGTCCACCGTGGACACTACCCCGCCACCGCCCGCAGGCTGGCGGCCCGCGCCGCCGGAACACGGTCCACCTCGACGCAGGTGAAGACATGCAGCGTGTCCAGTTCCCGGTCCGCCACCGCGTGATTCGACACCCAGCCCCCCATCCCCAGATAGGTCCGCAGGAGGGGCGGCAGCCCGGCAAGCGAGGCCCGCCGGTCCGTCACCGGCCCCACCAGCGCGGGATAGTCGACCACCTCCCCCGCCTTCCGGCCCGGCAGGTGCTCCGCAGGCCCGATGAACTCGGCCGCCAGCAAGGCAAGCCCTGCCCGGTGCGCCTCCCACCCTGCTCCTCGAAAGCTGGAACAGCCCACAAGAAGCCCCGCCTGCCCCTCATCGACGATCCGCGTCATCGCCCCCCAGGCCAGCCGCAGCACATCCGGATGCACCCCTCCCGGCGCAACGCAGAACCGCCCGACCTCGGCGATCGGCCGCGCATAGCCGGCGAGTGGCCCCACATCGTAGAACCGCGCCGCATAGCCCTGCGACAGCCCCGCGCCCCAGCCGAACAGCATGACCCGGAAATAGGCCAGCATCTCGCCCTCCCCCTCGACTATCACATGCGCCGAAAGCCCGTCCTGCGCGTCCTCCTCCGCCCCCGAGGCCCGGGGAAAGGCCGCACGCCGGAAGGCCATGACCCGGCCCGTATCCGCCGCCCCCTGCGCCAGCCTCGCCACCATCCCGCCCTTGCGAATTGGCTCCACGCCCTTTTCCCCCGCGCCCGCCGCGCCTAGATTACAGGGTCAAAGGAGACCCAGCATGGACAAGATCGTCAAGACCGATGCGGAATGGAAGGAACAACTCACGGACAGCGCCTACCGGGTGACGCGCCAGCACGGAACCGAGCGTGCCTTCTCGCACCCCGGATTCCCGAAAGAGGCCGGCACTTTCAGCTGTGTCTGCTGCGGCGCCCCCCTGTTCGACCAGGAAGAAAAATTCGACTCCGGCTGCGGCTGGCCCAGCTTCACGGCGCCGATCTCGCCGCAAGCGGTTGAGGAAGAGGTGGATCGCAGTCATTTCATGGTGCGGACGGAAGTCCACTGCCCGCGCTGCGCCGCGCATCTGGGCCATGTCTTCCCCGACGGCCCGCGGGACCGCGGCGGCCTGCGCTACTGCATCAACGGGGTCGCGCTGAAGTTCGAAGCAGAGGAATAGGCGCCAGGCCTATTCACCCAGGAAGTCGCTCGCCTGCACGCGCCCGAAATTGCCCAGGATCTGCTGGATGAAGGACATGCCCTTGACGTTGGTCTCCGTCACCCGACGCGAGATTTCGACGACACGACCGTCCTCCAGCCCGTAGCGGGCAATGTTCTCGACCGTGCCGGCCTCGTTGAACGTGACTGCCAGGACCTGACGGTCAACTTCCTTCGGCTGTCGCGGGCCGAACTCCTTGTAGCGGCTTTGAACATAGAACCAGCCGACATCGTTCAGAAGGCCAGAGGTCGAGGGGCGGCCGATCTTCTGCCCCACAGTCTCGCGCGTGTCGGTGCCCACTTCGACCGGCGCCAGCTCTTCCTCGCTCGGCACATAGCCGTGGTTGCGGTAGACCGGCGCGCAGGCGGAAACCGCTGCGAGCATGACCAGCATCAGGCACTGCTTGCGCGAAGCCTGGCGGGCCGCCCGAAACGACCGAGACAACCGGAAATCTGCCATGCCCGCCCTCATGCCCCGCTGAAACGCCGTCTGCCGACGCGGGTTCTTCAAAACCCTTGGCTTTCCGGATAACAGACTATCTGCCCCTTGTTCAAGAATGGAACGCCGGACCCTGACAGGGACGGCCAGCCTCCGAAAGCGCCGCGATGCCCGATCCGTCCACCGAACCCCGCCCCACCCGGTTTCGCACCGGCACGCTCAGCCCGCGCAAACCCACCCGGTTCAGCTATCGTCCGGACCGTGACGAACGTGCCGCCATCGCCTCCGATCTGGGACTTCTCGCGCTGCATGCGCTGGACCTGACAGGCGAAATCAGGCCGGTCGGGCGCGACGAGCTGTTGCTGGAGGCGGTGCTGACAGCCTCGGCCGACCAGGCGTGCAGTGTCACCCTGGTTCCGGTTCCGGCCAGGATCGCCGAATCCGTCCGCCGCCGCTATGTCGCCGGGCTATCCGATCCCGAGGGCGACGAGGCGGAAATGCCCGAGGACGACACCGTGGAGCCGATGCCCGAGGTGATCGACCTTGCCGAGGTCGCCGCCGAAGCCCTGTCGCTGGCCCTGCCGCTCTATCCGCGCGCGCCGGGGGCAGAGTTCGCCCCGGCACTGCACGCGGCCGATGGAATAGCGCCGCTCAAGGATGCCGATCTGAAGCCTTTCGCCGGTCTGCAAGGCCTTGCCGAACGGCTTCAGGCCAAGGATGAATCCGGCTCGGACGAGGAGCGGTGACGTCCCGTCCGCACCCGCTTTGCACCTGCGAAAAGGGGCTTGCGCCGACCGGAAATCCGAGTATGTTCCGCGCCTCATTCAAGCTGTGAAGCAGCATCGGTAATGTATTGCCCGTAGGGGCGGTAACGGTGCTGAATCACATAGGAAATCCGGGGCATGTCCCCACTGCCCGAAGGTTGAGACATGGCTGTCCCGCAGAACCGCACCACGAAATCCCGCCGCAACATGCGCCGTGCGCATGACGCCCTGGTTGCCGCGAATCCGAACGATTGCCCGAACTGTGGCGAGCTGAAGCGTCCGCACCATGTGTGCAGCGCCTGCGGCCACTACGATTCGCGCGAAGTCGTCTCGATGGCGCGTGAAGTCGACGTCGACGAGGACGCGGCGTAAGCCACGCCCCGCGCGATTGACCCATGGCCACCGGACCCGAGTCTGCGTCTGTCACGGCCCCTGAGCGCGTAGTCATTTCGGTTGACGCCATGGGTGGCGATCGCGGGCCGGCAGCCGTCGTTGCCGGTCTGGTTGATTCCATCGCCCAGCATCCCCGCCTGGACGTGATCCTGCACGGCGACCAGGCGCTGCTCCTGCCGCTGCTCGCCCGGCATTCCGACCTCACCCGGCGTGTCGCCCTCCGCCATGCCGACCGCGTGGTGACGATGGAGGACAAGCCCGCACAGGTCATGCGCCACGGTGCGGGCACCTCGATGTGGTCGACCATCGACGCGGTCAGGGACGGCGAGGCGGCAGCGGCCGTGTCCTGCGGCAACACCGGCGCGCTGATGGCGGTCTCGATGCTGCGCCTGCGCAAGCTGCCCGGCCTGAACCGACCGGCCATCGCAAGCCTCTTCCCGACGCCCACTCCTGGCAAGCTGAACGTCATGCTGGACATGGGCGCCGACGTAAAGGCGGACCCGCAGGATCTGCTGCAATACGCCTTCATGGGCGCATCCTACGCCCGCAATGGCCTTGCCATCTCCCGCCCCCGCGTCGGCCTCCTGAACGTCGGCACCGAGGAGCACAAGGGCCGGGCCGAGCTGCAAGAGGCGAACGCGCTCCTCTCCCGCAGCACCGAGGCCGGAAGCTTCGACTATGTCGGTTTCATCGAAGGCACCGATATCCTGTCCGACCGCGTGGACGTGATCGTCACCGACGGCTTCACCGGCAATGTCGCGCTGAAGGCCATCGAGGGCACCGCGCGGCTGGTGGGCGATCTCCTGCGCCAGACCCTGACCTCGACCCTGATGGCCAAGGTCGGCGCCGTTCTGGCCCGGGGCGCGCTGAAACGCCTGCAACTCAGGATCGACCCGCGGCGGGTGAATGGCGGCGTGTTCCTCGGCCTCAACGGCACCGTGGTCAAGTCGCACGGCTCGGCCGATGCCACCGGGATCGCGGCCGCCATCGGCCTTGCCTACCAGCTGGCACAAGTGCGTTTCCTGGAACGGCTTGCAGCGCGGGTTGCATCCGCCGAAGCCGCGGGGCAGGATGCGCAGGTGGGGGCCGATACGGCCGGGACCGGAGGCAATCCTTCCGCATGATACGCGCCGCAGTCAGGGGCGTCGGGCATTACCTGCCCGACCGCGTCGTCCCCAACGCCGAATTCGAAGCCATCGTCGACACGTCGGACGAATGGATCCGGTCCCGCTCCGGCATCGAACGGCGGCATTTCGCGGCCGAGGGCCAGCTGACCAGCGACCTCGCCACCCGCGCCGCGACGGCTGCCCTGGCGGACGCCGGACTGGACGCCACCCAGATCGACGCGATCATCGTCGCGACCTCCACCCCCGACCTCACCTTCCCCTCGGTTGCAACCATGGTGCAGAACGCGCTTGGCATGACCTCGGGCTTCGCCTTCGACGTCCAGGCCGTCTGTGCCGGATTCGTCTTCGCCATGGCCAACGCCAACGCGCTGATCCTCTCGGGCCAGGCGACGCGGGTGCTGGTGATCGGCGCCGAAACCTTCTCGCGCCTGATGAACTGGAAGGACCGCGGCACCTGCGTCCTTTTCGGTGACGGCGCCGGGGCTGTCGTGCTTGAGGCCACCGAAGGCCAGGGCACCACCGCTGACCGCGGCATCCTCTCGACCGACCTCAACTCGGACGGGCGCTACAAGGACATCCTCTACGTCGACGGCGGCACCTCGACCGGGACCACCGGGCACCTGATCATGGAAGGCAAGGAAGTCTTCCGCCATGCCATTGAAAAGCTTGCCGAAACCGCGCACAAGGCGCTGGAGAAGGCAGGCCTGTCCGGCGAGGATGTCGACTGGATCGTGCCGCATCAGGCCAATATCCGCATCATCGAGGGCACGGCGAAACGGATGCAGGTCCCGATGGACCGCGTCGTCGTCACCGTGCAGGACCACGGCAACACTTCCGCCGCCTCGATCCCCCTCGCGCTCTCGGTCGGCAAGGCGCGCGGCCAGATCAAGCCGGGCGACCTGGTCGTGACCGAGGCCATCGGCGGCGGCCTGGCCTGGGGATCGGTCGTCCTGCGCTGGTAATCGCCTTTAACGGCGCGTTCCAAGTGGTTGATATTGACTCGTAAATCCATCCGGCCCATCCTCGCGCGATAAATCTCGTGGGGGGATGCGATGAGCGAGAAGACCTTGACCCGGATGGACCTCAGCGAAGCGGTGTTTCGTGAAGTGGGTCTCAGCCGCAACGAATCTGCCAATCTCGTCGAAGCGGTCCTGCAACACATGTCCGATGCGCTGGCCTCGGGCGAGACGGTGAAGATCTCCTCCTTCGGCACCTTCTCGGTCCGCTCGAAGACGGCCCGGGTGGGGCGCAACCCGAAGACCGGGGAAGAGGTTCCGATTTCTCCGCGCCGCGTCCTGACCTTCCGCCCCTCGCATCTGATGAAGGATCGCGTGGCCGCCGGGAAGAAGCGCTAAGGGCGGCGGATGGACAAGTCGCCCGACGCCTTCCGCACCATCAGCGAGGTTGCCGAGGTTCTGGATACCCCCGCGCATGTGCTGCGCTTCTGGGAAAGCCGGTTTCCGCAGATCAAGCCGGTCAAGCGGGCCGGGGGGCGGCGCTACTATCGCCCCGCCGATGTGGCGCTGCTGACCGGGATCAAGCGACTTCTGCATGACGAAGGGCTGACGATCCGCGGGGTGCAGAAGATCCTGCGCGACCATGGTGTGCGCCATGTCGCCGGGCTGACGGACGATTCGGTCAGTGTCGGCGATCTGACCGCCCCGGCTCCTGTCATAGCCGAAGCCACCGATGCACTGGACGACGTGCCGGAAGCTGGGTTCATCGCCATCGAGGACGCCGACCCCGAACCTGCCCCACCATCCCGCGCCCGTCCCCCGGTCGAGCAGTCGGGCCTGCCGCTCTTCGACACGCCTCCGGCCCTCTCGCGGGCCGAGCCGGCACCCGTGCCCGCCCCGCCGAAGAAGCCGACGCTGCGCAACGATACCACTTTTGCCAGCCTGATCAGGGCATTGCCACGCGGCGGACTGCGCAGGAACCAGTCCCAGATCGCCCAGATCGCCCGCCGACTGTCCGCTTTGCGCGCGCGTCTCGCCGAACGTTCCGAAGGCCGCAACGGCTGACCGGATCATGCGCTTTCCTGCTTGCACCGGCCCGGAATACCGCTATGTATCGCCCCGTGTCGGGCCGTAGCGCAGCCTGGTTAGCGCGTCCGTCTGGGGGGCGGGAGGTCGAGAGTTCGAATCTCTCCGGCCCGACCATCGAAAACCCGCCCGCCTGCCCCATGGCAGCGCGGGCGGTTTCATATCTGGCAGTCGGAGGGACGGCGCGATGACATCCGGAGTGTTGCCCGCGCAGGCCCTGCGCCAGTTGATTGCCCAAGGCGCGCTTGCGGCCACCCCCGCGATCCGCGACGACCAGTTGCAGCCCGCCAGCCTTGACCTGCGGCTGGGCCCGGTGGCCTACCGCGTCCGCGCGTCCTTCCTCGCCGGTCATGGCCGGACCGTGCAGGAACGGCTGGACGAATTCACCATGCACGAGGTGCGCCTCGACGGCGGGGCCGTGCTGGAAAAGAACTGCGTCTATGTGATTCCCCTCGCCGAACGGCTGGCCTTGCCGCATGGCGTCACGGCGGTCGCGAACGCCAAAAGCTCTTCCGGTCGGCTGGACCTTCTGACCCGCACGATCACCGATGGCGGCACGGAATTCGACCGTATCCCCGACGCCTATACCGGCCCGCTCTATGCCGAGGTCTGCCCGCGAAGCTTCTCGGTCCTCGTGCGCGAAGGCCAGCGCCTGAACCAGATCCGCTTCCGCCGGGGACAGGCGGTCCTCACCGACGCCGAACTGACCGCCCTCCACGCCGCCGAACCGCTCGTCTCGGGCGAGGCTGTGATCTCCGAAGGCCTTGGCTTCTCGGTCGACCTGAAGCCCGCCAAAGGCACTCTGGTCGGCTACCGCGCCAAGCCGCACACCGGACTGGTCGATCTGGACAGGATCGGCCACTACCCGGCGTCGGATTTCTGGGAGGAACTGCATTCCCGCGACGGCCGCATCATCCTCGATCCCGGCGCCTTCTACATCCTCGTCAGCCGCGAGGCGGTGACGATTCCCCCCGATTACGCCGCCGAGATGGCCCCCTACCTCGCCATGGTCGGCGAATTCCGCGTCCATTACGCGGGCTTCTTCGATCCGGGCTTCGGCCACGCCGCCGCCGGGGGTGCCGGATCGCGCGGAGTGCTGGAGGTGCGCTGCCACGAGGCCCCGTTCGTCCTCGAACACGGTCAGGTCGTCGGGCGTCTGGTCTATGAACGGATGAGCGAACGCCCCGAAACGCTCTACGGTGCGGGCATCGCTTCGAACTACCAGGGGCAGGGCCTCAAGCTCGCCAAGCAATTCCGGTCGGCGTGAAGCCAATACCATGCTAGACTCGCAGGCAACGCCCGGACGACCGGGAGGGGTCGATGCGGCATGCGGGACCCACGGGATTGGCGATCTGCCTCGCCGTAACGGTTGCGGCATCAGAGGTTTGTGCCAACCGCCTGACTTTCGAGGTCTGGCCCGATTCCTCGCCGGATCATGCGGTCTTCTGTTCGGTGGCGCTGAACGACGGCTGGATTACCCTCGTGCAGGTCACGGGCGCCGGGATGCCGAACCCCCAGCCGATGCGCTGGCGGGCCTCGCAGGCCGAGGTCGACGCGCTGTCCGACAGCCTCCAGGCCTTCGTCGGGGGCAAGTTGGGGTCGGTCGACACCTATGTCTCGCGCCTGCCGCCCGCACCGTTCCTGACCGTCACCTGGCTGACCCGGCTGGATGACCGGCTGGCGACGGGGCTTTACATCCAGTCCGGCCTTGCCCTGCCCGCCCCCCTGTCGGCAACGCTCATCTCGCTCGGCCTCACCCGTCCCTGCGGCCTTACCGCCAGAGCCGCCGAGTGACCTTCTGCACCTGCTTTGCCCGCCCGGCGAGGTCGCGTGCCCGCTTCGCCTGCGCGCGCTCTTCCGGCGTCATCTCCGCCTCGGGCTTGCCCCGCCGCGCGGCATAGTTGACGCCCGCATCCATCGCGCTGCGGACCAGCATCTTCGCCAGCATGTTGAACAGGCCATTCAGGTTCATTCCCGCCCCCTCAATCCTCGAACAGCTCGCTTTGCCCGACCTGGGCCTCGTCCTCCTCGTCCCCCGTCGCAGCCTGCCCCGGCAGCGGCCGCGAGTCCAGCAATCCAGCCGCCCGCAACTCCTTCAGCCCCGGCAGGTCGCGCGCGGATTCCAGCCCGAAATGATCCAGGAAGGTCTCCGTCACCACGAATGTCACCGGCCGCCCAGGCGTCATCCGCCGCCGCCCCAGCCTTATCCACTCCAGTTCCATCAACTGGTCCACCGTCCCCCGGCTGACCGCAACCCCCCGGATTTCCTCGATCTCCGCCCGCGTCACCGGCTGGTGATAGGCCACGATAGCCAGCGTCTCGATGGCCGCGCGCGAAAGCTTCCGGGTCTCCACCGTCTCGCGCCGCATCAGGAAGCCCAGGTCGGCGGCGGTGCGGAAGGCATAGGCATCGCCCACCTTCACCAGAGTGACCCCCCGCCCCTCATAGCGCCGCCTCAGATGCACCAGCGCCTCCGCCGGATCCGCGCCATGCGGCATCCGCGCCTCCAGCTCCGCCAGCGTCACCGGCTCGGCGGAAGCGAACAGGATCGCCTCCACCATCCGCTCCTGCTCGCCCATCGGCGGGGCGTCGAACAGGCTGTCTTCCTCGTCCTGGGGCATCATCCGTCCTTCCGGCGCAATTCGATGGGCGCGAAGGTCTCGCCCTGCCGCAGCACCACCTGCCCGCGCTTCGCCATTTCCAGCACGGCGGCAAAGTGCGAAGCCAGCGACGACCGCCGCGCCATCGGAGTCGCGTCCCAGCCCTCCGGCAGGAAGCTCACCAGCGTCGCCCAGTCGCCGACATAGCCGATCAGCCCCCGCATGCGCTCCAGCGCCTGCTCCATCGTGTAGACGTTCTCGCGGTCCAGCACAAAGGGCCGGAACTCGTCCTTGGTCCGGATCTGCGCATAGGCGCGCATCAGGTCCAGAAGCGTCGCCGTCCAGCTGACCTTGCGGTGATGCGTCAGGTCCTCCGGCACCCCGCGGGCAAAGAAATCCCGCCCCAGCTGGTCGCGTCCCATCAGCCGGGCGGCGGCGTCGCGCATCGCCTGCAACCGCTCCAACTGGAACGCCAGATGTGCGGCAAGGTCTTCCGCCGACGGCCCATCCTCCCCCGGCTCCGGCGGCAGCAGCAGCCGGGACTTCAGGAAGGCGAGCCAGGCCGCCATCACCAGGTAATCCGCCGCCAGTTCAATCCGCAGCGTCCGCGCCCGTTCGACAAAGCCCAGGTATTGCTCGGCCAGCTTCAGGACGGAAATCTTCCGCAGGTCCACCTTCTGCGTCCGGCTCAGGGTCAGCAGCAGGTCCAGCGGCCCCTCGAACCCGTCGACATCGACGATCAACGCCTCGGCGGCGAGACGGTCCTCGGGCGAGATGCGCTCGGGCTGGTCCCAGGCGTCTTCCTCAGCCATGCGCGAGCTCTGCCAGCACCTGTGCGACGTCCACCGCGCCGACGCGCCGTGCCGCGACCGCCGCCTCGGCCCGGGCCAGCGCCGCCGGTCCCATCCTTCCCGCCGCAGCCGCAACCTCGACCATCTCGCCCATGTCGCCCTTGCAATGCAGCGCGATATCCACCCCAGCCGCAATGGTTCGCGCCGCGCGCTCGCCCAGCGTCCCCGCCAGGGCCTGCATGTTCAGGTCGTCGGACATCAGCAGTCCCTTGAACCCGATCTCCTCGCGGATCACCCGGATCATCTCCGGTGACTGCGTGGCGGGGCGCTCCGCATCCAGCGCCGCAAAGACCAGATGCGCGGTCATCGCCATCGGCAAGTCATTCAGCACCCGGAACGGCGCGAAATCCACCGCCGTCAATTCCTCGTGCGAGACATCCACCGTCGGCAGGTCGTGGTGGGTGTCGACATGGGAAAGCCCATGCCCCGGCATGTGCTTCATCACCGGAAGAACGCCCCCGGCCATCAGCCCGTCGGCCACCGCCCGCCCGATCCGCGCCACCGTCACCGGGTCGCGGCCATAGCAGCGGTTCATCAGGAACGGATGCGTTTCCGGGCGCACCACGTCCAGCGTCGGGATACAGTCGGCGTCGATCCCCACATCGCGAAGCTCCGCCGCCATCACCGAGGCGCGCAACCGCATGATCCGCTCCGCCGCCTCGACCGACCCCGCTCCATCCACCGTATCAAGCGGCGGCGTCCATTCCCGCCAATGCGGCGCGCGCAGCCGCTGCACCCGGCCACCTTCCTGATCGACCAGCACCGGCGCATCCCGCCCCACCGCCTCGCGCAGATCG
Source organism: Tabrizicola sp. (assembly GCF_016792905.1). Classification (GTDB taxonomy): domain Bacteria; phylum Pseudomonadota; class Alphaproteobacteria; order Rhodobacterales; family Rhodobacteraceae; genus Tabrizicola. Next base: position 39,081 of record NZ_JAEULP010000020.1, read on the forward strand.
GCGGTCAGGCGGCGCACCTGCGCCGGGTCCTCGATGTTGCGGGCAAAGACGATGAAGCCGAATGGGTCCGCGTCGCGATAAAACGCCCGCTCCTCCGGCAGCAGCTTCGGCCCGGCGCAGCCGAAGATCGTCGCACCGGACCCCACGCTCATTTCTGCGGCACCGGAATGCAGACGGCGTTTTCGTTGACGAACGCCGAGCAGAACCGCCTCGCGTCATCCTCGCCCTCGAAGCCATGCGCGCGCAGGCGATAGAAGGTACGCCCGCCGCTTTCCGCCGGTTGCACCACCATCGCCTTCTCCGCCATCAGCTCGCCAAAGCGACCCTGCAACCGCACCCATTCCGCCCGCGCTTCCTCCGCCGTGTCGAAGGTGCCGAACTGCACCAGCCTTGTGCCCGGCGCGATGGTCGAGGGATCCACCTCGTTGACCGCGGCCAAGGCCACAGCTTCCTCCGGCGCAGGTGCCGCAGCCGCCTGCCGCGCATCGGGCCGGGCCTTCGGCCGGAGAGAGACGGTGATCGCCCCCTCGGGGGCAGGCTCCGACATCTCTTCGGCCAGCGTCACATCATCGACCACGGCCGCATCGCCCGGAATTTCCCCCAGCGCCTCGGCTAGCGCGGCGTCAACCGCCACCTCGGTCGGGTTGGCGCTTTCGGTCGCCGGAGCCGCTGCAAGGGCAAGGTCCGGGTCCGCCGTCAGCGCCGTCGCCGGGGCGGAAGCCTCTGACAATCCCGGCATCGGCGTTCCGCCCAGACCCGCGGTATCCTCGGGCGCCAGTTCCACCGGGCGCGGAGCCAGCACCAGCTTTTCCGGCGGCGGGGCGGCGATGCCCACGGCGGCCACGGTGTTCACGGCAAGCCCCTGGTTGTCGGCGATCTCGCCCCCCGGATCGGCGGGGGAAATCCGCATCGGCCCGTCCAGCGCCTGAATGACCGGCACCCCGTTCACGTCGCGTACCGCCAGCTTGTAGCCCCAGACCCCCAGCCCCACGACCAGGGCGAGCGAGGTCAGTCCCCCGGCAAGGTTGATCCGGCGTTGCAGCTTTTCGGTCGTCACGGCCTCCCGCGCGCCCTGTCGCGGAGCCTGCCTCTCGGATGAGAAGCCGCCGCCGAAGTCATAGTCCGCGTCCGCCATCTGCTGCCCCTGCCTGCGGGGTGGTTGATCCGCCCCTCGCATTCACGCCTCATCCCGGGCCGGGGCGCCTGTGGTCAGCGCATTTCCTCGACCGGAGTCACGCCAAGGATACCAAGGCCTGCGCAAATAACAACGCCCACGGCCCGGGCAAGGGCGATTTTCGCCAGAGATTTTGCGGTATCCCCCTGGAGGAACCGCAAGCTGTCGTCATCATTGCCCTTGTTCCAGAGACCGTGGAAGTCCGACGCGAGTTCGTACAGGTAGAAGGCCACCCGGTGCGGCTCATGCCCTTTGGCGGCAATTTCGACCAGCCGCGGCCACTCACCCAGCTTGCGGATCACTCCCAGTTCCGCCTCATGCCCCAGATGCGCCAGATGCGCCGCCGAAAGCGAGGCATCGCTCACATCCAGCCCCGCGTCGCGCGCCTTCCGCAGGATACTGTTCACCCGGGCGTTGGCATATTGCACATAGAACACCGGGTTGTCCTTCGACTGCTCCGTGACCTTGTCGAAGTCGAAGTCCAGCGCCACGTCGTTCTTGCGGGTCAGCATGACGAAGCGGACGACATCCGGCCCCACCTCGTCGATCAGGTCGCGCAGCGTGACGAAGGTCCCCGCCCGCTTCGACATCTTGACGATCTGCCCGCCCTTCAGCAGCTTGACCAGCTGGATCAGCTTGATGTCGAGGCTGACCTTGTTCTCGGACAGCGCGCTGACAACCGCCTTCAGCCGCTTCACATAGCCCGAATGGTCCGCTCCGAAGATGTTGATCAGCTCGTCGAACCCGCGCGTGACCTTGTTCCAGTGATACGCGATGTCCGGCGCGAAATAGGTCCAGCTGCCATCCGACTTCTGCACCGGCCGGTCCTGGTCATCCCCGAAGGCGGTCGAGCGGAACAGCGTCTGCTCCCGAGCCTCCCAATCCTCCGGCGCCTTGCCCTTCGGCGGCTCCAGCACGCCCTGATAGATCAGCCCAAGACCCTTGAGCCGCTCAATCGCGGATTCGATCTGGCCCGTCCCGTACAACGCCTTTTCAGAGGAGTAGACATCCATCTCGACCCCAAGCGCCGCCAGGTCATGCCGGATCATCGCCATCATCATGTCCGTGGCAAAGACCCGCACCTCCGCCAGCCATTCGCTTTCCGTCGCATCCAGCAGCCGGTCGCCGTGCATCGCCTTCAACGCCTCGCCGACCGGGATCAGGTAATCCCCAGGATACAGCCCCTCGGCAATCTCCGGCGACAGCCCGTTCGCCTCGCGGTAGCGCTCATAGGCCGACCGCGCCAGCACATCGACCTGCCCGCCCCCGTCGTTGACGTAATACTCCCGCGTGACCGCATAGCCCGCAAAGTCCAGCAGCGAGGCCAGCGCGTCCCCCACCACCGCGCCCCGGGCATGGGCGACGTGCATCGGCCCCGTCGGGTTGGCGCTGACAAACTCGACGTTCACCTTGCGCCCCGCGCCCAGCGAGGACCGCCCATACCGCGCCCCTTCGACCAGCACCTCGCGCACCAGCCCCTGCCAGGCAACCGGCTGAAGCCGCAGGTTCAAAAACCCCGGCCCCGCCACATCAGCCCCGGCCACGCGCGGGTCCTCCATCAGCCGCGCCGCCAGCGCATCGGCAATCGCCCGGGGCTGCATCCCCGCCGGTTTCGCCAGCACCATCGCCGCGTTCGTCGCCATCTCGCCATGCCCCGCATCGCGCGGCGGCTCCACCGCGACGGCGGCAAGGTCCAGCCCCGGGGGCAACACCCCCGACGCCATCAGCGCCTCCAGCTCGGCCACCACAAGCTCACGGATATCGGCGAACAGGTTCATTTGATCACATCCTCTGATGCCCAAGGCCATGCCAGAGGCCCGATCAGAGGTCAAGGATCGGCAGGTCCTCACCCCTGCCGCCAGTCCTCCAGCGCTGCATTCTCCTCCGAAGCCGCCCCCGAAGCCGGAAACGGCGATACGACCCCGCGCGAGCGGAAATAATGCGTCTCCCGCGCCCCGAAGTAGAAGGCGACAATTGCCCCCAGAAGCCACCACAAGGGCTCCGGCACCGCGTTCAGCCCCACCATCCGCGTCGCGAACGCCTCCGGGTCCACCATCGCGTAGGTGAAGAGCCCCAGCGTCCCGAACGCGAGGAACGGCCGCGGCAAACGGTTCAGCCCGTTCACCAGCCGGTCGAACCACGACAGCGCCGGGTGCTGGTACTCCTCCCCCAGCTGCCGCAGCGCCGCCATCTGCGCTTCCGCCGACAGCTCCATCTTCTTCGTCGCCGAGGGCAGGAACACCTCCGCCACCCCCGCCGCCGCTTCCCCGAGCGCGCCCACCGCCGCCGGCGACCCGATCAGCTTGCCGATCATCCCCATGCCGCCACCCGTGCTGCATGTTGCGCCGCAGTCAGATGATACTTCGGCGCGATGAACTCCTCTGCCCGCCTGATCCAGCCCCCCTTGCCGCCGTCCTTCGCCCGCGCATACTTCCGGCTGGCCGGCCGCCGGTCCGCCAAAGCGTAATAGTAGTTCCGCCGCGCGATCCCGTAGGCATCGACCAGATGCGACGGCGCCGCCTCGAACGCCGCTTGCGCCGCGCGAATGGTCTGCGGCCCGATCTCGCCATCCGGCTCGCAGGGAAAGCCCATGTCGGTCAAGAGCCGCTGCAGTATCTTCACCGCATTGCCCCCGGCATTCACATACATGTCGAAGACCGACGCCTGCACCGCCTCGGGCAGCGCCCCGATCCCCGGCGCCTCGAAGTAGTGCTTCAGATAGATGTCGACCGCCTGCGCCCGGGTCAGCGCCTTCACATCGGCGACATCAATCCGCGTGTCGCGGTTCACGTCGATCCCCAGCCGCCGCAGCGTCGCGATCGTCACCCCGTGATTGGTCGCCCCCCCGGGATCATCCGGGTCATTCACAAAGCCACCCTCGCGGGCGACGATCTCTTCGGCAATGTCCCGGACATTCGGCATGAGGCCCCCCCTTCACAGGGGCACAAACCTCGCAAGACGGCGTTAACGCCGCCCTGCCACAGCGCGCGCTCAGCTTCCGGGCTTGGCGTTCGGGTCGACGTAGACGCCCTGTTCCTTCAGCGCGTCGACCACTTCCTTGGGCATGTAGGTCTCGTCATGCTTGGCCAGCACTTCGGTCGCGACGAACGTGTCGCCCTGCATCTGCCCCAGCGCGATCATCCCCTGACCCTCGCCGAACAGGTCCGGCAACACCCCGGTATAGCGCACCGGCACCGTGGCATTGGTATCCGTGACGGCAAACCCCACCTCGGTGCCCTGCCCCCGCTTGATCGAGCCCTCGACCACCAGCCCGCCGATCCGGAAGGTCTCGCCCGCGCGCGGCGGGTCGGTCATCACCTGGGACGGAGAGCGGAAATAGTTGATCCCGTCGCGCATGGCATAGCCGACCAACCCCGTGGCGCCCAGCAAAGCCACCGCCGCCAGCGCGATCACCTGGATGCGCCGCTGCTTCTTCAGCCCTTTCAGACCGCGGAATTCCTGCTTGCCACTCATCGCTTGCATCCCTTGCCGACGCCCGGCCTATGTCACGTCCAAGTTGGGCCCGCCTTGACCAGAATCAAGCGCAAGACCCGTAGGCCGGGCTTCAGACCGGCACCCCTTACGGAAAGACCGGCGCCAGCATCAGCCCTTCGGTCTCCGGCAGCCCCAGCATTAGGTTGGCGTTCTGGATCGCCTGACCGCTCGATCCCTTGGTCAGGTTGTCCAGCACAGCCACCACCACCGCGCGCCCCTGAATGCGGTCACCGATCACGCCCAGATGGCAGAAGTTGCTTCCCGCGATGTCGCGCGTCGACGGCAGCGCGCCGAAAGGCAACACCTGCAGGAACGGCTCGCTTTCATAAGCCTTCTCAAGCACCTGGTGGACGATCTTCGCGTCGCCCTTCACATAGACGGTCGCAAGGATGCCCCGGTTCATCGGCAGCAGATGCGGCGTGAACTGCACCCGGATCGGCCGCCCGGCGACCTTCGAGAATTCCTGGTCGAATTCGCCCAGATGCCGGTGCTTGCCGCCCGCCGAATAGGTGTGAGTCCCCCCGGACAATTCCGCGTGCAAGAGGTTCTCCTTCAACGACCGCCCCGCCCCCGAAACCCCGGCCTTCAGGTCGATCAGGATGTCATCGAGGTCGATGCACCCCGCCGCGATCAAGGGCCGCAGCGCGAACTGCCCGGTCGCCGCGTTGCACCCCGTGCCCGCCACCAGCCGCGCCGCCCTGATTTCCTCGCGATAGAATTCGGTCAGCCCGTAGACCGCCTCCTTCTGCAACTCGCGCGCGCCATGCGGCTGGCCATACCATTTCTCGTATTCCGCCGGATCGCGCAGCCGGAAGTCCGCCGACAGGTCAACGATCTTCAGATTGCGCGGCAGCTTCGCCACAACCTCCTGCGTCGTCGCATGAGGAAGTGCGCAGAAGCACAGGTCAACATTGGCAAAATCGATCTCGTCGATCTTCGTGAGCCGGGGCAGGTCCAGATGCCGCAGGAACGGAAACACCTCCGCCATCGCCATGCCCGCCTTGCGGTCCGCCGACAGCGCCACGATGCGCATCGAGGGATGCGTCGCGATCAGGCGGACAAGCTCCGCCCCCGTATAGCCCGAGGCCCCGAGGATGGCGATGCGATGGGTCATGGCGGACACTCCCAAGAAACGAAACGCGCCCTCTTTGCGCCCGTCACGCCCCCAATGCAAGACCATCCGGCCCGCCCCGCACAAATCCCGCCCAAGCCTTTCATCCTTGCCGAAAATATCCCCGCCGGAGGCTCCTGCACTCCCAACCCTCCCCACCTTTCATACTGGTGCAAATATCCCCGCCGGAGGCTCCGACGCCCGCCCCATGCTCCGCGCGGCGAAAACCAGAGCCATCCCGAGGAGGAGGCGAAGCCCGACGACGAGACAAGGAGTCTTCGCGCGTCAGCGCTCAATATGACGACCGCCCCATCCAGCGACACTGACCCCCGCTCGGTGCAGCGCTGCCAGAGGCACCTCCCCTCCATGGGGAGGTGCCGGGGGTGGAGGGAAGCGCCAAAACCCTAACAAGTCCTGAACGTCCGCAACCAAGCTATTGAAATCATTCACTCGAAATTTCTGTCCACCGTGGACAGGTCACGGCACCGGCGTCCACATCACGTCGTCGATCCGCGGCGCCCCGGCCGCCAGCATCACCACCCGGTCGAACCCCATCGCGATCCCCGCCGCCGGCGGCATCCCGGCCAGCGCCGCCAGGAAATCCTCGTCCAAGGGGTAACTCTCCCCATAGACCCGCGCCTTCTCCGCCATCTCCGCCTGAAACCGCCGCCGCTGCTCCTCCGGGTCGGTCAGCTCCCCGAACCCGTTCGCCAGCTCCACCCCGCAGGCATAGACCTCGAACCGCTCCGCCACCCGCGCATCCCCCGGCACCTTCCGCGCCAGCGCCGCCTCGGCCGAGGGGTAGCGATCCAGGATAGTCACCCGACCCTGCCCCAGCTCCGGCTCCACCTTCTCCGACAGCACCCGGCTCAGCATGTCCGACCAGGTATCGTCCGCCGCCCGCCGCACGCCGATCCGGTCCAGCTCCGCCCTGAGCCTCCCCGCATCCGTCGCCCCATCCGCCCCGATCGAGGCCATCAGGTCCACCCCCGCATGGACGTGAAAAGCCTCCCCCACCGACAGCCGCTCGGGCTCCAGAAACGGGTCGCAGGTCCGGTCGCGGAAGCGAAGCACCGAGGCTCCCGCCTCTTTCGCCGCAAGCCGCAGGAAGGCAAGCGTGTCGGCCATCAGCACCTCATAGCCCTCGCCCACCCGATACCATTCCAGCATCGTGAACTCCGGCGAATGCAGCGCGCCCCGCTCCCGGTTCCGCCAGACATGGGAAAAGGCATGGATGCGTCGCTCGCCGGCGGCCAGCAGCTTCTTCATCGCGAACTCGGGCGAGGTATGCAGGTACATCTCCCGCGGCATCCCATCGTTGCCGATCGCCTCGGTCCGGAACCCGTGCAGGTGGGCCTCGTTGCCGGGCGAGATCGCCAGCGCCGCCGGGTCGACCTCGGTGAACCCCTCCCCCGCCAGCCAGCCCCGGATCGCCGCCTGGATCCGGTTGCGGGTCAGGAGAAGCGGGCGGCGGTCGGCGTGGCGGGAGGGTGTCCACCAGGGCGAGGAGGGATTCATCTGGAAATTCCGGTCGGGATGGGTTAGGGCGCGCGGGCAAAGGCCGGTCCAGGGGGACCCGCCCCCGATACAACAAGGACCAGACCTTTGAAAGTCATCGCCTCCTCGCTGCGCAAGGGCAACGTCGTCGAAATGGACGGCAGGCTCTACGTCGTCCTGACCGCCTCGAACTTCCACCCCGGCAAGGGCACCCCCACCACCAGCGTCGACATGCGCCGGATTTCGGACGGGGTGAAGGTCAGCGAGCGCTGGCGGACGACCGAGATGGTCGAGAAGGCCACGGTGGACGAACGGGAATATGACTACCTCTACGAGGACGGCGAGGGGTTCCATTTCATGGAGCCGACCACCTACGAACAGGTCGTCGTCACCGAGGATATCATGGGGGCGAACAAGCCCTACCTGCAGGAAGGCATGCGCTGCTATGTGAAGACCTTCGACGGGGTTCCGATCGCGCTGGAGGTTCCCCAGAAGATCACCGTCGAGATCACCGAGACCGAGCCGGTGGTGAAGGGGCAGACGGCCTCGTCGTCCTACAAGCCGGCGATGACCGACAACGGGCTTCGGATCATGGTTCCCCCCCATATCGGGCCGGGCACGCGGATCGTGATCAACACCGACGACGACAGCTACGTCGAGCGGGCGAAGGACTGACTGTCCACGGTGGACAGATTTTCGGAGCCAAGGAAATCAAGGCCTTGGCTGCGGACATTCATGAATTCTTAGGGATTGAGAGGCGCGCCCAAGGGCGTACCTTTTTGCTTTCCGGCGGCGGTTTCCGGGCTATTCTGCCGACCGAGACGAGAGAGCCGGAATGCCAGCCGAGAACCATGACGCCTACAAGCCCGCCGAAATCGCGGCGCTGATCGAGACCGCGGGGGTGGCGAAGGCCGCCCTGCCTCTGCACCGGATGGCTATGCTTGCCATGCTGGCGGGGGCTTTTATCGGGTTCGGCGCTGCGCTGTGGTGCGTTGCGATGGCAGGCGCCGATCCGGGCTTTGGCCCGCATCGCGTTCTGGGCGGCGCGGTCTTTTCGCTCGGGCTGATCCTGGTGGTCGTGGGCGGAGCCGAGCTTTTCACCGGCAATGCGCTGATGGTGATGGCAGCGGTAGACCGGCGGATCGCGCTGGGGGCGCTTCTTCGGAACTGGGGGATCGTCTATCTCGGCAACCTCGTTGGCGCGGTCGGGCTGGCGGTGGCCTTCGGCCTGGCCGGACTTCTGGACGGACCGATGGGAGCGGTCGCGGCGAAGGCTGCGGCCACCAAGGCTTCACTTCCCTCGCTCGAAGCCTTCGTTCGGGGCGCGCTGTGCAATGCGCTCGTCTGTCTCGCCGTGTGGCTGAGTTTCGCGGCCCGGTCGGCGACGGACAAGATTCTGGGTGTGCTCTGGCCGGTCACGGCATTCGTGGCCCTGGGGCTGGAGCATTCGGTGGCGAACATGTTCCTGTTTCCGGCGGGACTTTGGGCGGGGTCCGAGGCCAGTTGGGCCGGAGTCGCGGCGAACCTGCTTTGGGTCACTCTGGGCAATGTCGTCGGCGGCGCGGGGGGCGTGGCACTGGCCTATCGCTTTGCTTACGGAGCAATGCGGGGGTAAGGGCGAGAGAGTCGGGGCAAGCCCCGACCTACATTTCCGGTGAGTCCAAGGCCCCGGTGATCATGGCGCAAGTTCCCCAGCCTCGATGCGGAAGGGCAGGATGTTGCCGGGGGGCGGCAGCGGGCAGATGGCGAAATCGGTGAAGGCACAGGGCGGCGAGATGGCGCGGTTGAAGTCGAGGGTGATTTCGGTTTCGGACGGGTCCTCGCCGAAAAGGAACCGGCAGGCCGGGTAGGTCTCGCCCGCCGTCGCGTCGCGGAAGACGAACATCGGCTTGCCGGATTTCATGTGCGTGGGCGTCAGGGTGATGGTCTTGCCCTGATGCTGGAACGTGGCGCGGTGGGTCACGGTGACGGGAGCAGTGGAGCCGTCTTTCATTGTGACTTCCGCAGATTGCGGGGCGAGGCTTTCCCATCTCGCCCGGATCACCCAGTCCGGGGCGCCCGGAAAGTAGCGCAGGTCGATGGTCGGCTGTTGGGTCAGGTCGCGGACGCGAAGGGCCGGGACGCCGTCGACCGTGTGGATTTCCAGGAGGAACGGATCGACGCGAAGTTGCGGAAAGGCATCGGGGACGGGATGAAACGGCTGCGGAGCCTCACCCGGTCGGGCGAAACTGGCGCCGGTTGCCGTGAGGTCGAGCGTGCCGAGGAGGTCGGGACCGGAGGGAAGCTGCACCTCCTGCGCGTTGCCGACGTCGTGGCGGCCGGGGGAAAGTTCAATCCGGGCGACGAGATTCAGCCAGCCATCGGGGGCGGTCAGCGCGGCCAGCCGGGCAGCACGGTGGTCGGTCAGGGACAGCATTCAGAGACCGGCAGCCTTCCTCAGCGCGTCGTTGATCCGGGATTGCCAGCCGGGGCCCTGTGCCTTGAAAAAGGCGATCACGGCAGGGTCGAGGCGGATGGTGGTGGAGACCTTTGTCAGCATCTCTTTGGGTCGACCGCGCTGAACCTTGGCCTTGGAGAACTGTTCGATCCAGTAGGGCGTGGAAAGGTCGGGCGCGTCGTCAATCGGATCGAAGGCGCCGTCGCCATAGGTGTCAGGATCGTAAGGGTGGACGATAGGCGTCTTGTTCACGTTCATTGGCCTTCCTCAGACTTATGATCCTGCGGCTGGTTCCCCGCATCGTCCAAATTACAATGACCATCCGACCTTTCAGATAGCCGACCGTCATGAAACGGTCCTCGCCATAGTCCAGCCGGGTATCGGCGACCGTGAGAACAGCGTCCGCAAAGACCTCGGCAGCATCCGCCATGTCCAAGCCACGGTTCGCGATGGTCGCAAGGCGTTTGGCGAGGTCGAACTCGATGTCTATTTAATGTTACTACAGAAAATTGTCAAGATGGAGGTGTGGGAGCGGTGCGCTGTAGCGCACTCTACGGGACGGGGGTCACGCCGCCTCGAAGCTGATCCTTCGCCGCAGGAATTGTGTTGCCTTGTTCGAGACATAGGCCGGATCGCCCGTGGTCAGGAACTTGGACTGCGTGCCGGTGCCCGCGAATTGCGGGCGGCGGACCAGGTAGTCTGCGAGGCTTTCGGCAACGAGGTTGGCCTGGGAATACACCTTGACCCCCTGCCCCAGGGCTTCGGCGAAGACCTTTTCCATCAGGGGGTAATGTGTGCAGCCGAGGATCGCCGCCTCGGGGTTCGGCATCCGGCGTTTCAGGGCCTCGACGTGGGAGCGGACCAGGGCTTCGGCCAGGATCTCGTCGCCCTGTTCGATGGCGTCGACAACGCCGCCGCAGGGTTGCGCCTCGACATCGACGCCGATCGCGCGGAAGGCCAGTTCGCGCTGGAAGGCGCGGGAGGCGACGGTGGCGGGGGTGGCGAAAAGAGCGACGTGTTTCACCGCCACTTCGCGCGGCGGGGTGTTGTCGCCCCAGTGGCGTTCGGTCAGGGCCTCGATCAGCGGCACGAAGACGCCGAGGACGCGTTTTTCCGGGGGTACCCAGGTTTCCTGCATCCGCTTCAGCGCGGCGGCAGAGGCGGTGTTGCAGGCCAGGATCACCAGATCGCAGCCCTCGGCCCAGAGCCGTTCTGTGGCGGCGCAGGTCAGGCGGAAGATGTCGTCGCTGTCGCGGACGCCGTAGGGGGCATGGGCATTGTCGCCGAAGTAGACGAAGGGCACGTCGGGCAGCCGCCGCGCGACGGCGTCCAGAACCGTGAGACCGCCCAGACCCGAATCGAAGATTCCGACCGCCATGTCCTGCCCTTTCGCCCGGCCGCGGGTCATCCTGCCCGCTTGTCGGTCACATCATAGGCAGGGCGGCCCGGTTTCGGAAGGGCTGCGACACTTGGAAGGGCTTTTTCGGCCTGTCACGGCATTTACATCAGAACAGGTTTTCACCAGAAGCATGGCTCGTGCTAATGTGCTTCGGGTTTGAAAGAGGGTGACGGGATGGACTGGGACAAGCTGAGGATCTTTCACGCGGTCGCGGAGAAGGGCAGCCTGACCCATGCCGGGGACGTCTTGCACCTGTCGCAGTCGGCGGTCAGCCGCCAAATCCGCGCGCTGGAAGAGAGCCTGTCGGTGACGCTGTTCCACCGCCATGCGCGGGGGCTGATCCTGACGGAGCAGGGGGAACTTCTGTTCGACGCGACGCAGCAGATGGTGCGGCGGCTGGATGCGACGGCGGCGCGGATCCGGGACAGCGAGGACGAGGTCTTCGGCGAGCTGCGCGTGACGACGACGATGGGGTTCGGGACGCTGTGGCTCGCACCCCGGCTGGCACGGCTGTACGAGAAGTACCCGGCGCTGAAGATCGACCTGATGCTGGAGGAGCGCGTCCTGGACCTGCCGATGCGCGAGGCGGACGTGGCGATCCGGATGAAGGAACCCAGCCAGGCGGACCTGATCCGCAAGCGGCTGATGAACATCCGGATGCAGCTTTTCGCGACGCCTGAGTACCTGGCGGCACATGGCACGCCGGAATCGATGGACGATTTCAGCAGCCACCGGCTGATCGCGCAACATGCGGGCACGCCGCAGGTGGCGGCGGGGGCGAGCCTGGTGGCGGAACTCATGACGCATGACATTCCGTCGACGCTGACGGTGAACAACTACTTCGGCGTGTTGCAAGCGGTCTTGAACCATCTGGGAATCGGGGTGCTGCCGGATTACCTGACCGACGATTTCCCCAATCTTGTCCGCGTCTTGCCCGATGTGCAAAGCGGCGAGGTGCCGGTGTTCCTGGCCTATCCCGAGGAACTGCGCCACTCCAAGCGCGTCGCGGCCTTCCGGGATTTCGTGACCGAGGAGATCATGGCCTTCCGGCGGCGGCAGACCGAGGATGCGGCGGCCTGAAATGCTGCTATGCAGCATTTGCATAACGGCAATGCCCAAACGTCGGGCATTCCAGACTTGTTTGCGCAAGCAGGCGGCATTAATTGAACCCTCGAAGCGGCGATGAGCGTGCTCTCGCCCCTTCGTACCTCCCTGTTGGACTTGGCCGAGCGGAAGCTCGGCCTTTTTTTTGGCCTCACGACAGATTCCGGTTGCGGCGCCGGGTCAGGAAGGCGGCATCGGCGGGCGAAGAGGCCAGCGCGATCGCCCGCTCGTAGGCAACCAAGGCGGCAGTTGTCTGGCCGCTGCGGGCCAGAAGCTCGGCCCGGGCGGCATGGAAGGGCTGGTAGCCGTCCAGCGCGTCGGACAGGGCGCCCAACCGTTCCAGGGCCTCTTGCAACGCGCCGGATTCGGCCAGAGCGACAGCATGGTTCAGGCGGACGACCGGCGTGGGCTCGTGGCAAAGGAGCCCGGCGTAAAGCGCGGTGATCTGGGGCCAGTCCGGCGCATGCTGCGAGTGCAGTGCCGCAATCGCCGCCTTGATCTGGAACGGGCCGGAGCGCCTGCGGGCGACGGCGCGATCCAGAAGCGCCTGCCCTTCGGCCAGCATGGGCCCGTCCCAGAGCGCGCGGTCCTGATCGGCCAGCGCCACGCTGGCTCCACCGAGCACGCGAGCGGCGCGGCGGGCGTGGGTGAGCAGGAGAAGCGCCAGCGCGCCTTCAACCTCGGCCGTGGCGGGCTGCAACTGGTTCAGGAGCCGTGCGAGAAAAATCGCCTCGTCACACAGATCGCGGTCGAGGGCGGGGCCCGCCGTGTAACCCGCATTGAAGATCAGATAGACCACGGTCAGGACGGAGTTGAGCCGTTCGGCAAGGTCCTCGGGTTCGGGCAGCTTGAACGGGATTGCAGCCGCAGCGATCTTGGCTTTGGCACGCGACAGGCGTTGGCCCATCGCGGGTTCGCTGTCGAGGAAGGCGCGGGCGATCTGCGAGGTGGTCAGACCGCCCAGCGTCCGCAGGGTCAGGGCGACGCGGGTCTTCGGCTCCAGCGCCGGGTGGCAGCAGGTGAAGATCAGGCGAAGCCGTTGGTCCGGGATCATCTCTGCTTCCTCCTCCACGGGGTCGGACGCGAGAATGGCAAGCGCTGCGGCCCCTGCCCCCTCCCGGTTCCGGCGGCGCAGGCGGTCGACGGCCTTGCGCCCGGCGACCTTCAGCAGCCATCCGAGCGGCCTGTCCGGCACGCCGCTCTGGTCCCAATGCCGGGCCGCCTCGGCAAGGGCGTCCTGCAAGGCATCCTCGGCCAGTTGAAAGTCGCCGAAGCGGGCGATGAGGGCGGCGAGACACCGCCCCCGGTCTTCGCGCATCACCTTGTCAAGCGCGGTGCTGGCTGGGGTGTCGCGGATCACCCGAAGACCACGATGGGGCGCACCTCGATGGTGCCGTATTTCGCGCCGGGGATTTGCGCCGCCCATTTCAGCGCCTCGTCCAGATCGGCGCAGTCGAGAAGATAGTAGCCGCCCAGATGTTCCTTGGTGTCGGCGAAGGGGCCGTCGATGGTTTCCACCTTGCCGTCCCGGACGCGGACCGAGGTTGCGGTCGTGACGGGTTGCAGCGCATCGCCCGCCTTCATCACCCCGGCCTCTTTCACCCGGCGGGTATAGGCGAAATAGTCGTCGTTCATCGCCTTGCCCATCGGCGGGGTCAGGGCGGGGTCGGTGTAGATCAGGGCCATGTATTGCATCGCGTGTCTCCTTTGCAGGCCGTTTCGGGTTGAGAGTATGCCAAGGACGCTCGCGGAGGGGCGATTTCGACATTGCGCGCGACGGGCCACGAAGATTCTCGCAAATATTTTGGGGTCGGGCGCGGTGCGGCGGTTTGCCCTTCCCTGCCCTTTCCCTTATGAGGCGGGCCAAGCCGCGAAAGCGCCTGCCCAAGGGGATGTCATGACCGAGCCCGCCATCACGCCGGAACTTGTCGCCGCGCATGGGATCAAGCCCGATGAATGGGTGCGGCTGTTGGGCATACTGGGGCGCCAGCCTTCGTTCACCGAACTCGGCATCTTCTCGGCGATGTGGAACGAACACTGTTCCTACAAGTCGTCGAAAATCCATCTGAAGAAGCTGCCGACCACGGGGCCGCAGGTGATCTGCGGGCCGGGCGAGAATGCCGGTGTCGTCGATATCGGCGACGGGCAGGCAGTCATCTTCAAGATGGAGAGCCACAACCACCCCTCCTACATCGAGCCGCATCAGGGGGCGGCGACGGGCGTCGGCGGTATCTTGCGCGACGTGTTCACGATGGGGGCGAGGCCGATTGCGGCGATGAATGCGCTGTCCTTCGGTTTGCCCGACCATCCGAAGACCGCGCATCTGGTCAAGGGCGTGGTCGAGGGCGTGGGCTCCTACGGCAATGCCTTCGGGGTGCCGACGGTGGGCGGCGAGGTGCGGTTCCACCGCAGCTACAACGGCAACTGCCTGGTGAACGCCTTTGCCGCCGGTTTGGCGGATGCCGACAGGATTTTCTACTCGGCGGCTTCTGGCGTGGGGATGCCGGTGGTTTACCTCGGCGCGAAGACGGGCCGGGATGGGGTTGGCGGGGCCACGATGGCCAGTGCCGAGTTCGACGATACCATCGAGGAGAAGCGCCCCACGGTGCAGGTCGGCGACCCCTTCACCGAGAAGCGCCTTCTGGAAGCCTGCCTGGAGCTGATGGCGTCTGGCGCGGTGATTTCCATCCAGGACATGGGCGCGGCGGGGCTGACCTGCTCGGCGGTCGAGATGGGCGACAAGGGCGGGCTTGGCATCCGGCTGCAACTGGATGACGTGCCGCAGCGCGAAACCCATATGACGGCCTATGAGATGATGCTGTCGGAAAGCCAGGAGCGGATGCTCATGGTGCTGAAGCCGGAGCTTGAGGCCGAGGCGCGGGCGATCTTCGTGAAGTGGGACCTCGACTTTGCCATCGTCGGCGAGACGATCCCGGAGGATCGCTTCCTGATCCTGCATGGCAACGAGGTGAAGGCGGATATTCCCTTGTCGAAGCTGTCGTCTTCGGCGCCGGAGTATGACCGGCCGCATGTGCCCTCCCCCGCCCCGGCGCCGCTGCCCGCCATTCCGACGATCACCCCGATCGCAGCGCTGAAGGCGCTGATCGGATCGCCCAGCTATGCCCACAAGGCTTGGGTCTACGAACAGTATGACAGCCAGGTCGGGGCCGATACGGTCGTTGCGCCGGGTGTTGGCGCGGGCGTGGTGCGGGTGCATGGGACGGGGAAGCTGCTGGCCTTCACCTCCAACGTCACGCCGCGCTATGTGAAGGCGAATCCGTTCGAGGGCGGCAAGCAGGCAGTCGCCGAAGCCTACCGGAACCTTGTGGCCGTTGGTGCGCGGCCCCTGGCGACGACCGACAACCTGAACTTCGGCAACCCGGAAAAGCCCGAGATCATGGGACAGTTCGTGGGGGCCCTGGAGGGGATCGGGGCGGCGGTGAAGGCCTTGGACATGCCGATCGTGTCGGGGAACGTCAGCCTTTACAACGAGACGGACGGCAAGGGCATCCTGCCGACGCCGACCATCGGGGCGGTCGGGATCATGAAGGGTGATGAGCTGATCGCGGGGCAGCCTGCCGACGGCGACATCGCGGTGGTGATCGGCGAGACGCGGGGGCATCTGGGGCAGTCGGCGCTTCTGGCAGAAGCCTTCGGGATCGAGGCGGGCGAGCCGCCGCCGGTGGACCTGACGCTGGAGGCGAATGCGGCGAAGGCGCTTCTGGCCAACCGCAAGCGGGTGCATGCGGCCCGGGACCTCGGCGACGGCGGGCTGGCGCTGGCGGCGTTCCGGATGGCCGAAGGTGCGGGCCTTGGCCTGGCGCTGAAGTCCGGGGACATCGGGCAGCTCTTCGGCGAGGATCAGGCGCGCTATCTGGTGGCGATCCGGGCGGATGACCTGGCGGCCTTCATGGCGGCGGCGGGCGGGGTCAAGGTGGCCCAGGTCGGCAAGTTCGGTGGCGAGAAGGTGACGTTCGGCATGGAGAGCGCGCCCCTGGCGGAGCTGTCGAAGTTCTACCGCACGGCCTTTGCGGCGGTGGTCGGGGTCTGATGCTGCGGCCAGCGACGGCGGCGGATTTTCCGTTCATCCATGGCCTGGCCAGCCGCCCGGACTATGCGGTCTACATCACCGACGAGGATGATGCGGCGCTGGCGGCCTATCTTGCCGATCCGGCCTCGCGGCTTCTGATCTGGGAGGTGGCGGGCAAGCAGGCCGGGTTCGCGCTGTTCTGCGAGATCGGCGATCCGGCGGGTCGGGTGGAGTTGCGGCGGCTGGCGCTCGACGCGGCGGGCAAGGGTCAGGGACAGGTGTTCCTTCGGGCGCTGGTCGACCACGGGTTCGGCCAGCTTGGCGCAGCGCGATTGTGGCTGGATGCCTCCTCGGAGAACCTGCGGGCGCAGGCGGTCTATGAACGCGCGGGCTTCACGCTGGAGGGGCGGCTGCGGCAGCACTGGTATCGCCCCTCGGTCGGGCGGGTGGTGGACCTGATGCTGTTCGGCATCCTGCGGGAAGAATGGGAATCCCTTGAACCGCTTGGCCCCCGGGCCTAGGTTTACCTCACAGAAGGAGACCTCCATGCCCATCGAAGCCCGCGACATCGAAACCCTGCTCCGGGAGGCCTTTCCGAAAGCGAAGATCAGCGTCCAGGGTGATGACGGCGCGCATTTCGCGGCGGAGGTGATCGACGAAAGCTTCCGCGGCCTGAACCGGGTGCAACAGCAGCGCGCGGTCTATGCGGCGCTGAAGGGCAGGATGGACGGCGCGCAGGGCGAATTGCACGCGCTGGCGCTGACGACCAAGGCGCCGGAGTGACGACGCCGGGCGCGGTTCTTCTGGGGATCGTGGTTTTGGTCCTGTGCGGAATTGCGGTGGAGTACCGCCTGAGGCGGGGAAAGACCCGACCGCTTGCCGACCGTTTCGCAAGGAGGCCGCAATCGTCGGACCTTGGCATGGAAGCGACAGATGTTGAGAAAGCAGCAGGGATGTTGCGGCACAACTCTGCGCTTGCGGCCAAGACAGGAGCTGGCGGAACGTCGACAAGCTGGATGGCTGCCGGCGCGACCCATCCGTCGCGACCACACGATGAAGAGCGGAACTAGCGGTTTTCCATACTGACGCCTGACGGAGGACACCATGGCGGAAGCCCAAACCAGACAGGAACGGATGGGGGCGACGGTCATGTCGCTCGCCTCGATCTTCATCGCGGGGATGGAATGGTTGCAGCGACCCGCGCCGGGGGACTTCGTCGAGCCGGAGCCGGACTGGTATGTCACCTTCAACCTCGTCCTGCATGGTGCAATTCTTGTTCTTCTGCTTTTCGCGCTGCTGCGCCTGCCGAAAATGACCGCCGACCGGCCCGGCCTGCGGCTTCCCTTCACCATGATGGTCCTTGTCGGGATCGCCGCGGCTGCCTATGTGGTGGGCGTTGACCTTGGGATGGTCTGAGGGCGCGGGGGAACCGGGATGGCAACGGGCGCGGGACTGGGTGGCTTGGTATCGGCCCTTCTGCCGCTGGTCGGGATCGTCACGATCCTGAAGGGCCGCCGTCGGCGCAAGCTAGGCCTGCCCGAGCCGGTGGATCACGAGTTCGAGAAGCGCCGCGCGGCAACCCGGGAATCCGAGGCGCGCATGGCCGCCTATCTGGCGCAGCGCAGCACGGCGAGTTATCACGTCAGCGAAGACGACGAACAGGAGATCAGGCGATGAGCGCCGAGACGACGATCCGCGAGACGATCGCGATGAATGATGTGGTGCTGTTCATGAAGGGCACCAAGATGATGCCGCAATGTGGGTTCTCGTCCCGTGTGGCGGGGGTGCTGAACTTCATGGGCGTGGAGTTCCAGGACGTGAACGTGCTGGCCGATGCCGAGATTCGGCAGGGCATCAAGGACTTCTCCGACTGGCCGACGATCCCGCAGCTTTACGTCAAGGGCGAATTCGTCGGCGGCTGCGACATCGTCACCGAGATGACCCTGTCGGGCGAGCTGGACCAGCTTTTCGAGACGAAGGGCGTGGCCTTCGACAAGGAAGCGGCGGACAAGATCCGCGAAGCCAACGCCTGAGGGTTTCAATGAGACAGGATGGCCCGCACCCGGCGGGCCTTCCGCGTTTCAAATTCCTGTGATCAGCAAGTCGAACGCGCGCACGATATCGTCCCGAACATGCGAGATATTGCCGACCCGCGTACCGAGACTACGGACCGGGGCGACGCCGACCAGATGCGTCATGACCCGATATTCCCGCTCGGCGTGGACGAAGGCCGGGGCGAGGCGTTCTGGTCGCATTCCGGGCCGGTCGGCCGGAAGGCAAGGTGCAAAGACCCGCGTCTCGATGGCTTCGAGAGCGTCACTTTGCAGAACGACGACGAGGCTCTTGTTTGGCGCAAGATAAAGATCGAACTGCGCGGCCATCAGAGCGCGGTTATCCGAATATCACTGTTAGGAATGCCGTTTTCAGCTATCCACTCGTTGTAGTCGCGAATGAATTCGGCGTTGTCCTCGGCCCAGCGGCGCTTGCGCTCAGCCTTCACGGCGATGAGCAATCCCTCTTCGGCCGCGCGGGAGAGGTTCACTCCCAGCGCGCGGGCTTCGTCCAGAAGGGCGGCGTCGAGGGTCATGGATGTGGCGCGGCGCTGGCTGGGCATGGGCGGTCCTCCTGTGCCGGAATCATACCTCAATACATACCGCACATGAAGAGGTATATCTATTCGGCCTTGCAGGCCAGAAGTGGCGTCTCGCCCTCGGGCGTCTTCCAGTAGAGGGTCGCCTCGTCGCCCTTCGTCCACCAGACATAGGTCGACCCGTCCGAGGGCCAGCCATAGCGGGCGCCGGATGCGGCGGGTTCGTTCACCAGCGTGATCTGGTTGCCCTCGACATGGATGATGGCAAGGCTCTGGTCGGCGCCATTCACATAGGTCGCGGGGACCTCGACCCCGCGGTCGCAGGTGTAGCGCTGGGTGGTAAACTCCTGCGCGGCGGCGAGGCCCGGCACGAGCGCGAGGAGGACCATCGCCCTCATGCGCGCAGCTGTTCTTCGACGCGGGCGGCCATCGCCTCGGCGCGGGCGGCGATTTCGGCGAGGGTCTCGTTCACCTGCGCCGGGATCACGGCGACGTCGCGGGTGGCGACGGGACGGGCCTCAAGCTCGGCCACACGGGCGCGCAAGCCCCGCAGTTCATCCTCGACCGCCGCCGTCTTGTCTGCGAGCATAAGGCCCGCCATCAAGAGCATCTTGGCCTCGGGCAGGCGGCCCATCTGGGCGATGATCGGCGCGGCTTCGGCATCCAGCATCCCGGCGGCTGAGCGCAGGAAATGTTCCTCGCCCGGCTGGCAGGACACCTGGAACGGGCGGCCGCCGATGGTGACTTCAAGATCAGGCATTGCCGGCCTCCGTCAGGTGGGGTTCGAGGGCCGCAAGGATTTCGTCCATCTCGGCGATTTCGGTCAGGCGGCTGGCGCGCAGGGCCTCAAGCTCGGCGGCCATCGCCTTGTTGATCAGGCCGGGCTCGGTGGCACCGGACGCTGCCGCGGTGCGCAGCGCCTCAAGCTGTTCGCGCAGGGAAGCGTTCACCCGGCGCATGCGTTGCAGTTCGAGGCCCTGCACGTCCAGTTCCTGCGTCAGCCGGTCGACCTTGTCCTGCAGGTCGCCCTTCGCCTCGCGGTCCTTGGCGGCGCGAAGGCGGGCCTGCAGCTGGGCGGTCAGCGACTTCTCTTCCTCGAGCTGGGCACGGAGCGCTGAATCGGCAACGGCACCCGCGGGCGCCGGGGCCACGGCCTGGCGGGGCTGCGCGGCCAGCCGGTCGACGCCCTTGCCGATCCGTTCCAGCGCGGTGGTGATCCGCTTCTCCAGCTCGGTGATTTCCTGCATCCCTTACCCCTTGCACCCCGGTCGCTGTCCCTGCGCCCGTCAATCCTTGCGGTCGGGGCAAGGCGAATCGCCCCTGCCCCGGTCAGAGGCAATCTTAGCGCGAAACCCCGGAAAGGCGACCGGCCTTTCTTCCCAAGGCCTTGGGGACCAAGCTTGATCTTGCCGGTCGCGGTGGATAGGAGGCTGGCAATTCCATTGCCACGCCAGCCCAAAAGGAATGCCGCCTTGGACATCCAGACCCTTCGCACCAAGCACCCCGACCACTGGATGCGCGCCACCGCGATCCGCGCGCTCGCGCTCGATGCGGTCGCCGCCGCGAATTCCGGCCATTCGGGGATGCCGATGGGCATGGCCGACGTGGCGACGGTGCTGTTTTCGAAACATCTGAAGTTCGACCCCAAGGCGCCGCGCTGGCCCGACCGCGACCGCTTCATCCTGTCGGCGGGGCACGGGTCGATGCTGATCTATGCGCTTTTGTACCTCACCGGGTACGAGGACATGACGCTGGACCAGATCAAGCATTTCCGCCAGTGGGGCGCGATCACCGCCGGGCACCCGGAATACGGCCATGTCGCGGGGGTGGAGACGACGACGGGACCGTTGGGCCAGGGCATTTCCAACTCGGTCGGGTTCGCGATTGCCGAGGAGTCCTTGCGGGCGCGCTGGGGGGCGAAGATCCAGGATCACCACACCTGGGTCATCGCGGGCGACGGTTGCCTGATGGAAGGCGTGTCGCAGGAGGCGATCGGCCTGGCGGGCAAGCAGCAGCTCTCGCGGCTGATCGTCCTGTGGGACAACAACGGCATCACCATAGACGGGAAGGTTTCGCTGTCCGACGTGACGGACCAGAAGGCGCGGTTTGCGGCGAGCGGTTGGGACGTGTTCGACTGTGACGGCCATGATCCGGTGGACATCGACCGGGCGCTGACCGCCGCCAAGGCAAGCGCCCGCCCGGCTCTGGTCGCCTGCAAGACGCATATCGCCATCGGCCATGCGGCGCAGGACACCAACAAGGGCCATGGTGCGTTGACCGACAAGACGCAGCTGCAGGCGGCGAAGGATGCCTATGGCTGGAAAGGCGGGCCGTTCGAAGTGCCCGCCGACATCAAGAAATGGTGGGAGTCGCTGGGGGCCAAGGGGGCGAAAGCCCGGGCAGAGTGGGAGGCGCGCATCGCCGCCCTGTCACCCGCCAAGCAGGCCGAATTCGCCCGTATCTTCGCACTGGAGGCTCCGGCAAAGCTGGCGGCCGCCATTCGCGGGGTGAAGAAACAGGCGGTTGCTGACCTGCCCAAGCTTGCCACCCGCGCCTCGTCGGAAAAGGTGCTGGCGGCGGTGAACCCGGTCATGCCGGAAACCATTGGCGGCTCGGCCGACCTGACCGGGTCGAACAACACCAAGACCGCCGATCTGGGCACCTTCACCCCCGAGGATCGCAAGGGCCGCTACATCTATTTCGGCATCCGCGAACATGGCATGGCCGCGGCGATGAACGGCATGGTGCTGCATGGCGGGGTCCGACCCTATGGCGGAACCTTCATGTGCTTTACCGACTATGCCCGGCCCTCGATGCGGCTTTCGGCGTTGATGGGGGTGCCGGTCGTCTATGTGATGACGCATGACAGCATCGGTCTGGGCGAGGATGGCCCGACGCACCAGCCGGTCGAGCATCTGGCGATCAGCCGCGCGACGCCCAACACGCTGGTCATCCGCCCGGCCGATCTGGTGGAGGTGGCGGAGGCCTGGGAGATCGCGCTGACCGAGAAGACCCGGCCCACCGTGCTGGCGCTGTCACGACAGAACCTTCCGGCGGTGCGGAAGACGCATACCAACGCGAACCTCGTCTCGAAGGGTGCCTATGTGCTGGCCGAGGCGACCGGCAAGCGCCAGGTGATCCTGATGGCCACCGGCTCCGAGGTCGAGATTGCCCTGAAGGCCCGCGAGGCGCTGGAGGCAGAGGGGATCGGCACCCGCGTGGTCTCGATGCCGTCGATGGAGCTGTTCGCGGCGCAGGACGAGGCCTATCGCAAGCGCGTCTTGCCCGCAGGCCCGGTGCGCGTGGCGGTGGAAGCGGGTGTGCGCCAAGGCTGGGACCGCTGGCTCTTGGGCGAGCGGGGCCGCGAGGCGAAAGCCGGGTTCATCGGCATGTCGTCCTTCGGCGCCTCGGCCCCGATGGAGCGGCTCTATGCCGAGTTCGGGATCACCGCGGAGGCGACCGTCGCGAAGGTGAAGTCGCTTCTCTGACCCCAATCGTCGCGGTCGAAGTGCCGCCCGCCGTGTGGATGGCGAAAACGGATGGGCCGCCTGGCGAAGGCGGCCTTTTCAATGACCGGGCGCCGGGTCAGGCTTGACCGGCAAGGAGAAGCGCATGGCAGGATGGCGAGGGTTGGCCCCGGCGATGGCGGGGCCGAAGGCGGTGGACCTGGCGCGCGCCGGGTTCGGGGCGGGGCTAGGCCTTCTCCTCGCGGGGCTGGCGCTGCATGGCATCGGCCTTGGCTGGCTGATCGCGCCCTTCGGGGCCTCGGCGGTGCTGGTCTTCGCGGTGCCGAACAGCCCCCTGGCGCAGCCCTGGTCGGTGGTCGTGGGCAACACCGCCTCGGCGCTGGTTGCGCTGGCGATGATCGGTGCCCTGCCCCCGGCCGACTGGGTGGTGCCGCTGGCGGTTGCGCTGGCCATTGTCACCATGCTGGCGCTGCGCGCCCTGCATCCGCCGGGGGGCGCGGTGGCCCTGCTGGTGGCGCTCGGGGGGATGGGTCATGGCGGTGCGACCCTGGCCACGGTTGCTGCCGGGTCGGCGCTCCTGGTAGCGCTCGGGGTCCTGTGGAACCACGGGGTTGGCCGCGTCTACCCGTTCCGCCAGCCGTCACAGCCCGGGACGCACGGCACGACCGACCCCGCGCCGGAGGCGCGGATCGGGCTTGATCCGGCGGAACTCGCCACGATCCTGGAGGACTACCGCCAGTCCGCCAACCTGGGCGTGGCCGACCTTGCCCGGCTGGTGGGGGCGGCGGAGCAGGCGGCAGCGGCGCGGCGGATGGAGGGGTTCACCGCCGCCGACATCATGTCGCGCGATCTGGTGACGGTGGGGCCGGATGCGGCGCTGAGCCAAGTGGCGGACCTGTTCCGCAAGCGGGGCTTCACCTCGCTGCCGGTGGTCGAGGGGGATGCAAGGCTTCTGGGCGTCATCTTCCAGATCGACCTGATCCGCCGCGCGCGCGAGGATGCCTTCCGCCAGCACCACAGCTTCATCCGGGCGCTGGCACATCTGATCGACACCCATCGCAAGCGCCCCCCGAAAGCGGCCGAGATCATGGAGCGCGCGGTGCCCAAGGTGACAGCCGATACCCCGGTGGGCGCGCTTCTGCCGCTGCTGGCCGATGGCGGGGCCGAGGCGGTGCCGGTTGTCGAGGGCGACCGCATCGTCGGCATCGTGACGCGAACCGATCTCGTCTCGGCCCTGTCGCAAAGGCTGGCGCTGATCGGGGCCTAGTGCGCGGCGGCCTTCCGCCCCGTGACGGCAGCCCAGAGCGGACCGATCACGCGGGTCGCGACCGGGATCAGGATCACCCCCAGGATAACGCCGAAGATGCCGTCCAGCGTCGCCGTCACCAGCCATTCGACGAAGCCCTGCGCCGCCGGTACGGCGTGCGCCGCAGCTTCGGCGATGTAATGGATCGTCTGATACGGCCAGGCCCAGAGATGCGTCACCTCCAGCCCGTGGATCACGATGTTGCCACCGACCCAGAGCATCGCAGCCGTACCGACCGTGGACAGGAACGCCATCAGCTTCGGCATGCCGTGGACCAGCCCCCGGCCAAGTGCCCTGCCCCCGCTGGTGCGCCCCTTCGCAGCCAGATGCAGGCCCACGTCGTCCATCTTCACGATCAGCGCCACCGCGCCATAGACCGCGACGGTGATGAGGGTGCCGACGACCGCAAGGCTGGTCGCCTCCAGCCAGAAGCTCGGGCTTTCGATGGCGGCAAGCGCGATGGTCATGATCTCGGCCGACAGGATGAAATCCGTCTTGATCGCGCCCGCCACCTTTTCCTCTTCCAGATGGGAAGGATCCTTGGTGTCGTAATCCGCTTCCACCCCTTCGTCCGCATGGGGTGCAAAGGCATGGGCCAGCTTTTCAGCCCCTTCGAAACAGAGATAGGCCCCGCCCAGCATGAGAAGCGGGGTGATGGCCCAGGGGGCGAAATAGTCCAGTGCCAGAAGCCCGGGCAAGAGGATGATCAGCTTGTTCTTCAGCGAGCCGAGCGCGATGCGCCAGATGATCGGCAGCTCCCGGTCGGCGGAAAAGCCGTGGACGTATTTCGGCGTCACCGCCGCGTCGTCGATCACCACGCCTGCGGCCTTGGTCCCCGCCTTGGCCGCCGCCGCCGCCACATCGTCGATCGAGGCTGCCGCCACCTTGGCAATCGCCGCCACGTCGTCGAGAAGTGCGAGAAGCCCGCTCATGCCCTGCCCCATCCTGCCTGCAACCGTGGATGTAGCGGGAAACGCGGGATTCGGCAAAGCGATGCCCCGGGTTAGCGCAAACAGGCGAAGATTGCGCTAACATCATGAAAAGGCGTCGTTTTCCGCCTTGCATACCATTGTGGACCGGCTAAGGCCTCTTTCCAGGCATCAGCAGGGGACTTCCAGAATGACCGTGACTGTCGGCATCAACGGCTTCGGCCGCATCGGGCGCTGCACGCTGGCGCATATCGCGGAATCGAACCGCAACGACGTGCAGGTGGTGGCGATCAATGCCACGGGTCCGGTCGAGACGAACGCTCACTTGCTGCGCTACGACTCGGTGCATGGCCGTTTCCCCGGGGTGGTGAAGGTCACGGACGAAGGCATGGACCTCGGCCGGGGCCCGATCCGCATGATGTCGACCTACAACCCCGAAGAGCTGGACTGGCAGGGCGTGGACGTGGTGCTGGAATGCACCGGCAAGTTCAACGACCGCGACAAGGCGGCGGTGCATCTGGGGCGCGGGGCGAAACGGGTGCTGGTCTCGGCCCCGGCGAAGCGGGCGGACCTGACCGTGGTCTACGGGGTGAACCATCGCAGCCTGCTGCCGGAACACAAGGTCGTCTCGAACGCCTCCTGCACGACGAACTGCCTCGCGCCATTGGCCAAGGTGCTGAACGACAGCATCGGGATCGAGAGCGGGATCATGACCACGATCCACAGCTACACCGGCGACCAGCCGACGCTGGACCGGCGGCACAAGGACCTGTACCGGGCGCGGTCGGCGGCAATGGCGATGATCCCGACCTCGACCGGGGCCGGCAAGGCCATCGGCGAGGTGCTGCCGGAACTGGCCGGGCGGCTGGAGGGTTCTGCGATCCGGGTGCCGACGCCGAACGTGTCGGCGGTGGACCTGACCTTCATCGCAGAGAAGTCGGTGACGGTCGCGGAGGTTAACGAAATCGTCAGGGAAGCCTGCGCAGGCTACATGGGCATGGTCATGGCCTATGACCCCGAGCCGAAGGTGTCGATCGACTTCAACCACACGCCGCAATCCTCGATCTTCGCGCCGGACCAGACCAAGGTCGCGGGCCGTTCCGTTCGGGTGCTGGCGTGGTATGACAACGAATGGGGTTTCTCCTGTCGGATGGCCGATGTCGCCGGCGTCATGGGGCGGCTCGCGCAGTAATCGGGGCCGCCGGTCCCTTTGGGGGCCATCGTGACCAACATCATCGCGCTCTGGATCGGCCTGATCCTGACGGCCGCCATAATCGCCGACCTTGCCCTGAATGGCGGGTCGGCGCTGATGTTCCTGGCCCGCAAGTTCCTTGACCTGATCGAATGGGTGGATTTCTGGAACTGACCGCGTCAAACTCCGGTTGCAATTCCCGGCGATATGTCATTGTTAGCGCTATCGGGATACGAGCCCCTGCTTTGGAGGTAGAGTCATGGCCGTGAAGGTTGCCATCAACGGGTTTGGACGGATCGGACGCAACATTCTGCGCGCCATCATCGAGTCGGGTCGTACCGACATCGAGGTCATCGCCATCAATGACCTTGGTCCGGTGGAAACCAACGCGCATCTCCTGCGCTACGATTCGGTCCACGGGAAATTCCCGGCCACCGTGACCACCGGCACCGACACCATCGACGTGGGCCGCGGGCCGATGCGGGTGACGGCGCTGAAGAACCCGGCCGACCTGCCCTGGTCGGATGTGGACATCGTGCTGGAATGCACCGGCATCTTCACCTCGAAGGAGAAATGCCAAGCCCATCTGGAGAACGGGTCGAAACGGGTGCTGATCTCGGCCCCCGGCGAGGGTGCGGACAAGACCATCGTCTATGGCGTCAACGACAAGACACTGACGAAGGATGACATCGTCGTCTCGAACGCCTCCTGCACCACCAACTGCCTGTCGCCCGTGGCCTATGTGCTGAACAACGCCATCGGGATCGAGAAGGGCATGATGACCACGATCCACAGCTATACCGGCGACCAGCCGACGCTGGACACGATGCACAAGGACCTGTACCGCGCCCGCGCGGCGGCGCTGTCGATGATCCCGACCTCGACCGGCGCGGCCAAGGCGGTGGGGCTGGTCCTGCCCGAGCTGAAGGGCAAGCTGGACGGGTTCGCCATGCGGGTGCCGACGCCGAATGTCTCGGTGGTGGACCTGAAGTTCATCGCCAAGCGCGCGACTTCGGTCGAGGAGGTGAATGCCGCGATCAAGGCGGCGGCGGATGGGCCGCTGAAGGGGATCCTCGGCTATACCAACGAGAAACTGGTGTCGTCGGACTTCAACCACGACCCCCATTCGTCGGTGTTCCACATGGACCAGACCAAGGTGATGGACGGGACCTTCGTCTCGATCCTCAGCTGGTATGACAACGAATGGGGCTTCTCGAACCGCATGGCTGATACGGCCGTCGCGATGGGCAAGCTGATCTGAATTGATTGTTATTACAGGAAAAAGGCGCCTTCTGGCGCCTTTTTTCTTGCCGACAGCTATGCAATCAGTGCATTGCTGCACCGCAGCATTGGATGTTGTTGGCGCTAGCAGACACCCCTATCTTCCTGCCATGCGAGAAAGGAAAAGCAGACCTCTCGCGGATGAAGAAGGACGATGAAAATGACCTCTGTGTATGAAATGCTGAAGACCGCTGCGGCGAACTATGTGCTGTATCGCCAGACCCGCAACGAGATTGCCAACCTGCCCGCCGACATCGCGCTGGACCTCGGGATCTACCCGGGCGACGCCGAGCGCCTTGCGCGCGAATCCGTCTACGGCAAGGCGGCCTGAACGGCAAAACCCACTGCCGGACCTGATGCGGGGGCCTTCGGGCCCCTTTTGCATGTCAGCCGAACTTGCCCGCCAGCGCGCCGACCACCGGGGCCGGGACGAATTTCGACACATCGCCCCCCAGCCGGGCGATTTCCTTGACCAGCTTCGAGGCAATGGCCTGCCGCCGGGCGTCGGCCATCATGAACACCGTCTCGATCGAGGAATCGAGCGCCCGGTTCATGCCGACCATCTGGAACTCGTATTCGAAGTCCGCAACCGCCCGCAGGCCGCGGATGATGATCCCCGCCCCCACGTCGCGCGCGCAATCGATCAGCAGGTTCTCGAACGGGTGGACGATGATTTCGCCCCCGGTCTTGGCGATGATCGCCGCGCATTCCGCCTCGACCATGGCCACCCGCTCTTCCAGCGTGAACAAGGGACCCTTGTCGCGGTTGATCGCCACCCCGATCACCAGACGGTCGACCAGCGCCATCGCGCGCTGGATGATGTCGGTATGGCCGAGGGTGATCGGGTCGAAGGTCCCCGGATAAAGCCCGATGCGCATGGTATCCTCCGCAGCCGCCCGCCCCGCGCACGCAACAATATTGCCCGCGCGGGCGCAAGGGGTTTCGGGCAGGTCAGAAGCCCTTGATCATGCCTTCCAGCGCGTCCTTCTCCGCCGCAAGCTCCATCAGCCGGGCCTTGACCACGTCGCCGATGGAGATGAGGCCGACCATCTTGCCATCCTCGATCACCGGCATGTGCCGGAAGCGACCGTCCGTCATCCGGCCAAGGACCGCATCGGTGCCTTCGGCCCGGGTGCAGGACACGATCTTCGCCGTCATCAAGGTTTCGACCTTGTCGCCCAGGCAAGCAGGCCCCCGTTTGCCCAGCTCGCGCACGATGTCGCGTTCCGAAACGATGCCTTTCGCCGCCTTGCCGTCCGCCGAAACGATCACCGCCCCGATGCGTTTCGAGGACAGGAGCGCGGCAACTTCCTGCACCGTGCTGCCAGGCGGCACCGTGATCACGTTCTGGTCGCCCTTGGATGCGAGGATCTGCTGTACGAGCATGGGACGGCCCCTCCCTTCGACCGGAGGTCAAGCGTCGGGCCGGAAAGGGGATTCTGTCAAGGGCGGCTTTCGTCGGCCCGCAATGCACCTTCCAGCCGGGCCATCTCGGCGCGCGCCTCGCGGGTCAGCTGGTCGGCAAAGCGGTTCAGGCGATCCAGCCGGGTATCGCTTTCGTGGCGGATCAGCCAGAACGACCGGGTCAGGTGGATGCTTTCGGTCAGGATGCGGGTGACGTCCGGCGCGGCGGGAAGCGCGAAATCATGCACCACGCCGACCCCTGCCCCGGTTCGCAGCCAGTTCAGCTGCACCGAGACCGAATTGGAGCTGAGCGTGGCGGGGCCGATCCCGATCTCGGCCAGATAGTCGAGTTCCTTGTCGAAGATCATGTCGGGGATGTAGCCGATGATCCGGTGGCCGGTCAGGTCCTCCGGCTGCCGGATCGGCGCGGCCTGCGCCAGATAGTCGCGGCTGGCGGCAAGGTGCAGGTGATAGTCGGTCAGCTTCTGCACCGTCAGTCGTCCGGCCTCGGGTCGGCTGACGGCGATGGCCATGTCCGCCTCGCGCTTCGACAGGTTGAACACGCGGGGAAGCGCGACGATCTGGACTTCAAGGCCGGGATTGGCGTCGCAGATGCGGGCCAGCACCTGCGGCAGAAGGTAGTTCGCGCAGCCATCGGGCGCGCCAAGACGGATCAGCCCGGTCAGGCCGCCGGGGCCGGAGAGGCTCTCCTCGGCCCCCAGCGCGGCCCGTTCGGCGGTTTCGGCATGCGGGATCAGACGGGCGCCCTCTTCGGTCAGCGCGTAGCCTTGCGGGGATTTGCTGAAGAGCCGCGCCTTCGTCGCCTCTTCCAGCCGGGCGATGCGGCGGCCGACGGTGGCCGGGTCGATCCTTAGCTGCTTGCCTGCGGCCGACAGGCTTTCGGTCCGCGCCACGGCAAGAAAAACGCGCAGGTCGTCCCAGTCCATCGTCGCGGCCATTCTTGCATTCCTGCAAAACCCTTTTGACATATTGCCGCTTTGTCTGGCGTTTGTGCAAGAGTAAAAGCCCCCCAGCAAACGGGAGGATTCCATGCAAGAGATCGGTCACTGGATCAACGGCAAGCGCGTCGCGGGCACTTCGGGCCGCTTCGCCGATGTCATGAACCCCGCCACGGGCGAAGTGCAGGCGCGCGTCGCGCTGGCCACGCTCGGGGAACTCGACCACGCCATCCAGGAGGCCGCAAAGGCACAGGTCGGCTGGGCCGCGACCAACCCGCAGCGCCGCGCGCGGGTGATGATGGCCTTCGGCGCGCTGATCAATCAGAACATGGACAAGCTGGCGGAAATGGTCGCCCGCGAACACGGCAAGACCATCCCCGACGCCAAGGGCGACGTGCAGCGCGGGCTTGAGGTGATCGAGGTCTGCATGGGCGCGCCTGCGATGCTGAAGGGCGAGATGATGGATAGCGCCGGGCCCGGCATCGACCTTTACGCCATGCGCCAACCCCTTGGCGTCGTTGCCGGAATCACTCCGTTCAACTTCCCGGCGATGATTCCCTTGTGGAAGATCGGACCGGCGATCTCCTCGGGTAATGCGATGATCCTGAAGCCGTCGGAGCGGGTGCCCTCGACCTCGCTGTTCCTTGCGGAACTGCTGAAGGAAGCGGGCCTGCCGGATGGTGTGCTGCAGGTGGTGAACGGCGACAAGGCGGTCGTGGACGGCATCCTCGACCACCCGGTGATCCAGGGCGTGGGCTTCGTCGGCTCCACCCCGATCGCGCAATACATCTACGGTCGCGCGGCGTCGAACGGCAAGCGGGCGCAATGCTTTGGCGGCGCCAAGAACCACATGATCATCATGCCCGACGCCGACATGGACAAGGCGGCGGATGCGCTCGTGGGTGC
This sequence comes from Tabrizicola sp., assembly GCF_016792905.1. Classification (GTDB taxonomy): domain Bacteria; phylum Pseudomonadota; class Alphaproteobacteria; order Rhodobacterales; family Rhodobacteraceae; genus Tabrizicola. The sequence goes on from NZ_JAEULP010000020.1 coordinate 69,362, forward strand.
CGGCTACGGTGCGGCGGGCGAACGCTGCATGGCGATCTCGGTCGCGGTGCCGGTGGGCGACAAGACGGCGGATGCGCTGATCGAACGGCTGGTGCCTCGGATCGAGAAGCTGAAGGTCGCCCCCTATACCGCTGGAAACGATGTCGATTTCGGGCCGGTGATCACTCAGGCCTCGAAAGACCGGATCCTGGGCCTGATCGGCTCGGGCGTCGAACAGGGCGCGAAGCTGGTGGTCGACGGGCGGGGCCTGAAGATCCAGGGCTACGAGAACGGCTTCTTCGTCGGCCCGACCCTCTTCGACAACGTCACGCCCGAGATGGACATCTACAAGCAGGAAATCTTCGGTCCCGTGCTGACGACGGTGCGGACCAAGTCCTATGACGACGCGCTGAAGCTGGTGATGGACAACGAATACGGCAACGGCACCGCGATCTACACCGCCGACGGCGACACCGCGCGCGACTTCGCTTCGCGTGTCAACGTCGGCATGGTCGGGATCAACTTCCCGATCCCGGTGCCGCTGTCCTACTTCTCGTTCGGCGGCTGGAAGCGCTCGGCCTTCGGCGACCTGAACCAGTACGGGCCGGATGCCTTCCGTTTCTACACCAAGACCAAGACCGTCACGGCGCGCTGGTTCAGCGGCATCAAGGACGGGGCTGCGCTGAACTTCAAGGCACTGGACTAAGCTCTTCGGTTATCTAGGAAATCAGGGCGCGGTGCCTTCGGGCCCGCGCCCTTTCTGTTGCTGTCAGTCAGGCAGGAAACAGCCGACAGCCCAAGTGAGCGGCTGTCCGGGATGGAACTCTCTGCCGCCATGCGGCATTGCAAGACGCGACCTGTCCCAGGAGCCTGCCATGCTGCGCATCGTCCTTGCTGCCACCCTCGCGCTTTCCGCCCCACTCTCGCTTCCCGCCGCGGCGAAGGACAAGTCCTGCCCGCCCGGCCTAGCCAAGAAGGCCGTGCCCTGCGTGCCCCCCGGTCAGGCGAAAAAGTGGGATGACGGCGATCGCGGCCATGAGGAAGAACACGATCACGACCGCCACCACCCTGACTGGCACGCGGGCGACCGGGTCCGCGACGACTACGTCCTGATCCCGCGTGCCGAGTGGGAACGCCTGCGCCTGCGCGACTATCGCGACGGCAGCCGGTATCTGCAAGTCGACAACCAGATCCTGCGGGTGGCAGGTGATGCGCTGATCGTCATCGAGGCCGTCCGGATCCTGGACCGTGTGCTGAACTGACGCGGGCGCGTGTGCAATCTGCCCACCTACTCCGCCGCCACCCGGCGCGGGCGAAGAAGATCCTTGAGGTAGCGCCCGGTGTGGCTCGCCTCGACCTTGACCACCTCCTCGGGTGTGCCGGTGGCCACGATCTCGCCGCCGCCATCGCCGCCCTCGGGGCCGATGTCGATCACCCAGTCGGCGGTTTTCACCACGTCGAGGTTGTGTTCGATGACCACGACGGTGTTGCCCTGTTCCACCAGCGAATGCAGGACCTCCAGAAGCTTCCGCACATCCTCGAAGTGGAGGCCCGTCGTCGGCTCGTCGAGGATATAGAGCGTCCGCCCCGTCGCCCGACGGGAAAGCTCCTTCGACAGCTTCACCCGCTGCGCCTCGCCGCCTGACAGGGTCGTCGCCTGCTGGCCGACCTTGATGTAGCCCAGCCCGACCTCGCAGAGCGCATCCATCTTCTCGCGGATTGCCGGGATCGCCTGGAAGAAGTCGCGGGCGTCTTCGCATGTCATCTCAAGAACCTCGGCTATGCTCTTGTTCTTGAATTTGACTTCCAGAGTCTCACGGTTGTAGCGGTGGCCCTTGCAGGTTTCGCAGGTGACATAGACATCCGGCAGGAAATTCATCTCGATCTTGAGGACGCCATCGCCCTGGCAGGCCTCGCAGCGCCCACCCTTGACGTTGAAGCTGAACCGCCCCGGCCCGTAGCCCCGCGCCTTCGATTCCGGCAGCCCGGCGAACCAGTCGCGGATCGGGGTGAAGGCGCCGGTGTAGGTCGCAGGGTTCGACCGTGGGGTGCGCCCGATGGGCCGCTGGTCGATGTCGATCACCTTGTCCAGATGCTCGAACCCCCTGATCGTCTCGCAGGGCGCGGGCGTCTCATGCGCCCCGTTCAGCCGCATGGCGGCGGTCTTGTACAACGTCTCGATGGTCAAGGACGACTTGCCCCCGCCAGACACCCCGGTCACGCAGACGAACTTGCCCAGCGGGAATTCGGCCGTCACCGATTTCAGGTTGTTCCCCGTCGCGCCGACGACGACCAGCTTCTTGCCATTGCCCTTGCGCCGGATCTTCGGCACCGCGATCTCTCGCGTGCCAGAGAGGTATTGCCCGGTCAAACTGGCGGGGTCGGCCGCAACTTGCTCCGGTGTGCCGTGGCTGACCACCATCCCGCCATGCACTCCGGCCCCCGGGCCCATGTCGAAGACATAATCCGCCTCGCGGATCGCGTCCTCGTCATGTTCCACCACAAGCACCGTGTTCCCCGCATCGCGCAGGTTCTTCAGCGTGGTCAGAAGCCGGTCATTGTCACGCTGGTGCAGGCCGATGCTGGGTTCGTCCAGCACATACAGCACCCCGGTCAGGCCCGAGCCGATCTGCGAGGCCAGCCGGATGCGCTGCGATTCCCCGCCCGACAGGGTGCCTGCCGCACGGCTCATCGTAAGGTAGTTGAGGCCGACATTCACAAGGAAACCAAGACGTTCACGGATTTCCTTCAGGATCGCCCGCGCGATCTCGTTCTGCTGCTTCGTCAGTGTCTCGGCCACGCCTTCGACCCAGGCGAAGGCTTCGGTGATCGACATCTGCACCACCTGGCCGATGTGCAGGCGCGCGATCTTGACCGCCAGCGCCTCGGGCTTCAGCCGGTAGCCGCCACAGGCCCCGCAGGCACGGTTCGACTGGTAGCGCTCCATCTCCTCGCGGCTCCAGGCGCTGTCGGTCTCGCGGTAGCGGCGCTCCATGTTGGGGATGATCCCCTCATAGACCCGCTTCACCTGATAGACCCGCCCGCCCTCGTCATAGCGGAACTCGATCTCCTCGCCCTTCGACCCCTGCAGGAACAGCTCCTGCACCGCTTCGGGCAGGTCCTTCCACTTGGCCTTCAGGTTGAAACCGTAGTGCTTGGACAGGGCCTCCATCGTCTGCGTCAGGTAGGGCGATTTCGACTTGGCCCAGGGCGCGATGGCGCCTTGCAGGAGCGTCAGGTTCTGGTCCGGCACGACCAGCCGTTCGTCGAAGAACAGTTCCACGCCCAGCCCGTCACAGACCGGGCAGGCGCCGAAGGGGGCGTTGAAGGAAAAGAGCCGCGGCTCGATCTCGGCGATGGTGAAGCCGCTGACCGGACACGCGAATTTCTCGGAATAGGTCACGCGGACCGGCTCCTCGCCTTCCCTGGCATCGGCCAGCTCGATCACTGCAATCCCGTCGGCCAAGTTCAGCGCGGTGCGGAAGCTGTCCGCCAGCCGCGTCTCGATCCCCTCGCGTACCACGATCCGGTCGACCACCACGTCGATGTTGTGGCGGAACTTCTTGTCGAGCGTGGGCGGCTCTTCCAGCTCATGGAAGGCGCCGTTGACCTTCACCCGCTGGAAGCCCTGCTTGCGCAGGTCGAGGAATTCCTTGCGATACTCCCCCTTGCGGTCCCGAACGATGGGCGCCAGCAGATAGGCGCGTGTCCCCTCGGCCATCGCCATCACCGCATCCACCATGTCCTGCACCTGCATCGCGGTGATCGGCAGGCCGGTGGCCGGGGAAAAGGGCGTGCCGACCCGGGCGAAGAGGAGGCGGAGGTAGTCGTATATCTCTGTCACCGTGCCGACAGTCGAGCGCGGGTTCTTCGAGGTGGTCTTCTGCTCGATGGAGATCGCTGGGCTCAGGCCGGAGATATGGTCGACATCCGGCTTGCCCATCATGTCGAGGAACTGCCGGGCATAGGCCGACAGAGATTCAACATAGCGGCGCTGGCCTTCCGCATAGATGGTGTCGAAGGCGAGGCTGGACTTGCCCGACCCCGACAGCCCGGTGATCACCACCAGCTGGTCGCGCGGAATCGCGACATCGACGCCCTTCAGGTTATGTTCGCGGGCGCCCCGCACTTCGATGAACTTCTGTTCGGCCATGGCAACCCCCGGACATGCGGCCAAGAGATAGTGCGTCGCGGCCGAGTCTCCAACCAGAATTTGTGAACGAAAAGGGAACGGTCGTCAATCGGCGGACAGTCGGCGGCGGCGCGCCTGAAGCTGGTGCACGCCGATCCCGAGCAGGCACAGCGTGGTGGCCGCCAAGGCGAGCCCCGGCGGACCGATACTCGCCATGAGCGCAGCGAGGATCGGGGTGCCTGTCGTGGTGCCCAGGTTGCCCAGCTGCGCCACCGCCCCCGCAGCGCGGGCCCGGTCCTCTGCCGTGGCGTTCAGCTCGGGGATCGAGGCGAAGCTGGCGCCCTGCACGATCCCCAGCGCGGCGGAGAGGAGGAACCCGCCCGCAACCATCCCGGCCCCCTGCCCCCAGAACAGCCACAGGAGCAGGAAGCCCGGAATGGCCGACGCGTAGCCAAGTTGCACCAGCCGGACGGCCGACATGCGTTTCAAAAGCCGGACCCCGAGGGTCAGCGAGACTGCGATGGAGACGAGCGGCATCCCGGCGGCGATCAGGGCGCGGTGGGTCTCGGGGGTCTCGGGCGGGAGCAGGGTCAGGATGGCGACATAGAGGAAGGTATAGCAGCAGAACCCCATGGCCGGGGCGGCGAGGCGGGGAGAGGCGTAGATTTCGGCGTGCTGGGCGAGGAGATTGCCAAGCGGCGCCGGATCGTGGCGCGGGTCGGGCGGCAGGGTCAGGTACAGGATCGTGGCAAGCGCGGCCATGTAGGTGGCGTGGCCGAGGAAGAGGGTGGTGGGCGCCAGGTGCGGGCCGATCAGGGCGAGCACGGTGTAGGTGACACCGAAGAAGCTGGACCAGAGGGTCATCGCCAGTGGGCGGCGGTCATCGGGAGCGAGGGCGGCAATCATGGTGGGGCCGACGACGACGACGGAAAGGTGGCTTCCTCCCTCGACGATGCGGGAGGCGAGCATCAGCGGGTAGGCGGGCATCAGGGACTGGAGGGCGGACATCGCGGCCCCGGCGGCGAGCGCCGTCACGATGGCGCGGCGGGGGCCGATGCGGGCGACCAGCAATCCGGCGGTGGTGCCGAAGATCAGGCCGACCATGCCGACGATGGAGACGACGAGGCCGAGGGCGATCTCTCCATTCCCGCCGTAGGTGGCCCGCAGGCTTTCGTAGAGGATCGATATCTTGCCGAACTGGGCGGCGGCGCCGAGACCGGCGCACCAGAGGAGGAGGACGAGGAACATGGGGGGCAGCGGGCGCATGGCGCAGTCGTAGCTGGATCGCGGGCGGGGTGCCAGAGGGGTGTCCACGGTGGACAGATTTTCTGGTCGTTCGATTTCAAGGGCTTGCGCGCGGGCGTTCAGGGATTGTTAAGGGCTTGCACCATGCGCGGTCGCGCTCGATGACAGCGGGGACGGTGGGTTGGCACCCACCCTACCACCCCTCGCGGAGCGATGAAATGGCGTGAGCGCGCGCGCCCCTGGTTGGCGGGGAACGCCTCCGGCGGGGATATTTGGGCCAGTATGAAAGGTGGGCAGGGCGCGTGTGGCGGGCCGCAGATGGCTCCGGCAGGGATATTTGCGGCAAAGATGAAAGGCAGATCGTAGGCCCCGGTCATGCGACGAGGAGACGACGTCGAACGAGAAGGGATCAGGCGCGCTGCGCCATGGCCCAGGCGACGATGGGGAAGTCCGGGTCGTTGGTCAGGTCATCGTCCCTGTATTCCGGCGGCCAGGGGGTTTCCAGATTGCGCAGCGCGGCGGCGCGGTTGCCCCATTGGAAGGACTGCACCCGATCCGGATCGAAGCCGCCTTCGACCAGCAGGTTCGCCAGCCCGCGCGCCGACCAGCGGGAACAGTCGACCGGGGCGGCGTGCCAGGGAATGAAGAACGGCACCGCGATCCAGAACCAGCCGCCGGGCCGCAGCATGCGATGCACGCTGCGGGTAGCGGCATGGGGGCGGTCGATATGTTCCCAGACCTGATTGGCCAGGATCAGGTCGAACTTCAACACCTTGCCCGCGCCATCGCGGAAAGGGCCGGTGCAGGGGTCATGCTGGGGAAAATGGAAGCTGCGATAGCTGCGGAAGGCGAACATCTCGCCCCACTTGCCCGAGATTTCGGCCACATCCAGCCCCTTGGGGCCGAGACTGGCAATCCAGTCCCGGCTGGCCTTCTGCATCACGATCCGGTTCAGCGACCGCATCAGATGTGGAGCGCGCGTCCGTAGGCGTCGAGCACGGCTTCGTGCATCATTTCCGACAGGGTCGGGTGCGGGAAGACGGTGTTCATCAGGTCTTCTTCCGTGGTCTCCAGCGCGCGGCCGACGACATAGCCCTGGATCAGCTCGGTCACTTCGGCGCCGATCATGTGCGCGCCCAGTAGCTCGCCGGTCCTGGCATCGAAGAGGGTCTTGATCATGCCCTCGGGCTCGCCCAGAGCGATGGCCTTGCCGTTGCCGATGAAGGGGAAGCGGCCGACCTTGATCTGATAGCCCGCCTCCTTCGCCTTGGCCTCGGTCAGGCCGACGGAGGCCACCTGCGGCTGGCAATAGGTGCAGCCCGCGATGGAGTTCGGCTTGATCGGATGCGGATGGCCGCCCGCGATCAGTTCGGCCACCATCACGCCCTCATGGCTGGCCTTGTGGGCGAGCCAGGGTGCCCCGGCGATATCGCCGATGGCGTAAAGCCCTTCGACCCCGGTGCGGCAGAATTCGTCGGTCACGACATGGGTGCGGTCGATCTTCACGCCGAGCGCTTCGAGGCCAAGGTTTTCAACATTGCCGACGATGCCGACGGCGGAGATCACCGTGTCGAAGTCCTGCGTGGTGATCTTGCCGTCCTGCTCGATATGCGCGGTGACGCCCTTGCCGGGATGCCGGTCCAGCTTCTTGACCGCCGCCTTTTCCAGAATCTTCATCCCCTGCTTGATGAAAGCCTTTTTCGCGAAGGCGCTGATTTCGGCGTCTTCCACCGGCAGGATGCGGTCCATCACTTCCACGACCGTCGTGTCAGCGCCCAGCGTGTTGAAGAAGCTGGCGAATTCGATGCCGATGGCGCCCGAGCCGATCACCAGCAGCTTCTTGGGCATCCGGGTCGCGACGAGGGCGTGCTTGTAGGACCAGACCAGATCGCCGTCCGCCTCCAGCCCCGGCAGCTCGCGGGCGCGGGCGCCGGTCGCCACGATGATCGACTTCGCGGTCAGGTCCTCGGTGCCCTTGTCGGTCTTGACGCTGACGGTTCCCTTCTTCGGCAGGGTCGCGGCGCCCATGAAGACCGTGACCTTGTTCTTCTTCATCAGATGGCCGATGCCGCCCGACAGCTGTTTCGCCACGCCACGCGACCGCGCGACGACGGCGGGCAGGTCGAAGCCGATGCCGTCGGCCTTCAGCCCGAAATCCTTGGCGCGGTGCATCAGGTGGAAGACCTCGGCCGAGCGGAGGAGTGCCTTGGTCGGGATGCAGCCCCAGTTCAGGCAGATGCCGCCCAGATGTTCGCGTTCGACGATGGCGACTTTCAGGCCAAGCTGGGAGGCGCGGATGGCGGCGACATAGCCCCCCGGTCCGGCACCGATCACGATTACGTCGAAGCTTTGGGCAGCCATCTTTCCCTCCTCCAGAAAAAGTAGTTTGCCATTAAACTATCCGAAAAACCCAAGCAACATTGGTGTTGCCGTGGGCCTATGCGCCGGGCGCATGGCTGTCCTTCATTGCCTTGACCAACGCGGCATAGCCGCCCTGGTCGAGATAGGCCTGTTCCTCGGGTGTCGAGACCCGGCCAAGCGCCGCGTTGCGGGTGGGGAAGCGGCCATAGCGCAGGATGATGGCCTGATGCGCCCGGGCGTGGAGGAGGTTCTCGGGGTCGGAGGGCAGGCGGTCGCGCATGTATTCCACCGCAAGCGCCTGGTCGGCCGGATCCTCGGAATGTTCGAAGGGCATGTAGAAGAACTGGCGTTCGGGTTCGGGGGCGTTCAGGTCCCAGCCCTCCGCCACGGCCTTGCGGGTGGCGGCGCGGGCCAGCGGGTCGGTCGCGAAGGCCAAGGCGGTGCCGCGATGGATGTTGCGCGGGATCTGGTCGGTGAGGATCAGGTAGGCGAGCGTGCCGACCGTGCCATCGACCCAGTGCTCAAGCCCGCCGTCATGGGCCGCCTGCCAGAGGTCGGCGAAGCGGTCGCGGCAGAGGCTGTCGATCTCGTCCCCGCCGGCATACCAGCCCTTCGGGCCAAGCTCGTGCAGCCAGAATTCCAGGACCTCGACCGGGTCGGACATCGGCACCTCCCTCGTTTCGGGGAAGCCTGACAGGCCTTTCCGCCGGGTGCAACCTCTAGCCTTTCGCGGGTTCGGGCGAGGGGCCGAGGTCGGGCGCGCTTTCGAGGACGGCGACGGTGGCGAGCGTCGAGGCCGTGGGCGCCACGCCCCGGAAGCCGCCGGTGTGGCTGGGTGCGGCGCGCTTGGTCATCCGCCAGATCGTGTAGCCGATCTGGATGGCATAGAGCACCGCCATGAACAGGAAGAAGCCGCGGGTACCGACCACCCCCATCAGCCAGCCGGTGACGAGCGGGCCGAAGATCGCGCCGAACCCGTTCAGGAAGATCATCCCGGCCGAGGCGGCGGCCATCTGCTCCTTGGACAGGAAGTCGTTGGTATAGGCGATGAGGAGGGAATACATCGGGTAGGTCACGCCCCCCAGTACCGCCGCAACCGCCAGATAGGCCCAGAACGGCAGCTTGAAGATTGCCGCCACCGTCAGCACGATCAGGGCGGCTACCGAAAGCCAGAGCGTGATCTTGCGGCGGTCCATCCGGTCCGACATCCGGCCGATCGGGTACTGCGCCAGCAGGCCGCCGACATAGAGGAAGCTGGTGAAAAGCGCGATCTGCCCGACGCTGAACAGGCTGAGCGTGCCCCAGACCGCGGCCATGCCGAACATCGCCGAAAAGACGCCGCCCGAGATCAGCATGCCGACGCAGCCGAGGGGCGAGATGTGGAAGAGGTCGCGAAAGCCCAGCCGTGCGGTGGAATCGAAAGTGGGCGCGGGGGTGTCGGCCAGGAGGAGCGGCAGGAAGGCGAGCGAGACGAGGACCGAGGGGATCAGGAACATGTCGTAGCCGAAGGGGTCCCCGGCGGCGAGAAGCGCCTGGGAGGCGACGATGCCCAGCATCTGCACGATCATGTAGAGCGAGAGCGCCTGGCCGCGCGTCTCGTTCGTGGCGGTGTTGTTCAGCCAGCTTTCAGAGGTGATGTAGATGCCCGAGAAGGCAAAGCCGATCATGACCCGCATCAGCGCCCAGACCTGCCAGTCGACCAGCATCGGGAACAGCACGAGCACGGCAGAGATCAGCGAGGCGAGGGCGGCGAAGACCCGGACATGGCCGACGCGGCGGATCATGCCGGGGGCAAGCCGCGAGCCGATCAGGAAGCCCAGGAAATAGGCCGACATCACCACCGACAGTTGCAGGGTGTTGAACGCTTCGAGCGTACCGCGGATGCCGAGGAGCGAGCCCTGCACGCCGTTGCCGACCATCAGGAGCATGACGCCGGTGAGGAGCGGCCAGGAATGGAAGAAGACGCGCAGCATCGGGGGCCTTCGTCAGAGTGGCAGGTTGAACCGTGGGGCGAGCCACAAGAGGAAGAAGTAGAGCGCAATCGTCAAGCCACATCCAAGGCCAAGCGAGACCCAGAAGCCATGCCCGTCCCGCATGAGCCGGGGCACCATCAGGAACATTGGCAAGGATGGCAGGACATACCAGAAGGTCGCCTCGAAATGGCTGGCGATTCGCGATGTGTCACCCGTATCGCGCCAAAGCCATATCACCCCCAGAATCGACACCAGCGGCAATGAGGCGACCAGTGCCGCGACCCCGGGGCTGCGCCGGGCGATTTCGGAAATCGCGGCGATCAGGAGACCGGACAGGATGGACTTCAGGACGAAGTAGCTCATGCAGAAGCCTTCGGGATCAGAAGCGAACTGTCACCATAGGAGAAGAACCGATACCCGTCACGGATTGCGTGGGCGTAGATACTGCGGATCCGGTCTTCCCCCATCAGGGCGGCGACCAGCATCACCAGCGTCGATTTCGGCAGGTGGAAGTTGGTCATCAGGGCGTCGGTCACGCGGAAGCGGTAGCCTGGATAGATGAAAATGTCCGTCTCGCCTTCCCAGGGGTGCAGGACCCCGTCGGCCCCCGCAGCGCTTTCGATCAGCCGCAGCGCGGTGGTTCCGACCGGGATCACCCGGCCCCCTGCCCGCCTGGTCGCGTTGATCTCATCCGCCGCCGCAGCCGTCACCCGGCCCCATTCGGCGTGCATCCTGTGGGTGGTCACGTCTTCGACCTTCACCGGCAGGAAGGTGCCCGCGCCGACGTGAAGCGTGACTTCGGTGAACTCCACCCCCTTTGCGGCCAGGGCACGCAGCAATTCTTCGTCGAAATGCAGCGAGGCTGTCGGGGCCGCGACCGCGCCGGAATGGCGGGCGAAGACGGTCTGGTAATCGGTGCGGTCCTGATCGTCCGCCGCCCGCTTTGCCGCGATGTAGGGCGGCAGGGGCATGACCCCGGCTTCGGCCAGCGCGGCATCGAAATCCGCGCCGGAGGCATCGAAGGCAAGGGTCAGGTCGGTTTCGGTCTTGGCCGCAACGGTTGCGGACAACCGGTCGGAAAAGCGGATCACCTCGCCCGGCTGAACCTTGCGCAGGGGCTTGGCCAAGGCGCGCCAGCCCTGCGGGCGCGGCTCCAGCAGGGTAATTTCCACCCTGGCCACGGCCTCGCCGCGCTGGCGGGTGCCGAACAGCCGCGCGGGCAGGACCTTGGTGTTGTTCAGGACCAGCCGGTCGCCGGGGCGAAGGATCTCCACCAGGTCGCTCACCTGCCGGTCGCTGATCCGGTCGCCTTCGGCCAGCAGAAGCCGGGCCGAGGGGCGCGGACGCGCGGGCCTTGTGGCGATCAGCGCTTCGGGCAGATCGAAGTCGAAGTCGGAAAGCTTCATCCGCCCCCCTCGTCGGCGTCCTTGAGGTTCGGCGGGCGCTGGCGAAACAGCTCGCGGAACATGCCGGGCGTCAGCACCGACAACGGGTTGACCATCACGTTCGGATTGTCCGTCGTCCCGGTCACGCGATAGTTGAAGCCGAACAGCCCCTCGCCCTTGCGTGTCAGGATCTGTCCCACCCCGTTGACCAGATAGATGGGCGAGATCACCCCCTGCAGGTCGATCCGGCCAGAACCGTTCAGGTACAGCCCGGCAAAGGAAATGCCAAGCGAGGCGCCGACGGCCGACCCCTGGCTGATTTCAACCGCCTTGGGCGTCAGGATGAACTTGACCTCGCCATTGTTGAAGGCAAGCCCCTCGCCGTTCAACTGCTCCAGAAGGCCGACGACCGAAACGGCCGACAGCAGCTCGGCCAGGGCGGGTGCCCCCTGGACACGCATGCGCGTGAAGGTGGCCGTGCCGTTGTACTCTCCGTCCGGCCCGCGTGGAATCAGGGTCATGTCCAGGTTGCCGCCGCGTCCCTTGTCGAAGATGCCCGCCGCCGCCATCACCGCGCCCGCATTTTCCGAGGTGATGCGCACCGCGCTGCCCTGCTTGGCCGGGGCCACCACCCCCGAGATTTCCGCCTTGCCGTTGACCCCGGCGCTGAAACTGCCGTTGAAACCGCCCTTCGAGCCGAACTCACCGCGGAAATCGGTCAGCGAAATCCCGTCCGAGATACGCAGGGCATCCAGCCGCACCGTGATCGGCCCGCCACCAGCCGGGCCACCGCTGGTATCCGGCATCCGGCGCATGTCAAGCGTGCCGCCGGTCAGCGTGACGTCGAGCGCGCCCTTGCCGCGCCCGGTCAGCGTCAGCGGCGCGTCAAGCCAGTCGCCCGCCCTGACCCGTTCGAAGACAGCCGCATCCAGGCCACCGTTCTCGCGGGTGGTGATCTTGCCCCGCGCCTCCAGTCCCGGAGCCTTCAGGACCAGACGCTCCACCACCGGCTGGCGCGATGAAAGCCGCACATCAAGGTCGATCGCCCCCCTGGTCTTCGCCGCCTTCGACCAGCCAAGCGCATCCAGTCGCAGGGCGAGGCCGGTCAGGTTCGAGGTGAGCGTCAGCTGCGGCGGCTGGTCCTTGACCAGAGCCACGTCGATGGCGGCCGGCCCCTCGCCCTTGACCGAACCTGCGGGCAGTTCGACCCCGAAGTCGCGCAGCACCGCGTCGGACAGGATGACCGTGCCGTTCACCCGCGCCCGCCCCTTCTGCTCTGGCCCGAAGCCCTGCACATAGGTCAGGTCGATGGGCATCTGGTCCAGCTTGCCCTTGCCGGAAAGCTGCAACCCGTCGGTGTTGACCGCGACCGCCACTTCCGGTGCGGTCAGGATGCGGCCCGGCACCAGCGCGGGCGAGGTGAAGTTGCGGATCGTGCCTGCGACGGTGAAGCTGATCTCCTCGAACGGGATCTTCGGCTTCATCGGCATCAGGATCGTCGCGGTCAGGTCGGCCCGCCCGTCGCCCAGGTTGTAGGGCTGCCCGGCCTTGGAGAAGAAGCTGAACGGCTCCTGGTCCAGAAGCGACAGGGTGGCGGTCAGGCTGGCCGAGGTGACGAGGTCGACCTTGGCCGTCGCGGGGCGCTGGGTGATGTCGAGGATCTGGAACACTGTCCCGTCGGCCTCGATCCGGCCGCCTTCGGGGGCGATGACATGGCCCTCGTCCAAGGCGACGGTGTAGGTCTTGTTGTCGAGCGTCGCGTGCCCCCGCCCGTTCAGGATCGGCGGCAGGGTGCGCACGAAGCGCACCTCGGTGTTGGCGAACTCGTAGGCCAGGTTGAACTGCGGCTGCCCGCCGGGTTCCAGCCGCAGGGCGGCCTGCACGTCGGACAGTCTGCCCTGACCGACGTTGCTGGCGAACCAGGCGCGCGTCTTCGGCACTGCAGCCACCGGCCAGACTTTCAGCAGGCGTTCGGCGTCGATCTGGTTCAGGCGCACATCGAGCGCACCGCCCCAGCCTGCCTCCTCGGCCCCGACCTGACCCGAGAGGAGCAGCCGTTCGTTGCCCTCGGTCAGGGCAAGCTGGCCGATGTCCAGCCGGAAGGGGTTGAGCCGCAGCCGCAGGTCAAGCGCGCCTTCGCCAAAGCGGATCGGTTCCTCGAAGAGGCCCTCGGGGTCAACCATCACCTGCTGGAACGCGATCTGCGCGATGATGGCATCGGGCAGCGCCCCCACCGCCAGCGCGCCGCCGTCCGGTCCCTGAAGATCGCCATGCCCCCGGGCCTTCAGCCGCAGCGAAGGACTGTCGACCGACAGGTCGGCCAGGTCGATCCGGGCAGTCACGGGGTCGTAGGCCAGCGAGATCTCGGCCCGGTCGAAGCCGATCGGCCTTGTGCCCTTGCCCGGGGCCAGGCTGCCCGCGCCGAGGCCAAGCTTGCCGGTCAGGCCGGCGAAGCTGCCGTCCTCGCCCAGCCGGGCGTCAAGCGCACCCGAGATCGGAGCATCGACAAAGCCGAGGAAGGCCAGCGGCGGCGCCATGGCCGCCAGGTCGGTCGCGGCGATGTTGTCCACCTTTGCGGTCAGGTGCGCCGTCTTCGCGCCCTTGTCGGAGACGAGCGTCAGCACGGCCTGCGCGGGCACCTCGCCATCAAGGAGCGTCAGCCCCAGTTCGGCCGAGATCGCCGTTGCGCCGTTCTCGATCGCCAGCCGTCCGTCGCCGACCTGCCAGGTCCGCCCGGCACGATCGTCGGTCAGGACGAGCGTCAGCCCCTCGGCCTCGATGGTGGTGAGCGATTCCAGCGCCGGGCTGGCGAACAGCGTCTCGACGGCGGTCAGGATTTCGGACGAGCTTTTCGCCCCGCCGCCGCGCCCGCCGAACTGTACGTCGATCCGGCCCTCGGCATCACGCCGCACCGCCAGGCGCGCGCCCGACAACCGCACTTCGGCAGGCCGTATCTTACCGGTCAGGAGCGCCTTTGGCTCGAAGGACACCAGCGCCTCGGGCAGGGCCAGAAGCGAGCGGCCATTGCCCCCGATCAGGCGGATGTCCTCGATCCGGAAGCGGGGGACGAAGTCGGTGTCGACCGCCAGTTCCACGCCGCCAAGCGAGACCGCCGTGCCCATCGGCAGCCGGGCGCCTTCCAGGCCCGCGTTCACCCGCGCCTCGATCTCGGCCACGATCCAGGTCGGCAGGCGTAGCGTCTTGCCGGTATAGGCGAGCGTGAGGTAGCCGAAGCCCAGGGCCAGGACGACCAGCGTCAGGATCACCGTCAGGCTGAGCCTTCCACGCCCCCGCGGCCTTCGCGCGCGCCGACCGTCGGCCCGGGAAGGCACGGGGGAAAGCGCATCGGTCAGAATCAGCGGCTCGGGTCGCGCGGGCGCGGCAACGGGGGTGTGCCCGTCTTCCATGCCGGCCGACTGGTCGTTCATCTGAGACTGCCGCCCCGCTGTATCACCCTTCACCCCGCCTGCGGAGTGACTTGCGCGTTCCCTGCCTTTATCTTTGCGCGAAGGCAACCAGATGCATAGTCACAAGTCATCGCAAGGCAAGGAGCCGCCCATGATTTCCGAAGGACAGATCGCCCCCGATTTCACCCTGCCCCGCGATGGTGGCGGCACTGTGACGCTGTCGGCGCTGCGGCCGAAGCCCGTGGTCCTGTTCGCCTATGGCCAGGACGGCAGCCCGACCTGCACCACGGCGGTCAAGGATTTCGACGCTCTGCTGCCGCAGTTCCACGCGCTGGGGGTCGTGGTGCTTGGCCTGTCGAAGGACCCGGTGAAATCACACGAACGGTTTGCCGCAAAACAGGGGCTGACGGTGCCGCTTCTCTCTGACCACGGCGGGCATCTGATGCAGGATTGGGGGCTGTTCGGCGAGAAGCTGTTCTTTGGCAAGATGGTGCAGGGCGTGCTGCGGGCGACCCTGCTGATCGGCGGCGACGGGACAGTGCTGAAACGCTGGCAGGTCGATCGGGTGAAGGGTCACGCGGATGAGGTTCTGGCAGCCGCAAAGGCGCTGTGACATGAGGGCCAGATTCCTTCGAAGGAATTTGCAAAAGCCTTCGAAGGCTTTTGGGGGACGCGACGGATGACGCAAAGCCTGGCAGAACTGGCGGTGGAGGTTCTGACGACCGCCGATGGCCGCGCCAAGACCGCGCTTGGCCGGGCGCATGCCGCCCGCTGGTTCGCGGCCCGCGATGCCGGGGAACCACTGCCCATCGGCCGGGCCGAACCTCCGCTGTTTCCTGCCCGACCGGAAAGACCCGAACTCCTCGCCCCGAAGGACGTGCCCCGTCGTCGTCCCGGAAGTCCCGAGGGGCGGATCGCCCTCCTTCACGCCGTCGCGCATATCGAGTTGAACGCGGTTGACCTGCACTGGGACATCATCGCCCGCTTCACCGACCAGCCGATGCCCCTGGGCTTCTACGACGACTGGGTGAAGGCCGCCGACGAGGAAGCCAAGCATTTCAACCTGATCTGCGACTGCCTTGAAGCGATGGGCAGCCACTACGGCGCGCTTCCCGCGCATGCCGGAATGTGGCGCGCGGCAGAGGATACCGCCCACGATCTGCATGGCCGACTGGCCGTCGTGCCGATGGTGCTGGAGGCCCGCGGGCTCGACGTCACCCCCGGCATGATCGAGGTGTTCCGCAAGCATGGCGAGACGCAGGCGCTGGAGGCATTGCAGGTGATCTATGCCGAGGAGGTCGCCCATGTCGCCTATGGTTCGAAATGGTTCAACTGGCTCTGCGGGCGCGACGGTACCGACCCGAAAGAGGTGTTTCACACCCTTGTCCGCCGTTACTTCCACGGGTCGCTGAAACCGCCGTTCAACGAGGAAAAGCGTGCCGATGCGGGCCTGCCGCCCGACTTCTACTGGCCCCTGGCCGAGGACGTCGGCTGATCGGCGGTTTCTTGCCGATGAAATGGCTGTCCCGCGCGGAAAAACCCCGAATATGGTCAAAATTGTTGCGACCCTGAAATGGGGTGGATAATCAGGTCCGAGCCCGGGGCGCAAGGTCTTGGGGCAACGTAGCGAAGCCACTGCCAAGGCTATGAACGGATGACCCCAACGTGCTGAATCGCCTCGCCTATCGGTTCCATCAAAGCCTGGAACGGCACTTTCCCGAACAGCGCCTGTTCCTGAAATCCGACACCGAGACCCGGTTCATCCGTCTCAGGCCCGCGACCCAGATCATCGCACTGGTCGGTGGCACGCTGGGGCTTTCGTGGACCATCGTCGCCACCGCGCTGATCATGATGGATTCGATCGGGGCCGGATCGGCCCGAGAACAGTCGGTCCGCCAGCAGGCGCTGTACGAGGAACGGTTGAACGCGCTGTCGTCGGACCGTGACCTGCGCGCCGAGGAAGCCGTCCGCGCCCAGGAACGTTTCAACATCGCGCTGACCCAGGTTTCGGAAATGCAGGAGCGGCTCCTGGCCTCGGAAGACCGGCGGCGCGAGCTGGAAACCGGGATCGACGCGATCCAGGACACCCTGCGCGAGACGATCAAGGAACGCGACGTGGCCCGTGGCGAGACCGAGCGGGTGACGCTCGCGCTGAACGCGCAGGCGGGCGGCGCGACCGAAATGGGCCGCGCGCAGGATACGGTCGCCACACTGGAATTCCTGACCGGTGCCCTTGGCGATGCCGCCGAAGAGCGCAACGACGTGCTTGCCAGCGCCGAGGAAGCCCGCGAGGAGGCCCGCGAGATCGCGGCCGAGAAGGACGCGATGGAGCTGCGCAACGATGCCATCTTCACCAAGCTGGAAGAGGCGCTGACCGTCTCGGTCGAGCCGCTGGACAAGATGTTCCGCGAGGCCGGGATGTCGCCGGATGACCTGATCGGCGCGGTACGCGAAGGTTACTCCGGTCAGGGCGGCCCGCTGACCCCCATCACCTTCTCGACCTCGGGCGGTGCGCCGTCGGCCGAGGAACTGCGCGCCAATGCCATCCTTGGCGGGCTCGACAAGATGAACATGTACCGCATCGCGGCCTTCCAGCTTCCCTTCGCCATGCCGGTGCGCGAGGCCGTGCGCTACACGAGCGGCTTCGGCAACCGCAACGACCCGTTCAACGGCAGTTCGCGCCGCCACGAGGGGCAGGACATGGCGGGGGCCTATGGCACCCCGATCTATGCCACCGCGGACGGAACCGTGACCTATGCCGGCTGGGAAAACGGCTATGGACGACTGATCAAGATCAAGCACGACTTCGGTGTCGAGACCCGTTACGGCCATCTGTCGCAGATCAGGGTCGAGGTCGGACAAAGGGTATCGCGTGGCGACCGGATCGGTGATATGGGCAACTCAGGCCGGTCCACTGGTACGCACCTGCACTACGAAATCCGCCTCAGCGGGACCGCAATCAATCCGATGACCTTCATAAAGGCAGCGAAGAATGTTTTCTAAGAGCCGCATCAACGAGCCGGGCCCGAAGGCCGAGGCCGAGAAGCCCAAAGCCCCGGAGGCCCCCTTGACCAAACCGTCCATGGATTTCACCCCCACCGCCCCGAAAGGCAAGGCCGGGGCTTCCGTCCTGTCGTCCGACCTGACGGTCGTCGGCAACCTGCGTACCACGGGCGACATCCAGGTCGAGGGCACCGTTGAAGGCGACATCCGTGCGCATCTTCTGACCGTCGGCGAAAGCGCCACCATCCGGGGCGAGATCGTGGCCGACGACATCGTGGTCAACGGTCGGGTGATCGGCAGGGTGCGCGGCCTGAAGGTCCGCCTCACCTCGACCGCCCGGGTCGAGGGCGACATCATCCACAAGACCATCGCCATCGAATCCGGCGCGCATTTCGAAGGCTCGGTGCAGCGGCAGGAAGACCCGCTGGCGAATGGCCGCCCCGCCGGGGCCGTGCGGCTGGACACCCCGGCCTCCGCTGCCGACGCCGAATAAGCCGACCTCCTGGCATGACCATGTCGCGGGCATCGGAGGGCACTCCGGTGCCCGTTTCCTTCTGTGCGGACGCTGACCGCCGCATCATCCTCTGGGCCGCGATCCTGGCCTCGTCGATGGGCTTCATCGACAGCTCCGTGACCTCGATCGCCACCCCCGCGATGCGCGAGGCCTTGGGCGCGACGTTGCAGCAGGCGCAGTGGATCAACGCGGCCTATCTTCTGTCGCTCTCCTCGCTGGTGCTGGTCGGGGGCGCGATGGGCGACCGGTTCGGCATCGCCCGCATCTTCTCGCTGGGGATCCTGGTCTTCGTCGGCGGGTCACTGGCCTGCGCGGCGGCGCTGACGCCCGAGCAGATGATCGCCGCCCGCGCGGTGAAGGGCGTCGGCGCCGCGCTGATGGTGCCGGGGTCGATGGCCATGGTCTCGCGCGCCTATCCCCGGGCCGAACGCGGCCAGGCGCTCGGCCTCTGGGCCGCAGCCTCGACGCTGACCACGGCGCTGGGGCCGGTCTTGGGCGGCATGTTCGTCACCTGGGGCGGAGAGCTCGGCTGGAGGCTGGTCTTCGCGCTGAACCTGCCCCTTGGCCTTGCCGCGCTCTGGCTGATCCGGGGCCGCACGCCCGGTGACATCGGCAAGCCCGGCGTAAGGGTCGACATCCTGGGCGGGCTCCTGGCCACGCTCGGCCTCGGGCTGATGGCCTGGGCGCTGACCGAGGCGAGCGCCGGCCCCATGATCGCGCTGGCGGCCGTGGCAAGCCTTGCCGCCTTCCTGGCCTGGGAGGCGATGACCCCCGCGCCGATGCTGCGGCTGGCGATGTTCCGCAACCGGACGATGGCCGTGACCAACCTTGTCACCTTCGTCCTGTATTTCGCGCTGAACGGGGTGATGTTCTACCTGCCGATGACCGCCGTTTCCGCCTGGAAGGTCACGCCGCTGGACGTGACGGCGGCCTTCCTGCCGATCTCGGTGCTGATCGGGATCCTGTCCGCCCCCGCAGGCCGGATGGCGGACCGCTGGGGCGCGGGGCCGCTGATGGCGGCGGGCTCGGGATTGGTGGCCTGCGCCTATGCTGGCCTCTGGCTTGCGGCTCCCCATGGCCAGTTCTGGACCAATGTCGTGCCGCTGACCGCGCTGGCGGGGTTCGGACTGGGGCTGGTCGTGGCCCCGCTGACGGCGGCGGCGATGCAGGGGGCGGAGGACGGCGAACAGGGCGCCGCCTCGGGGATCAACAACGCGGTCGCGCGGGTGGCCGGGCTGATTGCCATCGCGCTGCAGGGCCGGATCGCAGCGGCGGCCTATGGCCCTGGCGCCCCGGGATTCGGCGTCACCGGCGACGGGCCCGCCCATCTTGCCGCAACCGGGGCCGCCTTCGGCGCGGTCGCGCTGACCGCCAGCCTGATGGCCGCGCTCGCCGCCGTTCTGGCGCTGATGCTGGCGCGGCGTGTCAGGTGATCGCGCGGCGGTAGAGGTGCCAGCTTGCGTGCCCGAAAAGCGGCAGTACCACCAGAAGGCCGAGGAACGCCGGGAGCATCCCGAGGAACAGGCAGATCGCGATCAGTGCCCCCCAGGACAGCATGATGCGCGGATTCTCCCGTACCAGGGCGAAACTCGTCAGCATCGCGGTCACGAAATCGACCTCGCGATCCAGAAGCATCGGCAGGCTGACCACCGTCAGGCAGAACAGAAGCGTGGCGAAGCCCGCCCCGACCAGCGTTCCGAAGGCCAACATCGACAGCCCCTGCGGCGACAGGAACACCGCCAGCGAGGAGGAGACATTGGTCATCGTCGCATTGCCGAGGAAGAGGGCAAAGATCATGTGCGACAGGAAGTTCCAGAACAGGAAATAGACCACGATCACCGCCGCGATGGCCGGGATCTGGCGGTCTTTCTGGCGGAAGATCACGCCGAATATCTCATTGGCCACAAGCGGCTCCCCCGCCTCAAGCCGTCGCGAAATCTCGTAGAAGCCGCAGGCGACGAAGGGACCAAGGATCGGGAAGCCCGCGCTGGCGGGCAATGTCCACCAGACCTGCCCCTTGGCCGTCATCGCCCAGGTGATCAGCCAGCCGCCGAGGACGTAGACCGCCGAAAAGGCGAGGCCGAGAACCGGCGCGCGGCGGAAATCCCGCCAGCCCAGCGCAAGGCTGGCTTTCAGGTCGGAGGCATCGACCAGATTGATCTCGGGCACGGCGGGGGGATGGGTGACGCTCATGCTGGAAGATTAGGCGTAGGGCAAAGCGTCAGGCAAGGGATTTGACTGCGAAGAAACCCCGCCCCGGACTTGTCCGGGTCCTCATGCGATGACGCGAGGCCCCGGATCAAGTCCGGGGCGCGGTCATCTCAATCCACGTCCGCGATCTCGCCGCGTTTCTTGCCGGAGGCGTTCAGCGCCAGCGTCGCCGACATGAACCCGTCAAGGTCACCGTCCAGCGTGCCCTGCGTGTCCGAGGTCTCATGCCCGGTGCGCAGGTCCTTCACCATCTGGTAGGGCTGCAGGACGTAGGACCGGATCTGGTTGCCCCAGCCGGCATCGCCCTTGTTCTCGTGCGCCTCGTTGATGGCAGCGTTCCTCTTGTCCAGTTCCTGCTGGTAGAGGCGGGACTTCAGCGCCTTCATCGCGATGTCGCGGTTCTGGTGCTGCGATTTCAAGGACGACGTCACCACGATCCCGGAGGGGAAGTGGGTGATCCGCACCGCCGAGTCGGTCTTGTTGACGTGCTGGCCACCGGCCCCCGAGGAGCGGTAGGTGTCGATGCGGATATCCTTGTCCTGCACCTCGATCTCGATGTTGTCGTCGACCACCGGATAGACCCAGACCGAACAGAAACTGGTATGCCGCCGCGCCGCGCTGTCGTAGGGCGAGATGCGGACCAGACGATGCACCCCGGCTTCGGTCTTCAGCCAGCCATAGGCATTGTGGCCGCTGATCTTGTAGGAGGCCGACTTGATCCCCGCACCGTCGCCTTCGGATTCCGACTGAAGCTCCACCGTGAAGCCGCGCTTTTCGGCCCAGCGGACATACATCCGCGCCAGCATCGAGGCCCAGTCGCAGCTTTCCGTTCCACCCGCGCCAGCATTGATTTCCAGGAACGTGTCATTGCCGTCGGCCTCGCCATCGAGAAGCGCCTCAAGCTCTTTCTCGGCGGCGACCTTGACCAGATCGGTCAGGGCCCGCTCGGCCTCGGTCACGATCTCGGCGTCGCCCTCCATCTCGCCCAGCTCGATCAGCTCGACATTGTCCTTCAGGCCCCCGGCGATCAGCTTGTAGCCCGCCACCGCATCCATCAGCGACTGGCGGTCGCGCATCAGCTTCTGCGCCTTGGCCGGGTCGTTCCACAGGTCGGGGGATTCGATCATCGCGTCGAATTCCTCGAGCCGGTGCGGCGCGGTTTCCCAGTCCATCCGCTGCGCCAGCAGTTTCAGGGTCTTTTCGATGGCTTCGACATTGCCTTGGGTTTCGGCGCGCATTGCGGATCGGTCCTGATGGTTGTTGCAGGCGGTCATAAAGCCAAGGCCGCGCCCCGGCAAGGGTGCGGCCCGGCGTCAGGGATCGGGTCAGTACAGGCCGCCGGAAGACACGGTTCCGAAATCGGCCTTCTTCGGCACGACCACGCGCTCGCCTTCCGAGTTGGTGACGGTCTTGCCCTGGTCGACCTCGCCCTCGCCCTCGCCATAGGCGAAGAGGGGCAGGTTCTCGCCCATAGCGAAGCCGCCGTCGACCACGAGGCCGAGGCCGATCAGCGCCTCTTCGCCCTCGCGGAAGTATTCGGCCACCACATTGTCGCCCGAGGCGCCATCGGGCAGCGGCTGGCCGGTGAAACGGTCGATGTTGCGGAAATAGCCGCCGGGAGGCACCTTGAACGCAGCCCCGCCGTATTTCTTGATCGCGGTCTTCATGAAGCGTTCAAAGACCGGGCCGCAGAGCCCCGCGCCCGAGGCCTTGCCGCCAAGGGTGCGCGGCTGGTCGAAGCCGATGTAGCAGCCAGCCGCGATGTTCGAGGTGTAGCCGATGAACCAGACGTCCTTGGCATCGTTCGTGGTCCCGGTCTTGCCCGCCACCGGCACCGGCAGGTTGATCCCGCGCCCGGTGCCCCGCTTGACCACACCTTCCAGCATCGAGGTCAGCTGGTAGGCGGTGATCGCGTTCAGCACCCGCTCGCGGTTGGTGTCGATCCTGACGCCCTGCCCCGCCGCAAGATCGGCGGCCGAGCAATCCTCGCAGACGCGCTGGTCGTGGCGGTAGACCGTCTTGCCGAAGCGGTCCTGCACCCGGTCGACAAGCGTCGGCTCCACCCTCTCGCCGCCATTGGCGAACATGGAATAGGCGGCGACCATCTTGAAGAGCGTGGTTTCCTGCGACCCGAGAGCGTTCGCGAGGAACGGCCCCATCCGGTCATAGACCCCGAAGCGTTCGGCATAGCCCGCGACGGTCTGCATGCCGATTTCCTGCGCGATCCGCACGGTCATCAGGTTCCGCGACTGCTCGATCCCGGTGCGCAAGGGGGTGGGCCCGTAGAACTTGTTCGAGGCGTTCTTCGGTGTCCACAGGCCCTGCGGCGTGTCGATCTCGATCGGGGCGTCGACGACGATGGTCGCCGGGGTGAAGCCCGAATCCAGTGCAGCGGCATAGACGAAGGGCTTGAAGCTCGACCCCGGCTGGCGCGTCGCCTGCGTGGTGCGGTTGAAGACCGAATCCTGGTAGCTGAACCCGCCCTGCATCGCCAGCACCCGGCCGGTGTTCACGTCCATCGCCATGAACGCGCCCTGCACTTCCGGCACCTGGCGCAGCGACCAGCGCTTGAAGGTGCCGTCCTCGTTCGTCACGGCGCGGACAAGGACCACGTCGCCGACCGCCACCAGGTCGCCCGCCACCTTGGCCTTCTTGGCCAGAGTGCCGTCGGCCAGACGCTTCCGCGCCCAGGTCACGTCCTCGGAGGGGATGAAATGGCCATCCTCGTCATCGGCCACGCCCTCGATGCCGATGCGGGCGTCGCTCTCGCCCACGTCCAGAACCACGGCCGGGAACCAGCTTGGCACGTCGCGCGGGAGTTCCAGCTTCGACAGTTCTGCCCGCCAGCTTTCCTCGGACGCCAGCACTTCGGCGGGAAGCGTCTTGCCTGTACCGCGCCAGACACCCTGATTGCGGTCGTAATCCTCCAGTCCCTCGCGCAGCGCGGCGGCGGCGGCGTATTGCAGGTCGGGGTCGACGGTGGCCCGGATCGTCAATCCGCCCGAGAAGAACTCTTCCTCGCCAAAGACGCCCGAAAGCTGGCGGCGGATCTCGTCGGTGAAATAGTCGCGCGGGGGCAGGCTGTCGCGGAAGGCCTCGAAGTCGCCGCCCTGCACGGTCAGGAGCGGCGAGGCCTTGGCCTCGTCATAGGCGGCCTGGTCGATGTAGCCATTCTGCAGCATCTCGCCCAGGACGTAGTTCCGCCGGGCCACGGCCGCGTCGTGTTCCTGCACGGGGCGCAGCCCCTTGCCGGGCGATTTCGGAAGCGCGGCCAGATAGGCGATCTCGGCCAGGCTCAACTGGTCCAGCGTCTTGTTGAAATAGGTCTGCGCCGCTGCCGCCACGCCGAAGCTGCGATAGCCGAGGTCGATCTCGTTCAGGTACAGCTCCAGAATCCGGTCCTTCGACAGCGTCTGCTCCAGCCGCGTCGCCAGGATGATCTCCTTGATCTTCCGCTCGATCGACCGGCTGCCGTCGAGAAGGAAGTTCTTCATCACCTGCTGCGTGATGGTCGAGGCGCCGCGCATGTTTTCGCCCCGGCTTTTCACCGCCTCGATCAGCGCGGCCACCATGCCGCGGGTGTCATAGCCGTGGTGATGGTAGAAGTTCTTGTCCTCGGCGCTGATGAAGGCCTGCTTCACCAGGTCGGGAATTTCATCTGCCGGCACGAACAGCCGCCGCTCGCGGGCGAATTCGTCGATGATCCGCCCCTCGCCCGAATAGATCCGGCTGATCGTCGCAGGCGTATATTGTGCCAGGTTCTCATGGCTCGGCAGGTCGCGGGAATACATGTAGAAGATGCCGCCCAGCGTCAGGGCGGCGAAGATCAGCCCCAGCGTCAAAGCCGAGAACAGGCCACCCAGAACGTTACCGACAAACCGAAGCACCCGGGCCCCCTGCTGAGTTTCGCCCCGCACTATACCAGACGCGGACGCGCGTCAAAACCTTGGCCGGTCACAAATGGCTGTTCAGGCAGGCTTTCGCAACAGTCACGGCTTGGCCGCAGCCCGCAGGACGGCATCCTCGTCCGCCCAGGCGACCAGCGCCGCCAGCACGGCCCCGGCCAGCGTCGCGCGCCAGGCCGGATCGGACAGGCGCTTGAAATCGCGGTCCGAGGACAGGAACCCCACCTCCAGAAGCGCTGCCGGAATATCCGGCGACTTCAGCACCGAAAAGCCGCCGGTCTGGTGCGGATGCCGGTGCATCCTGACCTTCGCCCCCCGGATCGCCGCGACCAGCGCCTCGGCCAGCCGCTCGGTGCGCGGGGCAGTGTCGGTCCGCGCCATGTCCATCAGCACTTCCGCCACCAGATCGTCCTGCGCGCTGAGATCGACCCCGGCCAGAAGGTCGTCGCGGTCATGGCGTTCGGCCAATGCCGCCGAGGCCTCGTCCGACGCATCCGCCGCCAGCGTATACACCGTCGCCCCCTGCGCATCGCCCTCGGCCAGGGCATCGGCATGCAGCGACAGGAACACGTCCGCCTTGGCCTCGCGCGCGATCGAGGTGCGGGTTTCCAGCGGCACGAAGATATCCTCGTCGCGCGTCAGCACCACCCGAAAGCGGCCATCCCGGATCAGCGCCTCCTTCAGTTCGCGGGCGAATGTGAGCATGAGCTTGGCTTCGCTCTGCCCCTCGCGCTCGGCGCCCGGGTCGATGCCGCCATGGCCGGGATCAAGCACCACCACCAGCGGTCCTGCGCCGGAAGGCACGGGGGCCACCAGATCCGCCGCCTCGGGCAGCGCCCAGTCCGGCAGATCGGGCCTTGCCGCTTCGGCGGCAAAGCTTGCCGCATCGGTCGGCTCCAGCGTCAGGTCGATCCGGGTCTCGGCGCCCGTCGGCATCTCGGCCCGCACCACCTTCAGCGGATGCTCCAGTTCCAGCACCAGCCGCGACCAGCCCGGCCGGAAGGCGCCCGCGCGCAGCGACGCGCCCGGTCGAACCACGGCCAGCGCCTCGACCCCGCGCCAGTCGACCTCGCGCGTGTCGATCACCAGCCGGGGCGGGTTGTCCATCATCCGCAGGCGCCAGGGCACCGGCTGGCTCAGCGCGATGCGCAGCTCCAGCCCGCCATCGCCGGTGGCGATGATCCCCGACCGCAGCGGATCGACCTTCGCCAATGCCGACAGGTCTTCGGCCACCGCCGGACGGGCCAGGGTCAGAACCAGCAGCAGCAAGGACAGAAACGGGCGAAGCGCGATCATCGCCGCCTTATCCCTGCTTGGCCCGGCTTTGTAAATTGCGCCAACCGCTTCGGTATCACGAAACGGCGAGCGCCTTGTCTTGCCCGGGGTCGCCGCCTATCCTCCGTCCGCCGCAGGTTTGCGGCCCGTTCAGGAGACCGCATGACCCGCCTCGCCCTTGGCCTGATCGTCAGCCTTGCCAGCCTTCCCGCCTTCGCCGAAGACCTGCCGAAGACCGCTCCCGTGGCGGGCAGCGTCGACAGCACGATGACCGAGGTCGAGCGCAAGGCCTTGCGCGACGAAGTGCGCGCCTATCTGCTGGAGCATCCCGAAGTGCTGATCGAGGCGATGGACGTGCTACAGAAGCGCGAGGAAGACGCCTCGCTGGCGCGCGACGTGCAGATGGTGTCCACCCACAACGACGTGATCTTCCAGAACCCGAACGACTGGGTCGGCGGCAACCCGAACGGCGACATCACGCTGGTCGAGTTCATGGATTACCGCTGCGGCTATTGCCGCAAGGCCTATTCCGAAGTTGACGAGCTGATCAAGACCGACGGCAACATCCGCTTCGTGGTCAAGGAATTCCCGATCCTGGGCGACGCTTCGATGCTGTCGGCGCAGTTCGCAATCGCGCTCCGCCAGCTGCACGGCGACGAGGCTTACGCCAAGGCGCATGACGCGCTGATGACGTTGCGCGGCGAGCCTACGCCCGAGACGCTGGCCCGGTTGGCAACCGATCTTGGTCTCGAAGCCAAGCCGATCATCGACCGCATGAACGCGCCCGAGGTGATGGCCGTGATCAAGGACAATTACGCGCTTGCCGAGCAGATGGAGATCACCGGCACGCCGGCCTTCGTGTTGAAGGACACGGTGATGCGCGGCTATGCGCCGCTTGAGACGATGCAGGATTTCGTCAAGGACGCCCGCGCCGACGGCTGACCTTGGGGTTCAGCTGTGAAATGGGCGGCCCGATATGGCCGCCCTTCCTGTCATGCTTCCAGCGCAGTCGGGTCCGGCCGCAGCGCATGGACAACCCAGAGGCCGGTGCCCAGCGTCATCAGCCCCGTGCCGACGACCGCGAAGGTTCCCGCCAGCCCGAACCAGGCAACCAGCGGCGCCGACACCAGCGGCGAGGCGAACTGGCCGAGGAAGAAGGCCGTGGTCAGCAGCCCCGAAGCCCGCCCCCGCATCGACGCGGGCACCCGCTCCATGAACCATGTGGTGTAGTTGGGCATCGATATCCCCATGCCAAGCCCCGCAATCAGCGAGCCCATCAGCACCCCGTGCCAGTCCGACGCCGTGGCATGGGCGAGGAAACCAAGGCCAATCAGGAAGAAGGACAGCCCGAAGATCGTCATGGCGCTGAGCCGCGCCCGGATGCGGCCATACATCAGCGCGACAGGAGCCGACACCGTGACGAGCGCCGCCATCAGCGCCCCCACGACCAGCGGGCTTGTCACTCCCAGCGCCTCCAGATGGAACGGCAGCCGGGTGGGCGTGACGTAGAACGCGGTCTGGAACAGGAAGGCCAGGGGCGCGATGAAGGCATAGGCTGCCCAGGGGAAGCGGTCGGCGCTGGAGGCAACCGCCTTGGGCCGCGCCTTCTCGGCCGCGATCCGGCGGGCGTGCGGGCCAAGGACCAGGAAGGCGAGCGTGGCAATCGGCACGATCAGCGCATAGACGGCGAAGGCCCCGCGCCAGTGCAGGCTGGCCAGCGCCCCGCCCGCCAGCATGAACACGATCCCCGCCAGCGAAATCGCCGCGCCCTGCCAGCCCAGGAACCGCGCCCGCGCCGGGCCCTGCCAGAGGTCGCTGGCCCAGGTCATCCCCAGGTTCATCGTTCCCGCGACGCCCAGCCCAAGGGCCAGCCGACCCGCCAGCATCCCCCACAGGCTTTCCGCCCAAAGGCCCGAGGTGCCGCCGATGGCGTATAGCGCCGCCGTCAGCAGCAAGAGCTTCTGCCGGTCCCAGCGGTCGATCAGCACCCCCATCAGCCCCGCTGAAAGCACGATGGCGAGCGAGGGCAGCGTCACGATCAGCCCGGCCAGCGTGTCGATATGCGGCACGTCGGCATAGTGCGCGCGCAGGCCCGGCAGGGACGAGGCAACCGTGGCATTGGCCATGATCGTCATCGACGCCAGGCCCAGAACGGCCAATGTCACCGCCCGGCTGGGCGGCGTTTCGGAACTCCGATCCATCTCACATTCCTTGATCTTGTCTTGCGGAAGATGGCAAAATCCACCACTATGGACAAGATAGCTATTCATGCAAGGTGCGTCCAAGATCATGGACAATGACCTCGACCTCTCTGCCCTGCGCGGTTTCCGCACTGTCCTGCGCGAGGGCTCGTTCTCGGCCGCCGCGCTGGCCCTGCGGGTGCCGAAATCCACCCTGTCGAAGCGCGTGGCCGATCTTGAGGCGCATCTCGGCGTCCGGCTCATCGAACGCTCCACCCGCACGCTGCGCCCCACGCAGGAAGGCGAGGTCCTAGCCGCCCGCGCCGACCGCCTGCTGGGCGAGGCCGAGGACATTCGCCGAGCGCTTGGCGAATCCGGCGGCACCCCGCGCGGGCACCTGCGGCTGGCGGTGCCGCAGTCGATCGGCAACGTGCTGATCGGCGGCATCGCGGCCGGGTTCCGCAAGGCCCATCCCGATGTGACGCTGGAGGTGCATTTCCTCGACCGCGCCCCGGATCTGCTGGAGGAAGGCTTTGACGGTTGCATCCGCTTTGGCCCCTTGGAGGACAGCAGCCAGGTCGCCCGGCGGCTGTTGCACGGTCAGGCGATGCTCGTCGCCGCCCCCGACCTGCCCGGGCTCGATGCGCTGAACCGGCCCGAAGACCTGGCCCGGTTCGATCTCGTCGGCCTTGCCGCGCCCTGGCCCGGCGGCCTCCCCCTGCAGAACGGGCGCGAGGAGGTGGTGATTCCGCATGACCCGCCCCTGCGGCTCGGCTCGCACCTTGCGGTGCGCGATGCACTGCTGGCCGGGGCCGGAATCGCCGCCCTGCCCGGCATCGTCGCCCGCCCCGAAATCGCCGCCGGACGGCTGGTGCATGTCCTGCCCGACTGGTCGACACCCCGGAAGGCGATCTATTTCGTCTACCCCTCGGCCCAGTCGGTGACCGCCCGGCTGCGCGCCTTCATCGACCATCTGGCCCGGGAACTCGGGGACGACTGACGGCGCGGGCCTACTCCGCCGCCAGCTTCTCGGCCGCTTCGATCTCGGCGGCCTTCGCCTCGACCAGTTCGACGATGTGATCGACCATCCGGTCGTTCGACAGGGTGTGATCCTGCTTGCCGGCCAGATAGACCATCCCCTTGCCTGCCCCGCCGCCGGTAAAGCCGATGTCGGTCATCAAGGCCTCGCCCGGGCCGTTCACCACGCAACCGATGATCGACAGGCTCATGCTGGTCGTGACATGCGCCAGCCGGTCCTCCAGCGCGGACACCGTCTTGATCACGTCAAACCCCTGCCGGGCGCAGGACGGGCAGGAGATGATCGTCACCCCCCGGTGCCGCAGGCCCAGCGATTTCAGGATTTCATAGCCGACCTTGACCTCTTCCACCGGGTCCGCCGAAAGGCTGACGCGGATCGTGTCGCCGATCCCCATCCAGAGCAGGTTGCCAAGCCCGATCGCCGATTTCACCGTGCCGGAGACGAGGCCGCCCGCTTCGGTGATCCCGAGATGGATCGGCGCGTCGGTTGCGTCGGCGAGCTGCTGATAGGCGGCGGCGGCAAGGAAAACGTCCGAGGCCTTCACCGAGATTTTGAACTCGTGGAAATCGTTGTCCTGCAACAGCTTGATATGGTCGAGGCCGGAGTCCACCATGGCATCCGGGCAAGGCTCGCCATATTTGTCCAGCAGGTGCTTTTCCAAGCTTCCCGCGTTCACCCCGATACGGATGCTGCATCCGTGGTCTTTGGCCGCCTTCACAACCTCGGCCACGCGCTTGGAGTCGCCGATGTTGCCGGGGTTGATCCGCAGGCAGGCGGCGCCTGCTTCGGCCGCCTCGATGGCGCGCTTGTAGTGGAAATGGATGTCGGCAACGATCGGCACCGGGCTTTCCGCGACAATCTCCTTCAGCGCTCGGGTCGACTCCACATCCGGCGTGGAAATCCGCACGATGTCTGCCCCGGCCACCGCGCAACGCTGCACCTGTTCAAGCGTCGCCGCCACGTCCGAGGTGATGGTGTTGGTCATGGTCTGCACCGAAATCGGCGCATCGCCCCCGACCAGAACCTTGCCCACGCGAATCTGTCGCGACTTCCGACGCTCGATATTGCGCCAGGGGCGGACGGGGTTGTGGGTCATCGGTCAGGCTCCAGGGACTACCGCCCGGAACATAGGCCGGACGGGCAGCACCGGCAATGGGCGGGGTTTACTCCGACGCCTCGGGCACCGGCGCGGGCACCACGTCAGAGGCATCCGCGGTGGCAAAGTTCGCCAGGTCCTGATCCGCCGTCAGGTCAGCCTGCGCGTAGGTCTGCGTCAGCGCCTCGGGCGACAGCGGAATGTCCTTGGCGATCTGCGCCCCAGGCGCGGCAGGCCCATAGGCCACCCCGTCGACGACGAAGTAGATCGACCCGGAATTGCCGGTGCGGAAGACGGCAGCGGTTTCCAGCGGCGGCACGGCATAGCGTTCGCCCGCGTCGAGGATCTTCTCGAACAGCACGGTGCCGTCGGCGGCATTGACCCGCACCCAGGACGGGCGGACGGCCAGAACCTCGACGCCTTCCTTGGCATCGGCGATAACCTGCACGTCCCCTTCGACCGCCTGGTCGATGGCGGCGTCCACCGCATCGGCCTCGGCCACCTGCGACAACACACCCGTGTCACGCGGGTTGATCGCCGCAATCGGGCCATCGCGTGAGGTCAGGACCGGCACGTCCAGAGCCTGCGGTCGGTACAGGCGATCCAGCACGTCTTCCGTCGCCGTACCCTCGGCGCTTGCCACCGCCTCGGTGGCGGGTTCCACGGGACGCGATGCCACCACCTGCGGCGCGGTCGCCCCAGCATTGGCCAAGGGGTCGATCTGGGCCACCACGGTCGGCGCCTCGTCCACCGGGGCCAGTTGCACCCGCTGCACTTCCTGCAAGACCGACCAGCCGCCATAGCCGATGGCTCCGATCAAGGCGACCAGCACGGCAATGGATCCCAGCGCACCGGGTTCGATGTGGCTCCAGATCGCTTCGCCGCGCGGGATGAAGCTTGCGTTCGGGTCGCCCAGCGGGTCGGAAAACTCTGACCGCGCCCGCGCCTTGACGATCTGCTGCGGCGAAGCGGCGGCGGAAAGCCCGTGCGACACCTGGTATCCGGCCTCGGCGCAGAAGCGTTCGAAGGCCCATTCC
Source organism: Tabrizicola sp. (assembly GCF_016792905.1). GTDB lineage: Bacteria > Pseudomonadota > Alphaproteobacteria > Rhodobacterales > Rhodobacteraceae > Tabrizicola. The sequence goes on from NZ_JAEULP010000020.1 coordinate 100,104, forward strand.
GGGTCCATGGCCAGGTAACGGGCATAGGAGCGAACGTAACCGGCGACGAAACCGGGCGTCTCGAAAGCAGAAAGATCGGCGTTCTCGATGGCGGCGATATAGGTGGCCTTGATCTTCAGCTCGCGCTGAACATCCAGCAGCGATTTCCCAAGCGTGGCCCGCTCGCCGCGCATGAGATCGCCGAGACGCAACTCGAAGTCGTCAAAGCCCTTTGGCTTGTCTTCTTCGGTTGTCGAAGGTTTCGACCTCCAACCGATCATCAGCGCCCTGTCCCCTTCGGTGCACTACTCAAGCGTGGCCGCCTTCCCCAGCGACTCACAATTGTTCTATTCGCGAAACCCTAGCACAGGACAAGGGGTTTTCCACCGGCCAAAGCCCTTAGGCAACCTGTTCGGCGCGATTCAGCGCACAATGCGCCCAGAGCGCATCCATGGCGCGCACCAGCTGGTCGATCTCCTGTGCACCATGGACCGGCGAGGGCGTGAAGCGCAGACGCTCCGTCCCGCGCGGCACGGTCGGGAAGTTGATCGGCTGGACATAGATGCCATAGCTTTCCAGCAACATGTCCGACAGCATCTTGCAGTGCACCGGATTGCCGACATGGACCGGCACGATGTGGCTGCCCTGGTCGATGATCGGCAGGCCCATCGCCTTGAGCCGTGTCTTCAGGATCTTCGCCTGGGTCTGGTGCTTCTCGCGCAGGCGCACCCCGCCCTCGCCCTTCAGGAACCGGACCGAGGCCGCCGCGCCCGCCGCCACCGCAGGCGGCAGCGAGGTGGTGAAGATGAAGCCCGGCGCATAGGACCGCACCGCATCGACCATCCGGGCCGAGGCCGCGATATAGCCGCCGAAGACGCCGAAGGCCTTGGCAAGCGTGCCGTTGACGATGTCGATCCGGCCCATCTGCCCGTCGCGTTCGGCCACACCCGCGCCGCGGGGGCCGTACATGCCGACGGCATGGACCTCGTCCAGATAGGTCAGCGCACCGAATTCGCTTGCCAGGTCACAGATTTCCTCGATCGGGCCGAAGTCGCCATCCATCGAATAGATCGATTCGAAGGCGATCAGCTTCGGCGCCGCCGGGTCGTCCTTCGCCAGCAGCTCGCGCAGATGCGCCACGTCGTTGTGCCGGAAAATCCGCTTCTCGCCGCCGCCGCGCCGCACGCCCTCGATCATCGAGGCATGGTTCAGCGCGTCGGAATAGATGATCAGGCCGGGGAAGATGGTCCGCAGCGTCGACAGCGTCGCATCATTGGCGATGTAGGCCGAGGTGAAGACCAGCGCCGCCTCCTTCCCGTGCAGGTCGGCAAGCTCCGCCTCCAGCCGCTTGTGCCAGACGGTCGTCCCGCTGATGTTGCGCGTGCCGCCCGAGCCCGCCCCGGTTGCGTCCAGCGCGGCGTGCATCGCGCCCAGAACCTCCGGGTGCTGGCCCATGCCGAGGTAATCGTTGCCGCACCAGACGGTGATGTCCTTCTGCGACCCGTCCGGCTTCGTCCACACCGCATGGGGGAACTGGCCCTGCGCGCGCGCGATGTCGATGAAGGTGCGATAGCGTCCCTCGTCGTGCAGGCGCTGAAGGCTCAGGTCGATCGCGTCGTCGTATCTGGTCATCGGTCTCGGTCCCTTTTGCGGCGGTTCTGCCCGAACCCCCGCCTTGGTGCCTTGATTTCGGTCAAACGCCGATTACGGCCAAGGGGGCGAATTGTCACCCCCAACTTTGGATGAATGTCTTCAACAATGCTGGAAGTCTACCCGATCCCGCCGCCTATGGACAGCAGGGTCTGGCCTGCTACGATCCGGAAAACCTTACCAGACAGGCCCGCCATGACCTCCGAAGCCCAGCTTGACGCCGTCCTTTCCCGCATCGACGAAACCCTGCCACAGTCGCTGGACCGGCTGATGGAGCTTCTCCGCATCCCCTCGATCTCGACCGATCCGGCCTACAAGGCCGATTGCGCCCGCACCGCCGAGGCGCTGGCGGCCGACCTGAACACGCTCGGCTTCACTGCCCGCGCCGCCGCGACGCCGGGGCACCCGATGGTCGTGGCCCATGGCGGCGAGGGGAAGCGCCATATCCTTTTCTATGGTCATTACGACGTGCAACCCGTTGATCCCCTGGACCTTTGGGACCGCCCGCCCTTCGACCCCGAACTGCAGGACACCCCGAAAGGCAAGGTGATCCGTGCCCGTGGCGCCTCGGACGACAAGGGCCAGCTGATGACCTTCATCGAGGCCTGCCGCGCCTGGAAGCATGTCCACGGAACCCTGCCCGGCAAGCTGACCATCTTCCTTGAGGGCGAGGAGGAATCGGGCTCGCCTTCCCTCGTCCCCTTCCTGGAGGCGAACCGAGAGGAACTCAGCTGCGACCTGGCGCTCATCTGCGACACCGGGCTGTTCGAGGCGGCGACCCCGGCCATCACCACCATGCTGCGCGGCCTTGCCAAGTCGGAATTCACCATCCGCGCCGCGAACCGCGACCTGCATTCCGGCATGTACGGCGGGCTGGCCCAGAACCCGCTGCACCTGATGGCGCGGCTTCTGGCCGCCTTGCACGATTCGCAGGGCCGGGTGCAGGTTCCGGGCTTCTACGACGATGTCGACGAGCTTCCCAACGCGCTCCGCCAGCAATGGCAGGCGCTGGCCTTCGACCACGCGGGCTACCTGGGCGACGTGGGCCTGTCCGTCCCCGCAGGCGAGCAGGACCGCACGCCGCTGGAAAAAATCTGGTCGCGCCCGACCGCCGAAGTGAACGGCATGTGGGGCGGCTATACCGGCGCGGGCTTCAAGACGGTGCTGCCGTCGGAAGCCCATGCCAAGGTGTCCTTCCGCCTCGTCTCACGCCAGGATCCCGAGAAGATCATCGCCGCGTTCAAACGCTGGGCCGAGGCGCAGATGCCCGCCGATTGCGAGATCCACTGGGAAGGCGGCAGCGACGGCGCCCCCGCCTCGGTCATGGCAATCTCCGACCCGGCCTTCGAATCCGCCCGCGCCGCGCTCACCGAGGAATGGGGCCGCCCCGCCGCATTCGTCGGCGCGGGCGGGTCGATCCCGGTCGCGGGCTATTTCAAGACCATCCTCGGCATGGACGCCATGCTGATCGGCTTCGGTCGCGACGACGACCAGATCCATTCCCCGAACGAGAAATACGACCTCGAATCGTTCCACAAGGGCATCCGCAGCTGGGCCCGCATCCTGGCCCGCATCGCGTGATGGTTGAGCTTCGCGACGCAAGGCCTTCGGACGAAACGGATTTCCGTCGCCTCTGGGAGGGATTCTGTAACGGCTACGGCCTGTCCCTGCCGCCCGAAGCGACCGCCTTCACCTGGGCGCGGCTGATGGACCCGGGCAATGCCCTGACCGCGCGTCTGGCCTGTGTCGAGGGCGTGCCGCAGGGCTTCGCCATCCACCAGCATCATCCCTCGACCTGGGTGATGGGCGATGACGGCTATCTGGAAGACCTCTTCGTCGCGCCGGAGGCCCGGGGCCAGGGCCTGGGCCGCGCGCTGATCGAGGATCTGGTCGCCATCGGCCGCGCAAAGGGCTGGCAGCGGCTTTACTGGCTGACCGAGATCGAGAACGCGACCGCCCGGCGCCTCTACGACCAGTTCTGCGACAATGACGGCCATATCCGCTACCGGATGACCCTGTAGCGCGACGCCGGGGCCGGGCCAAAAAGTCTTCGAAGACTTTTTGCAAATTCCTTCGAAGGAATTTGTCCCGCCACAAACGAAAACGGGGGCCTCGCGGCCCCCGTTCCCGTGTCTCGCTCAGGCCCTCAGCTCGCCTTCAGCGCCGTCGCTTCCTTCAGCGTGCCCTTCATCTCCCAGCTCACCACCACCTTCTCGCCGACCTTGAACGGCTTCAGGTCATAGCCCGCGGGCAGGTGATAGGTGGTGCCGTCCTCCAGAACCACCGTCATCGCCTTCGCGTCGATGGTCTTGATCACGCCGGAGCTGTCGGTCGAGGCTGCCAGCACGGCAGTGCCGAGGCCAAGCGATGCGATCAGGGCAAGGGAAAGAACGTTCGAACGCATGATGCGTCTCCTGTTTCAGGAACGGGCCATTCCGCGGCTTCCGTTCCAGTCACGTCCCGGCGCGCCGGGCCTGTCGCGTCGATGGGATCTCCCATCCGGCAGGCTCTGGCCGGGATGGGCCGGACGCTACTCCCGGCACCAACCGTTGCGAAGGGGGGCTCACCGCAAGGTGGTGCCGCGTGAAGGTTCGTGCTGCATCGCGGAATAGGCCAGTTTGCGCCGAAGCAAATGCGCAGTCGAAACCGCATCTTTCCAGAGGCTTGTCGAAATCAACGGTTGGGGGTAGTTGCGTTGCGGCTGCGGCGACCGCCTTGGCAAATCACGCCCCTGCGATTGGCCTGCGAGCTTACTCACAGCGTCGCCAGGTGGTGCGGGTTCCGTCCGGGTAGTCGATCACCAGAACCTGTCCCTTGCCGTCCGACTCGCGCCGGATCACCGCCGACTCGACCCACTCATCGCCACCACCGCTGACCAGAAGCGTCGCCTCCACGGTGTCCGGATCGTTCGGGGATTCGATCAGGTCGGTGACGGTCATGCCCCATTCCGCGCCGAACAAGGTGCCATCGCTGACCGTGATCGGCTCGCCAGTGCCGCAGGGCTGACCCTCTGCGGCATATGTCCCGTCGAATCCCGTGGGCAGGGCAACTCCGCCTTCGGCAAGCGCGGCCCTGGCAGAGAGGATGAACAGGGCAAAGGCAAGACGGATCATCGCGGCGTTCCTCCGGTGTGGCCGCAGCCCTACCGACACCCGCCGCAGGGGGCGAGGCTGGAATGCCTGACCATCACGGGAAGAAGCTGGCGCGGTGGACGGGGCTCGAACCCGCGACCCCCGGCGTGACAGGCCGGTACTCTAACCAACTGAGCTACCACCGCGCGCTGGAACGGGCAGATAAGGGGTTGTCCGGGGGGCGTCAAGCGGGAAACGTCGTCACCCCGACCGATGTCGATCCGCCGGAACGGATACGGGCAAGCCGCGCCTCCCTCCCCGCCACGGGAGAAAGATGGAAGGGTGCGATCCGGCGGCGGAGCGTCGCACGAGGCCCGCAGAAAGGATGAACACTTCCTGAACGCCCACGGCCAAGCCGCTGAATTCATTGCAATCCCAAACGCTGTCCTGCGTGGACACCCGTCTGGCTGCCGATGATCGGGCGACAGGGAGGAGACTGGCGCGGTGGACGGGGCTCGAACCCGCGACCCCCGGCGTGACAGGCCGGTACTCTAACCAACTGAGCTACCACCGCGCGTCTCGTCAGCCACCCCTTCCGGGAGCGGCGTGGCGGGGTATTACGGAAGCCCGCAGGCCCCGTCAAGCCATGCGAAAGCCAATTCCCCTGCATTATTCGCCGCACCCGCCCGGGCCGGCCCGCCCTTGCTCATCGACCGCCATATTTCTATGCTTGCATGCGTAGGGGCAGAGACGATGTTGCAAGACGATCCGGTCCTCCAGGACCTCTTTTCCCGTATTGCCGCCGGGCTGAGCCGGTTGGCCCTGGGGGGTGCCGGCCTGCTCGCCCCCGTCTTCCTGGTCTCCTCGCTGGTCATAGCCTTCGTCCTCTGGCGGATGCGTCGTCCGGGTGTCGGCTTCCTTCGCTGGGCGCTGCCCCGGGAAATCTGGTTCCATCCCTCGCACCGGGTCGACCTGAAGGTCCTGATCTTCTCGCGGATCCTCATGGCGGCATCTTCCCTTCTCGCCATCGCCTCGGCCACGACCATCGGCACGCGGGTTTCGGAACTGGTTGGCGCAACCTTTGGAAAGATCGCCGGCGAGCCCGCGGTCTCGCATCCGTTCCTCGTCGCGACACTCGTCTTCCTGACTGCGGATTTCTGTCAATACTGGTCGCATCGGCTGACCCATGACTGGGCGTTCCTCTGGCCATTCCACGCCACCCATCATTCCGCCGAGGTCATGACCCCGATCACGGTTCTGCGCAGGCATCCCGTCGACAACATGTTCTGCGATTTCTTCACCGGAATCGTGACCGGACTGCTGCTTGGCGTGATTCTGGGGGTTACGGTAGGCCCGGTGCCCCTTGGGATGCTGGCCGGGTTGAGCGTGTCATTCTATCTCTTCTGCCTGCTCGGCGGGAACCTGCGACACAGCCATATCTGGCTCAGCTATGGCCGTTTCGTGGAGCACCTTCTGATCTCGCCCGCGCAGCACCAGATCCATCACAGCTGCGACCCACGGCACCACAACCGGAACTACGGGTTGATCCTGGCGACCTGGGACTGGATGTTCGGCACTCTCTACATTCCTCGCGGACGGGAAGAGCTGACCTTCGGGCTGGCCGATGCAGCGGGTGAAAAGGTGGCTCAACCCCACGGCACGCTTGTGCGGTTCATGGTCGAACCGTTCCGCGCCTCGATCCGGGCGCTGCGCCGGAAAAGGCCTGCCCCGCGCCTAGCGATCCGGGGCGGGGATGAACTCTCCGTCGTCCCCGGGCGGCAGCTTGAAGCGGCCGTGCTGCCAGTCGCCCGCGCGCCAGGCCTCTTTCGCGGCCTCGATCCGTTCGCGCGAGGAGGCCACGAAGTTCCACCAGATGAAGCGCGGTCCGTCCATGGTGGCCCCGCCGAGTAGCATGATCCGCGCGCCCTGCGGCCCCGCCTTGACCGAAATGCGGTCGCCTGGCCGGAAGACCAGCATCCGCCCGGCCTCGAACACCTGGCCGCCGACCGAAACCTCGCCCTCCAGAACGTAGACGCCCCGATCCTCGTGGTCGTCGGGCAAGGGGATCGCCGCACCGGGTTGCAGGACAGCGTCGGCGTAGAAAACCTCGGAGGGCATGGCGAGATCCACCTTCTCGCCCCAGGCATGGCCCAGGACCAGGCGGACCTGTTTTCCCTCTCCGTCAAGCTCCGGCAGTTCGTCGCGACCCAGATGCGTGAAGCCCGCCACCGCGTCCTCGCGGTCCTTCGGCAAGGCCAGCCAGGTCTGGAGGCCGAACATCGACAGGGGCGCCTTCCGGGCCTCGCCGTCGGTCCGTTCGGAATGGGTGATCCCCTGCCCCGCAAGCATCCAGTTGACCGCGCCGGGCTCGATCCAGGCGTCGGTCCCCAGGGAGTCGCGGTGGTGGAGGCGGCCTTTCAGGAGGTAGGTCACGGTCCCGAGGCCGATATGGGGGTGGGGGCGCACGTCGATGCCTTCACCCGTCAGGAACTCGGCCGGGCCCATCTGGTCGAAGAAGATGAAGGGGCCCACCATCTGCCGCTGGGCCGAGGGAAGGGCACGGCGGACCTCGAACCCGCCGAGGTCGCGGGCGCGGGGGACGATGACGGTCTCAATGGAATCAACGGCGTCGCCGAGGGGGATCGAGGGGTCGAGCAGCGGGTTCCACATGGGGGTCTCCTTTGCATAGGAAGGTAGACCGGGGGAGCCGGAATTTCATCCCGATCTGGCCGCGCGGGGGGTGTGCGGGGGTGAACAGGGGAAACGTGTCCACAGTGGACAAAAAATCGGATGCAATGGAATCAATGGGTTGGTCGCGGACGTTCACCACTCCTTAACCTCTGACCAGAGACGGTCAATCGCAGCGCAGGCCCTTGTTGCGAAGCTGGTCGGCCCAGAAGAAAAGCCGGATCGAGGGGTCGAGCAGCGAGGCGCAGAAGATGTCGCGGTCGGCGGCGGTGATGGGGTCCTTCCAGCGCAGACGCTCGTGCCAGCCGTTCACCACCTGCGCGAAGGCGTTGGAACGGCCACGCGGGTCAGGCGACGGGCCGAGGGACAGAAGCGAGGCGACATAGGCGGCGTCCTGCGCGTCCGGCGGCGGGGGAATGAAGATGTTGTGTTCTGTTCCCGGGGTCTTCGGCAGGAGCGGGCGCGGCGGGCCGAGCGGCAGGCCCAGCGCCGTCACGGCTGCGGCGAGGTCGATGGGCGGCGTGATGGCGCGGGTGCGGGCGAAGAGGAAGCCGCCGCCCGCGTTGCCATTGCCGAGGCCTCCCCCGTCGAAGCCCACGAGTCCATTGGGCCGGGAATAGAACAGTTGCACCGCCCGGAACACCACCGGCGCCTCCACGCTTGCCCCGGCATAGGCGGTGGCGGTGCGGGTGCCGATTTCCTCCAGCGGCCAGGCGGCGGTTGCCCGGTCGCGCCAGATGCGGTCGTCGTTCAGATCTAGGACCAGAGCGGCGGGCTGGCGGTCATCGGGCGCGAAGAGGATGCAGGTCGCCCCCGCTTCCGCAAAATCCGCGCTGGCCGCGTGGCAGGCCGCATCGGTTGCCTTGACGAACCGGGCGCTGGTTTCGGCCTTGTCGTTGGTGAAGGCATCGTCGCGCAGGGTGATGCGGACCCAGGCGACCTTGCCGCCGGTCAGCAGGCGCTCGCAAAGGTCGAAGCACGGGGCATCGCCGTAGAAGTCGGAGCGCACGCCTTTGGTGTTCCAGAGATCAGGATGGTGGCTGGCGTTGCGGATGATCTCGACCCCCACCTGCCCTGCAAGCGCAATCGGCTGCGGTGCGACCGGGGATTTCGCGGCAATCATCGCCCGGGCCTCGCGGTCGGCCATCCCCGGCAGCAAAAGCAGCGAGGCCGGAAGCGCAAGGCCAAGCGCGAGAGCGGGCCAGCGCAGCCAGCTGTTTCGGGCAAGGACGGCGGGAAGCAGCGCCCAGAGCAGGATCGTCGCCATCGGCAGGATGAAAAGAAGTGGGACGGTCAGCCCGAAGGTGAAGATCAGCACGATCAATGCCACGCCGGGGACGGCGAACAGCAGGGTCAGCGCGGTGCAGACCGCGAGCAGGATGAAGTAGGGCCGCACCATCAGACCACCTGAACGCCACTTGACTGCCAGCGACCCTAGCCCGGCAGGCAACGGCGCGCAAATCGCGTTCTGCACCGCACGCGACGCTTGAATTGCACGAACGGATAATATCGGATGGGCAAAGAGAATCGGAGAGGTGGCGCGTGACGGTCCGGACCGAGTTTCCCGAAGCGATCACCGAAATCGAGGATCTGCGGATCCCGATGCCCGACGGCACGCGGCTTTCGGCCCGGGTCTGGATGCCCGCCGATGCCGCCACCCGCCCGGTCCCTGCCGTGCTGGAATACATCCCCTACCGCAAGCGCGACGGCACCCTGCCCCGCGATGAGCTGATGCACCCTTATGTCGCCGGACATGGCTATGCCTGTGTCCGGGTCGACATCCGTGGCAATGGCGACAGTGAAGGGCTGATGGAGGACGAATATTCCGCGCAGGAGTTGCAGGATGCCTGCGACGTGATCGCCTGGCTGGCCAGGCAGGACTGGTGTTCGGGCAGCGTGGGGATGATGGGGAAAAGCTGGGGCGGGTTCAACTGCCTGCAGACGGCCTTCCTGCAACCCCCGGCGTTGAAGGCGGTGATCTCGGTCTATTCCACCACCGACCGCTTTGCCGATGACATCCACTTCAAGGGCGGCGCGCTTCTGGGGGAAAACTTCGGCTGGGGCAGCGTGATGCTGAGCTATTCCTCGCGTCCGGGCGATCCGCTTCTGCACAACGGCTGGCGCGAGGACTGGCTGAAACGGCTGGAGGCGGAGCCTTTCCATGCCCCCGGCTGGGCGGCGCACCAGACGCGGGACGCCTACTGGAAGCACGGATCGATCTGCGAAGACTGGAACCGGATGACCGTCCCTATCCTGTCCTTCGGCGGCTGGAACGACAATTACATGAACACGGTCGCCGCGCTGATGCAGAATGCGCGGGGGCCGGTGAAGGGGATCATCGGGCCCTGGGTGCACCAGTATCCGCATACCGCCGTGCCGGGTCCGAAGATCGGCTTCCTGCAATTGGCGATCCGCTGGTGGGACCGCTGGCTGAAGGGCATCGAGAACGGGGCGGAGGATGACCCGGCCTTCCGCGCCTACATGCTGCATTCCCAACCGCCGAACCCCAGCGCACCGCATCGCGACGGGCACTGGATCGCCGAGGCCGCATGGCCGACGCCGCGGGTCAGCCGCCGGGTGATGGTGGTTTCGGATGCGGGGCTTGGGGTTGCGGGGCCGCTTTCGGCGTCGGTCTGCACGGCGCAACACCTCGGGATGCAGGCGGGAGAGTATTTCCCGATGGGGCTGAACGCCGAAATGGCGGGAGACCAGCGCACCGACGACGCGCTGTCGGTCTGCTTCGATGCCGCGCCCCTCGCCGAACCGCTGGAGGTTCTGGGGGCGGCGCGGCTGACGCTGCGACTGGCCTCGGACAAGCCGCTGGCATTCCTCGTAGCGCGGCTTTGCGATGTGGCGCCCGATGGCTCCTCGACCCGGATTGCGCATGGCATCCTGAACCTCTGCCACCGGCGCAGCCGCGAGGAACCGGAGCCGATGCTGCCGGGTGTGCCGGAGGACATCACGCTGGTGCTGGACCAGATGGGCTATCGTCTCGCGACGGGCCACAGGCTGCGGCTGGCGCTGTCGACGACCTACTGGCCCTTCGTCTGGCCCAGCCCGGAGGCAGCGACGCTGGAGATCACGGCGGCAAGCCTGGATCTGCCGGTGCATCAGGGGACGGGCGCGGCGGAATGGACCCCTCCCCCGGCCGAAACCGCGCCGCCGTGGAAGCACCGGATGCTGCGCACGGGAAGCGCCACGCGCCGGATCGAGACCGACCTGATCGCCGGGCGGCATGCGCTGGTGGTCGAGGACGACCAGGGCGATCCGGAGAACCTGACGCATGGGCTGATCACCGGCGAGCATACGACCGAGCGCTGGGAGATCGGGGCCGATCCGCTGTCCGCCCGCGCCGAGATCAGCTGGGAACAGCGCCTGTCGCGCGGGGACTGGCGGGTGATGACGCGGGTGGCGACGGCGATGACCGCGACCGCCACGCATTTGCGCATGCAGGCGACGCTGACCGCCCGGGAGGGCGACGCCGTTGTCTTCCGGCGCGACTGGGACGAGGAGGTGGAGCGCAAGTTTGTGTGACGACCCGCGAAAAAACGTTTGTCGCAAGACAGGGTTCGCGGTTTATTGATTCCCAAGTCAACAAAAGAATCCCCGGTACGGGGACCAATCCAGGGAGACCAGCATGAACGACAAGCACAACCAGCTTGACTGGATGGTGGCTGAGGCTGCCAAGGGCCGGATGACCCGGCGCGAATTCGTCGGCCGCACGACGGCGCTCGGGGTATCGGCCGGGCTCGCCTCGGCGCTCTTCGGCAAGGCCGCGCGGGCGCAGGAGGCCAAGAAGGGCGGCGTGATCCGCGTCGGCATGCAGGGGGGCGAGTCGACCAACAGCCTCGACCCGGCGCTGGCGGCGTCCGAAGTGCCGTTCCAGGTGAACATGACCTGGGGCGAGATGCTCTGCGACGTGAAGCCGGACGGCTCGCTCGACATGCGGATCGCCGAAGAGGTTTCCTCGACGCCCGATGCCGCCGAATGGAAATTCAAGATCCGCCAAGGCGTGGAATACCACGGCGGCGGCACGGTGACGGCGGATGACGTGGTGGCGACGCTGAAGCGGCACACCGACGAGAAGGCGCAGTCGGGCGCGCTGGGGATCGTGCAGGGCATTGCCGACATGAAGGCCGAGGGTGACATGGTCACGCTGAAGCTGAATGCGGCCAACGCCGACCTGCCCTATCTGATGGCCGACTATCACCTGATCATCCAGCCGGGCGGCGGGGTGGACAACCCGACGTCAGGCATCGGCGCCGGCCCCTATGCGGTGGAGGTGAACGAGCCCGGCGTGCGCCACACCTTCAAGAAACACGCCAATTACTTTGACAGCACCATCGGCCATGCCGACGAGGTCGAGATCCTGGTGATCAACGACAACACCGCGCGGACGGCCGCATTGCAGTCGGGCCAGATCCACATGATCAACCGGGTCGACCCGAAGATCGTCGAGCTTCTGAAAGGCGCGGCAGGTATCCAGATCAAGGCGGTCGCGGGGCGGGGGCACTATGTCTTCATCATGCATGTCGACAAGGCCCCCTTCGACAACAACGACATGCGCATGGCGCTGAAATACGCGATCAACCGGCAGGAGATGGTCGACAAGATCCTGGGCGGGCTGGGCAGCCGGGGCAACGACTTCCCGATCAACGCGGCCTATCCGCTGTTCGACGACAGCATCGAGCAGCGCGAGTATGACGCGGCCAAGGCGGCGGAGTACTACAAGAAGTCCGGCCACGATGGTTCGCCCATCATCCTGCGCACCGCTGCGGGCGCCTTCCCCGGCGCGGTGGATGCGGCGAACCTGTTTGCCGCCTCGGCAAATGCGGCGGGCATCCCGCTGCAGGTGAAGCTGGAGCCCGACGACGGCTACTGGTCGAACGTCTGGAACGTCGAACCTTTCTGCGCGTCCTACTGGGGCGGGCGTCCGGTGCAGGACCAGATGTACACCACGGCCTACCTGTCCACCGCCGACTGGAACGACACCAAGTTCAAGAACGCCAAGTTCGACGAGCTTCTGCTCGCCGCGCGGGGTGAGCTGGACGCGGCGAAGCGCAAGTCGGAATACAGCGAGATGGCGCATATCCTGCGCGACGAAGGCGGCCTGATCCTGCCGATGTTCAACGACTTCGTCTCGGGGGTCAGCGACGTGATCGGCGGCTGGGCCGACGATCCGAACGGCGAGCTGATGAACGGACGCGCGCAGGTCCGTTGCTGGCTGAACGCCTGAGGCGGGGCGCGTGCATCCGATCCTGAGACTTGTGGTCCAGCGCCTTGCGCTGGGCCTCCTCCTGCTCCTCGCCGTCTCGGCCGTGATCTTCCTGGGCGTCGAGGCGCTGCCGGGCGACACGGCTCAGGCGATCCTGGGGCAACAGGCCACGCCCGAGGCGCTGGCCAACCTGCGCGAGAAGATGGGGCTGAACCAGCCGCCCCTGACCCGGTATTTCCAGTGGCTCGGCGGTATCCTGACCGGCGACCTGGGCCATGCGCTGACCAACGGCGCCGACATCGCGCAATCCATCGGGCAACGTCTTGGCAACACTTTGTTCCTGGCGGGCTGCGCGGCCGTGATCGCCGTGCCGCTGGCGATCCTTCTGGGCCTCATCGCCGCCCGATATGCCGGGCGCTGGCCTGACAAGCTGATCTCGGGCGTAACGCTGACAACGATCAGCCTGCCGGAATTCGTCGCAGCCTATTTCGTGATCTATCTCCTCACCCAATTGATCCCGATCTTCCAGCCCGTCGCCATGGTCTTCCCCGGCATGGGCTTCTGGGAAAAGCTGCACGCCGTCGCCCTGCCGGTCATCGTCCTTGTGCTGGTCGTCCTGGCCCACATGATGCGGATGACCCGCGCGGCGATCCTGAACGTCATGCAGTCGGCCTATATCGAGACGGCGGAACTCAAGGGCCTGTCGCCGATGACGATCATCTGGCGCCACGCTTTCCCGAATGCCATCGCGCCGGTGGTCAGCGTGGTGATGCTGAACCTTGCCTATCTGGTCGTCGGTGTCGTCGTGGTCGAGGTGGTGTTCGGCTACAACGCCCTTGGCCAGTACCTGGTCGACCATGTGACCAAGCGCGACCTGCCGGTGGTGCAGGCGGTGGGGCTGATCTTCGCCGCCGTCTACATCTTCCTGAACATGCTGGCCGACATCATCGGCATCCTGGCCAACCCGCGTCTGAGGCACCCGAAATGAGGCTTCCGCTTTCCGCCCTCATCGGCCTTGTCCTGACCGGGAGCTTCCTCTTCATCGCGGTCTTCGGGCACTGGATCGCGCCATGGCCCATCGACGACAGCTCCGGCGGCCAATGGGAGGGCATGTCGGCTGCGCACTGGCTGGGCACCGACACCATCGGCCGCGACATCCTGAGCCGCCTGATCTATGGCGCGCAGATCACCATCTTCGTGGCACTGGCTTCGTCCATCCTGGCGTTCTCGCTCGGGGCCTTCCTGGGCTTCCTTGCCGCCGTGAAGGGGGGATGGATCGACCAGATCCTGTCGCGGGTCGTCGATCTGATCATGGCGGTGCCCTCGCTGATCGTCGCGCTGGTCATGCTGTCGGTCCTGCCGCTGAACCTGACGGTCCTGATTCTGGTCATGGGCATCCTCGATTCCACGCGCGTCTTCCGCCTGTCGCGCGCCGTGGCCGTCGACATCGCCGTCATGGACTATGTCGAGGCCGCCAAGCTACGGGGCGAGAAGGGCACCTGGGTGATCTTCCGGGAAATCCTGCCGAACGCGCTGTCGCCGCTGGTCGCCGAGTTCGGGCTCCGTTTCATCTTCGCGGTCCTGTTCATCTCGACCCTGTCCTTCCTTGGCCTTGGTGTGCAGCCGCCGCTGGCGGACTGGGGCGGGATGGTGAAGGAGAACAAGGACGGGCTGATCTACGGCAAGTCCGCTGCGCTCCTGCCCGCCGCCGCGATTGCCGCGCTGGCGATCAGCGTGAACCTGGTGGCGGACTGGATCCTGACCCGCACCTCCAGCCTGAAAGGAGGCCGCGGTGGCTGATCCCCTGCTTCTGATCAAGGGCCTTGTGATCGAGGCCACCTCCTACCCGCCGGGGGAACCCCCGAAGAATGTGACGCTGGTGCATGGCGTTGACCTGACGTTGCAGAAGGGCAAGGTCCTGGGGCTGATCGGCGAATCCGGGGCTGGCAAGTCGACCATCGGGCTTTCGGCCATGTCCTACGGGCGCGGCGGGGTGCGGCTGACCGGGGGCACGATCCATCTGAACGGGCGGGAAATCCGGCTCGCCTCGCACAAGGACCTGCGGGAGCTGCGGGGGCGCGAAGTCACCTATGTCTCGCAATCGGCGGCGGCGAGTTTCAACCCGGCCAAGCAGATCATGGAGCAGGTGATCGAGACCTGCCTGAGCCACGGGCTGTGCAGCAAGGCCGAGGCCGAGGCCCGCGCCCGGGGGCTGTTCAAGAAGCTGGGCCTGCCGAACCCCGACACCATCGGCAACCGCTATCCGCACCAGGTTTCCGGCGGGCAGTTGCAGCGCTGCATGACGGCGATGGCCCTCTGCCCGAAGCCCGATCTGGTGATCTTCGACGAACCGACGACCGCGCTGGACGTGACGACGCAGATCGACGTGCTGGCCGCGATCAAGGAGGCTATCCGCGACACCCATGTCGCTGCCCTGTATATCACGCACGACCTTGCCGTGGTGGCGCAGGTCGCCGACGAGATCATGGTGCTGCGTCATGGCCGGATGGTGGAGCTGGGCGAGACCGGGCAGATCATCCATGCCCCCACGCAGGACTATACCAGGGCGCTGGTATCGGTCCGCGGGCTGGAGCATACCGAGAAATCGCCTGCCCCGCCGGTGTTGCAGGTCGCGAACATCACGGCCCGCTATCGGGGTACCAGTTTCGACGTGCTGAAGAACGTCTCGGTCGACCTGCCCGCCGGGCAGACGCTGGCGGTGGTGGGCGAATCGGGCTCGGGCAAGTCGACGCTTGCACGGGCGATCACCGGGCTGTTGCCGCCCACGCAAGGGCGGATCACCTTTGCCGGTCGGCAGCTGTCGGCGGATTTGGCGGGGCGCAGCAAGGACGACCTGCGCGAGATCCAGATGATCTACCAGATGGCCGACACCGCGATGAACCCGCGGCAAACGGTCGGGACGATCATCGGGCGGCCGCTGGAGTTCTACTTCGGGCTGAAAGGAGCCGAGCGCGACCGGCGGGTGCAGGAGCTTCTGGACCAGATCGAGATGGGCAAGGGCTTCGCGCAGCGTTATCCGGCGGAACTGTCGGGCGGGCAGAAGCAGCGGGTCTGCATCGCGCGGGCACTGGCGGCGAACCCGAAGCTGATCATCTGCGACGAGGTGACATCGGCGCTGGATCCGCTGGTGGCGGACGGGATCCTCAAGCTTCTCCTGAACCTGCAGGCCGAGGCGCATGTGGCCTATCTGTTCATCACCCATGACCTTGCCACCGTGAAGGCCATCGCCGACAAGATCGCGGTGATGTTCAAGGGCGCGGTCGTGCGCTACGGCCAGAAATCCGACGTGCTGACCCCGCCCTTCGATGACTACACCGACCTGTTGCTCAGCTCGGTGCCCGAGATGGAGCTGGGCTGGCTGGAGCAGGTGATCGCGCATCGCAGGATGGAAAGCGCGGGGAACTGATGGCAAGACAGCGATTTCTTCGAAGAAATCGTGCCGGAGCCTTTGAAGGCTCCGAACCGGAATTTTCAAAAATTCCGGTTCTTGCCGGATATATGTTAGGCGAGCTTCAGACGTGACCAAACTTCTTCTCATCATCCTTGACGGCGTGCCCTACCGGAACTGGCGGCGGCTCTTCGGCAACCTCGAAGGCTGGGTCGAACAGGGCCATGCTCGGGTCCGGAAGATGCGCGCGGTGCTGCCTTCGACTTCGGCCTCTTGCTACGCCTCGATCCACACCGGCGTGCCGCCGCAAGATCACCTGATCTGGGACAACGCGGACATCCGGCGGCTGGAATTTCCCGATGTTTTCAGCGAATTGACCCGCGCGGGCAGGAAAACGGGGGCGGTGACGCACAGCTACTGGTCCGAGTTCTTCAACCGCGCGCCTTTCGACGTGGTCCGCGACATCGAATATGACGAGCCCGAGGGGCCGATCACCCATGGCCGCTTCCACACCATGCGCGGCTACGGTCATGCAAACCAGATGACGCCCGCCGACTACGACCTGTTCGGAACGCTGACAAGGCTGTGCGAAGTCAAGGGGATAGACTACGGCATCCTGCATACCTGCACGCTGGACAGCATGGGCCACCGTTTCTTCCACGACTGCGAGGAGATGGATCACGCCTGCTTCCACTTGGACGCGATTCTTGCGCCGTTCATCCACCGCTGGCGGCAGGACGGGTACGAGGTGATCGTCACCGCCGACCACGGCCAGGACGCGCGGGGGCATCATGGCGGGACGGGTGAGGAGCAGCGTGACTTTGCGTTTTACTATTTCGGGAACAGTGCCTTGCCTGGCGAAGATGAAGTTCTGGATCAACTTGCCCTTGCGCCTTCGATCCTGACCCGGATGGGCGTGCCGGTCCCGTCCACGATGACGGCAAAGCCCTTCTTCACGCCCTGACAGGCCAGCCGGAAGGCCACAACCGCAGGAATATGCTGGACATAGTATCGTTCGCCTGTTGAAAGCCCCCGGCGCCTTGTGCAACGCTGGTCGCGAGGTTTCGGGGGACCTCCTGCATGTTCCGGTTTCAAGTCGATCTCCTGGGCTCTTGCCGGGTCGCCCGCATCGCGTCGGGCGAGGAGGTTGCGTTCAAGACCCGCAAGACGCGCTGCCTGCTGGGGCTCTTGCTGTTGAGCCCGGGATGCCGGATGAACCGGGAGCAGCTGGCCTCGCTGCTGTGGGACCCCGCGCCCGAGGCGCTGGCGCGCTCGAGCCTGCGGCAGGCGTTGCGCGAGTTGCGCGAGGTGCTGGGTCCCGAGGACGAGGATCTGGTGGAGGCCGACCGCTTTTCGGTCGGGCTGAAAGGTGCTTCCTTTGCGCTGGACGTGCGGCGGTTTCGCGAGCTGATTGCCACCAGCACACATGACCAGAATGCGCTCCTGTCAGCGGCGGCGCTTTGGCAGGGCGAGCTGTTCGGTCCTGCCCAGCCCGCGGCACCGGTCTTCGAAGCCTGGTTGCAGATCGAACGGTCGCAACTTCGGTCGGTCCTGACCACGGCGCTGACCGACCAGCTGGAAAAGCTGATCGCCGCCAATGCCTTCGCCGACACCCGCATCGCCGAGGAGCTGGTGCGGATCGAACCCTCGCACGAGCTTGCGCACCAGTTTGTCATGCGCTTCCACGCGCTACGCGGCGACCAGTCGGCGGCGCTGAGGCAGTTCGGCCTCCTGGAACAGGCGCTGGCCGAAGAGTTGGACAGCGAGCCGAGCGAGGCCTCGAATGCGCTTCTGGTCGCAATCAAGAGTGGCGAGGTGTCCCTGCAACGCCCGATCACCACACCCGCACCAGACCGGGCCCCGCTGACGCGCAACGGCCCGCCCCGGATCACGATCCGGCCGCCACTGACCCGCTACACGGATGCGAGCAAGGACTACCTTGGCGAAGGCTTTGCCTTTCTTGCCAAGTCCTGCCTGTCGAAGTTCCGCTGCTGGATCGTCATCCCCTGGCCGTCAAGCGGCTTCGACTCGGCTGCGGTCGTCGACTTCACGGCCGTGGGCAGTGCCATCGACGCCGATTTCGCGGTGGACTGCGTGCTGGACTGGCGCACGGGCGGCGGCAAGCTGTTCGTCACCCTGATCGACTGCCGCGACGGCAGCGAGGTCTGGTCGCATCTCTTCCCGGTGGCCGAGCACGAGTTGCAGGAGATCAGCTCGTCCGTCGCGGGGGCGGTGGCGGCGAACCTGGCGTCGCAGGTCAACCACATCACGCTCCTGCGCCACGCCCGCAGCACGCCCGGCAATCCGGTGGCCTATGACCTGTGGCTGAAGGGGCACCAGCTGTCGCGCCTGTGGTCGGCCGAGGCGGATGCGGAAGCCGAGGCGATGTTCCTGCGCGCGATCGAGCTGGACCCGGGTCTTGCGGGCAGCCATGCGAGCCTGGCGCAGGTCCTGTCCACCCGGAGCATGGTCCGACCCGGGTACCCGAACCGCAAGGCCGATTGTGCCAAGGCGTTCAAGCACGCGCGGGAGGCCATCGCGCTCGACCCCTATGACCCGCGCTGTCATATCAGCATGGCCTGGAACTGGGCGATTGCGCGGTCGCCCGAGCGGGCGAATTCGCATTTCCGGCTGGCGGTGGACATGAACCCGAATGATGCCGAAACCCTGATCGCCGCGGCAAGCGGGCTGGGCTTCCTGGGTCATGCGACCGAGGCCCGGGAACTGGCCCTCCAGGCGGTCAGGCTGAACCCGATCTATCCGGAATACTACACCGCCTATCTCGCCGGCATTCATTTCATGGCGGGCGACCATGCCGCGACCATCGCCACGGTCGAGAAATGCCCCGACGGCTTCCCCGACCTCGGGGTGTGGGCGGTGGCGTCCTTCGCGCATCTGGGGCGGGCGGGAGAGGCCGGGGCGGCCTATCGCACCTTCCTCCGCATCGCGAGCCAGATGTGGGAGGGTCCTGCCAACCCTGACGAAGAGGCGCTGGAGACCTGGGTGGTCGAGAGCCTGCCGATCTGCTGGCCGGAAGGTCGGCTGAGCCTGCAAAAGGGCCTGCGGCTCGCCCGCGACATGGCGGCCGAGCACGCCTGAATACCTGCCTTCAGCGACAGTGGCGCATGAAATAGCGGGCGAGCAGCACCTTGAAGCGCACGTTCTGCGGGCCGCCATAGCTCGGCTCGTCCTCGACTTTCGGTGGGGTCTTCAACAGGCCCGACCACGGGATGCGGACGTGCATCCGGTTCGGAGTGTCGTAGACCGGCACGATTTCCACGCTGTCCGGAATCTCGCCATTCGGCCCGGCGCCGGGGCCGTCGTAGCGGTAGCCGTTGGCGTGAAGCCAGCCGCGGGTGTCGTCGTTGAACTTCTTCCATTCCGACGTGGCCGTATCCTTGAAGGCCGACTTCGAGACCCGCATGATCGCCTCGCCCGTCGCGACCTGATCGGCCAGTGCATCGCTTTTCAGTTTGAAAAACCCAACCATTCCGCCCTCTCTCCCTCTGTTCGGTCTGCCGCCGCGCCTCGTTCCCGACATCACTATTCGTCCGTTCCGTGATGGCAGCGTGAAATGCCCGGCGCCTTGCGCAATCCGGTCTTGATCGGACATCGCAACGGCACTCCTATGCAAGCATGAAACAGAACCAGGCGGAACTGATCGCGCGGATGGGGCCTGCGCTGGCGACGGATTTCTCCGTCGTGCCCTTGGATGCGCCGGATGCGCCGCTGTTCCTGGCCGTGGCCCTGCCGAACAGCGAAGGCGTGACCGGGCTCAAGCCGCGCCTGCCCGCGGGGCGCGGGATGACGATGGCGCAGGCCCTGCTTGCAGCGGGAGCCGAGGCGCTGGAACTGCGGTCAAGCCTGGCGCAGCACCACCTGGCCGAACTTGCCGCACTGCCGCGCAGGGACGGGCTTGCCAGGGTGACGGCGACGGACATGCTGAGCGGTGAACCGGTGGAGGTGCCCGCGCAGCTTGTCTACCTGGACTGTGCGGCAGTGCTGTCCGAGCCACTGGTGAAGGACGCGGATTCGACGGGTTGCGCGACGGGTGCGGACCGCGACGGCGCCATTGCGGCCGGGCTCTGGGAATGCGTGGAGCGGGACGCCGTCGCGCTGTGGTGGCATGGCGGCCGCCCTGCGGCTCCGCTGCCGCTTGACCTCATCGACGAACACCAGCCACGGCTGTTCTGGTGGCTGCACCAGCGGGCGCGACAGACTTTGCTTCTGGACCTGACGACCGACATCGGCCTGCCCGTGGTGGCGGCCGTTTCCGCCGATGCCGACGGGCGGGTGGTGGCGACCGGCACGGCCGCGAGGCCGGTTCTGGAAGACGCCGCGCTGGCCGCCGTGACCGAGATGGTTCAGACCGAGGTGGGCATGGAGCTTGCGCGCGAGGCTGGGGATCCGGAGGTCCTGGCCTGGATCGGCCAGGCCTCGACCGGGCGCCAACCGCAATTTGCACCCGCCGCCCCGGCGAGGGAGCCGGACGTCTCGCTGGATCGGGAAGGGCTTCTGACCCGCCTGGCCGGGCTTGGTCACCGGGCGCTTGCGGTGGATCTGACGCTGCCCGGCGACCCCCTGCCAAGCCTGCGCGTCCTTGTGCCCGGCCTTTGCGCGATGCGCGGAGGGACCGACACGTCCCGCTTTGCCCGGCTTTGCCCGAAAGCCTCGGGCCTGAACCTGCCTGAACCCTACTGATTCCTGCACGAGGGCCCCGCGATGCCGCCGATCACGAGCACGCACAACCTGATCGACCGGGAGGATGCGCGCCCGACCCTTGCAGCGGCCCGGTCCAGATCGCGCTACACCTACCTGTTTCCGGCGCTCGCCGAAGACCCGCTGGTCGGCTGCGTGACCGGAACCACCGCCAGGGCGACCTGCGACCGGCTGCGCGCCTTCGAGATCGCCAGCCGCGTTCCACTGAGCGGGATGCCGGTGGTGCAGATGAAGCTGCCGGCGGCCTACACCTATTTCGGCCAGTTCGTGAACCATGACATCTCTGCCCCGACGGGCGATGTGGTGACACAGCACGGCTGGACGGCGGCGGCAGGCGTCATCGGCGCGGTCGATCCGCCGGGCCTTGACCGGAACCGGCGAGCGAAGCCGTCGATCATCCTGGACAACCTCGCCAACGAACACCCGGAGCCGCTGACGCTGTCCAGCCTTTACGGCGACGGCCCGGAAAGCGCAGACCCGGAGATCCGGGCGCTGTATCATGCCGATGGCAAGCGGTTTCGTCTGGGGCAGACCCGACGCGAGGCGGACGCGGTCTTCACCAACCTCCTGATAAACCCCGCGCGCGTGATCCATGCGACCGGCGCGCCGGACATTCCGCGCGCGGCCGGTGTGCCGCAGCTTGCAGATCGCCGCAATGACGAGAACCTGATCCTCAGCCAGCTGCACCTGGCGCTGATGCTTCTGCACAACAAGGCCGTGACCGCGCTTGAGCCGCAGGTCCCGGACGCCGCCGAATGCTTTCGTCAGGCACGGCAGCTTGTGACCCGGCATTACCACTGGCTGATCCTGAACGACTACCTGCCCCGGCTTCTGTCGACCGCCGTCACGGGCAAGCCCCTGTCCCGATGGCCGACCCGCCTGACCGAAGCCAACCGCGTGCCGCTGGAATTCACCACCGCCGCCTTCCGGTTCGGGCATTCGATGGTCGGGGCAGCCTATGATTTCAACGCGAATTTCGGGGTGAACGGTCGCATATCCGACACCGGGGCCACGCTGGAGGACCTCTTCGCCTTCACCTCGCATGGCAACATGCAGGCCAGCCTGCCCGGCGCGCATGCCCTGCCCGACCATTGGGTGATCGACTGGAAGCGCATGACCCGGGTCCTGCCGCAACCGGCGCACGGCGCCCCGCGCGACTTCGGCAGCGCCGAGCGGATCGACCTCACCTTCGCGCGGGACATGCTGAACATCGTCGGGGATTCCACGGCGGCGGTGCATGGCTCGATCCTGTTCCGCAACCTGATGCGCGGCTTCCATCGCCGGATTCCGTTTGGACAGCGTCTCGCCGGCGAGTACGGCGTTGCGCCGCTGAGCGAAGACGAGGTCCGCATGGCGCTTCCGGATGATGGCCTGCTGCCGCCCGGCACCCGGGGCCTGCGCGAGACGGCGGCGACGCTTGGCTTCCTGCGCGAAACCCCGGCCTGGCTCTACTTCCTGTGCGAAGCCCGCGCCCGCGAGAATGGCGAGCGCGTCGGGCCGACGGCCAGCCACATCATCGCCGACACCATCGTCGGGCTGATCCGGCTGAACCCGGCCTCCTATCTCAATCTGGACGGCGGCGGCTGGCATCCGAGGGAGTCGGTGCTGGGCAGGTCTTCTGCAGGCGGGCTGACGACGATCCGCAAGCTGCTGGTCTTTGCGGTGCAGGACAGCGTGCCGCCGGTCGGGGGCTGAGGCTGGCGCAAACCTGCCACGCCGGACCTGCATCCGGGTCATGTTTGCCCGCCCCGTGCCCGCGCCCCCCTAGACAGTCGCGCGAATCCGATTCATAGACGCCGCGATGCGGGCGGCGGGAGTGTCCTTGCGCACAGCCGCCAATGCCGCCCCACTGCCGTCGTTGTCCTTGCACAGAAGACCACGCCCATGACCGCCGAACCACTTGGCCACCCGGATCGCCAGGCCCGCCGCAATCGCCACCCGTGGATGATGGCCGCGCTCTTGATCCTGCCGCTCGCGGCCTGCGCCAGCGGGACCAGCCCGATGCAGCTTTACCCGCTTCAGGGCGAGATCGCCGACAAGGACCCGACGCTGGTCATCCAGGCGACGGCGAAGAACACCACCAGCACCTCGGGCGACCTGACTTTCCGGCTGCCCGAGCGCGGCAAATGCCTGGGCACCTGGTCTTCGCTGACCCCCCGCACCGTGTCGAACACCAAGGGCCTCTCCCTGACCTGGAGCAAGACCGGCGGCGAGGTGGGCAAGGAAAGTTCGACCGTCGCCGGGGTGAACAACGGCGAGATCTATGCCGTCTGCGCCGACGGAACGCGGGTGCAGGGTACCTTCGTCATCGGATCGGGCACAGCCAGCGGCACGGGCCAGGCGTCGGACACCAACGGCAACGTCTACAAGCTGCTGTTCTAGCGCCCGAGCGCCTCATCGAGTACCGCGCGCACGGCGTCGCCCGGCACGTCATCGGCCACGAAAGCCTGCCCGATCCGGTGCGCGAGGATGAAGCGTAGCTTGCCGTCAACCACCTTCTTGTCCTGCCCCATCAGCGCGATCAGCGTGTCGGCCCCCGGCAGCTCGCCGGGAATGTCGCGGATGTCGACCTTCATGCCCATCGCCTTGAGATGCGCACGAACACGGCTCGGCTCCTCCTGGCTGCAAAAGCCAAGGCGCGACGACAGTTCGAACGCCAGCGCGCAGCCGATGGCCACCCCTTCGCCGTGGAGCAGGCGGTCGGAATATCCTGTCGCCTTTTCAAGAGCATGGCAGAACGTGTGGCCGAGGTTCAGAAGCGCGCGTTCCCCCTCTTCGGTTTCATCGCGCGAGACGATCCCGGCCTTCATCTCGACCGACCGGGTCACGGCGCGCAGCCGGGCTGCCTTGTCGCCGACGCGGATCGCCGGGCCTTCGCGCTCCAGCCAGTCGAAGAAGGCCGCGTCGCCCAGAAGCCCGTATTTCACCACCTCTCCGTAGCCCGACAGGAAATCGCGGTCGGGCAGCGTGGTCAGCACCTCGATGTCGGCCAGGACCAGGCTTGGCTGGTGGAAGGCGCCGACCAGGTTCTTGCCCTGGGGCGTGTTGATCCCGGTCTTGCCGCCGACCGAACTGTCGACCTGGGCCAGGAGCGTCGTCGGCAGCTGCACGAAGCGCACCCCCCGGCGCAGGATCGCCGCGGAAAAGCCAACCAGATCACCGATCACGCCGCCCCCGAAGGCGATCACCACATCCTTGCGCTCGACCTTCTGGTCCAGCAGCCATTCCGTGCAGCGCGCCAGGTTCTCCCAGCCCTTGGTCGCCTCGCCCGCAGGCAGGATCAGGGCCGATGAGCCGATGCCTTCGGCTTCCAGCGCGGCGGTCAGGGCGGGA
Source organism: Tabrizicola sp. (assembly GCF_016792905.1). Lineage (GTDB taxonomy): Bacteria > Pseudomonadota > Alphaproteobacteria > Rhodobacterales > Rhodobacteraceae > Tabrizicola. The sequence continues at coordinate 124,168 of NZ_JAEULP010000020.1, forward strand.
AGATGGTGTGGGGCAACGGTTTCGTCGGTCACGACCGCCACCCGCTTGCGGCGCAGGAGCGGTGCAACCTCGGCGCCCGCGCGTGCGATCAGGCCCGAGCCGATCCGCACCTCGTAGGAGCGTTCGCCCAATTCCACCTTGACCCTGTTCAAGATCAGACCTCCAGCACGTCCGGCCGTGATTTCAGCGCCGCGACCACCCGGGTGGCCATCTCTTCGACCGAGCGTTCGGCAGCGCTTTCCACCACGATGTCGGCCTGCGCATAGAACGGCTGCCGGGCTTCGTAAAGCTCGCGCAGGGTCTCGCGCGGGTTCGCCGTGCGCAGCAGGGGCCGCGTCGTCTTGTGGCGGACACGCTGCCACAGAAGCTCCAATTCTGCCTTGAGCCAGACCGAGACGCCGACGTCATGCATCAGCTGACGGTTTGCCTCGGCCAGGAAGGCGCCCCCCCCGGTGGACAGGACGCATGGGGTGCCGCGCAGCAGGCGGCCGATCACCTCGGTTTCACGCGCGCGGAAGAACGGTTCGCCATCACGTTCGAAGATCTCGGCGATAGTGCGGTTGGCGGCGCGCACGATTTCCTCGTCGGAATCGCGGAATTCCACCCCCAACTGCCGGGCAAGGGCGGTGCCGACCGCCGTCTTGCCCGCCCCCATCATTCCCACAAGGACCACAGTCTTCGCCAGCCTGGCCATGGCTCTCCGTTTCGTGACCTTCGGGCAAGGACTTGCCGAAGGGAAATCTTCCTCCCTCAATGGCGTGAACTTTCCCCGAATGCTATATACATTCGCAAGGAACCTGCCGCAGCCATCGCGATGGATGACTGACGACAGCAAGAAGAACCCGGCGGATCAAGCCGTCGGGACAGAAGTCGAGGAAGGGCAATTCGATGGGTCGGATCATCAAGGCGTTGGTGGTGCTGGTGATTTTTGGCTTCCTCGGCTTGACCGGTTATGCCTATCTGGGTGATCTGACGCCGAGTCAGGGCGAAGTGAAGAAGCCTGTGGTGCTGAATGCGGATTAGTGCGGCGGGGCTTCTTTCGCTTTCCATGCTCGCCGGCCCCCTGGCGGCTCAGGACGCGAGCGGTCCGCTCTCTGCCATCGACTGGTTGTCGCAATCGGTGGCAACGCCCGCTGCGGCCGCAAGTGCCGACGTGCCGACTGCCATCGACGAACCCCCGGTCGCCAAGGCGGGCGGCGCGCTGCCGGCTTCGGTGACGACCACTGCCCTCGATGGTCCTTCGCCCGACAGCGTCGGGCTGATCGCGCCTGCGGTCTCCGGGCTGCCGCACGATCTCTGGGGGGCGGGCCTTACGCGCGAGATTGCCGAACGGCTGGTCACGCATCCCGATGACGACCTGCCCGCGCTGCGACAACTGTTCCTGACGCTGCTCCTTGCCGAAGTTGCGGCCCCGGTCGACGCCGGTGGCAAGGGTGAGCTTTTGCAGGTCAGGATCGACAAGCTGCTGGCGCTTGGCGCGCTGGAACAGGCCGCAGCCCTGATCGATGCCGCCGGTACGCCCTCGCCCGAGCTGTTCCGCAGGGCCTTCGACGTGGCGCTTCTGACCGGGGCCGAGGATCGCGCCTGCCAGTTCATGGCGGAGGAGCCGCATCTGGCGCCGACCCTGCCCGCGCGCATCTTCTGCCTGGCGCGCTCGGGCGACTGGGATACCGCCGCGCTGACCATCCGCACCTCGAAGGCACTGAACCAGATAACGGCAGATCAGGAGACCCTTCTGTCGCGCTTCCTCGATCCCGACCTTTTCGAGGGCGAGCCGCCGCCGCCCGCACCGAACCCGGTCACGCCGCTTGACTGGATGATCTATGCCGCCATCGGCGAGCCCCTGCCGACCGAGGGTCTGCCCATCGCCTTTTCCTATGCCGAACTGAGCCCCCGCGCCGGGTGGAAGGCGCAGATCGAGGCAGCAGAGCGGCTGACCCGCGCGGGGACGATCCCGCCGAACGTGATCCTGGGCCTTTACACCGAGCGCGATCCGGCGGCCTCGGGCGGGGTCTGGGACCGTGTGGCGGCTTTCCAGGACTTCGAGGCCGCGATTTCGTCCGGCGATGCGGCCCGGGTCGCCGCGACCCTGCCCGAGGCCTGGGCGCGGATGCAGGAGGCGGAACTGGAGGTGCCTTTCGCCACGCTCTTCGGCAAGGCCTTGCAGGACATTCCGCTGACGGGCGAAACCGCCACCATCGCGCTGCGGGTGGGCCTGCTGTCGCCCTACGCCGAAACCGTCGCGAAACGGCAGAAACCCGCTACGGCAGAGGACGCCTTCCTTCTGGCGCTTGCCGCCGGAGACCCGAGCCTGGTCCTGCCGCCAGACAGCCTGGGCCGGGCCATCGCCGCGGCCTTCCGCGAGCCCGAACCCTCGACCGAGGCGAAGGCACTGCTGGACGGCAATCGCAAGGGCGAGGCGATCATCGTCGCCATCGACAATATCGGCCGCGGCGTGCAGGGCGACCTGCGTGGCGTGACCGAGGGGCTGTCGCTGCTGCGGCTGGTCGGGCTGGACAGCGTTGCGCGGCGCACCGCGCTGGAGTTGATGATCCTGGAACGGCGGGGCTAGAGCATGCCGGATGCCGAGGCGAGCCGGTGGATCTCGACCTTCCTTGACGCACGGATTGCGGAGTTTGGTGCAGCGCGCAATACCCAGCTTGCCTATGGTCGCGACCTTCTGGATTTCGCCGACTGGCTGGAACGGCGCGGGCTGGGCTTTGCCAGCGCGGATCGTGCGGCGGTGGAGGACTACCTTGTCCACTGCGACGCGCAGGGCCTGTCAAAGGCCACCCGCGCACGCAGGCTGTCTTCCATCCGCCAGCTCTATCGCTTCGCCTTTGAGGAAGGCTGGCGCACTGACAACCCCGCCCTGCGCCTGACCGGGCCGGGACGTGCTGCGCGGCTGCCGAAGACCCTGACCGAGGCCGAAGTCACCCGGCTGATGGAGGCCGCCCGCACCCGCGCGCGCAATCCGGCGGACCGGCTGCGGGATACGGCGCTGTTCGAGCTGCTTTATGCCACGGGCCTGCGCGTCAGCGAGCTGGTGGGCCTTCCCGTGGCGGCGGCGCGGGGCGATCCGCGGATGATCCTGGTGCGCGGCAAGGGCCAGAAGGAACGGATGGTGCCGCTTTCCACCCCGGCAAGGTCGGCCGTGACCGACTGGCTGGCGCATCGCGATGCCGAAGAGGAAGAGGGGCGCAAGGTCGGCAGCCCTGCCTCGCGCTATCTGTTCCCGGGTGACGGGCGCGACGGCCATCTGACGCGGCAGTATTTCCATGGCCTGGTCAAGGACGTGGCCGTGCTTGCGGGTATCTCGCCCGCGCGCGTGACGCCGCATGTCCTGCGCCACGCCTTCGCGACGCATCTTCTGGCGCATGGCGCCGACCTGCGGGTGATCCAGACCCTGCTTGGTCATGCCGACCTGGGCACGACCGAGATCTACACCCATGTCCTCGACGAGCATCTGAAAGAGCTGGTCCTGACCAAGCATCCTCTGGCACGCAAGGCTTGACGATTCCGATGCCAAGCGATTCCACTTCCCTGTCGCCGCCCAGCCTCCTCCGCCGGCTCTTGCGCTGGCTGATGCGGCTTGTCCGCCGCGACAATCATGAAAGCGCAATGGAGGCCCTGCGGGACGACATCGCCGGGGCCATCGCCATCGGCCATTCCGGCGGCGCGATGGAGAAGGACGCCCGCGACCGCCTGCTTGGCGCGCTCGACCTCGGCCACCGCACGGTCGACGAGATCATGCGCCACCGCCGCCAGATCGAGATGATCGACGCCGACCTGCCCCCCGGCGAAATCATCACCCGGGTCCTCGCCTCGCCCTACACCCGCCTGCCGATCTTTCGCGGCAGTGACGATACGATCCTGGGCGTGGTCCACGCCAAGGACCTCTTGCGCGAGGTCGACCGGCTGGTGCGCGGCGAGGAAGGATCCGTCGCAGGGATCGCGGCGCTGGACATCGAGAAGGTGGCGATGAAACCCTATTTCATTCCGGAAACCACCACGCTCGACGAACAGATGCGGGCGTTTCTGGCCCGTCGCACGCATTTCGCGCTGGTGGTCGACGAATACGGTGCGCTGCAGGGTCTGATCACGCTGGAGGACATCCTGGAGGAGATCGTCGGCGACATCACCGACGAATTTGACGTGGTGAAGAAGGATGCCGGGTTGTCGCAGGCCGAGGATGGCGGCTGGCTGATCGACGGGGCGATGACGATCCGCGACCTGAACCGCGCGACCGACTGGCACCTGCCGGACGACGAGGCGAACACCCTCGCGGGACTGGTGATCCACGAAGCGCAGATGATCCCGAGCGAAGGCCAGGTGTTCAGCTTCCACGGATTCCGCTTCGAGGTGGTGGGCAAACGGGAAAACCGGATCACCCGGCTGAAGCTGCGCCCGCTTTGACCGATTGCCTCAGGCTGACCGCGCCATCGCCGCCGGTCGTGCGCCTTCGGCCCATTCGGCGACGGCGGTACCGAAGGCCTGGAACAGGGGCCGGGACACCGGATCGCTGCCCGCATTCCATTCCGGGTGCCACTGCACCGAAAGGGTGAAGCCCGGCGCGTCCTTCACATAGATCGCTTCCGGCGTGCCGTCCGGAGCATGGCCGTCGATCACGACCCTGCATCCGGGTCGGGCGATGCCCTGGCCATGCAGGGTGTTGGTCATCACCTCGCGCGCGCCCATCAGCCGGTGGAACACCCCGCCCTCGGTGAAGCTGACGCTGTGGCGCAGCGCGAAGCATTCCTCCAGCGTGCCTTCGGGCGGCATCCGGTGATTCATCCGCCCCGGCAGGTCGCGGATTTCGGGGTAGAGTGTGCCGCCGAGGGCCACGTTCACCTCCTGGAAGCCGCGGCAGATGCCGAGGAAGGGCTGGCCCCGGTCGACACAGGCGCGGATCAGCGGCAGGGTGATTGCGTCGCGGCTGCGGTCGAAGGCGCCATGGGCGGGGGTCTCCTCCTCGCCGTATTCGCTGGGGTGGACGTTCGGGCGTCCGCCGGTCAGGAGAAAGCCGTCGCAAAGATCGAGCAGTTCCTCGACGCCCACATAGCGCGGATCGGAGGGGATGATCAGCGGCACTGCCCCCGCCACTTCGGCCACGGCCGCGGTGTTCATCGTCCCGCTGGACTGCACGGGATAGCTGTTGTTCATCAGGTAGCTGTTGCCGATGATGCCCACGACCGGCCGTTTGCGCTTCACCACTTTGACCGCACCCCTGCTGTCACACTGGCCCGACCATACGCCCCGAATGTGACCCGGAAAAGGCCCTGACGCCCGCAAGTCCCGCACAGATCGGCTTCCGTCGTGCACAGTTGCGCGACAATCGGCAGGTTGCAGGCGTTTCGCTCACGCGGAAATGAGTTTCCTTCCCATGATGGAAGGCTGGCAGGAAGGCCCCGCACAACAAGGAGACGACCGATGCTGAAACACCTGACCCTGGCCGTGACGCTGGTCAGCGCCCTGCCCGCCTTCGCGCAGGAAGCGACCGACCATACGGGCCACATGATGGGCGACATGGGGCCGTCCTCGATGGCCTTCATGGAGGCCAATGCCCGGATGCACGAGATGATGGCGATGGAATACACCGGCGATGCCGATGTCGATTTCATCAAGGGCATGATCCCGCACCACCAGGGCGCGGTCGAGATGGCGCGGATCGTGCTGGAACATGGCACGGACCCCGAGGTCCGCAAGCTGGCCGAAGCCGTCATCGCGGCGCAGGAGGCCGAGATCAAATGGATGGAGGACTGGCTGGCGAAGAACGGCGGCTGAGGGTCAGCCCCGTCGCCGGAGATAGTCCCCGGCAATGGCCTTGAGGCGCGGGCGGGTCATTTCCGGCCCGTGCCCGCCGATCGCCAGCCGACAGTCGATCTGGCGCAGCCGGTCCATGGTGCAGAGGTAGTCGGGGATCGAGGCACCCGGCAGGTCATCCAGAATCTCGTCGTCGTAGATCGCGTCGCCGGTCAGGAACAGCCCGCCCTGTTCGTCCAGAAGGCCGATCCCGCCCGGCGAATGCCCCGGCAGGTGCAGGACCGTGAACTGCCGGTCGCCGAGGTCGATCCGGTCGCCCTCGTCCAGCGTTCCGGCCAGGGGGGTCGGAAAAAGATGCCAGTCGTTGATCCTCCATCCCGGACGCGGCAGCGCAGTCACGACATCCGGCCAGCCGAGAAACTCGTCGGCGAAGGTTTCGAAACCCGGCTGTCCGGCAAATCCCGCCGCTTCGGCCGCGTGGCCCAGCCTTTCGGAAAATTCGTGGAAGCCGCCGATGTGGTCGACATGGGCGTGGCTTGCGACCGCCACGACCGGCTTGCCGGACAGGGGAAGCGCGGGCCGCAGGGGCAGAACCCCGCAGCCGAAATCCAGCTGCAGGTCGCGGTCCCGACCCAGAACGGTCACGATGCTGGCCCGGAACATCGGGTCAACCGCCGGTTCCAGCGTCACGAAGACCCCGGGTTCCAGTTCGCGGGTCTTGAACCAGCCCATCAAGCCCCTTTCGCCACCACTTGCGCAGCGGCGGCCAGCGCCCCCGGCCCATGCGGGATGCCAAGGGCGGTCATCCCGGCCTCCATCACGGCAAGCGCACCCAGCGTCATGTGGGCGTTGACATGCCCCATATGCGCCACGCGCAGGAAGCCGTGGTAGGCCGGGTCGGTCGAGGGCGCCATGCCGAGGCCGATGCCGAGCGTCACCCCCGCCTTCGTCTCGCACCAATCCCGCAGCCGGGTCGCATGCGGGGCCCCGAAGCGTGCCGCCGTGACCGAGTGGCCGCGATGGCGCGGATCGGAGACGTTCATCCCGATCGCCGGGTTGCCCGCAGCCCAGGCGTCGAAGGCGGCCCAGACGGCCCCCGCCAGGGTGCGATGCCGGGCCCAGATCTGCGGCAGGCCCTCTTCATGGATCATGTCCAGCGCCTCGCGCAGCCCGTAGAGATGGGTGGTGGGCGCGGTGCCGTTCCAGAGCTGCCAGAACTCCTCGGCCTCGGCACGCGGCCCCCAGGCCCAGTACGGCGTGGCGAGGTCGGACTTGCCGCAGCGCAGCCGCGCGGCCTCCGAGAACCAGATGAAAGCGAGGCCGGGCGGGGTCATCAGCCCCTTCTGGCAGGCCCCCACCAGCACATCGACGCCCCAGGCGTCCATGCGGAACTCGTCGCAGCCGAGCGAGGCGATGCAATCCACCGCGAGGAGAGCCGGATGCCCTGCCGCATCCATCGCGGCCCGCAGCGCGGGAATGTCGGTCTTGATCGTGCTGGCCGTATCGACCTGCGTCGTCAGCACCGCCTTGATCTTGTGACCCTTGTCGGCCCGCAGCGCCGCCTCGACCCGAGCCATGTCGGCGGGCGAGGACTTGCCGAAGTCCAGTACCTCGACCTCGATCCCCATCGCCCGCGCCGAATTGGCCCAGGAAAGGCCGAACTGCCCCACCGCCAGGACCAGCGCCTTCTCGCCCTTGTGGAACAGGTTCGCGTTCGCGGCTTCCCACCCCGCATGGCCGTTGCCGATATACATGGCCACATGACCCGTCGTGCCCGCCACGCTGCGCAGGTCGGGCCAGAGGCCTGCCACCATCTCGATCAGCGGGCCTTCGTAGATGTTGGGCGAGCCGCGGTGCATCGCGCGCAGCACGCGGTCGGGGATCACCGAAGGACCGGGGATGGCCAGGTAGGGGCGGCCGTTGGCAAGGCTCATGCGTCGTCACTCCATCGCTACCCGCCATGGCTAGGCCCGCCCGCCGCCAGCGTCAACCGGCCCGGCTTGAGGCACCGTGCCTTTCCCGCTAAACCCCCAATCTGATCCAAGGCAAAGGCAACCCCTCTTGCAGTCTTCCCGCCGCTACACCTCGCGCGAGCTATTCGGACGCTTCTGGCGCCAGTATCTGCGGCCACACCTGCCGGTGATGGCGCTGGCCTTCCTGGTGATGATGATCGAAGGCTCGACGCTGGGGTTCCTGTCCTACATGCTGGAGCCGCTGTTCGACCGGGTCTTCGCGCCGGGCGGATCGGGGGCGCTGATCTGGGTCGGTGGCGCGATCCTGGCGCTGTTCCTGGTCCGCGCGATCACGTCGATCCTCGGGCGCTGGCTTCTGGCGCGGGTGAACCAGCACTCGGCCGGGACGATGCAGGTCGATCTGATCCGGCATCTCCTGACGCTCGACGCCAGTTTCTTCCAGACCCATTCCCCCGGCACGCTGATCGAGCGGGTGCAGGGCGACACCCTTGCCGCGCAAGGGGCTTCGGTCCTGGTCATCGGCGGCATCGGGCGCGACCTGATCTCGCTTGTCGGTCTGTTCGTCGTCGCCATCATGATCGACCCGCTCTGGACCGCCGCTGCGCTGGTGGGCGCGCCGCTCCTGCTGTTGCCCGCCGTCGTCCTGCGCCGCTACCTGCGCCGCAAGGCGGTGCTCACCCGCAATCAGGCGGGCCTGCGCGCCACCCGGCTGGACGAGATTTTCCATGGCATCCAGGCGGTCAAGCTGAACCGGATGGAGGGTTATCAGGCCGGTCGTTTCCAGCGCATCATCGACACCATTGTCCGCGCCGAGGTGAAAACCGCGCTGGCCAGGGCCACGATGCCCGCACTGGTCGACGTGATCACCGGCATCGGCTTTTTCGCCGTCCTGATGCTGGGGGGCAGCGAAGTCGCGGCGGGCACCCGCACGACGGGCGAGTTCATGTCCTTCTTCACCGCCATGGCCCTGACCTTCCAGCCGATCCGGCGGCTCAGCGACCTGGCCGGGCAGTGGCAGGTGGCCGAAGCCAGCCTGGAGCGCATCTTCACCCTCCTTGACACCCGGCCGCAGGGCAGCCGCCCCGCCGTCAGCCGGACCCTTCCCGCCCCCGGCGCCCCGGCGATCCGGTTCGAGGCCGTGACCTTCGACTATCCCGACCGTCCGGTCCTGAACGGGCTGAGCTTCACGGCCGAGGCGGGCAAGGTCACGGCGCTGGTCGGGTCTTCCGGCGCGGGCAAGTCGACCGTCTTCCAGCTGATCGCCGCGCTGATCGAGCCGCAGGCCGGGCGCATCCTGATCGGCGGGGTCGACGTGCAGGACCTGAGCCTTGCCGACCAGCGCGCGCTTCTTGCCTCTGTCTCGCAGGATGCGGCGCTCTTCGACGAAACGCTGCGGGAAAATCTGCTTCTCGGGCGCACCGACCGCGACCCGGCCCGACTGGCGCAGGTGCTGGCCGATGCCGAGGTTGCCGCCTTCACCGATGCGCTGCCGCTGGGGCTGGACACGCCCGCCGGTCCGCGCGGCTCGGCGCTGTCCGGCGGCCAACGCCAGCGCGTCGCCATCGCCCGCGCGCTTCTGGCGGATGCACCGGTCCTGCTTTTGGACGAGGCGACTTCGGCGCTGGACACCCGGACCGAGGCCGCAGTCTCGGCCGCTTTGTCCCGCGCGCAGTCGGGCCGCACGACGCTCGTCATCGCGCATCGGCTGTCGACGGTGAAGGCGGCGGACAAGATCATCGTGCTGGACCACGGGCGCCTGATCGAGGAAGGCACGCATGACAGCCTGATGGCCCGGGGCGGGCTTTACGCCCAGCTGCAAGAGGCACAACTGCGTGACTGAGGCTTCCGCCCGCCGCGCCCTGCCCCTACAGTCCGGCACATGACGCAAGACACCCCGCGCACGATCTGGACCCTTACCGGCAAGGACGCCGTGAGCTTCCTGCAGGGTCTTGTCACGAACGACCTCCGCCCGCTGGAGCAGGGCCCCGGCATCGTCTGGGCGGCACTCCTGACCCCGCAGGGCAAGTATCTGGCCGATTTCTTCGTGGTCCGGCACGAAGGGGGAGACCTTTTGCTCGACATCGCCACGCCGCTGGCCGCCGACACGCTCCGGCGCCTGACCATGTATCGCCTGCGCGCCGATGTGCAGATCGCACCCTCCGACCTGCGGTTGTCGCGCGGCCTCGGCACCCCGCCGGATCGCGCCTTTCCCGACCCGCGCCATCCAGCGCTGGGGTGGCGGCGCTACGCAACCGATATGCTGGTCACGCCCGACGTCGACTGGGATGCGATCCGGGTCGGGAACCTGATCCCGGAAAGCGGGATCGAACTGATCCCCGACGACAGCTATATCCTTGAAGCCGGGTTCGAGCGGCTGCATGGCGTCGACTTCCGCAAGGGCTGCTATGTCGGCCAGGAAGTTACCGCGCGGATGAAGCACAAGACCGAGCTCCGCAAGGGGCTGGTACGGGTGATGATGGAGGGGTGGGCGCCCGTCGGCAGCGAGATCACCCGTCAGGATGACGGCAAGCCCGTCGGCACGCTTTTCACCCAAAGCGAGGGATTCGGGATCGCCTATCTGCGCCGTGACCGCGCAGATGGAATCTTGAAGGCAGGTCAAGCCCGTCTTTGGCTCGAATGAGCAGCGCCTCTCCGTTACGGCAAGAATATCCTACTTAAAGGTTGATTAATCGGGGCCACCCCCTAAATATCGGGACTGGTCCAGGGTTGGACCGACTAGATGCTGACGGGTGACGCGCAAGCCATGCAATCTGCGCATAGCAGTCATTCCAAACGGGTATCCCCCGAATCGTGATCAAATCGTTACAACCCTCGGACGCTGAGGAATTACAAGAGCAAGAAAAAAGGAAAAGCCGATGCTTGACACCATCGACAGCACCGCCTTCAACTTCGAGCAGGGCCAGCGCGCGCGCAAGCTGTTCGCGGCCGTCGTGCTTGCGGCTTTGGATGACGCCATCGCCGACGACAAGAAATATGGCAACGGTCCCGACCAGATCGCCCGCTGGGCACGGTCGCGCGACGGCCGCGAGGTCCTGTCCTGCGCCGGGATCGACCCGAACGAGCGGGTGGTCAAGGGCCTGATGGAATTCGTCGCCAAGGGCGTCCGCACCTCGGTCGCACTGTCGCGCGAGGAATCCGAACGTCGGCACGCCCTGGAGCTGGAACAGGCCGAAGCCGCCTGATCCCGCGATCGGATCAAGCCAGATGCGCGCCCCGCCGGGGCGCGTTTTCATTTCTGCCTAGTCGAGGTCGCGTGCGACCAGCGCACGGTTGATCTCGGCCCGCACCAGCTTGCGCACGTTGCGGGTGATCCGCTCGCCGAGCGATCCCTGCAACTCTTCCCGGATCATCTGCCGCACGATCTCTTGCAGGGCGGCTTCGTCCAGAACCGCGAGCGGCGTGCCGTCCGCATCCAGAATCTCGGTCGGCATGCGCTGTGTCGTCGCGTTCTCCGCCGGGCCGTGATGATCTTCCTCAGCCGCGCCGATGTCATCGTCCGGGTCGGCCGCAAGAAGATCTGCGGTCAGCAGGTCATCGACAGGCTGCGATTCGACACCCACCGCCTCCGGCACCGCGGGGGCTTCGACGCGGGCCACCGTATCAGTCCCGCCAAGCGTCTCCAGCACCTCGCCCGAAGCCAGGCGCGCGGCCAGACTTTCCGCCCGCCGTCGCAGCGGAACGAAGGGGATCGGCTCGTCCTCGACCCATTCGGCTCCGACCTGCGCCCAAGGCTCGGGAAGTTCGCCCGACGCGGCCCCGATTTCGACCGAGCCTTCCTCCATCGGCGGGATCAGGACTTCGGCTTCCTCGGCACCCAGGGCCGCCTCGCCCAGCGACACCGGCTCGGCAGCAGCCCAGATCTCGTCCTCCCAGTCGGCCTCGATCAGTTCGACCGCGGTTTCATCGACCTCCACGTCCTCAACCGCCTCGATCTCCGGTTCTGCCAACTCGGGCTCCGGCACCGGCACATCAAGGATCAGCGGGGCAAGCGGGCTGACCTCGCTGACCACGCGCAGCGCGGGGGTCAGCAGCAGGCGGTCTGCGCCCAGGTCGCGCGTGGTCCGACGCGGGCTGTGTTCGTTGGACACAAGCCGCCGAACCGAGGAAACGACGTCCTCGATCTCCTCGGAACTCAGGGGGCCCACCATCAGGGACTTCCGCTCGCCTAGCTTGGATTTCGGCTTCAACTTACTGCGCCAAGCCGATGCAAAGCAACAGAAATCGCGGATTGCGAATGCGTCGGGTCGGTCAGTTGCCGATCTTCTCCAGAATCCGGTCCAGCTTCTTGCCCTGCGCCGAGTGGCTGGGCGCCTTCTCGACCGCGCCGTAATAGGCATCGGGATCATAGGTCGGGATGCCAAGTTGCAGGTGGTCGACCGTCAGAAGCCCCATCGTCGAGAGCACCTGGTAGACCGCCACATAGCGCTGCGCCTCGGCCTCCAGCCGTGCGTTGCGCGCGTCCAGCAATTCCTGCTCGGCGTCCAGCACGTCCAGCGTCGTGCGCGTCCCCGCCGCGGCTTCCTCGCGCACGCCGTCGAACGCCGCCTGCGCCGCCCGGATCTGCAGGTCGGATGCCTCGATCGAGGCCGCAGCAACCGCCAGGTTCGCCCAGGCCACGCCCACGTTCTCGATCACGCTGACCGCCGTCTGCTGGAGCGCCGCCCGCGCCGCATCCTTGCCCGCCAGAGCCTTGCGCTGCAGGGCCGAGAGCTTGCCGCCGGCATAGAGCGTCTGGTTCATCGTCAGCCCGACGCTGGACGATTGCAGATCCTCGTCATCGGTGCGCAGCGTCACGCCTGCGCCGATTGTCGGCATCCGCTGCGCCTTGGCCGCATCGACCTGCAGGTCGGCCACCGTCACCTGGTGCTGCGCCTGACGGATCAGGGGATGCGTCCCCCGCGCGACGCCCTGCGCCTCTTCCATCGTGCGCGGCAGGGCCGGAGCCCTCGGCGGGGGCGCAAGCTTGCCCGGATAGGCGCCGGTCGCTGCCTTGTAGGCCTCGCGCGCGATCATCAGCTGGCCTTCGGCCGCAGCCAGCGCCGCACGCGACGCCGCCAGCCGGGCCTCGGCGATCGAGACATCCGTCCGGGTGATCTCGCCCACGTCGAAACGGTCCTGCGCCGCGCGCAGTTCCTGCGTGATCAGCCGAAGGTTGCTTTGCCGCAGCGCCACGACGTCCTGCGCCAGCCGCACATCGACATAGGCCTGCACCGTTGCCAGAAGCACGTTCTGCTCCACCTGGATCAGCGCCTGCCGGGTGGCCAGCACGCTTTCCTTGGCGATCTCGATGCCAAGCTTGCTGCGGCCAAAGTCGAACAGCGTCATTTCAGCCGACAGCGCCAGCGAGGCGGACAGCCCCTCGACCACCGTGGTCCCGCCAGCCGTGCTGACGTCCGCCCGCGACCAGCCCGCCTGTGCGGTATAGGCCACCACCGGACGCAGGGCAGAGACGGCTACCGCCACATCCTCGTCCGCCGCACGCAGCACGGCCCGGTTCTGGTCCAGGAGGTGCGAGTTCTTGTAGGCCGCAATCAGCGCATCGGTCAGCGTTTCGGCCTTTGCACCGGGCACCGCCACCAGAGCAACCACCGCCACGACCGCCGCCTTCAGCCAAGCACGCATATTCATCGCCTCTTCAAGGCCCACCGACGAACGTGGCAGGCGATCTCTTGTGATCCGCGCGGGTCTTCCCGCCGGCCTCGCCTGCCCTACAGGGTAAAGCCGCGCGCCGTCCGGAAACCCGCCAGGACCGGGGCCGCCGCGTTGAATACCGGACGCCAGGTCATGCGGCCTTCGGTCTTGTATCCGACCCGTGCGGTTCCGACTGCCCCGTCCATGAAGACCGCGCCGATCCGTCCGCCTTGCTTCAACTGCGCCAGCACGGCATCGGGGATCACCTCGACGCCGCCTTCCACGGTGATCACGTCATAGGGTGCGCATTTCGCCGCGCCATCGGCCAGTGGCCCGGTGACCACGACGGCATTGTCGACCCCTTCTTCCGAAAGGATGCGCTGCGCGTCCGCCGCAAGACCTTCGTCCTCTTCGACCGCGACCACCGTCTCGGCCAGGCGGGCGATCACCGCCGCCGAATAGCCCAGCCCGCAGCCGATGGTCAGCACAAGCTCCGTCGGCTGCACGTCCAGCGCATCCAGAAGCTTGGCCAGCGTCCGCGGCTCCAGCACCACGCGGCCCGGGGCCAGCGGCAGGTTCTCGCCGACATAGGCCGCCTCGCGCCGGGCATCCGGCACGAAGGTTTCGCGCGGGACGGACAACATCGCATCGATGATCGGGAACTTGGTCACATCCGAGGGGCGGACCTGCGTATCGACCATCATCACGCGGCGGGCGGCGAATTCGCTCATTCTGAACTCATCGGTCTGATTGGCATCAGCCGGAGTCTTGCCACAGATACCCCGGCCCCGCAACCGGCCTTCGGTTTATTTTCATGCGTTTGGCAGGGGCATCCGGGCGCAGGTCACTCCTCTGCCGCGCCGCGTGGCGACCAGCCCACCGCGCGTTCGCCGAGTTGCCGGAACTTGTCGGAAATCTGCGTCAGCCGCCCGCGCCATTCCGGCTGCGGCTCCTGCCCTTCGGTCACGTTGAAGAATACCTGCAACATGCAGGCCAGCGCGAAGGGTTCGATCACCGCGGCCTTCACCGCCCAGGCGAAGATCAGCGCGAAGACGAAGGTCCCGCCTGACGCCTCGCCCGGCAGAAGCCAGACAAGGCCCGCCGCCGGCGCCAGCATGACCAGGAAGACCACCACCGCCAGCACCCAGCTGATCAGGGTCAGCCAGGCCGCGTTGACCAGCATGGCCCGCCCGTTCTGCGCATAGAGCACCAGCCCGTCATGCGCGGCTTCCCAGGCATTTTCCGACCTTGTGCGGATCGCATGGGCCAGGATCACCTCGTCCACCAGCCCGACCGATATGCGCAGATAGGCCCGTACCGCGCCCATGATCTGGTTGATCCCCGGGATCGGCAGGATCGTCATCACGCCTTCGACCAGCCCGGTGATCACCGCGATCACCCCGCGCACCAGCCGGTCGAGCGCGAAGAGGGCCGAGGCCTGGCCGAAGCGTTCCGTCACCACCCGGCGGGCATAGGCGATCTGGCCCTGGCCATAGGGCAAGGGTTTGCCGTCCAGGTATTCCACCATCACCGCGATCTGCCCGGCCTTGACCATGTACAGAAGGTAATCGCGCAGGAAGAAGATCACTCCCACCGTCAGCCCGAAGCCCGCAATCCCGCCCCACATCGTGCTGGTTGACCGGAACTCCTCGTCCCCGAAAAGGCCGATGCCATAGCCCGTCCCCGCGCCCGCGCCGGTGACGACGACCATCGCAACGGCGATCCCGAAATACACCAACGCGCGGAAGATCAGGAACGGCGCGGTCCGGATCAGAAGGCCCAAGGCCTTGGCAATGCTGAAATCCCACATGTGCAAGCGTCCAGTTTCTTGTGGCCAGAATGCTCCGCGTTACGGCGCCAGACAAGCCGCTGCGCAAGAAACAATCTGCCGTCGGTCTGCCCCTTCACCAAGTCTTCAGACTTCGAGTCGATGCTGACCCTGTAGAACAAAGGAGGACCAGATGGCCGCTTCCCGCCTTACCCTCACCGACGAACTCGCCGATATCAGGGCGGAAATCGCCCGCCTGCAGCACCGCGAAAGCCGTTTGCAGGCTCTGGCCGACGACCTGCCGGTGATCCCGGTGTTCCGTCGCGGCTGGCCGATGCTGCGCAAGCCCGCGGTCGCTGCCGTCTCGGCCTAAGCGGCCTCAGCCCTCGATCAGGGCCTTCACGCGGGCCACGCCACTGACCACCAGGCCCACGTCCCCCCGCGCCTCGACGTTCAGCCGCAGAAGGGGCTCGGTGTTCGAGGCGCGCAGGTTCATCCGCCAGTCGCCGAAATCGAGGCTCAAACCATCCGTCCGGTCCATCGACCGCGCCGCGGGTTCCAGCGCCGCCTTGGTGCGCGCCACCACGGCAGGCAGGTCCGCCACGCGGAAGTTGATCTCGCCCGAAGAGGGAAAGTCCCGCCGCATTGCCCCGACCATCTCGGTGAGGCTCCACCCGGACCGTGACACCAGCCGCGCCGCCATCAGCCAGGGGATCATCCCGGAATCGCAGGCCATGAAACCGCGAAAATAGTGGTGCGCGCTCATCTCGCCGCCGTAGACCGCGCCTTCGCGCCGCATCGCCGCCTTCAGGAACACATGCCCCGTCGGCGCCAGCACCGACCGGCCGCCACCCTTGGCGACCGCATCCTGCACCGCCCAGATGACACGGGGATCATGGATGATCGTCGCACCCTTCTCTTGTGCCAGATGCGCCGAGGCGAGCAACGCCACGACATGCTCGCCGTCGACAAAGCCACCGTCGCCGTCGAACAGGAAGCAGCGGTCGAAGTCACCGTCGAACGCCACCCCGAAATCGGCGCCCGCCGCCGTCACTGCCGCCGCCGTCACCGGACGGTTCTCCGGCAGAAGCGGGTTCGGAATGCCGTTCGGGAAGCTGCCGTCGGGAGCATGGTGCATCCGCACCAGGTCCAGCTGCGCGCCGCGCCGGGCCAGTCCCTCGGCCAGTGCATCCAGCGTCGGCCCCGCCGCCCCGTTCCCGGCATTCACCACCAGCCGCAGGGGCCCGATGCCCGTCCCGACCAGCCCGGCCACATGCGCCACATAGGCGGCACGGACCGACGAATGATCCTCCCGCGTGCCACCCGCCGCCTTGTCCGGTTCACCGCCAGCTTCGGTCAGCGCCCTGATCCGGGCAAAATCGGCATCCGGCAGCGGCACAGCACCCCGCCCCACCAGCTTCATCCCGTTGTATTCCCGCGGATTGTGCGAGGCGGTGACGCAAATCCCGCCCCCGGCCCCGAGATGCGCGGTGGCGAAATACATCTCCTCGGTTCCGGCCATCCCGAGGTCGAGGACCCGCACCCCTGACGCAACCAGCCCTGCGGCCACAGCATCGGCAAGCGCGGGAGAGCTTTCGCGGCAATCCCGCGCCAGCACCACCGCACCGGCCCCGGTTACGGCGGCGAAGGCCCGCGCGATGCGGTGGGCGATGGTTTCGGTCAGTTCCGTCCCGAGACGGCCGCGGATGTCGTAGGTCTTGAAGGCGCTCATGGGCGCCAAAGGATCACCCCCGCGCGCCGTAGTAAAGCCCCACCACATGCTCGGC
>NZ_JAEULP010000027.1 GCF_016792905.1 Tabrizicola sp.
AGCCCCCGGAAGAACCCCTGCAACCCCATCTGCGGGTTCAGGATCCACTGCCAGATCAGGCCGGTGACGATGAAGCTCATGCCCTGCGGATACAGGTAGATCGTCCGCAGCCCGTCCTCGAACCGCACCTTCTGGTCCAGCGCGATAGCCATCAGGAGGCCCAGGATCAGGCTGAGCGCCACGAAAAGCGCGCAGAAGATGCCAAGGTTGACGACCGAAACCTGCCAGCGGTCATCCGAGAACAGCCGGGCATACTGGAATGTGCCGACGAACTTGCTGGTCGGCAGCATCTTGGAATTGGTGAAGGACATCCAGACCGTCCAGCCCATCGCGAAGAGATAGACGAAGACGACGATCAGCGCCGCCGGTGCGAAGCCCAGGTAGTTGCCCCAGGCGAAGCGGGGGCCGGTTCGTGCGCGTGTCGGCATGATGGGTTCTCCCTGCGCCTGCGTCAGAGCAGCCGGTTTTCCAGTGGCGTCAGCGAATAGCCGCCGTCGATGACCATGCATTGCCCGGTCATGTAGCTGGAGGCGTCCGAGGCCAGGAACACCGCCGCCCCCGCCAGTTCGTCCGGCGTGCCGATCCGGTTCATCGCGGCGGGCTTGATCATGTAGCCGTAGGCTTCGTCCGGAAACTCGCTCAGGTAGGGGCCGAGGATGTCGGTCATGATGAACCCCGGCGCGATCGCGTTCACCCGGATGTTGTGCCGCGCCCATTCGTAGGCAAGGCAGCGCACCAGCATGTTCACCCCGGCCTTCGAGGTGTTGTAGCAGGCCTGCGGATTGCCGTTCGCCACGAAGGCCGACAGCGACGAGGTGACGATGATGTTGCCCGCCTTGCGCGGGATCATGTGCTTCGCGGCGGCCTGGGCGGCGAAGAACACGCCCTTCAGGTTCACGTCCATCAGACGGTCCCACTGGTCCTCGGTCATGTCCTCGGCGTTCACGTCGATGCCGATCCCGGCATTGGCGACCATGATGTCGAGCTTGCCGAGGCGCTTGACCGTCTCGTCCACCGCAGCATCCAGCGACGCCCGGCTGGTCACGTCGGCCAGCACCGCGAACGACCCCTTGGCCCCGATCTGGCGCAGCTCGGCCGCGACCGCCTCGCCTTCCTCCTTCGTCTTCCTCGACACGACCACCACGTCGGCGCCCGCTTCGGCCAGCCCGACGGCGAAGGCCTTGCCAATCCCGCGCGATCCGCCCGTGACCATGGCGACGCGGCCCTTCAGGTTCAGCCTGTCCGGCACGGTGCCGTTGATGTCGGTGCCGACCCGGCCCTGTTTCAGCGTGATGTTCATTGCAGCGCCCTCCCCCTGGCCCGTTTCCTTCGGCGGGAGGCGGCGGCCGAACCGCCGCCTCCCCTGTCGATCAACGCATCGAGGCTTCGGTCTCGACCAACGCGACATAGGCCTCGATGAACTGGTCCACCGTCATCGCCGGATCGGCCCAGAAGGTCGCCGCCAGGTCCCGTTCGGCGCCGATATAGTCCGGCGTGTTCAGGAAATCGGTCGCGGCGATCCGCTGGTTCGGGTCTTGCAGCGCCGCCACGCCTTCCTGCGAGCAGGCGTCGAGCGAGGCCATGTCGACATCCAGACGCGCCGGAACCGACCCCTTCTTGGCGTTGAAGGCGACCTGAACCTCCTTGCTCATCATCGTTGTTGCCAGCAGGGTTTGCGCCTCGTTCAACCCATCTGCGCCGTCCAGCGGGAAGATGAACGCGTCCGAAGCCACGATGAAGTTCTGGTGCCCGTCGCCGTTGCCCAGAAGCTGGCAGCCGAATTCCACGCCCGGGGTCTGACCGGCGGCAAGGTATTCGCCCTTGGCCCAGTCGCCCATGAAGTGGAAGCCGGCCTGCCCGGTGATGACCATGTTGGCCGCAACGTTCCATTCGCGGTTGGCCGAGCCTTCGTCCGAATAGTCGCGCAGCTTGATGAAGGTCTCGACGACCTTGCGGAATTCGGGCGACTTGACAGCCTCGACGTCGAGGTCGCGGTTGACCTTGTAGTAGAGGTCCGCCCCGCCCTCGGTCACGAGAACGGTCCAGAACGTCTGGCCCAGCTGCCAGGGTTGCGCGCCCACGGCCAGCGGGATCGCATTGCCCTTGGCCTTGATCGCGTCCAGGGCGGCGAAGAGATCGTCCCAGGTGACGGGCTCTTTCGCTCCGGCGGCGTCCAGCACGGACTTGTTGAACCAGACCCAGTTGTGGCCGTGGTTGTTGATCGGCAGCGCGTAGACATGGCCATCGTCGTAGGTGACAGCTTCCTTGAAGACCTCCGGGATGTTGTCGAGGAAGCCGGTCTCGGCGCCAGGTCCGTCCAGCGGGGCCAGAAGGCCCGAGGCGACGAGGTCGTCGATCTGCTTGCCCAGCGGCATCTGCGCGGCGGTCGGCGCGTCGCCCCCGGTGATGCGGCTGATGATGTTGGCGATGGCGACTTCGCCGCCCGCGATGGCGTTGTCCTTCCAGACGCCGCCGGCAGCGGTATAGGCGTCGGCCACCTGCTTGATTGCGGCAGATTCACCGGCAGAGACCCACCAGTGCATGACCTCGGCTTCCGTGCCTTCGGCAAAGGCCGCCCCTGCGGTCAACGAAAGTGCGGTCGAGATGGCGAACGCGGATACGGAATGTCTCATGTAGGTCCTCCTCCTGCTGATTTGCGGCGCTTCCCTGCAAGGACTGTCGCAACGCGCTCCGGTCCAGGCTTTCGTCTTCATTGTAGCGCTAAACTACTTTAGCGCTACACACGCAGGAGTCAACACTCTATGCTATCGGGCATGACAGGCGGCCGCTTCGAAGATTCACAATCGGTTGGCGCGGGTTTGCGCCAGAACGGATCGCCCGGAATGGGGCATCCGGGTCGGGGACCGCGCCATCGACTTCCGAATCGACATGCAGGACGCGATCACGCATCAATGGCGACAGAACCAAGGACCAGGCAGGATGAACGAGATCGCAGCCAAGCGCGCCCGACGCGGACGACAGACCGACAGGGTGACGGTGAAGGATGTGGCCGAGGCGGCCGGTGTCTCGATGATGACCGTCTCGAACGTGATCCACAATCGCGCCAATGTCAGCGACCAGCTGCGCCAGCAGGTGCAGCAGAAGATCGAGGAACTGGGCTATGTGCCGAACCGCGCCGCACAGGAACTGGCGGGCATGGTGCGCCCGCATGTCGGGCTTCTGTACCCCGGGGTGATCAACCCGTTCATCGCCGCCGTGATCGTGGGCGCGATGAAGGCGGCGGCGCGGCTGCATGTCGACGTGTCGGTTCAACTGGCCCAGATAGACGACCCCAAGGAGTTGAAGGCAACGATCACGCGGATGGAGAGCGGCGGGATCGACGGCTTCCTGCTCCCCTCTCCGATCGCGGAGTTCATTGCGGCAAACCCGAAGAAGGTCCCGCTGTCGGTTCCTGCCGTCGCCCTTGCCCCCGGGCATCCGCTGCCGGGCCTTGCATCCGTAAGGTGCGATGAACGGCAGGCCGCCTATGACCTTGTGTCGCTGCTGGTTGCGGCCGGGCACGACCGGATCGGCCATGTCGCCGGTCCCGACGCGCAAAGCGGCAGCGCGGCGCGATTGCAGGGCTATGAGATCGCTCTCCGCGCGCATGGCATCGCGATGCGCCCGGACTGCATCGTCCAAAGCGCGGCGTTCCGGTTTCATGACGGCCTGATCGCTGCGGAAGAGTTGCTGTCCCGCGAACCAAGGGTGACAGCGATCTTTGCCGCCAACGACACCCTCGCCGCCGCCGTGGTGGCTACCGCCCAAAGACGGGGCATTCCGGTGCCCGCTGCGCTGTCGGTGGTGGGCTACGACGACTCGCCGGTTGCCGAACAGGTCTGGCCGGGGCTGACAACGGTGCATCAGGACGCACAGGCGATGACCGAGCGGGCAATGGAAGTGCTGGATGCGGGCATCAGGGCGCGGCGGAAGGACCCGGCGACACCGCTCGTCTCGGATACGGTGATGCCCTACCAGATTGTCGCGCGGTCCTCGGTCGCCCCGGTCGGAACCTCGTAGGCGGACGCCCGAAGCGCCCGCCAGAGATCACTGCCTGAACACGTCGCGCAGGATGATCGACTTGACCTGCGTCACCTCGCGCATGACTTCCGACATGCTTTCCCGACTGTTGCCGCTGGCCTTGTTGCCGCCACCGAAGGGCAATTCCGCCGCCCGGAACCCGCCCGAGGCATTGATCGCCACATGCCCGGTCTTCAGCTGCCGCGCCACCTGGAGGGCCTTCTTGGTGTCGGGCGTGATGATGCCGCCGCCCAGACCGAACTTGGTGTTGTTATGGATGCGGATCGCATCCTCGATCCGGTCGAAACCGATGATCGGCCAGACCGGCCCGAAGACCTCCATGTCCCGCGCGATGTCCATGTCAGGGGTTACATCGGCGATCACGGTCGGCTCGAAGAAGGCGTATGTGTTCCGCCGCTTGCCGCCGAACATGACCTTGCCGCCCTGCGCCACGGTGTGCTGAACCTGCCGGTCGATTTCCTCCGCCGCAGGCTTGCCGATCATCGGGCCCATCGTCGTGGCAGGGTCCAGCGGATCGCCCGCCACCAGCGTAGACAGTTGCTCGTCGATCAGCCGTTCCATGAAGCGCTTCCTGACCGAGTTGTGGACGATGAAACGCTTCGCCGCGCTGCACGCCTGCCCCGAGTTCCGCGCCTTGTCGCCGGATTCCTTCACCGCAAGGTCCATGTCGGCATCGTCGCAGATGATCAGCCCGTCATTGCCGCCCAGCTCCATGTAGGTCGGCGTCAGATGGGTGGCCGCGGCGCGGGCGATGGTGACGCCGGTGTCGCTTGACCCGGTAAAGTTGATCGCATCCACCCGCGGGTCTTCGCACATCGCATTGCCGACCCGCGCGCCCGAGCCGGTCAGGCACTGCACGATCTGCGGAGGAATCCCGGCCTCGATCAGGATCCTGTGGCATTCGATCACCGCCAGCGGGTCATAGGACGGCGCCTTGACCACCACTGCGTTGCCAGCGGCCAGCGCGCCGCCCACCTTGAAGGCCCAGATCGCCGGCGGAAAGTTGTAGGGCACGATGCAGGCGATGACACCGCGCGGAACGTGCATGGTGAACTGCAGGTCGTGGTCATAGCCCGGTTCCGTCGAATCCGGCATGACATGGCCGTAGTGATGCTTGGCCACCTCGCAGGACGCCTCAAGGATGTAGGCGACCGAGTCGAACTCCCACACGGCTTCCGCCATGTAGGGCTTGCCCGCCTCGCGGCTCAGGACCTTGCCCAGCTCCAGCCGCCGCGCCCGGATCATGCCCGCAGCAGCCCGGATCATGTCGGTGCGTTCCCGCGTCGTCCGGGCCGCCCAGTCCCGTTGCGCCTCCACCGCCACGCCGATGGCATAGGCCACGTCTTCCAGAGTCGCCTCTGGCACCGTGTCGATCACCTCGCCGGTCGCGGGGTTGATGACGGGACGAGTCTTCCCATCGCTGGCCCCGCGCAGGCCAGCGCCAATGATCATATCCATCTGATGTTCCTTTACGTTTCGTCCGCGTCGCGGATGAAGTCCATGTCCAGTTCCAGCCCGTGGCCCGGTGCCTCGATCACGTCGAGATAGCCGTCATGCGGCACCTGCGCGTTCTTCCAGACCGAATGCGTCACCGGCTCGAACATCCGCAGGCGTTCGAGGAAGGGCACGATGCCGCAGACCGAGGCGATGGGGATATGGATATGCTCCATCGCATGCGGGGCGAACTTGACGTTCCAGGCCTCGCACAGGGCCGCGCATTTCATCATCTCGGTGTAGCCACCCGCCCGCGCACCATCGACCTGCACGATGTCGGCGGCATCGGCCATCAGAAGGTCACGGACGCCCCACTTGGTATACTCGTGCTCGCCCGTCCCGAGCGGGATCGTGCTTTTCGCGCGGAAACGGGCCAGGCCCGGGATGTCGTCGGCGAAGACCGGCTCCTCGATCAGCATCGGGTTCAGTTCCTTGACACGGTCAGCGAACTGGATCGCCGTGGCCGCGTCCCAGCAGTTGTTGGCGTCGATCATGATGCCGATGCCGTCGCCCAGCGCCTCGCGCACCTTGCGGACGCGCTCCACGTCCCGGCCGGGTTGGCGACCGCCGTCGAAACCGATCTTGAACTTGACCATGAAATAGCCTTGGCCAACCATGTCCTGCATCTCTTCGACCAGCTGCTCGTCGCTGTATGTGACCCAGCCGCCCGAGGCATAGACCGGGATGCGCGACCGCCCGCCGCCCATCAGCCGATGAAGCGGCATCCCCAGCGCCTTGCCCTTCAGGTCGCCAAGCGCGAAGTCGATCGCCGACAGTGCACAGAAGAACAGGCCCTTGCGGCCCACCCCCCGGAAGACGCCGAAGAAGTCGCGCCAGATCACCTCGGTGTCGAAGATGTCGCGGCCCTTCAGCCGGGGCAGCATGTCGTGCAGGATCAGGGCCTTGATCGCCGTGCCGCCGACCTCGTGATAGGTGACGCCCACCCCTTCCAGCCCGGTGTCGGTCTTTACCCGGACCACCGTCATGCCGATGGTTTCGACGGTGCGCGTGGCGTCTGCCAACCCTGCGGGCGCTGTGGTCGAGACGAGGTGGACCTCGATATCGGCAATGCGATGTTGCGCCATCTTCGCCTCCCCTGTGTCCGCGCTGCCCGGCTGGGCGCCTGTTTCCGAACGGATGTTCACTTCGATCTCCCCGCACACATGCAGATGTCCATATAGTCCCGCACCACATCGGCTCCGGCCGTGATCCCGGCCGTGCCGATGGTCATCAGGGCCAAGTCCTTGACGACCTCTGCCGCGATGGTGTCGGCAGCCGCCTTGACGAAGGCATAGCGCAGCGCAGTGCCGACGTTCATCTTGGCCACGCCCATGCGGATCGCCTGCTGCACCTGATCGCGGGGGATCCCCGTGCCGCCGTGCAGCACCAGCGGGATCTTGACCCGCTTGTTGATTTCCTCGACCAGATCGAAGCGCAGCTCTGGCGTCTCGGTATAGAAGCCATGCGCATTGCCGATGGCGACGGCCAGACAGTCGATCCCGGTATCGGCCAGTTCCACGGCCATCTCGGGATCACATAGGTGCGCGTTCTCCAACTTCGTGCCGAATTCGTCGGTCATGCCGATGGTGCCGACCTCGCCTTCGACCGTCACGCCGCAGGCATGGGCGATCTTCACCACCTCCCGCGCGTTGGCGGCGTTCTGGGCGATGGGCAGGTGGCTGCCGTCATACATCACGCTGGTGAAGCCGCCCCGGATCGACCGGATGCAGGTCTCGACCGAATCGCCATGGTCCTGGTGGATGGCGAAATCGACCTTCAGGTCCTCGGCCACGCCCCTGGCAATCGCAACGGCAATCGAGGCGCTGCCCATATAGGCGATCTCGACCGGGTGGATGCCCAGGATCACCGGCGCGCGCAGCTCGGCGGCGGTCCGAAGCACGCACTGGATCATCTCCAGGTTGGCGCAGTTGAAGGCCGGGACCGCATAGCCCCCGGCATGGGCATCGGCCATCAGCGTCTTCATCGGGTGCAGGGTCATCTGATCCTCTTTGTCTCTGGCAGGGGATGGCGCGCGTCAGGCGGCCAGTTCTGCGGCAATCTGGTCAAGTCGGCCGCTGGTGGCAGCGGTCAGGATGGCAAGCGGCCTGCGGCAAACCGGGGTGGCGACCACCCCCATCCGGTGCAGAAGGTACTTCAGGCCCGGAAAGACGCCCACGCGGACCAGTTCGTCGATGACGGCGTTGCACTTCGACTGGACGGCAAGGGCTGCGGCCGGTTGGCCTGCCCCCTGCAACCGCACCAGTTCCAGGTACGCCGCGCCCAGCACGTTGTAGGTCGATCCGATCCCGCCGTTCGCCCCCATGGAAAGGCCCGCCAGCAGCATCTCGTCATAGCCGTTCAAAAGCACCTTGCCGGGGAAGGCGCGGGCAAGCTGCTCCATCTGGTACATGTCGATGGCAGTCTGCTTGATCCCGACGACGCCCGGCAGCTCCAGCAATCGCCCCAGGTCCTCCAGCGTGAAGCTGACGCCGCTCATCGCCGGGATGTTGTAGATGATCAGCGGCATTCCGGCGGCGGCGGACAGGATGTCCTGATAGTAGCCGAAGATCTCATCCTTGCCGTGCGGGAAGTAGATCGGCGGGATGGCCGACACGGCGTCATAGCGTAGCGTGGCGCAGGCCCTTGCCAGCACCTGCGCATCGCGGGTTGCGATCGCCCCGACATGGCCGATACGGGCGCTGTCGCCCGCCGCCTCGGCGACCGTTTCGAAAGTGGCGATGCGTTCCGCGACCGAATGCAGAAGGCCCTCGCCGGTCGATCCCCCGACATAGAAGCCGTCGATTCCCTGCCCCTTCACATGGGCGACCAGGCGGCGCAGGCAGGCGTGCGAGATGTTCTCCTCGGCGTCGCAGGGGGTCATCAGGGCGGCATGCAGGCGCATCAGGCGGTTGGACTTCGGGTCTTGCATCGTGATCATCTTCCATCCCTCCTTTCCGCCCTGCCACTGCAGACTAACGGTTCCCCACGACGAAAGCGGTTGCGCCCCGTCATTGCCGTCCGCCGCGAGGGGCAGTTGCAGTTCCCGGCAAGACCAGGCTTGCGCGGTTTCTTGTTTAACGCTAAACAAAGTTGAGACCGCTGTCAACGGGACAATCGCGGCCCGGACACTACGGAACGGCAAAGCCCGCAACGGCCAAAAGGAGGACACCCCCCATGACACGCACCGCCATCGTCACCGGATCGGCCCAGGGCATCGGGCGCGGCATTGCCGAGCGCCTGGCCAGGGACGGGTTGTCGGTCACTCTGGCCGACCTGCCCGCCAACAAGGACGCCCTGGCCGAGGCAGCCCGCATGATCACCAAGGCCGGGGGAACCTGCCGCACCGCCTTTGCCGATGTCAGCGACCAGTCCCAGGTTGACGCGCTGGTGGCGGATCATGTCGCAGCGCTTGGCGGGCTTGATGTGATGGTGGCCAATGCCGGGGTCACGCTGATCGCCCGGTTCATGGACACCACGCCCGAGATCCTGAACCGCACCTTCGACATCAACTTCAAGGGTGTCTTCCACTGCTATGCGGCTGCCGCCCGGCAGATGATCGCCCAAGGACGCGGTGGTCGGCTGATCGCGGCCTGTTCGATCAGCGGCCACAAGGGCGGCGACTGGGTTTCGGCCTATGTCGCGTCGAAGTTTGCCGTCCGCGGCCTCACGCAAAGCGTTGCCCTCGAACTTGCACCGCATGGTATCACGGCCAATGTCTACAGCCCCGGCATGGTCGACACCCCGATGTACCAGGAGATCGACCGCATGGTGACCGAGCGTGAAGGCACACCGCGCGGCAGCCAGATCAGGAAGATGGCCGCGACGATCCCGATGGGCCGCTTCGCGACGCCTGCGGACATCGCGAACGTCGTGTCCTTCCTGGCCTCGGAGGATTCGGCCTATGTGACGGGCCAGTCCCTGGTTGTCGACGGCGGCATCTACATGAACTGAGGGATCGGGCGAACGCCCATCCCCTGTATCTATCGATAGGCCGCCGCCCGACGCTGCGCCTCGTCCCACTGCGCACGCATGAAGTCCAGCGAGGTCAGGGCAAAGGCATCCGCATCGGTCCAGTTCTCGCGCCAGATCGCGCAGATCGCCTTCAGCCAGTCGCCACAACCTTGCGTGTTGAACGCCTCGACGCTGATCACCTTCTGATAGCCGATGGCGACCAGCGCATCGAAGACGGGCGCAAAGTCGATAGAGCCGGAACCAAGGTATCCCCGGTTCGATTCGCCGACGTGGAAATAGCCGATCCTGCCGCCCGCCAGACGGATCGCCTGGCCCATGTCGCCTTCCTCGATGTTCATGTGGAAGGTGTCGATGTGCAGGAACAGGTTGTCCGACCCGGTGTCGCGGATATAGGCCAGCCCCTGCTTCACCGTGTTCATCAGGTTGGTCTCGTAGCGGTTGACCAGCTCCATCGACAGCGCGACCCCCGCCGCCTTCGCCCGGTCGGCCACCCGCGTCAGGACGGCAACCGACGTGTCCCAGTTCCTGCGTGTCGGCATCACGCGGTACTTCTGGTGGCCCGAGAAGATCGGCCCGCTCATCCCCCTTGATCCGACATCGCGGGCAATCGACACCGCCTCGTTCAGCACCGCCTCGCCCGCCGCCACCACTGCCGGATCGTCGCTCGACACGTCGAATTCCGGCGCGAGGCCGCAGGATGCGCCAAGTTCGATGCCCAAGGACTCCGCAGTCTTCGCGATGCGCGCCACGTCCACCCGCTTGCGGTCGAACCCCGGCAACTCGAAGAAGTCGTAGCCCGCCACCCTCGCGCGCTCCATTCCGTATTCGATGGCTGCGGTGTCCTGGGCATCGTTCCAGACGAAGGAATGCACGCCGAATTTCATGGTCCTGACCCTAGTGACTGTTGGATTTCCGAAAAGCGGGCCGTTCCGCACCGGAACGGCCCGAGGACGTCCTGACCGGGAGGCGGTCAGGTCGGCCCGGCGGACGCGGGGGAGAGGAGCGTCGCCGTGGTTTAGGTCAGACAGTCCGGACCGGTCCGCCATCCGCCCGCAGCACCGCTCCACGCGTGGCGTTCGAGGCCGGGCAGCACAGATAGGTGATCATGTTCGCCACCTCGTCGGCCTCCGCGAACCGGCCAAGCAGCGAGGTCGTCTCGTTCTTCTCGAAGTGTTGCTTCTCGAACTCCTGCACTGGACGCCCCTTGGCGTCGCGATAGACCCATTCCGACATCGTGCCGCCGGGGCTGACGCAGTTGACCGTCACGCCGGGGTGGCGGTGGAACATCTCGGCCACGCAACGTGACAGACGGATGACCGCCGCCTTGCAGACCCCGTAATCGACGATCATGTCCGGTGTCACCATCCCGGCTTCCGAGGTCATGAAGATGATCCGGCCATAGGTCTTCGCTTTGATCAGCGGCGCGAAGTGGCGGGTCAGGCGGACACCGCTCATCACGTTGAAATCCCACTGGTATTGCCAGTCCTTGTCGGTCAGTTCGTCGAACGGCACGATCCGGTCGGTCCCGCCCGCCATGTTCAGGAGAAGGTCCACGTCCCTGACGGTGTCAATCACATGCTGGCACCCCTCGACGGTGGCGACGTCGGCCTGCACCGTCATGACCTGCGCCCCTGGCACCCGCGCCCGAACCGCATCCGCTGCCTGCGCCAGCCGGTCGGCTTTCCGCCCGTTGATCCAGACCTTCGCCCCCCGCGAGCACAGCTGCTGCGCCGTGGCCAGACCGATCCCCGTCACCGAGGCCGTGATCAGCGCCGTCTTTCCCGTCAGGTCCATGTCCATCATCGCCATTCTGGTTTCCCCCTTCAATGCTGCTGCCCGGAGTGTCCGGCTTCACGCCGCCCGAGGTCGCGCACAGCGTCTTGCTTGGAGCATTTAACGCTAAACTGAAATGCATGCAAGGGCGATCAGCCGTCAATCCCGCGCCGTGCCCACGCGCAGGCAGGCCTTCAGCCGCTCGCCTTCATTGCGCCTGATCGCCATACTTCTCACGGTTGGCTCGGCCATGATCTTCCTTGTCTTCGCGCCTTGGCCGGTTACTCGCGGGCCTCCGCCACAACAGGTTCGAGGCGGGGCCGCCAAGCGCCCGTCCGGATTCCTCGTCGCTGCGACAAAACACCAACTTGCGGATTCCGGTTGCTGCTCTGGTCTTTTAACGCTAAATGTACCAGAACACATCCACGGAGGAGAACCGCATGCTCACCGTCGACGAACTTGCGTCCATGATCGACCATTCAATCATCGACCCCTTCCATACCGAACGCGACATGGTTGAAGGGATCGAGACGGCGATCAGATATCGCACTGGCCGTTTCACCACCCAGCCGATCCGCGTCAAGGCCGCGCGCAAACGGCTGGAGGGCACGGGCGTCCTGCTCCAGACCTATGTCGGCTTTCCGCATGGCAACGACCATACCGAGGTCAAGCTCCTCCAGGCCCGCCGCGCGCTGGACGAAGGCGTGCAGGAACTGGACATGGTGATCAACATCTCCGCCTTCCTGTCCGGCGATCACGCGTATGTCGAACAGGACGTCAACGCCATCGTCGAAGCCGCACGGCCCTACGATGTCACCGTGAAGGGCATTCTCGAATGCTTCTACCTGACCCGCCCGCAGCGTCTGCAGGCGGCGCTGATCGTGGAACGGGCCGGCGCGCAGTTCGTCAAGACTTCGACCGGACAGCGCCCCGACATGCAGGCCTCCATCGCCGAGGACTGCCGCTCGATGCGCGCCATCCTGAAGCCCGAAACCACGATCAAGGCCTCGGGCGGCTGCTTCGACCTTGATGCCCTGCTGCTTTACTATCGGAACGGCGCGCGCCGCTTCGGCGCGTCAGAGACCGCAACCATCCTTGAGGACCTGCGGACCCGCATCGCCAACGGGCAGCCCCACTGACCGTCGACCAGGCCTCACGCGGTTTCAAACCCGCTCCAACGCCAGCGCAATCCCCTGACCAACCCCGATGCACATGGTCGCCAGCGCCTTCTCGCCCGGTTTCGCCTGCAGGGCCGCCGTGCCGACAAGCCGCGCCCCCGACATGCCCAGCGGATGCCCGAGCGCAATCGCGCCGCCATTCGGATTCACCCGCGAATCATCATCGGCAATCCCCAGCTCCCGCAACGTCGCCAGCCCCTGCGACGCGAAGGCCTCGTTCAGCTCGATGACCGAGAGATCCCTGACCGCCAGCCCCAGCCGATCCATCAACTTCTGGGAGGCCGGCGCCGGACCGATCCCCATGATCCGGGGCGGCACGCCGGCGACGGCGCCACCCAGGATGCGGGCAATCGGCACCAGCCCGTGCTGCCGCGCTGCCGCCTCGGAGGCGATGATCAGCGCCGCCGCCCCGTCGTTCACGCCCGACGCGTTGCCCGCCGTCACGCTGCCCCCCTTGCGGAACGGCGCAGGCAGCGCAGCCAGCTTTTCCAGCGTCGTCGCGCGCGGATGCTCGTCCCGGTCCACCACGACCGGCGCGCCCTTGCCCTGCGGGATCGTGACCGGCGCGATCTCCTGTGCCAGCCGCCCCGAGGCGATGGCCGCCGCCGCCTTCTCCTGCGACCGCAGCGCAAAGGCATCCTGGTCGGCCCGGCTGATCCCGTAGTCCTCGGCCACGTTCTCGGCCGTCTCGGGCATCGATTCCACGCCATATTGCGCCTGCATCAGCGGGTTCACGAACCGCCAGCCGATGGTGGAATCATGCACCTCGTTCGCCCGCGAAAAGGCCGAGGTGGCCTTGGGCATGACAAAGGGCGCCCGGGTCATGCTTTCCACCCCGCCCGCGATCACCAGTTCCGCCTCGCCGGTCCTGATCATGCGCGCCGCCGTCAGAACCGCATCCATCCCCGACCCGCACAGCCGGTTGATCGTGGTCCCCGGAACCGAGACCGGCAGTCCGGCCAGCAGCAGGGACATGCGCGCCACGTTCCTGTTGTCCTCCCCGGCCTGGTTGGCGCAGCCGAACACCACGTCATCGACCGCCGCCCAATCCAGATCATGCCGATCCATCAGCGCCCGCAGCGGCACGGCCCCCAGATCATCGGTCCTGACCGAAGCCAGGCTTCCGCCGAAACGGCCGATCGGGGTGCGCAGGTAGGCGCAGACATAAGCCTCGGGCATCATGGTCTCCTTCAGGTCCAGGCAAGCGTCGGGTCATCGACTGGCCCGGACACTACCAGCGCGCAGCGCCCCGGCAATATCCAGCTGGTCGGCTTCCCTCAGCTATTTTTTCGCCCGCCACGTCCCCAGCCAGGCCCCGATCCGCCCGAAGAAGCCGCGGGCTTCCTTGCGGGCGTTTTCGGCCCGCGCCTCGACCGAATCCCAGGCCTCGCCCGCATCCGCCAACGCCGGGTCGACCATCCGCTCGCGGAATTGCAGCCACATCTTGCGGATCATCAGGATCACGAAGGCCAGGACGGCCAGAAGGATGATGTTGACCCAGGGGATGATCGTCACATCCGGCCCCTCGACCGGATAGATGTTCACCGCATTGGGAAAGGCCGAGAACAGCGGAATCCGCCAGCCGTAATGCGTGATGACCACCCATTGCGGCGCGGCGGAGGTCGACTTCAGGTTCGCCGCCTCGGCCTGCAGGGTGGCGCTGTCCCATTTGAAATAGGGCGGCCAGAACCAGCCGGTATCCTCGTTGCGGTAGACCATCACATCACCGTCGGCATAGGCCGCATCAATGAAGCGGATGTCGCGGGTCGTGCTGGTCTCGGAGCCGGTCCCGGTGTCCTCGATGGAATAGAAGATCCAGTTGCCGCCGATCTGCGTGATCCGGTTCGAGGTCTCGGTGATCCGCACCACGTCATGCTGCGGCAGGGTGTAGTGCAGGAAGAGGCCGACGATCAGCACCAGCAGGATCCGGATACCCCATTTGATCTTGGTCCACATGGGTGCGCCCTTTCAGTGCCAGTTGATAAGATAGATCGTGACCAGGAAGCCGATGGTCGGAATGATATAGATAAGCCACAGCAGGCGCTTTTTCAGCCCCTTGTCATAGTGGACCATCCCCGCCTCGATGAAGGCCTGTCGCTCCTGCACCGTCTGGCCCTCACGCGCGGGGTCGGTGTCCCATTCCTTCTCCAGCTTTTCGCGCCGGACCGACCGGGAGTAGATCGAGGTGACGAAATAGATGATCGTCAGCCCCACATACATGAAGAACGCAAGCCGCAACCAACCCATCTACCTTCTCCCCCATGGCCCGACCGCAGGGCCGCGGACCGGCTTCGGCCCCTCGGCCATCTGCGGGCGGTGCAATTCGTCCATCCCCGGTTCCGGCCCGAACAAAGCCGTCCGCGCGCCTTCCCGGTCCACCTGATACTCCCGCGCCAGGAAATCCGCGACATAGGTCTTCTTGCGATCCGACCATGTCATGTACTGCGCATAGAACAGCTCCTTGTGGGTGATGAACATCTGCCGCACGTCCATCGGCGACAGTTCCGTCAAGAGCATGTTCACCAGGTCCCGATCCGGCCCCGCCTTGCCCCGCAGCGTGTAGAAATACGCCGGATGCTCGCTGGTGATCTTCGGCCAGGCCCCCCCGGCCTCCACCCAGCGCAACAGGTCCGCCAGCCCCAGGAATTCCTGCGGCAACGCCGACCCCAACTTATAGGCGATCTTCCGCAGCTCCGTCCGCCTTGCGTCGCCAACCTCGATCCCCAGCCGGTCCGCCGCATCGACCAGGATGAAATCCATCTTCTGCCGCAGGATTGCCGAGGCATCCGCCCCCCGCGCCTGCACGATGGGCTCGGTGAGGCCATTCCGCTCCAGCCAGTCGGCGATCTGGTTGCGCAGGGTCAAGTCCATCACCTGCGGCACCGGCACCTCGCCCAAGCTATGCCAGTCCAGCGTCGAAATCGCCGCCGGATAGCGCACCCCCTGAAAGATGTAGACCCCGCCAAAGAAGCTGGTCCAGAAGTTCGCCTGCTCGAAGGTCATCGCCGGTAGCGCAATCGGCACCCGCGTCACGTCGCCCGTCTTCTTCGCCAGCGTGATCATCTCCGCCACCAGCACATCGTCGCGCCAGCCGTCGGGCTCCTGCCGGAACCGCTCGATCAGCTTCGCCAGCTTCCCCGCATCCGCCACATGCCCGCCGATGGTGTCGGCCTCGACCGTCACCTGCCTGATGTCGAACAGCCGCGCCGGAGTGTCCACCGCATAGACCGAATTCTGCAACTCCCCCGCCACCGCATCCCGCGCCGTCAGCGCAAACAACTGCGCGTCGTTCTTCTCGATGAACTGCGTCAGGATCCCCCGGCTGGTGGAGAACTTGATGTTGAGCAAAGGCGCATCCTTCTGCGCCGTGGTGAGCAGGATGAACTGCCGGTTCGCCCCGTTGGGGTTGAGGTAGAGGTCGTCCTTCAGCTCATCCCCAATCTCCGGCGAGTAGCCGGAGAGGTCGATGTGGAAATCGTCGAGCTTGGTGGTCTTCCCCGTCAAATGCTTCAGTGCCCGGTTGTAGCGTTCGACAAGGGCTGGGGAGGAGACCTCGATCAGGTTCCCGAACATGAGACCGCGTTGGATGAGGCGTTTCATGGACGACCTTCCCGCGCGCTCATGGCTGATGGCGTGCCCCCCACCCC
The DNA here is from genome assembly GCF_016792905.1 of Tabrizicola sp. Classification (GTDB taxonomy): domain Bacteria; phylum Pseudomonadota; class Alphaproteobacteria; order Rhodobacterales; family Rhodobacteraceae; genus Tabrizicola. Next base: position 16,106 of record NZ_JAEULP010000027.1, read on the forward strand.
CATCCCCTCCCCACCGGGGGGAGGGGAGGTTCCCCGGTCCGCCGTTCCGCGCAACGCTAAAGGACGAGCGCCTCCCTCCCCCCGCGTGGGGGAGGGCTGGGATGGGGGGGCGTCAGCCAGAGGCGAAACCGCCAGACCATCACGCGAAACGCCAGCCCTAAGCGCCTCCCCTCCCCCGCGTGGGGAGGGGATAGGGGCGGGGGGCGCACTATCGGCCAAATCCTCGCCGCCAACCGCATCGAAGATCACTTGCATCACGCCCTCGATATTCCCCGAAACCTCCGGGTTCCAGAACCGCAACACCCGAAACCCCTGGCCCACCAACCGCTCATCCCGACGCTGGTCCCGCTCCCCACCATGCCCGCCGCCATCAATCTCGACCACCACCCGCCGCCCCAGATCGGCGAAATCCGCAATGAACGGCCCGATGGGCGCCTGCCGCCGGAAGTTGAGCCCCAGCATCCGGTTCAACTCCCGCAGCTTGACCCAGACCTTCCGCTCCTGCGGCGTCATCTCCGCCCGCAACTTACGCGCCCTTTTCCGGTTTATCGGGTGAATGCCCGTCATCCGTCACGCCCCATGCCCGAGGCCCCCCACCCCGACCCTCCCCACAGGGGGGAGGGAGGGCCAAACCGTCCACCACCTGCACCTACGCCAACCGACCAAGCGCCTCCCCTCCCCCTAGTGGGGAGGGGCTGGGGGAGGGGGGCCGGAGAGGAGGCCTTGGCGAGTTTCCCAAACATGTGGCCGCGCTGGATGAGGCGTTTCATGGCATCCTGCCATCATGAAGTTTTATACCCCAGAGCGCCCAATGGGCGATAATCCACACGCAGCTCAGAGTCGTTGTCATTAGACTCAAAACAGACAGTTCGACACCAGTTTCATAGAAATATGAAATTGCGCCTGGAAAATCTTCCAACACATTTGAGATTACATTCGTGCTGTTCAGTATATGCAAGACAAGGGAAGCTATTCCAGACAGTATGGATAGTAAAATTAGACTAACTACCCAAACTAGCGGTAGCCAGGCGATTGACCGCAACATCCTTCTCCTAATGAATCTCGGTAGAATCCAACCTATCACCGCCAAAGTTGTGATAGTTATAAGAAACGCTTGATAGCTCGCTCCATAAAAGAAGTCGTTCACTGCTTCCCCTCCAGATACCGCCGCTTCGCCTCTTCCGTCCGCCCGAACTCCCGCACCATCGCCTCGATGGCCACCTCGTCCGACTTGTCGGCATAGCGGAACTCAGAGTCGGCGTAGCGGTTGATCTCCTGGATCACCATCTCGACCGTGATCGGCGTCATCAACCCCCGGATCATCGCCAGCTTCTCGTCATAACCCTTGAACAGGAACAGGTCCGGCTCGGCCATCCACTCGTCCGGCAGTTCAAAGTCCATCGCCCGGACCTTCACCGCATCGGTGATGTTCTTGATCGCCCGCCCCGTGAACCGTTCATCCGCCTGCTGGATCGCCTTGAGGTAGGCCCCCATCTTCGCCAGCGTATCCAAGGGCCCGATGTCCGAGGCCACCTTGTCCCAGACCTTCAGTAACCCATCCTCATGCGGCTTCGAATATCCCTCGAACGAAGCCGCCACCGCCTTCCTGATCTCCTGCGCCGCGAAAAGCTGATGGTCCCCCACCGGGATCGAGTGGTTCTTTCCCAACAGCAGCGAGAGGATATCAATGTAATCCTCCCGGCTCTGCGGCCCGTCGACCAGAAACCGCGCCCCGGCCCGCTGGCGCAAAGCGTCGTCCACGTTCTCCGGGTAATTCGAGAACATCCCGAAGGTGCAGTTCCCCCGCACCACCGTTCCCGCCCCGGCGAAAGCCTGCATGAAGACCGCCGTCACCTCCTGCTGGCCCGCCGATGACTGCCGGTCCCCGCGCTTGCCCGCCACCTGGTCGATGTCGTCGATGGTGCCGAAACCGATCACGCTCGGATCAATCACCGCGTCGATGAAGGCCTTGGCGTTCTGGCCGGACTTGCCCTGATAACTGTCGATCTGGTCGATGGAAAAGTTCTGGTAGCGGAACGGATAGCCCGCCACCTTGCAGTACCCGTCCAGAAGCCCCGCCATCATCTGGATCAGCGTGGTCTTCCCCGTCCCGGGCTTGCCATCCCCCATGAAAGTGAAGATGAACCCGCCCAGTTCCGCGAACGGGTTCAGCCGCCGCTCGAAGTCATAGGCCATCAGCATCTTCGCCAGCCGCATCGACTGGTACTTGGCGATGTGGTTCCCCACCACCTCATGCGGGCTTTTGAAGGCCATGACGATGGACCCGCCCTTCGCCGCCTTCGCCGGCTTGAACCCGGCGATGGTCAGCCCGTCCGCCTCCACCTTCCACGACCCGGACGTGAACACAGACGTCCGCGCCCCGTTCTCCGCCCTTATCTGCACCTTCTTCATCAGCGCCTCAGCGAAGGCCGACAAGACCGCCACCAGCTTCGCATCATCCGTCGCCAGCGCGCCGATGTCCTGGTCCAGCTCCCACAGGGCCCCCTGCAAGGCCAGCGGAGCGTTGTCGGTCAAGACCTCCTCCACCTCGCCCAGTTCCACCGTCCCCGGCCCCACATGCGGCGCGATCAGATAGGCGAGCGCATTGGCAAAGGTGAACAGAACCACCAGCGCCTCGCCCTGCAACAGCTCGCCGAATTCCGCCCGCTTCGGCTCCGGCACCCGTCCCTCCAGGTTCGCCTTCTTCAGCTCCGCGAGCCCCGACTGCGCCGAAAACGTCTCCCCCATCGCCAGCGCAATCGCCAAAGATCGCCGCAGCGCATTCAGCACCGCCGCCTGCACCGGTGACACGAGGCCATCTGACAGCCCCTCCACCCGCTCCGACAACCGCACCCCACCCGGCCGCGCCGTCGACCGCGTCGCCATGCCCGGCACCGTCGAGCGGAACGTCGGCCGCACCCCGATCCCCGGCGACCGCTCCGTCTGAACCGCCTGAACCAAAGGCTTCGCCAGCCGCGGCGCGTGATCAAAGCCGAAGACCATCCCCAAGGCCGCCTCGTACTGCGCCCGGATCGCCTCTTCCTTCAGCTCCATCGTGTCCCGCGTGCTCATCCTCAAATCCCTTTCATACTGGCGAAAATATCCCGGGGGTTCGGGGGCTGGCCCCCGGCTACAACGTCGGTATCAACCGCCCCCCGGCCCCGACGACGAACTTCCGCAACCCCTGCAACCCCTTCGGGTTCTGTTCCACCAGCACCTGATAGGGCTTCTCCGGCAGGATGATCATCCGCTCCTGCCGCGTGGCGCCAAGTTCCGCCCCGCCGACCGCATCCAGTTTGTACACCTGCCGCCCCACGGTCGAGAACCAGCCGTCCTTCACCTCTTCCTCGCGGTCGGAAACCAGGTCCTCGACCGTCCAGACCAGCGCCCAGTCCTCCTCCTCCGGTGCCTTCGTCCCCTCCAGCACCTTGGAGATCGGCCCCGATTGCAGCGTGAACCCCGCCGAATACATCGGCCCCAGGATGATCCGCCGCAGCCGCTTCGGGTGCAGGTCGGGGAAATCCTTGTCGAACCCCGTTGCAATCGTCAGCAGCTTCAAACCGCCCACCGACTGCGCCATCAGCGCGTGCTGCACCTCGGGCCAGCGGTAGGCGTCGTTCGGCAAGGGTTTCCTGCCAGAATCCTCCAGATCCATCAGATAGACCACCGGCAGATTGTCCTGCGTATCCCAGACCGCCCAATGCACCAGGAAATGCCGCCGCTCCCCCAGATCTTCGATCCATTGCGCATCCGGGTCGTTCCGCGCCCAGAAGATGCCCCCCGCCGCCAGCGCCTCATAATAATACCGCTGCGACAGCGCGAATTGCAGCGCGGTGGGGATCGTCTGGTCCCCCACGATCTGCCGCACCATCCGGTCCTTGAGTTCCGTCTCCGACGGCATGCCCTCCAGATGCTTCGCGGCCTGCTGGGCATCGACCGCCATGGTCATCAGCTCCTGCGCCACCGGAAACCCGCTCTCATGCCGGTCGATGGTCAGCCGCGGAGCCCCCTCGCCCCGCCCGGTCATCAGGTACTTGTGGTTCAACGCCCGGAACGTTCCCGCCACGGCCTTGAGATAGACCCCCAGCACCCGCGCCTCGGTCCGGCTGAGCTTCCCCTCCGCCTCCACCTCCGCCGCCACCCGCGCCAGATGCCCGGTGATCCGGTCGAACTTGGCGAAGTAGCGACGGGCGGTGAGCGTGTCGTACAGCTCGTGATGGTCCGAGGTGAGGACGTCTTTGACGGTGGGGTCAGGCATCGCGGTCGCGACCTTCGTTGTCGAGCCACCAGAACCATCTTGCGACAGGATTGACGGCTATCATCGTTCGAGTGTGATCATTGGCCTCGAGAGCGTAGTGGTAGAACTTCTTCTGCATTGGTCGGAGCAACCCACCAAAAAGAAGAAGCACCACAGCCACGCCAATCAATGCCGTGCAGACGCTTGCCAAGTACAACGCCAGGTCTTTTCTTCCGTTCTCGGCCAACAGATAGATGGCTCCGAATATGAGACCTCCAAGGAGCAAAGAAATTGCTCCCCACTTGCGGCTCAATTGAACCTGATCCCTAAACCTCATCCCCCATACGTATTCTTGTCGTGCTTCTCGACAATCGCAGCAAAGCGCCGCGCGAACCGCTCATCCGCCTTCGCCTTCTGCTCCAGGATCGCCCTCGCAAAGACCATATGCCCCTCATGCGCTTCCAGCATGTCGGCCATCTTGTCGTTGGTCGCCGCGCCGATCGCCGCCATTGCGGTCTGCGCTTCCTGGTCGGTCTTCACCCCGATCTCGTTGATCCTATGCGCCACGTCCTGCTGCTGCGCGGTCTTCAAGCTGGAAGTCAGCGCATCATACAGCACCACCCGCTGCTTGGTGTCCGTTTGCAGCTTGTTGATCAGCACCAGTTGCGTCGCCGCCTGGTTCTGCAGACTGTCGACCCAGGTCTTGCCCTTCTCGATATAGCGCTCCAGCGTCTGGCTCTTCGCAAGCTTCACCTGTTCGTCCTGCACCAGCGCGTTGTACTTGGCATTCAGCGTCGCCAGTTCCGTCTCCAGCTTGGTCCGCGCCGCCGCGTCCTGCTCGACGCTGATCCTGTTCTCCAGTTCGATGATCCTTGGATCCATCGACGCCACTTCCTTGCGCACCGCGTCCAGCGCGCCCACCGTGTCCTCGCGTTCGGTAAGGGTACTGGCAAGGTTCCCCTCTACCTTGGTCTTCTGCCCGTTCAACAGGTCCAGCTGCCCCTGCAACAGCTTCACGATCACGTCCGACTTGGAAATCAGGTCCTGCAACTTGTCATCAACCGAAGCGCCCCGCATCCGCTCCTGCCGCATCGACTCGGCCTTCGCCGACGAGAAGATGCCGATGAAGCTCTCCATCCCGGTCTTGGTCCGCATCTCGTCGAATTCCTTCGAGAATCCGGCGGTCACGTCGTCCAGCCCCATGATCAGTTCGGCGATGTTGGCGTTCATCAGGTCGGTGTGCTTGTGCACATCCTCCAGCGTGGCGTTCTCCACGTCCAGCACGGCACCCTGGTCCAGCTTCGACCGCGCCTCCTCGATCCGGCTGGTGATCGCCGAAATCTTCGCCTGCGCCTCGGCGACCTGAGCCTGGCTTTCCTTGATCTGCGTTTCGAAATCGGCCATCCGACCCTCCGTTGAACCCGTTTCCATCACATAGTGATGTAACACCGAATTACATCATCCCGGCGCCGGTTTTTCCGACGCGCCAACGGCGCAAGTCTTGCAGCAAGTGACCCGATCCGCCAAGTGCGGAATCCGGCTTTCATACTGGCGCAAATATCCTGGGGGTTTGGGGGTGAAACCCCCTTCGACCGAGGAGGAGGGCGCAAGCCCCGACGACGAGACAAGGAGTCTTCGCGCGTCAGCGCTCCATTCGAAAACCGTCCGATCAGACCGGAATGTTGTCGATCAGCCTTACCCCATCGATCCAGGCCGCCGCCAGCATCCGGCGGGGCCGCCGCGGGTCGTCCGAGGGCATCAGCGTCTCGGCATCGCGCAACTCGATATATTCCACCCGCTCGAACCCCGCCTCGCGCATCGTCTCCGCCGCCTCGCGGATCGCCATCCGGTCGGCGTGACCGGCGCGGATGTCCTCGGCTGCCGCAGAAATCGCAGCGTACAGGACCGGAGCCTTCGCCCGCCCCGCCGCCGTCAGCCGCACGTTGCGCGACGACATCGCGAGGCCATCCGCCTCGCGGATCGTCTCGCAGCCCACCACCTCGACCGGCACGTTCAGGTCGCGCACCAGCCGCAGCACCACCTGCAACTGCTGCCAGTCCTTCTGGCCGAAATAGCCCCTGTCGGCCAGGGACATCCCGAACAGCTTCGTCACCACCGTCGCCACCCCGTCGAAGTGACCGGGCCGCATGTAGCCCTCCAAGGGCTGCGCCACGCCCTGCATCGACACCGTGGTGATGAAGCCCTCCGGATAGACCTCGTCGACCGAGGGCGCGAAGATCGCATCCACCGGGACAGTGCCCAGCAACTCGGCATCCGCCTCCAGCGTCCGGGGATATTTCTTCAGGTCCTCCGGGTTGTTGAACTGCTTGGGGTTCACGAAGATCGTGGTGATCACGCGGTCACATTCCGCCCGCGCCCGCCGCGCCAGCGACAGGTGGCCATCATGCAGCGCCCCCATCGTCGGGACCACCCCGATCACCTCGTTCTTCGCCCGCCAGCCCCGCGCCACGGCCCGCAGGTCAGCCACCGTCTTCAGGATCATGTCTTCACCGGAACGTCGTCGGCAAAGGAATGCTCCGCCGCCGGGAAGGCGCGGCTGCGCACCTCCGCCGCATAGGCCGCAATCGCCTCGTCCGCCGCCTTGCCAAGCTCGGCATAGCGCTTCACGAACTTGGGCCGGAAGTCGGTGAACAGGCCCAGCATGTCATCCACCACCAGCACCTGCCCGTCACACCGGACCCCCGCACCAATCCCGATGGTCGGAATCGTCAGCGCCTGCGTGATCCGCGAAGCCAGCCCCTCCGGCACCTTCTCCAGCACCACCGAGAAGGCCCCCGCGCCCTCGACCGCCCGGGCATCGGCCATCACCTTCTCGGCCTCCTCCGCCCGGCCCACCACCTTGTAGCCGCCGAGCGTGTTCACCGACTGCGGCGTCAGGCCCACATGCGCCATCACCGGCACACCCCGCGCGGTCAGGAAGGCGATCGTCTCTGCCATATGCTGCCCGCCCTCCAGCTTTACCGCCGGGGCGCCCGTCTCGGCCATCAACCGCGCGGCATTGCGAAACGCCTGTTTCGGCCCCTCCTCATAGGACCCGAACGGCATGTCGATCACCGGCATCGCCTTTTGCGCCCCCCGCACCACCGCGCGGCCATGCAGGATCATCATCTCCATCGTCACGCCCAGCGTGGACGGCAACCCGTGGATCACCATCCCCACCGAATCCCCGACCAGCACAATGTCGCAATGCGCATCGACAAGCCGCGCGACCGGAGTCGAATAGGCGGTCAGCACCACCAGCGGCGTACCGCCCTTCCGGGCGCGGATATCGGGGGGAAGCACGGGCCGGACCGGGGAAGTCGCACTCATCAGGGGCCTCGCAGCGGCAGGGGGCGCTTTCGCAATCTGCCCGCCATATGGGCACAACCGAAACGGGTCCGCAACAAATTTGCGCCGCAGCGCAGCACCGCCGACCGCAGCGTCACGGGGTTGACCCCAGGCGCGCCCGCGTCCTGAATGCCCGCAAAGGAGAAACCCATGACCCTGATCCAGCGCGTCAGCCGCGACGGCACCGCGCCCGATGTCACCCGCCCCGATCCGGCCAAGGTGATCTCGGGCGATCCTGTGCACAGCACCTGGAACCTCGAAGACCGCGACGGCCTCTACTGCGGCCTTTGGCAGTCCACCCCCGGCAAGTGGCGCGTGAGCTATTCCGAATGGGAATATTTCCGCATCCTGTCAGGCTATTCCCTGCTCACCGGGGCCGATGGCAGCGTCACCCAGTTGCACCCGGGCGACAGCCTGATCATCCGGCCGGGCTTCGAAGGGACGTGGGAGGTCGTGCAGACCACCCTCAAGGACTACGTCATCCGGCTTTAGCCGGCGTCGGAGGTACCCACCGAGACGGTCGCCACGCCTTCCGGCGGGGCGCATTCATTGTCCGGAATGCCCCGACGGGCGCAGGCGGCGAGGCGCTTCTTCTCGGCCTTTTCGGCAGCGGCCTTGTCGCGGGCCTCCTGCTTGGCCAGCACCGCCTCGTCCTTCTCCTTCTTGGCCACGTTCTCCGGGGTATCCGGGACCATGTGGCCCCAGGCGTTCAGCATCTGTGGCCCTTCCAGCGCCAGGCTTTCCGCCTCCGTCCGCACCTTCACCCGGGTCCCGTTCGGCACCTTGTTGTACAGGTCGATGGCATCCTGGTTGAACAGCCGGATGCAGCCCGCGCTCGTCGCGTGGCCGACCGAGGCCGCGTCCGACGTGCCATGAATGCGGAACATCGAATCGCGCCCGCCGCGGTACAGGTACAACGCCCGCGCGCCCAAGGGGTTCATCAAGCCGCCCGGCAAGCCGCCCGCATAGGCCGCATAGAGGTCGGGCCGGGTGCGGACCATGTTCGCCGTCGGCTGCCACGACGGCCATTCCGCCTTGCGCCCGACATTGCCCTGACCACGGAACGACAGCCCTTCCCGGCCCACCGCGATGGGATAGCGTGTCGCCGTGCCGCCCTCGTTCACCAGGTAAAGCTTGCGGGCAAAGGTATCGACCACCACCGTTCCGGGGGCTTCCGGCCCGTCGTAGGCCACCTCGGTCCGGATGTTCCCGTCCTGCAGGTAATTCGCGGGCACCGGTTCGATGAAGAACTCCCCGTCCTGCACCCCCTCGTATCCGGGCACGACATCCGGCGCTTTCTGTTTCGCGGTGCCTGCGCAGGCGGCAAGCAAGGGAAGGGCAAGGATCGCGACGATCCGGGCAAGGGAGTGGGTCACTTGGCAGACTCGGGGTTAGGGCAGCTTCGGCCACCTTGCGCCACGCGGGCGGGCATCCGTCAAGCCTAAATTCGCAGGTTTTTCCGAATCTTCGCGGCCATAGCTCCCTTGGGCGCCGATTCCGGCAGGAATCCGCGGCAAAGGTTCGATTTCCTCAGTTCATCGCGGTCCGGTCGCGATCCCTGCGCAACCGGCGGCCACCGCGCCGTCGACCGCAAATTGGGAACCGAAGCCCCAATCCCGCGTTACGACATACGCATTCCGCGTGGGACCCCCGTTTCGGGGGCGGAAAGGGACCGAATGGAACTCACCGCACTTCTTGTCATTCTCATCATCGGCGCCGTCGCGGGCTGGCTTGCCGGGCAGATCGTCGACGGCTACGGCTTCGGCCTGGTCGGCAACATCGTCGTCGGCATCGTCGGCGCGCTGATCGCGGGCTTCCTGTTCCCGCGCATCGGCCTGTCGCTCGGCGGCGGCCTCCTCGGCTCGATCATCGCGGCCACCGTCGGTGCGGTCATCCTGCTGTTCCTGATCCGCGTCGTCAAACGCGCCTGAGCAAGAGGGCCGGGGGATCCCCCGGCCCGACGCCTCAGCCCACCACGTTGAACGCAGGCCCGTAGGGGTAATGCGTGATGTCCTCGGGCTCATCCTCGGTCACGACAAAGATGTCATGCTCGCGGTAGCCCCCCGCTCCCGGCATTCCTTCCGGGATCGTCAGCATCGGCTCCATCGAGATCACCATCCCCGGCTCCAGCACCGTGTCGATATCCTCGCGCAGCTCCAGCGCCGCCTCGCGGCCATAGTAGTGCGACAGCACCCCGAACGAATGCCCATAGCCGAAGGTCCGGTATTGCAGCATCTGCCGCTCCGCCAGGAACTCGTTGATCTTCATGGTGATCTCGGCGCAGGACGCCCCCGGCTTCAACAGCTTCATCCCGTATTCATGGCTGTCGATGTTCGTCTGCCAGACCTTCATGCTGGCATCGTCCACCTCGCCCACGAACAGCGTCCGCTCCAGCGCCGTGTAATAGCCGCTGATCATCGGGAAGCAGTTGAGGCTCAGGATATCGCCGTGGCGAAGCTTTCGGTTCGTCACCGGGTTGTGCGCCCCGTCGGTGTTGATCCCCGACTGGAACCAGACCCAGGTGTCGCGATACTCCGCATCCGGGAAGCGCTTGGCGATCTCCCGCTCCATCGCGTCCCGCCCGGCAATGCTGATCTCCAGCTCCGTAGCTCCCACCGCAATCGCCTCGCGGATCGCATAGCCGCCCACGTCGGCCACATTCGCCCCGTGCTTGATCAGCGCGATCTCGGCCGGGGACTTCATCATCCGCTGGTGCATCGTCGCGGGCGCAATATCCATCCCCCGCTTCAGCTTCAGGAAAGTGTTGAACTTCTCCGCCCGCTCCATCGTCAGATGGTCGGCCTCGCAGCCCACCGCCTTGCCCGTCCCCGTCACCGAGGCTACCGCCCGCCACATGTTGTCCCGCTGCCAGTCGGTATAGGTGATATTGTCGGCAATCGACCGCCGCCAGGGCTGGCCCGCATCGATCCCCGCGCTGATCGTGACGCATTCGGTCTTCGTCACCACGCAGGCATAGGGACGCCCGAAGCTGCAATAGAGGAAGCCCGAATAATAGGCGACGTTGTGCATGCTGGTCAGCACCACAGCGTCCAACTCGTGCATCTCCATGATCTCGCGCAGGCCTTCGAGGCGATCATGGTATTCCTGATCGGCGAAGGGCAGCGTGTCCTTCTTGCCGCCATTGTGAAAGCGGTACATCTCGGGACGGTTCAACGACATTTCCAGACCTCATGTGCAGGGGTCGGGCATGTGCGCCACGAGACCCCGAAAGGTCCCGGCGTACAGGACGGAAGCGGGTTCCCCCACAAGCGTCGGGGTCAACACCCCTGCGGCGACGCCATCGCCACGGCTCCCCCCTTCCATGCGCCGTCGCGACATTTCGCGCAAGACACGAAACGACCCTTGCGAGGTGCGTTTGCGACCCCATGTAACGACCTGACACATGGAATGGAGATGCAGATGCGCTGTCCGGTAGACAACGAAACCTTGGTGATGGCCGACCGTGGCGGGGTCGAGATCGACTATTGCCCGAAATGCCGCGGCGTCTGGCTGGACCGGGGCGAACTGGACAAGATCATCGAACGCTCCCTCGGCGGCCCCGCAGCCGCCCCCGCGCCGACCCCGCAGCAGGCGGTGCAGAGCCACGCCCCCCAGCATGCGGCCCCGGTCTACCAGCCCGAACCCCGCACCCCGTATCGCGAGGACGACCGCCGTCGCCGCGATGATGACGATGACGACTACCGCCACGGCTACAAGAAGAAGCGCCGTGAAAGCTTCCTGAGCGACATCTTCGACTTCTGAACGCCCGCTCCTCGATGCCTTCGTCACTCGTCGCCAACCCGCGACGAGTGACGGAGTCGCGCGACGAGCCCCTTTCCAATCCCGAGCCTTCTGCCACACTTGGCCCGTCCGAAACCGGGGGGCAGCCGATGAAACCCATCAACCTTGCCGAAAAGCTTGCTCAGCTTGACGCGCACTGGTCGCCAAAGATCGTCGGCAGCTTCAACGGCCATGACCTGATGGTGGTGAAAGTTCTGGGCGAGTTCATCTGGCACGACCATCCCGAAACCGACGATTTCTTCATGGTCCTGTCCGGCGAACTGGCGATCGACCTCCCCGACGGCGCCGTGACCCTGACCCCCGGCGAGGTCTTCGTGGTCCCGAAGGGCATGCAGCACCGCCCCCGTTCGACTGTCGAAACCCACCTCCTCCTGATCGAGCCCGCAGGCACCCCCAACACCGGCGACCCCGCAACCGCCGCGACCAAGACCCGCATCTGATGCGCCCCGGCCCGAAGAACCAGATCACCGATGTCCCCGGCCTCCGCGTCGGCAATGCCGAGGACGCGAGCCTGCGCTCCGGCGTCACCGTCCTCACCGCCGACCGCCCCTTCGTCGCAGCCGTGCATGTCATGGGCGGCTCTCCCGGCACGCGCGAGACCGACCTCCTCGCCCCCGACCGCATGGTGCAGGACGTGGATGCCCTCTTCCTGGCAGGAGGTTCCGCCTTCGGCCTCGACGCCGGGCAGGGCGTGATGCAGGGCCTGCGCGACGCGGGCAGGGGGTTCGCCGTCGGCCCCGTCCGCGTCCCCATCGTGCCCGGAGCCATCGTCTTCGACCTCCTGAACGGCGGCGACAAGGACTGGACGCAGAGCCCCTATCCCGCCCTCGGCCGCCGTGCCTTCGACACTGCCGCCCCGGACTTCGCTCTGGGCACCGCAGGCGCAGGCTTCGGCGCCATGACCGGCACCCTGAAAGGCGGGCTCGGCTCCGCCTCCTGCGTCCTGCCCTCCGGCCTGACGGTCGGCGCGCTGGTCGTCGTCAACGCCCTCGGCCAGGCCACCGTCGGCGAGACCCCGCATTTCTGGGCCGCGCCGTGGGAGGAGGAGGCCGAATTCGGCGGACTCGGCCCCGCACCGATCGCCCCGCAGGACGCCCCCCTCCCCCGCAAGCGGCTGGGCGAGGCCACCACCATCGCCATCGTCGCCACCGACGCGACGTTGACGAAGGCCCAGGCGCAGCGCATGGCCGTGGCCGCGCATGACGGCATGGCCCGCGCCCTCGTCCCCTCGCACACGCCCCTCGACGGCGATCTCGTGTTCAGCGTGGCGACCGGGGCAAAGCCGCTGCAAGACCCGCTGACCGACAGTTTCCAGCTTGGCCACGCCGCCGCCACCTGCCTTGCCCGCGCCATCGCCCGGGCGGTCTGGCTGGCGCGCTCCGAACCCGGCGACCTGCAACCCAGCTGGCAGTCGCGCTTCGGCAGGGGCTGATACGTCGGGTCACGCCTTCGGCAGCAGGATCACCGCCGCCGCCGCTTGACGGGCAGTTTCCGGCGGTCCTAACCTTTGCCGACCGACAGCACGCCCTGAAGAACGACATGACCGAACTTCACGTCCAGGAATGGCTCAACACCGATCAGCCGATGTCACTCGACTCCTTCCGCGGCAGGGTCCTGGCGGTCGAGGTGTTCCAGATGCTCTGTCCCGGCTGCGTCAGCCATGGCCTGCCGCAGGCCGGGCGTCTGGCCAGCACCTTCCCCGCGGACAAGCTTGCCGTCGTCGGCCTGCATTCGGTGTTCGAACATCATGCGGCCATGACCACCGTCGCGCTTCGCGCCTTCCTGCACGAATACCGCATCCGCTTTCCCGTTGCCGTGGACCAGCCCGGCAGCACGGGCCCGATGCCCCGGACCATGGCCGAATGGCAGCTGGAGGGAACGCCGACGCTTGTCCTCTTCGACCGTGCGGGCCAGATGCGCGCCCGGCACTTCGGACAGGTTTCCGACCTCGCCCTGGGCGCTCAGATCATGGGGCTGCTGCTGGAAGGGGAAGCATGACCGGCATGGACCTTGGCGCGCAGCCATCCTATCCTGCCCGCATGATCAGGATTTTCGCCAGCTTCAGAGACCGGACGATGGCCGGTTTTCCGCACGGCAGCGCCTTACCCCGGGCGCTGGCGCGGCTGGCCTGACCCTGCGCCCGGGGACACCTGAACCCACTTCCCTTCCAGATTTCCCGGGCCCGGCCCGGCCCCCACAGGAGCATCCTGCATGTCCAAGGCCCATCGTCCGCAGATCACCATCGCGCAGGAAACCGTCGACCATCTCGAAGCGCTGGTCGAAGGCGCGTCGGCGCGGATGCCCGCGCTGGCCGACCGGCTGCTCGAAGAACTGTCTCGCGCCCGCATCCTGCCCGCCGCCCGCATCCCCGCCGACGTGGTCGGCATCGGCAGCCGCATCACCTGGCGCGATGAAACCACGGGGCATGAGCAGACCGCCACGCTGGTCTGGCCCGAACAGGCCGACATCGACGCCGGCCGCGCCTCGGTCCTGACGCCGATCGGGGTGGCCCTCCTCGGGCTCAAGGCCGGGGCGCGCTTCCAGTGGGAGACCCGCGGCGGCGAATGCCGCGACCTGACCGTGCTCGCGGTCGGCCCTGGCGACCGTCCGGCCTGATCCACCCGGTCAGGCCGCGCCCCGTCCCCTGGCGATCTCCTCGCGCAGGCAGTCGCGCAACACCGTCGCGTTGTTCCGCTCCTCCTCCTTCGAGGCAAACAAGAGCGTGACCACGCCCTCCGAAGCAAGCGCGGCAAGCGCGCGCACCAGTTCGGGCCTGGCGGCAAGCTCGGCGCGATAGCGGGTCACGAACTCCTCCCAGTGGTCGGGCTCGGCATGATACCAGCGCCGCAGCGCATCGCTCGGCGCAAGGTCCCTGGCCCAGCTGTCCAGCCGGGCACGATCCCTGGCTACGCCACGCGGCCACAGCCGGTCGACCAGCACCCGCCTGCCATCCGACACCCGCGCCGCCCGGTAGATGCGCTTGACGCGGATCCGGTCCACCGGGTCGTCGGGAACCGCCGGGCGCGGCGGCACCGGGTCAGGCACGGGCCGCCTCGGTTTCGAACGGCGGGAATAGCACCTCGTTCTCCAGCCGGATATGTTCGGCCAGGTCGTCGAGGAACGCGCCCAGCCCGGCATAAAGCGCCGTCCAGGTCCGGCAGGCGCCCTCCGGCACGGCAAGTCCCCCGGTCAGGCGGCGGATTTCGGCGACTTCCCGGTCGTGGTCGTCATGGTCGGCGCGCATCACGGCGATGGGGCCGTCGATCCCCGGCCCGCCGCCCCGGCGGATCGCGGGGAACAGGATCAACTCCTCCTTCTTCATATGCACCTCCAGCGCCCCGATCATCCGGCGCAGCAGGGCGGACAGGCCCTCGGGCACATTCTCGTCGCCGAAATGCACATGCTCGACCCTCTCGGCCATCGCGGCAAGTTCCGGCAGTTGCGCGCGGTGGCGGGCGTGGAAGCTGGCCTCGATATGCCGGGTCAGGGCGACGGGGTCGTCGATTGGCGCGGTGTCGGTCATCCTCTTCTCCTCATCATCGTTGCAGCGAGGGCGCTTTTCCTGCGGCGCGCGCAGTATCCTCGACCGCCATGTGCAAAGACCGCGCGATGCGTCCGGCGCGGTCGATCACCAGCGCCGCGCCTGCGGGCGGGCAGACCTCCTCGGCAGTCGCGCGAAACAGTGCCAGCCAGCGGTCGAAATGCGCCCAGGTCACCGGAAGCTCCGCATGGGCGGGCATCGGCGCCCCGTGATACTGCCCGGTCATCAGCGCGACCGAGGACCAGAAGGCCACCATCCGCTCCAGGTGCGGCGTCCAGTCGGCGATGCGCTCGGCAAAGACCGGCCCCAGCACCGCATCGGCGCGGACCCTGTCGTAGAAGCGATGCACCAGGTTGCGCAGGATGTGCTCGTCCAGCCCGGTCTCGGCCATCAGCGCGGCGGTGATCTCGGGGCGGGCGGAGGCCATCGGCGGCGGGGACAAGGACATGGCAAGGGGACCGATCTGCTTGCATTCCCCTCTAGCCCTGTTAATTGGTATTTGCAATACTTATTCAAGAAGGCAGACCCCGACATGCGCCTAACCTCCTTCACCGATTACGGGCTGCGGATGCTGATGCGGATGGCGGGAGCGCCCGACCGCGGCTTCTCCACCGCCGAACTGGCCGCGGAGTTCGGCCTGTCCCGCCACCACCTGACCAAGATCATCCAGAAGCTTGCCCGGGCAGGCTATGTGACCACCCGGCGCGGCGGAGGCGGCGGGGCGATGCTGTCCCGTCCGGCATCCGACATCCGCCTGGGCCAGGTGATCCGCCTGCTGGAAGACGACCAGCCGCTGGTCGAATGCTTTGCGGGCCCCGGCGGCGATTGCACGATCGACGGGCACTGCCGCCTGAAAAACCGGCTCCGCACCGCCGAGGCGGCCTTCCTGGCCGATCTCGACCGCTCCACCCTCGCCGACATCGCGCTCAGGCCGGGGCTGCGGCTGGAGGAGGTACCAGCGTGATCCGCCACACCGCCATTCCTTAACAGATGCTAAACGCCCGCAGTCAATCCATTGAAGTTTCAATAAATTCCAGATTTGTCCACCGTGGACATCACCACCGCTTCAACGCATCCTCATCCGAATCCTTCGCAGCCACCCAGTCGGCTCCACCGGCTCCGATCTCCTTCTTCCAGAACGGAGCCCGTGATTTCAGGTAGTCCATCAGGAACTCCGCCGCGCTGAAGGCATCCCCGCGGTGCGCCGCCGCCGTCGCGACCATCATGATCGCCTCCCCCGGGGCCAGCCTGCCATGCCGGTGGATCACCAGCGCATCTGCCAGCGACCAGCGCTGGATGGCCTCCCCGACCATCCCCGAAATCGCCTTCTCCGTCATGCCGGGGTAGTGTTCGATCTCCATCGCCGAGAGTTTTCCCCCCTCGTCGCGTACCAGTCCGGTGAAACTGACCACCGCCCCCGCGCCGCGGACCCCCGCAGTGAAGGCTGCAACCTCGGCCCCGAGGTCGAACGCGGCAGACTGGACTGCGACCCGCATCTCGGCCCCCACCCTTCATCCGCCGGTCATCGGCGGAAAGAAGGCAACCTCCCTCACCCCCGCCAGCGGTGCATTGAAATCGGCCAACTCCTGGTCCAGCGCCACCCGCAGCGACGAAAGGTCGGCAAAGGCCGCCGCATACCGCTCTTCCTTGGCCCGCAGTTCGTCGACCAGCCCGGCCACCGTCTCGGCCCCGGTCTCGATCCGCTCACGCGGCAGCCCGATCCGTTCCCGGACCCAGGCGAAATACAGCACGTCGATCACTTGTCTTCCCGCAGGAACGGCAACGATTTCGAGAAATACTCCCAGCCCGTGACCACCGTCAGCAGGGCCGCGATCCACATGAGCCAGAAACCCACCAGGTTCGCATAGGACGCGCAGTCCCGCTTGCCGCAGGCGCGGATCGGATCGGCGGTCCCCGCCGACACCGCCTCGGCATACTGCTCCGGCGTCATCCCCTGCATGGCGACCCCGTTCAGGTATTCCAGCCCGGTCCCCAGGAACAGCACCGCGATGGCGATCATCTGCGCCGTGGTCTTCCACTTCGCCAGCTTCGTGACCTTCAACATCCCGCTCTTCTGCCCCAGGTATTCCCGCAGTCCCCCCACGAAGACCTCGCGGAACAGGATCAGGGTCGCCGGAAGGATCAGCCAGGGGTTCATCCCGTTGTAACCGGTGATCACCATGATCGCGATCACCACCATCGCCTTGTCGGCAATCGGGTCCAGCATCGCACCGAACTTCGACTCCTGCTTCCAGAGCCGCGCGAGATAGCCGTCGAACCAGTCGGTGATCGCCGCCCCCACGAACAGCGTCAGTGCCAGCCAGTCGGCCCAGGGACGGTGGAAATACAGGAACATGATCGCCACGCCCGGCGCGGCGAGCAGACGAAGCACGGTCAGCGTGTTCGGGATCGTCCAGGTCATGCCGAATTGGTAGACCATGGGTCAGGATGGGGAAAGGGGGTTGTTTGCCCCGCATCCCCGGCCCCCTGCCGGACTTCCGCCAAAATGCGAGCCCGGGCTCACATTCCCTCGGGCTGGCCCACCACCACGAATTGCAACGCCTCGGGTCTGATCAGCCGGGCCGCGACGCGCTTGATGTCTTCCATCGTCACCGCCTCGATCCTGGCGTTCCGCGTGGTGGCATAGTCGATGGGCATCCCGTCCATCTGCATCCCGACCAGGATGCTGGCAATCGGCCCGTTGCCGTCGAACCGCAGCGGGTAGGACCCGGTCAGATAGGTCTTCGTCGCCTCCAGCTCTTCCGGCGTCACGCCCTCGGTGACGATCTTCCCCCACTGGTCTTTCACCACCTTGATCGCCTCGGCCACCTTGTCATTCGAGGCCGAGAACTGTCCAAGCAGCATGTCGGCATGTTCCATGTTCACCAGGTAGGTGCCGATCCCGTAGGTCAGCCCGCGCTTTTCGCGCACCTCGGTCATCAGCCGCGCGGTGAAGCGACCGCCGCCGATCACCTCGTTCAGGACGAAGGCCGGGAAGAAATCCGGATCATCGCGCGGAATGCCCAGTTCGCCGAAAAAGACCGTCGACTGCGGCGTCGGGAAGTCCACCACCGTCACCCCCGGCGGCAGCTTCCACTCCGCCGCGCCCGGCTGCGGCGCGCCGGTCGCGGGCAGGTCGCCCAGAAGCCGGTCCAGCAGCTTGCCCAGTTCCTCTGCCGTGATGTCCCCTGCCGCGGCGACAAAGACCCGGTCGCGCGCCAGCGCCCCCTTGTGCGCGGCCAGCACGTCGTCGCGGGTCAGCGCCGTCACCGTGGCGATCGTCCCGTCCCCGGTCGAGCCATAGGGATGATCGCCGAAGGCCAGCGCATCGAACCGTTCCGAGGCGATCGTGCCCGGATCCTTCTCGTTCGCCCGCAGGTTCGACAGCACCTGTTCGCGCACCCGGTCCACCGCGTCCTGGTCGAAGCGCGGGTTCACCAGCGCATCATGCAGAAGGTCGATGACCTGGTCGCGGTTCTCGGTCAGGAACTTCGCCGACACGCCCACCGAATCCGCCCCGGAGTCAAAGCTGATGTTCGCCGCCAGCGCATCGCGGGCCTCGGCAAAGGCCTTGCTGTCCAGCGTCCCCGCGCCCTCCTCCAGCGTTGCGGTCATCAGGTTGACCACCCCGCGTTTGTCCGGCGCCTCCAGCGACGAGCCGCCCTTGAACTGGATCTCCAGCGCGGTGAAGGGGATGTTGTGATCCTCGACCAGCCAGGCGGTGATCCCGCCCGGAGAGGTCACTTCCTGGATCGGGACCTCGGCCCGCGCCGGCGCGGCCAAGAGCAGGACAGCGGCGAAAACGGTGCGGATCATGGCGTGGCCTCCCCCTCTGCCGCAGGCTTGGTCAGCCATCCGGTGACGGCGTCCTTCCGGTCCAGCACCTTGTGCGCCACCGCCATGACATCCTCGGCCGTCACGGCGGCCAGCGCCTCGTCCCAGCCCTCGATATCCGTCATCGTCAGGCCCACGCTCAACTCCTGCCCATAGCGGTTCGCCAGGCTCTCCACGTTGTCGCGCGCATAGATCTCTCCCGCCCGGACCTGGGTGCGGATCCGCTCCAGCGCTGCCGGGTCGGGGCCGTTCTTCAGGAAGTCGTCCAGAACCTTGTCCAGCTCGGCCTCGGCATCGGCCAGGCTCACATCCGGCGCGGGCATCACCATCAGCCCGAAGGTCGCATCGTCGATCGAGGTCCCGTCGTAGTAGGCCGAGGTATAGACCGCCACCTTCCGGTCGAACTGCAACGCCCGCGCCAGAACCGAGGTCTGCCCGTTCCCGCCCAGAAGCTCGGCCAGCACGGTCAGGGCCGCGGCCTCCTTCTGGTTGCCGGGGTCACGCTCCGGCGCAAGGTAGGTGCGGAAGACATAGGGCTCCGACACCCGCTCGTCTTCAAGAACCAGCCGACGCTCCGCCAGTTGCGGCGGTTCCTGCGCCCGTTCGCGCGGAACAATCCCGTCGGAAGGCTCCAGCGGCCCGTAGTATTCTTCCGCCAGCACCTTCACCTTGTCCGGCGTCACGTCGCCAGCGATCACCAGCGTCGCGTTGTTCGGCGCATAGAACCGCTTGTAGTAGGACAGCGCATCCTCGCGCGAAAGGTCCGCCATCTCGTGCCGCCAGCCGATGACCGGAACGCCGTAGGGGCTGTTCAGATACTGTGCCGCCCGCATCTGTTCCATGAGCAGCGTGCCGGGGTCGCTGTCCGTCCGTTGTGCGCGCTCCTCAAGGATGACCTGCCGCTCTGTCGTCACATCCTCTTCCGTCAGGCGCAGATTGCGCATCCGGTCGGCCTCCATTTCCATCACCAGATCCAGCCGGTCGGCGGCAATGCGCTGGAAATAGGCGGTGTAGTCCCAGGAGGTGAACGCGTTGTCGTCGCCCCCCTGCGCCTCGACGATGCCCGAGAACTGGTTCGGCCCGACCTTGTCGGTGCCCTTGAACATCAGGTGTTCCAGGAAATGCGCGATGCCGGAATGGCCCGCCGGTTCATCCGCAGCGCCCACCCGGTACCAGATCATCTGCACCACCACCGGCGCGCGGTGATCCTCGATCACCACCACGTTCAGCCCGTTGTCCAGGGTGAAGGTCGTGACCGGCTCGTCGGCAAGCGCGGCGGCGGGCAGGGCAAGGGTCAGCAGGGCGGCTGCGCCAGCGCCAAGTCGTCCGAGCATCGGCTTCTCCAGTTCGGGTCTTCGGGGAAACTGCGGCGTGGCGGCCGGACAATCAAGCCGGGGCCACGCGCTTGTTACTCTTCGCCCACCTTGCGCGGCGGCGCCGAGGAGGTGCGGACGCCCAGCTTGCGCCAGCGGGCCAGTTCGGCCTGCTGGTCCAGCCGCTGCTTGCTGTAGGCCCGATAGTAGACGTTGACGTTGAACAGCCGCTCCAGTGGACGGCCGTTGTTGTCGCGCCGCCACTCCAGGTCTTCCGAGGCGAGCGTGGCACGAATGCCGCCATCGACCCCGAAGCGCGCGGCATGGGCGTAAAGCGCGGAATCCCCTGCCGGAATGCCCCCCGCCGCCGAAGGCTTGCCGCCCAGTGCCACCGCCGCATCCGCCTCGGGGTTCTGGTCGGTGCGGTTGAAGCCGCCGGGCGTCGGCTCCGGCAGGTCGCTCAGGTTTTCCGGCATTTCCAGGGGTTTCGGCGGCACGATGGCAAATTCGTCCGGGCCGGAACCCGCCCGCAGGTTCATCAGCTTCGGATCACCGCCGCCGCCACAGGCCGCAAGCGTGACCATCGTCGCAACCGCGATGACCGCCCTGCCTTTCGCTGCCCGCATTCCTGCCTCCGAACCGACTTTTCCCCGTCTTAGCCTAAAGCAACGCGGGCGTCACGGGTGATTAGCGACGGCGGCGGGCGGGTTTTCCACCCTTCGCCTGCCCCCCGGCAAAGATCACCAGTCCCAGCGCCCCCGCGAAGATCGCGATGTCGGCAACGTTGAAGGCATAGGGGTTCTCGATGCCGCAGCAGGACATGTTCAGGAAATCCGCCACCGCGCCATAGGCGATTCGGTCGACCACGTTGCCCAGCGCACCCCCCACCAGCAGGCCGCCCGCCATCTCCGCCTTCCAGTTGCCCCGCTCGCGCCGCATCCACCAGATCACCCAGGCCGAGATGACCAGCGCCACCGCCACCAGCCCCCAGCGCGCAAGGTCGGAGCCGTGGGACAGAAGGCCGAAGTTGATCCCGTAGTTCCAGGCCATGCGGAAGGTAAGATACGGCGGCAGCACGTCGATCTCGCCCCGCTGCACCAGGCCCAGTCCCTGCACCACGCCCAGCTTTGTCAGCTGGTCGATGCCGAAGGTCACAGCCGCCGTGATCCAGAACCGCCGCATCTCAGTGCCGGAAATGCCGCTGGCCGGTGAAGACCATGGCAAGCCCCCGCGCATCCGCCGCGGCGATCACCTCGTCATCGCGCATCGAGCCGCCCGGCTGGATGATCGCCGTCGCCCCGGCCTCGGCCGCCGTGATCAGCCCGTCGGCAAACGGAAAGAACGCATCCGACGCCACGACCGCGCCTCTGGTCAGCGGTCCCGCCAACCCAAGCGCCTCTGCCATGTCCAGGGCCTTCCGCGCCGCGATGCGGGTGCTGTCCACCCGGCTCATCTGCCCGGCGCCCACGCCCACGGTCGCGCCATCCTTCACGTAGATGATCGCGTTCGACTTCACATGCTTCGCCACGGTCCAGGCGAACATCAGGTCGGTGAGTTCCTTGTCCGAAGGCGCCCGCTTCGTCACCACCTTCAGGTCCGAAGCCGCGACATGCCCCGCGTCCCGGTCCTGCACCAGGAAGCCCCCCGCCACCTGCTTGAAGGCCAGCCCCTTCGCCTTCGGATCCGGCAGCGCGCCCGTGGTCAGGAGCCGCAGGTTCTTCTTGCCCGCAAACACCGCCCGCGCTTCCTCGGTCGCGTCGGGGGCAATCACCACCTCGGTGAAGATCTTGACGATCTCCTCCGCCGTCGCCCCGTCCAGGACCTGGTTCAACGCCACGATCCCGCCGAAGGCCGAGGTCTGGTCACATTGATAGGCGCGCTGGTAGGCTTCGGTCAGCGTCGATGCCGTCGCCACCCCACAGGGGTTCGCATGCTTGATGATCGCGCAGGCCGGGGCCCCGCCCGAGAACTCCGCCACCAGCTCGAAAGCCGCGTCGGTGTCGTTGATGTTGTTGTAGCTCAGCTCTTTGCCCTGCCACTGCCGCGCCGTCGCCACCCCCGGACGCCGCGTCCCGTCGACATAGAACGCCGCCGCCTGATGCGGGTTCTCGCCATAGCGCAGGGGCTGCGCCAGCTTGCCCGCAAAGCTGCGATAGCGCGGGGTCGCCTGCCCGATCTCCTCCGCCAGCCAGGTGGAAACCGCCGTGTCATAGGCCGCCGTCCGCGCATAGGCGGTCAGCGCCATCTTCTGCCGGAACGCCATCCCCGTCGCCCCGTCATTGGCCTTCAGCTGCGCCAAGAGACAGTCGTAATCCATCGGGTCGGTCACCACCGCCACGAAGCGGTGGTTCTTCGCCGCCGCCCGGATCATCGCCGGGCCGCCGATGTCGATGTTCTCGATGCAGGTCGCATGGTCCGCGCCTGCAGCCACCGTCTGCTCGAACGGGTAAAGGTTCACGATCAGCAGGTCGATCGGCTCGATCCCGTGCGCCGCCATCGCCACCAGATGCTCGTCGTCGTCGCGCAGCGCCAAGAGCCCGCCATGCACGTTCGGATGCAGCGTCTTGACCCGCCCGTCCATCATCTCGGGGAAGCCGGTGACGTCGCTGACGTCCCGCACCTTCAGCCCCGCCGCCCGCAGCATTCCGCTGGTCCCGCCAGTCGAGATCAGCTCCACCCCGTATCCGGCCAGGGCCCGCGCCAGGTCCAGAAGCCCGGTCTTGTCGGAAACGGAAATCAGCGCGCGGCCGATGGGGACGAGGTTGGTCATGCGGCAAACCCTGTAGCTCGTGGCCCCGGAAACCTCAGGCGTCCACGCCCTCCAGGTCCCGGATGGCCAGCGGAGTATCCTTTGCCTTCGCCAAGGTCCAGCCTATCCGTGTCTCGAAACTCCGCGCCTCTCCCCGCAGCACAATTTGCGTGCATGGCCGGGGGTTCACCCGCCCGCCTTCCAGATAGGCCGAGGGTTCCAGCCGCAACTCCGCCTGCCCGGTGTAGCGCAGGATCCAGATCTCGCCACTGCGCAGCGCCATCGACACCGCCGCACCGCCCATGTCCAGCGTGGCGTCGACCTCCGGATGCAGGTGGAAGCGGATCGCAAAGCGCGCGCCCGCCATCGCGGTCTGTGTCATCACATCCTCGAACCGCCGTCGCGCGTCCCCGGTCATCGCCGTCAGCGCATCCACCCCCGACAGCCGCCGCCCGTCATGCGCCAGCGTCAGGCTGCGACTTGCCGTCAGCCCATGGCTGGTCAGCCAGCCGTCATGCGCCAGGTAGACGTCGGTCCCCTCGGTCCCGACCGTCAGCCGCGAGGCCGTGACCTGCGCACGGTACTCCAGCGCTTCACCGGCAACCCCAAGGCGCGAGGACGACACCCCCTCCATGCCCAGCGCGGAATGCGACGCCGTCGCCCGCGAGGCCCGCCACCAGTCCGCCCCGAAGGCCGCGCCCGAACCGCAGTTCACCACCAGCGCCCGGCGCCCCGAACACAGCTCGAAAGCCCCGGTCGAGGCATGGGCCGTCCGCGCTGCCCGTCCGCCCGGCGGGGCCGAGGCGTCGACGATGACCGAGGTCCGACCGCCGTGCAGCCGCGCATAGCCCATCGCGATGGCGGGCGTCGCCCCCGCCCGCACCCCCGCTGCCGCCAGCGCCTGATCCAGCCGCCCCTCCGCCCCCTTGTCGCCGCCATGGAACCGGGCAAGCTCGCCGTCCGAATGCCGCAGGGCCCGCAGCGCCGGGGCGATCCGGGTAATCGCCGCCGACAGCGCCGGCGGTACCGTCAGGTTCGCCTCGCTCATCGCCCTCGCCGACCAGGTGAGCAGCGTCAGCACCTCCAGCAACTCCTCCGGGTTGCGCGTCGGAATGCCGCCTTCGGCGTCGATGTCCGCCTCGCAGGCCGCGGCCAGCGCCGCCGACGCCGGGGCCACCAGCCCCTCCATCCCGATCAGCGAGATGCCGGCATAGACCAGCCCGGTCAGCGCCTCGAACCTGGGCAACCCCTCCGCCGCGCTGCGCCAGCGCTTCGCCAGATAGCTCGCCTGCCGCGACAGCGCCGCATAGAAGGCCGCCGATTGCGCCTTGTCTCGGGCTTGCATCAGGATCGACGCATGATGCACCCAGCGGATGATCCGCCGTCCGGTCAGGTCCGGCGTCCAGCCCGGCCCCTTGCCCCCGCCGAAGCGCGAAATCCAGCCCCAGGTCCAGTCCTGCGCCCGGCCCTGCGCCTCTTTCGTGCCCAGCGCGGCCAGATCATCCAGCCAGCGGAACCCTTGCGCCTCTGCCACGAACCGCTCCGGCGCGGAGATATCCCAGAGCGACGCTCCCGGCGCCTCGGCCAGATGCCCGGCCAAGAGGATGTTGCCTGAAAGCAGCTGCTTGCCCCGGGTGTAAAGGCCAATGGACCGCGGCTCGGGTTGCGACACGAAGCCCCCGGCTGGCCGCGCGCGCCGCGCCGCCATCACGGCAAGCCTGTCGGCCAGCCGGTCAAATCTCCATGACGTGCTGCTTGTGCGGCCCACGTCCTGCCTCGCTCGTTTGCCCGGTAGTCCCGGGTCGTAAGGGCAGATGATAGGCCAGCGCGGAGCGCCTGTCACCCGAAACGGGCTGCGTCAGGCCAGATGGTCGATCCGTTGCAGCACCTGTGCCAGATGCCCGACCTGATCCAGCCAGCGCGCCAGGAGCTTCGGATCATGCGGCGCGCCATGCACCCCAGCCGGGATCTCGCGGTTCAGCACCGCCTCGATCGCCAGCGACACCGGCACCGAGACCAGCCGCCCCATCGCCGTTCCGCGCACGTCGCCCCAGGCATCCATCGCCCAGGTTTCGTGGAACACCGGCTTTCCATCGCGTTCCGCCTTCAGCGACACGAACAGCACCACCCGGTCCGGCTCGCCCTCGGCATAGGAATTGTCACGCAGCAACTCTGCCGCCCGCGCATTCAGCGCCGCGTCAACCTCCGCTGCCGGTTTCCCCTCCAGCCCCTCGATCTCGCGGAAGATCGGCGCCCAGGCATCGGCCCAGCCGTTCAGCCGGATCGTGCCCCGGACGAAGTCCTTGACCTTCCAGTGCTTTTCGAAGCGGTACTCCTCCATGAACGGATAGCTGTCGCGGTTCGGATAGACCTCAAAGCTCTCCGGCACCGGCAAGGGCGCGTCGTAGCGGCTGATCGCATCCCAGGGCCGCGCCACCCGCAGCTCGGTGAAATGCCGCAAGCTGCGCGAGGGCGATTTCAGCGCCTTCAACACCCCCGCCGGGGCCCAGCTGAACTTGTAGCGGAAGGCGTTCGCCACCTTCGGCACCCCGCCGCAATAGCTGGTGAAGCTCAGCACGTTGTCGTTGTGATAGGCCTTCGACGCCCGATACCGCGCCACCAGGTCATGCGCCATCAGGTGATCAATGCCGGGGTCCAGGCCGACCTCGTTGATCGACACCAGCCCCGCCTCGCGGAACGCCTCGTCCAGCGCCCGCATCTCCGGCGCGATGTAGGACGACGAACAGAAATTCGCCCCCTTCTCCAGGCAGAGTCTGGCGATTCCGACATGCTGGTCCGCAGGCAGCATCGACACCGCGATGTCATGCGGCTTCAACGCCTCGGCCAGCGCCTCCAGCGAAAAGGCCCGGATGTCCTGTGTCAGGTCGCCGACCTCGGCGCGGGCCTTCTCGACCGTGCGGTTCCAGACCGTCACGGCGTGCCCCGCCTCGATCAGCCGCCGCAAGCCCGGAATCGACGACAGCCCCGTGCCGCACCAATGGATCGTCATTTTTCAGCTCCTCCGCCTGTCGCCCGGCGACAAGAATTTTCGAAAATTCTTGGCAAATTTCCTCGAAGAAATTTGTCCCCTCTCACACGCCCGCGACGTGCCTGTCAAATTCCACCTTCGCCCGCCCCCAGACGCCATTGTCCAGCGCATCCAGCGCCAGAAGCGACGGTAGCAGCTGCGCCGCATAGTCCTCCGACGATTCCACCGGCATCAGGCTTGGCAGGTTGTCGATCGCCGTCACGTCCAGCGGGGGCGCGTCATGCACCCGCAGCGCCGGGGCATCCCAATCCGTCGCCCGGTCATAAACCTTGATCGGCGAGAAATCCGAGGTCGGGTCGCAGGCGATGTCCCCGATCACCGTCAGCTTCCTTGGGTCGGTCTTCGCCGACGCCGGCACGAACACCGGACAGCCGGGCCGCGCCAGGATACAGTTCAGGAAGATCTCGTGCTGCAAGACCTCGGGGAACGGCCCGCCGCCTGCCGTCTCGGCCATGTCCCATTTCGTCACCCCGACGCCCATCGCCGTGCACAGATCCGCAGCCCCCGTGCCCACCCGGCCCAACGCCCCGATGATGATCGCCCGCGGACGCGCAAGGCCCGCCAGCTCCTCCCCCAACTCCCCCAGCAAGGCCTCCTTCGACGCCACTTTGCGCACCGGCCCGGCAATCCTGCCCCGCTGTTGCGCCGCCCAGCATTTCAACGAAACCGCCGCCCCGGCATAGCCCGCCCAATAGCCGAAGGCCGCCACCCGCCGCCCGTCCTCGCCCACCAGATACTCGAGGTCGTAAAGCGTGCCGCCCCCGGCCTTGAACCGCTTCAGCAACTCCCGACCCGCCGGTTGGCCCTTGAAGGCATGCCCGAACATGATGTGCCGGTGCCTGAGCGACGTCCCGTCCTCGGGCAACTCCTTCAGACCGAAGATGATCGCATCTGTCGGGGCCCCGGGCCAGGCATTCTCCGCCGCGATTTCGCAGCCTGCCGCCTGATACCCGTCCAGCGGGATCGCCCGGACCGACGACCTCTCCACCGTCACCCGGATGCCGGCCTTCACCAGCGCCGCCGCACCTTCCGGGGTGATCCCCACCCGCTCCTCGTTCGGCCGCTGCTCCGCCCGCACCCACAGATGGGTCATCTCCCCGCCTTTCCCCCTGGTCATCGGCCCCTGATAGCCCAAGACCCGACGCGGCAAAACCCCGCAAACAGACTGTTTCCAGCCCTTCGCGGCTTGCATTGCCAGTCAACTCCACGCAACTCTGCCCCATCCGTCCTGACGAGTTTTGCCGATGCAGATTGACCCCACCGCCCTTTCCGACGTCCTGATCCTCACCCCCCGCCGCTTTGGTGACGCCCGGGGCTGGTTTTCTGAGACCTGGAACGCGCAACGCATGGCCGACGCGGGGCTCGACCTGCCCTGGGTGCAGGACAACCACTCCTTCTCCGCCGCCAGGGGCACGCTCCGCGGCCTGCATTTCCAGTCACCCCCCCGCGCGCAGGACAAGCTCGTCCGCTGCTCGCGCGGCGCCATCCTTGACGTCGCCGTCGACATCCGCACCGGCTCCCCGACCTACGGGAACCATGTCGCCGTCGAACTCACCCCCGACAACGGGCGGCAACTCTTCGTCCCCAAGGGCTTCCTGCACGGCTTCGTGACGCTCACCGCCGATACCGAGGTCCAGTACAAATGCTCCGACCTCTACAGCCCCGAGAACGACGGCGCCGTCCGCTGGGACGACCCGAGCCTCGGCATCGACTGGGGCACCGCCTTCCCCATCCTCTCCGACAAGGACGCCAAAGCCCCCTACCTCGCCGACATCGGCCAACCCTTCCGCTACGGGGCCACCGAATGAAACTCCTCGTCACCGGCGGCTGCGGGTTCATCGGCTCCGCCGTCGTCCGCCTGGCCGTCGCGCGCGGCCATGAGGTCGTCAACCTCGACGCCATGACCTATGCCGCGAACGCGGCGAACGTCGCCTCCGTCACCCACTCCAACCTCTACAGCTTCGAACAGGCCGACATCCGCGACCGCGCCACCCTTGACCGCATCTTCGCAACCCACGCCCCCGGTGCCGTGATGCACCTCGCCGCCGAAAGCCATGTCGACCGCTCCATCGACGGCCCGGCGGATTTCATCGAGACCAACATCACCGGCACCTTCAACCTCCTGGAAGCCGCCCGCGCCCACTGGACCCGCCAGGGCAAGCCCGGCAGCTTCCGCTTCCACCACATCTCCACCGATGAGGTCTTCGGCTCCCTCGGCCCGACCGGCCAGTTCACCGAACACACCCCCTACGATCCCCGCTCGCCCTATTCGGCTTCGAAAGCCGCCTCCGACCACCTGGTCCGCGCCTGGGCCGAGACCTACGGCCTGCCCACCGTCCTCACCAACTGCTCCAACAACTACGGCCCCTTCCACTTCCCGGAAAAGCTGATCCCGGTCGTCATCCTGAACGCGCTGCATGGGCGTCCGATCCCGGTCTACGGCACCGGCGAGAACATCCGCGACTGGCTCTACGTCGAGGACCACGCCGACGCCCTCCTCCTCGTCCTCGAAAAGGGCACCCTCGGCCGCAGCTACAACATCGGCGGCGAGAACGAACGCCGGAACATCGACCTCGTCCGCACCATCTGCGCCCTCCTCGACGAGCTGGCCCCCAAGGCCACCCCCTACGCCGACCAGATCACCTTCGTCACCGACCGCCCCGGCCACGACGCCCGCTATGCCATCGACCCCTCCCGCATCCGCGACGAACTTGGCTGGCGCCCTTCGGTCACGGTGGAGGAAGGCCTGCGCCGTACCGTCCGCTGGTATC
>NZ_JAEULP010000034.1 GCF_016792905.1 Tabrizicola sp.
GATCTCGACCTCGGGCTGCGCCTCGATCAGCTTTTCCTGGACCTTCGCGTCCAGTTCGGCCGCCGTCACCGTGATGGTGTAGCCGCGCTTGAGGCCTTCGTTCAGGGTCTCGGTGACCTGCATGGGGGGACGTCCTTCCTAGCTTCTCTCGGGCGCTGATGCGCAATAGGTCAACGGCACAGGACCAAGGCCCTGCGCGCGATCGCGGGCCTTCTAGCAAAGCCTTCCGTCCGATGTAAGGGGGAATCGCCAGCCCTGACGCGGGCAGGCGCTGGTGCGGGTGAAGGGACTTGAACCCCCATGCCTTGCGGCGCTGGAACCTAAATCCAGTGCGTCTACCAGTTTCGCCACACCCGCATGGCGGTCTTCTAGCAAAGCACACCGCCAGGGGCGAGAGAGAAAAACGCCGCCCCATTTGCGCCACAACCGAAGCGGGATCAGGCCACAACTGCCCCGAAATGACCGAACCCGCATCGAAAGCCGACCACAAAGCTTGGCGAAGGTGACGGCAGGACAGATGTTGAGGGACCGGAAATGGACGCCAACGCGCCGTTTTCCAGAACGCTAGGGGGCGCCGGTTTGCCACCCGCGCCGGGGATGCTGGCGGGCAGCAGGGTGCGGACGCTGGAGGGCGTGCTCCCCGTCGAATACCTGATGCCCGGCGACCGCATCGTGACGCGGGCGGGTGCGCGGCGGCTGGTCTCGGTGTCGGTCGCGGTGCGCAAGATGGTCAGGCTGGTGCGGATCCGCGCTTCGACCATGGGGCATGACCGGCCCGACCAGGACCTGCTTCTGTCGCCTGACCAGCCGGTGATCATCCGCGACTGGCGGGCCGAGGCGCTGTACGGCGCGCCGGTTGCGGCCATTCCCGCCGCCCGGCTGGCCGATGGCGAATTCATCTGCGTCGAGACCCATCGCAGCGCCCGGCTGTTCACCCTGCGCTTCGACGACGAGGAAGTGATCTACGCCGAGGGGCTGGAACTCGCCTGCCCCGCCTTCCTGCCGGAACTGGCCTGACCCTGACGTTGCGTCGCACTGGGCTTGGCCCGCGGATCGGCTAAGGTCGCGCCATGGACAATCCGCGCCCGGACATCGCCGCGCTTTTCACCGCAATGAAGGCGGGGAACGACGCCCGTCGCGCGGGTTTTGGGCTTTCGGAACGCCGCGCCGCGCTCGATCGGCTGGCCAAAGTCGTGCGGCGGAACGAGGCCGCCATCACTGCTGCCCTCGCCACCGACCTTGGCCGCCCCGAGGCCGAGGCGATCCTGATGGATTACCTCAACACCTTGCAGGAAATCCGCCACGCCCGCCGCCACCTGCGCCGCTGGATGAAGCCCCGCCGGGTTTGGCCGACGCTGGCCACTTTCGGCTCCTCGGCCCATATCGAGGCGCAGCCGCGCGGCACCTGCCTGATCATCGCGCCCTGGAACCTGCCCTTTCACCTGGCGCTCGGGCCGCTGGCCTCCTGCCTTGCTGCCGGGAATGCGGCGATCCTGAAGCCGTCGGAACTGACGCCGACCTCAAGCGCACTCATCGCCCGGATGATCGCCGACACTTTCCCGCCCGATCTTGTGACCGTGGTCGAAGGCGACAAGGCCGTGGCGGAGGAGCTTCTGGCCCTGCCCTTCGACCACATCTTCTTCACCGGCAGCCCGGCGGTGGGCAGAATCGTCATGGCAGCGGCGGCGCGGAACCTGACCTCCGTCACGCTGGAGCTTGGCGGCAAGTCGCCGGTGATCGTCGGACCCGGCGCCGACCTGAAACAGGCGGCAGACTGGATCACCTTCGGCAAGTTCCTGAACGCCGGACAGAACTGCATCTCGCCCGATCACCTCTATGTCCACGCCTCGGTCAGGGGCGCCTTCCTGACCGCGCTTCGCGCCAGGATCGCCCGCGCCTACGGAACAGCCGAGGCGAGCCCATATCTGACCCGAATCGTCAATCCCGCCCATGCGGCACGCCTGTCGGCCCTGATCGCCGATGCGATGGACAAGGGCGCGACCCCGGTCCTTGCGGGCGGGCAATCGGGCCAGTTGGTCGGCCCACACCTGATCGAGGGCACGACACCCGACATGCGGCTTTCGCGGGAGGAAATCTTCGGTCCCGTCCTGCCGGTCCTGACCTATGATCGGATCGAGACGGTCATTGACGCAATCAACGCGGGCGACAAGCCGCTGGCCTTGTACATCTTCGTCCGCGATGCCGCAGGGGCGGACGAAATCATCCGTCGCACCACCTCGGGCGCGGTGGGCGTCAACCTGACGCTCGTGCACTACACCCACCTGAACCTGCCCTTCGGCGGGGTGAACAGCTCCGGCATCGGCGCCGCGCATGGGGAGGCGGGGTTCCGCGCCTTCAGCCACGAGCGCGCGGTGATGCGGAACCGCTTTCTCTTGCTGCCGATCCTGTTTCCGCCCTACGGACCGCGCGTCATGCGGCTGGTGCACCTGTTGAAGCGGGTGCTCGGGTGAACGACTTCGACTACATCATCGTCGGCGCAGGGTCCGCCGGTTGCGTCATGGCCAACCGCCTGTCGGGGAACCCCGCCACCCGGGTCTGCCTGGTCGAGGCCGGACCGCCCGACCGCAACCCGATGATCCACATGCCCTTCGGGCTTGCCGCGCTGGCCCGGATGCGCTGGCTGAACTGGGGGTACGAGACCGAGCCCGAACCGCACCTCATGAACCGTCGCCTCTACTGGCCGCGCGGGCGGGTGCTGGGCGGGTCGTCCTCGATCAACGCGATGATCTACATGCGCGGCCATCCCCAGGATTACCGCGACTGGGCTGCGGCGGCAGGAGAGGACTGGGACTGGCCCCGGGTGCGCGCGATCTTCAAGGACATGGAGGACAACCGGGCGATCACCGACGATCACCACGGGCAAGGCGGCCCGCTGACAGTGTCGAACCTGCGGCAGCCGAACCCGCTGAGCCGGGACTTCGTCCGCGCCGGGGCCGAATGCCAGATTCCGGTCAACCCCGACTTCAACGGCGCGGGTCAGGACGGCGTCGGACTATATCAGGTCACGCAGCGCGTCGGCCGCCGGTTCAGCGCCGCGCGCGCCTTTCTGGAGCCCGCGCTGCACCGCCCGAACCTGACGCTGATCCCGAAGGCACAAGTCCACCGCGTCCTCTTCGAGGGCCGCCGGGCCGTCGGCGTCACGCTCGCCACCCGCGAATTGCGGTTGCGCGAGGGTGGCGAGGTCATCCTGTCCGGCGGTGCGATCAACTCGCCGCAGCTTTTGATGCTGTCGGGCATCGGGCCGGGCGCGAACCTGCAGGCCATGGGCATCCCGGTGCTGCACGACACCCCCGAAGTCGGGGCCAATCTCGCCGATCACCTCGACATCACCGTGCAGGCCGCCCTGAACGACCGCGCCGCCATCGGCATCGCGCCCTCGTTCCTCCCCCGCGCGATCCGCGCCTCATGGGCCTACCTGCGCCGGGGCCAGGGCGAGTTCACCTCGAACGTGGCCGAGGCCGGGGGATTCCTGAAATCCGACCCCACCCGCGATCGTCCGAACCTGCAATTCCATTTCATTCCAGCCTACCTGCACGACCACGGCAGACGCCTGTCGCTGGGCTATGGACTGACGCTGCATGTCTGCGACCTGCTGCCGAAAAGCCGGGGAAGGATCAGCCTCGCCACCCCTGACCCGATGGCCCCGCCGCGCATCGCGGCCAACTACCTGTCGCATCCCGACGACCTGCCCGTTGTGCTGGACGGCCTCAAGATCGCCCGCAGGATCGCCGAGGCCCCGGCCCTTGCCCGCCACATCCGCCGCGAGACACTGCCCGGCTCGACCGTTGTGAGCGACACCCAGCTTGAAGCCGACATCCGCGCCCGGGCCGAGACGATCTATCACCCGGTCGGCACCTGCCGCATGGGCAGCGACGCGGGTTCCGTCACCGATCCGCAGGGCCGCGTCCGGGGCGTCGAGGGTCTGCGCGTCGTGGACGCCTCGCTGATGCCGCAGATCATCGCCGGGAACACCAATGCGCCCACCATGATGATCGCCGAAAACATCGCCCGGATGATGCTGGACCCGCGCGCCTGATCCCGCGTCGCGGGGCGTGCTGTCACACAGCTTTTACATTCCTGATATCTGTCCGTCACGCAGGGCGGCTAGAGCGCTGTCATGCCGCCCTCGACGGGCCGCACGATCCTGGGAGTGTTCCGATGAAATCCGCCTACCTCACCGCGTCGATCCTGGCCTTCGCCGCCGCGATGCCCGCCGCCGCCCGCGACCAGATCCAGGTCACCGGCTCTTCGACCGTGCTGCCCTATGCGACCATCGTCGCCGAAGCCTTCGGCGAGAACTTCGACTTCCCGTCGCCGGTCGTGGAAGGTGGCGGTTCGGGCGCCGGCCGCAAGAAACTGTGCGAGGGCGTGGGCGAGAACACCGTCGACATAGCCAACTCCTCCAGCCGCATCTCGCAGTCGGACATCGACCTGTGCAAGGCGAACGGCGTGGACGAAATCATGGAGGTCCGCATCGGCTATGACGGCATCGTCTTCGCCAGCGCCGTGAGCGGCGCCGATTTCGCGCTGACCCCTGCGGATGTCTACAACGCGCTTGCCGCCAAGGTCGCCAAGGATGGTGCCCTGGCCGACAACGCCGCCGCGCAATGGGCGGAAGTGAACGCCGCCCTGCCCGCCCAGGACATCCTGGCCTTCATCCCCGGCACCAAGCACGGCACCCGCGAAGTCTTCGACGTGAAGGTCATCGAGGCGGGCTGCAAGGAAACCGGCGCGCTGGACCTGTTCCTTGCGACCGCCGAAGGCAAGGACGACAAGGAAAAGGGCGACAACGCCAAGAAGATGTGCCACGAGCTGCGCACCGACGGCAAATCGGTCGATATCGACGGCGACTATACCGAAACGCTGGCCCGCCTCGATGCCGACAAGAACGCCATCGGCGTGTTCGGCCTGTCGTTCTACCAGAACAACACCGACAAGCTGAAGGTCGCCACCATCTCGGGCATCACGCCCTCGACCGAGACCATCGCCAGCGGAGAATACCCGGTGTCGCGTCCGCTCTACTTCTACGTCAAGAAGGCCCATATCGGCGTCATCCCCGGCCTGAAGGAATACATCGAATTCTTCGTGTCGGACGACATGGCCGGCCCGGATGGCCCGCTCGCCGCCTACGGCCTGGTCTCGGACCCCGAGCTGAAGGCGACGCAGGATGCCGTGGCCGCCGAAACCCCGATGGGTCCGCTCGAATAAGCCAACCGATCGGGCGGGGCCTTCGGGTTCCGCCCTGTCCTTCCCTGCCTCTCAGCCGCGGAAGCGCTCATGTCCGTCCTTGCGACCCTCGCCGCCATCGCCGTCCTTGCCCTTGCCGCCTGGTTCCTGGCCCGCCAGCGCGCCCTGGCTTCGGTGCAGGGCAATCCCCGGCTCCTGCACTCGCTTCCCGCCTACTACGGCTGGTATGCCGCGCTCTCGGTGCTGGTTCCGGCGCTTTCGGCGCTTGTCCTGTGGCTGATCGTGCAGCCGGTCCTGGTCGAAAGCCGTGTCTCCGCGACTTTGCCTGCCGCGATGGTCGCCGACGCAACCAGCGCCGAACTGACCATGGCCGATGTGCGGCGGGTGGCGGGGGGGCTCGACGCGGCCATCGCGCAGGGCCTTCTGAGCGGCGAGGCGGCGACCCGCCTGAGCACGGGCGACACCGATGTCCGGGACCTGCTGGCTTCGGTCGGCGTGGCGCTTGGTGGCGAGGTCTCGCCCGAGGTGCTGACCGCTGCGCAGGACTACCGCACCCAGTCCCACTGGGGCGCGGCGGGCCGGACCGTGCTGGTCCTTGCACTCGCGGTCCTGGGGCTCTTCCGTGGTGTCACCCGCGCCCACGGCGACTTCCGCGCCCGCAACCGGGTGGAACGGGTCATCCTCGCGCTCCTGATCGCCGCTTCCTCCATCGCGATCCTCACCACCGTCGGCATCGTCTGGTCGATGGTCAGCGAAACCCTGGACTTCTTCTCGGAATACCCGATCCAGGACTTCTTCTTCAGCCTGACCTGGTCACCGAACTTCCGGGGCGGCTCGGATCTTGGCATCCTGCCGCTGATCTGGGGCACGATGTACATCACCCTTGTCTCGATGCTGGTCGCCATTCCCATCGGCCTCTTCGCCGCGATCTACCTTGCCGAATACGCCTCGAAACCCGTGCGCAACTGGGTCAAGCCGCTGATCGAGATCATCGCGGGCATTCCGACCGTGGTCTTCGGCATCTTCGCCCTCGTCACCGTTGGCCCCTTCCTGCGCGACTGGTTTGCAGCGCCCCTGGGCCTCGGCAACTCCGGTTCCTCCGTCATGACGGCCGGGATCGTGATCGGCATCCTCAACATCCCCTTCATCTCCTCGCTCTCGGACGACATCATCAACGCCGTGCCGCAGTCCCTGCGCGACGGCAGCCTCGGCCTCGGCGCCACCAGGTCCGAGACGGTGAAGCAGGTGATCCTTCCCGCGGCCTTGCCCGGCATCGTCGGCGCCATCCTGATGGCAGCCTCTCGCGCCATCGGCGAGACGATGATCGTCGTCATGGGCGCCGGTGCCGCCGCGAAACTGTCCCTGAACCCGTTCGAGGCGATGACCACGATGACGGTGAAGATCGTTGGCCAGCTGACCGGCGACACCGATTTCGCAGCACCGGAAACGCTCGTCGCCTTCGCGCTTGGCATGACGCTCTTCGTCATCACCCTTGGCCTCAACATCTTCGCCCTCTGGATCGTCCGGACCTACCGCGAGCAGTACGAATGACCGACATCTCCACCACCTCCCCGGGCCGCCCCAGGCGGTCGATCCTGACCGCCTCGGCCGAAATGAAGCGCCGCAATGCCACCGAGGCGCGCTTCCGGATCTATGGCCTGGTCGCCATCGCCATTTCGCTGCTGATGCTGGCCGCCATGCTGTTCACCATCCTGCGCGACGGCGTATCCGCCTTCCATCAGGCCCGGCTGACCTTCCCGGTCGAGCTTGCGGCCGAGGTGCTGGATCCCAAGGGCAACCGCAACCGCGACGAGATGGCCAAGGTCACGACCGTCGGATACCAGAAGGTGCTGGCCAAGGCGCTCGTGGCGGAACTTGCAGCCCGCGGCATCGCCGAAGACGGCGTTTCCGACAAACAGGCGGGCGAGTTGATCTCGAAGGATGCGGCCGGCCAGCTCCGCGCCGATGTCCTTGCCAATCCGGCGCTGGTCGGCACCACGATCACACCCGCCGTTCTGGCCGCAGGCCGGGTCGACGGCTTCCTCAAGGGCCGCGTCACCCTGGAAACGGCCGAGCGCGACAGCCTCATCTCTCCTGCGCAACTGCGGCTGGCCGAAAAGCTGCGCGATGCGGGTCTGCTCGCATCGCGCTGGAACTGGGACTTCTTCACCAACCCCGATGCTTCCGACCAGCGGCCCGAGGCCGCGGGTCTGGGTGTTGCCCTTCTCGGCTCGGCCTACATGATGCTGATGGTCCTTGTCATGTGCGTGCCGGTTGGGGTTGCCGCCTCGATCTATCTTGAGGAGTTCGCCCCGAAGAACCGCTGGACCGACGCGGTCGAGGTCAACATCTCGAACCTTGCCGCCGTGCCCTCCATCGTCTTCGGCATCCTCGGGCTGGCGATCTTCATCAACTTCGCCGGGATGCCGCAGTCCTCCTCGGTGGTGGGCGCGCTGGTGATCAGCCTGATGACCCTGCCGACGATCATCATCGCCACCCGCGCCGCGATCCGCGCCGTGCCGCCCTCGATCCGCGACGCGGCTCTCGGGGTCGGCGCCTCGAAGATGCAGACCGTTTTCCACCACGTCCTGCCGCTTGCCATGCCCGGCATTCTGACCGGCACCATCCTCGGGCTTGCAAGCGCGCTTGGCGAAACCGCGCCGCTCCTCCTGATTGGCATGGTCGCCTTCGTCGACAACTATCCCGCCCCACCGCCCGAGGGTTTCCTTGACCCGGCGACCGCCCTGCCGGTGCAGGTCTACAGCTGGGCCAGCCGCGCCGATCCCGCCTTCATCGAGCGTTCGAACGGCGCGATCATCGTGCTGCTCGTCTTCCTCGTGATCATGAACGTCGCGGCCATCCTTCTGCGCCGCCGCTTCGAACGCCGCTGGTAGGGGACACGCCATGACGAAGGAGCACCCGATGCCCGACACCGACCAACAACATATCCTTGGGGCCTTCGATCGCGACATGACCGCGCTTCAGGCGCATTTCCTGCAGCTTTCCGGCCTGACCGAACACGCCTTGACCGAGGCCGCCCTTGCGCTGGAGACGCTGGACGCACAGGCCGCCGACAGGGTTATCGCTGCCGACAGCGCCATCGACGACCTTGAGGAGTTCATCCAGACCGAGGCCGCCAGCCTGATCGCCCGCCGCGCGCCCACCGCCAGCGACCTGCGCCGGGTTCTGGCGGTCATGCGCGCGGCTCACAGTCTGGAACGGGTCGGTGACTATGCCAAGAACGTCGCCAAGCGCACCCGTGTCCTGCCCCCTTCGGCTCCGGTCGAGGGTCACGCCGGCACGATCCGGCGGATGAGCAGCCTGGTGGTCCGGATGCTGGACGAGGCGACCCGCGCGCTGGTGCAGAAGGATGCCCGGCTGGCCGAGTCCGTCCGCAAGCGCGACGTGGACATCGACCAGATCTACAACACCCTGTTCCGGTCGCTCTTTACCTACATGATGGAAAGCCCCGGCAACATCGGCCCCTCGATGCACCTGCATTTCATCGCCAAGAACATCGAGCGCGCGGGCGACCACGCCACCGCAATCGCCGAACAGGCGCTCTACCTCGCCACCGGCACCCTGCCCTCCGCCCCTCGCCCCAAGGCCGGAATCGAGGCGGAGGGCTGATCGTTCAACAGCGGCAGCATCAGCGAGAACAGTTCCGCCTGCGAGGAGATGCCGCAGCGCTGGTACAGCTGTTTGCGAAACACCTTCACCGTCTGCGGCGACACCCCGAGCTTCAGCCCGATCGACGGGGTCGAATGGCCGCGCAACACCAGAAGCGCGACCATCGCCTGCCGTGGCGACAGTGCAATGCCCCTGCGTTTCGCCGCCTGGATCAGCAGCGCGGGCGTGTCCTCGACCGGCCTCGCATCGCTTTCCAGGTCCCGCCATTCGGCACGCGCCAATGCCGCAATCACGGGGCTCACGCGCTGACAGGCCGCCAGATCCTCCGCCGAGAACGCCCGTCCGGATCGCGCATCCCGCCCGAGACACAGGTTCAGTGACAGTCCCTCGGCCAGCGGCACGACAAAGGCAATCTCGTCGATCAGCGTGGTCGCACCGAAATACTCGGTGAAATAGCGGCTGCGCTGAAAGGCGTCCGGCGCAATGTCCCGGCTGCGGTAGGCGCCGTCCGTCACCCGCGCGAGATGCAGTTCATAATACGGGTCCAGCCGGTAGGCGCCTGACAGGTACAGCGTTTCAAGTCTGGCAAAGACGCGCGGATTGTCCGACCGATGCAGCAGGACCAGCGGCGGCCCGGCATCGCGGTAAGCCATGACGATCAGGTTGTCGGGCTTGGCCAGCGCACCGAAGAGATCCCAGAGCGCCACCGCGAACCCGTCCTGCCGCAGGCCGGAGATGGCCGCAGCCACGCAAGTCTCGATGCTGCCATGCTGGGTCATCCTGCATACCTCAACGGGGGTATATACCCCCCGTGTTCGCTCGGTCTACAGTATTTTCGTGATTCACGGGGGTATCCCCAGACCTGGAGCCGACCGATGCGACTGGCCCTCTGGCAGGGACCTTCCCCCGCCGCCGACATCGACGCTGCCTGCGCCCAGGCCGAGGCCGCCCTTGCCGCCGCATCCGCGATGGGCGCCTCCGCCCTTGTCCTGCCCGAAGTCTGGCTGCACGGCTACAACCAGCCCGACATCGCCGCCCGCGCGATGGGCCTCGACAGCCCGCCCCTCCGCCGCCTTTCCGCAGCAGCCGAGGCCGCCCGCACCGCCCTTGTCGTCGGCTATGCCGAACGCGACGGCGACCGGGTCTTCAACTCCGCCGCCTGTTTCGGGCCCGACGGAGCGCTTCTGTGCAACTACCGCAAGGTGCAACTCTACGGCCCGCGCGAACGCGCGATCTACACGCCGGGAGACAGCCTTCCCGTCTTTCAGCTTGGCGGGAAAACAACAGCGATCCTGATATGTTACGATGTGGAGTTCGCACCACATGTGAAGTCGCTTTCCGACCGCGGTGCGACCCTTATCCTCTGCCCCACGGCGAACATGGCCCCCTTCACCCATGTCGCCCGCCACACGGTCCCGGCCATGGCCGCAAACCACGGCCTCAGCATCGCCTATGCCAACTACTGTAGCACCGAGGGCGACCTGACCTACATCGGCAGCTCGCTCATCTCAGGGCCGCATGGCGAAATCCTGGCCCAGGCCGGCGAGACGCCGACCCTGCTTGTCGCCGAAATCCCGCCCCGCGATCCGGCGCGGGTTTCCACCCAATCCGCCGACCTGCGAGTGCTGAAATGACCCGCCTTCCCGCACACGACATACTGTTCACGCCGCTGCAAATCGGCCCGAAGCTTGCCAAGAACCGCTTCTACCAGGTCCCGCACTGCAATGGCGGCGGTTACCGCGACCCGTCCGCCGTCGTGGAAATGCGCCGCACCAAGGCCGAGGGCGGCTGGGGCGTGATCTTCACCGAACAGACCGAGATCCACCAGACCAGCGAGATCACCCCCTTCATCGAACAGCACCTCTGGGAGGACAAGGACATCCCCGCGCTGGCCCGCATGGCCGAGGCGATGAAGTCGCACGGCGCGCTTGCGGGCATTCAACTCGCCTACAGCGGCATCAACGGCCCGAACCTCTACTCCCGCGAAGTGCCGCTTGCCGTGACCGGCGGCCCGATCCTGACCTTCACCTCCGACCCGGTGCAGGCCCGCACCATGGACAAGGAAGACATCCGCGACCTCCGCCGCTGGTTCCGCAACGCCTTCCGCCGCAGCCAGACGGCCGGGTTCGACCTGATCTGCCTTTACGGCGCGCATGGCTTCGGCATCCTGCAACACTTCCTGTCCCGTGCCACCAACCACCGCAACGACGAATATGGCGGCTCCTTGGAAAACCGCGGCAGGTTCCTGCGCGAAGTGGTTGAAGATCTTCGTGAAACCACCAAGGGCGAACTGGCCGTCTCCTTGCGCATGTCGCTGCACGAAGCCGGGGCCTACGGCTTCTCCAATGCCGAACTGCGCGATTTCATCGCCATGAACGGCGACCTGCCCGACATCTGGGACCTCGCGCATGGTACCTGGGAAAACTGCTCCGGCACCAGCCGCTTCAAGCCCGAGGGCGCGCAGGAAGACCTCGTGCGCGGCATCAAGGAACTGACCTCGAAACCCGTTGTCGGCGTCGGCCGCTTCACCTCGCCCGACGCGATGGTGCGGCAGATCAGGACCGGCGTCCTCGACTTCATCGGTGCCGCGCGCCCCTCCATCGCCGATCCTTTCCTGCCGCTCAAGGTGCAGGAGGGCCGGTACGAGGACATCCGCGAATGCATCGGTTGCAACATCTGCGTGAGC
The DNA here is from genome assembly GCF_016792905.1 of Tabrizicola sp. Taxonomy (GTDB): domain Bacteria; phylum Pseudomonadota; class Alphaproteobacteria; order Rhodobacterales; family Rhodobacteraceae; genus Tabrizicola. Next base: position 11,525 of record NZ_JAEULP010000034.1, read on the forward strand.
GGAGACATGACGCAGGGCATCAGCCGCTGCACCCAGAACACCGCCTTCATGGAGGAATGGCGCAAGGGTTGGCACCCCGACCGCGCCCGCCCGAAGGGCGCTTCGGAAAGCGTGCTGATCGTCGGCGCCGGTCCCACCGGACTTGAGGCTGCCCTGCAAGCCGCCCGGCGCGGTTACAAGGTCACGCTGGCCGAAGCCACCACCACCCTCGGCGGTCGCGTCGCGAAGGAACGGCTCCTCCCCGGCCTCTCCGCCTGGGGCCGCGTCGCCGACTACCGCACCGGCCAGATGGCGGTGATGCCCGATGTCGAAATCTACCGCGACAGCCGCCTGACGCCCGAGGACATCCTGGCCATGGGGGCCGACCATGTCGCCATCGCGACCGGGGCGACATGGCGCCGGGACGCCGTGGCGCGGCTCCACCTGCATCCGATCCCGACCGACCCGGCGATGGCCCTCTACACTCCGGACGACCTGATGGCGGGACGCTGCCCGGAAGGACAGACCGTCACGCTTTACGACGACGATCATTTCTACATGGGCTCGGTCCTGGCCGAACTTCTGGTCGCGAAGGGCAACCGCGTCCACTTCGTCACGCCCGCCGTGAAGGTTGCGGAATGGACCGACAACACGCTGGAGCAAGGCACGATCATGCGTCGGCTCATGGAGATCGGCGTCGAAATCCACCTGAGCAAGGCGCCCGAAGCCATCGGCGCGGCGGAGATCACCCTCGGCTGCACCTGGACGGGCCGGGAAACCACCCTGGCCACTGTTGCAGTCGTCTATGTCACCTCCCGCACTCCGGACGACGCGCTCTATCACGGGGCGAAGGCGCTGGACTGGCAGGGGGCGGGCATCCGCTCGCTGAAGCTGATCGGCGATGCCGCCGCCCCCGGCCCCATCGCCTGGGCGACCTATGCCGGTCGCGCCTGGGCCGAAGGCCTCGACCAGCCCGATCATGGCGACGCCTTGCCCTTCCGGCGTGAAATTGCCGCACTGGACCCCGGAGCCTCGCTCTTGCCATGACCGCACAAAGCGCATTCACCTGTTCGCAAATATCCCCTGCGGAGCACGCCCGAGCCGGTTGCGCGCCCTTCGCGCGCAGAGGCGAGACAAAAGGAATGCGCGGAACGCGCTCAATTTGACAACCGCCCGTCACAAAGGACCGACAATGACCCACTTCCGCCATCGCAAGTTCAACACCAAGGACACCTACCCCGAGCAGAAGCTTGACAACGACCTCGCCCAGGCCGTCGTCGCCCGGGGCCGAACCGTCTTTTTGCGCGGCCAGTGTCCGCAGGACCTCGACACCGCCAAGGACATCGGCAGCCATGACCCGGTGGAGCAGACCCACAAGGTGATGCAGAACATCCGCCAGCTGCTGGAAGAAGTCGGCGGGAAGATGGAGCATCTCTGCAAGGTCGTGGTCTACCTGACCGACGTCCGCCACCGGGAAGCCGTCTACCGGACGATGGGCGAGTATATCAAGGGTGTGCACCCGGTCTCGACCGGGGTGGTCGTCACGGCCCTTGCCCGGCCCTCCTGGCTGGTCGAGATCGACGGCACCGCAGTGATCCCGGACGACGAAGCATGACCTTCTCCATCGTCGCCCGCTGCGCGAAGACCGGCCAGTTCGGGATGGCGATCTCCTCGTCCTCCCCGGCCGTCGCGGCGCGCTGCGCCCATGTCCGGGCCGGGGTCGGGGCGGTCGCCAGCCAGAACATCACCGACCCCGCACTCGGGCCGCAGGTCCTGGACATGCTCGCCAAGGGGCTGGGGGCGGCCGAGGCTTTGGTTTCCGTCACGGCTGGCAGGGACTTCATCGACTACCGGCAGCTGCTGGTCGTCGACGCGACCGGCGCGACGGCGATCCATTCGGGACGGCAGGTGCTGGGCCTGTGGGGAGAGGCGCGGGCTGACGATTGCGCGGCGGGGGGAAATCTTCTGGCCAGCGAGCTGGTGCCGATGGCGATGGTGGAGTCTTTCGCCGGATCGAAGGGGCATCTGGGCGAGCGGCTGATGCTGGCACTGGAGGCAGGGCTGATGGCGGGGGGCGAGGCCGGGCCGGTGCATTCGGCAGGGTTGAAGGTCGCCGACCGGCTGGACTGGCCGCTGATCGACCTGCGGATCGACTGGGCCGAGGATCCGATCGGGATGCTGCGGCGGGCCTGGGACGTCTATGCGCCGCAGATGGCCGCCTACGTCCAGCGCGCCGAGGATCCGACCCAGGCCCCATCCTACGGGGTGCCGGGGGATGAGTGAGGCTGACGTGTCCACGGTGGACAGAAAAACCGGTCCAATGAAAACAATGCCTTGCGCGCGGGCATTCATGAAACGTTAACTTCTGGGAGGACGCAAGCGTCATGACCGAAACCACCCATACCCTCGTCATCGGTGCCGGACAGGCCGGGGTCGCGACCTCGACCCATCTGCAGAAGCAGGGCGTCCCGCACATCGTGCTGGAGCGCGACCGCATCGCCGAACGCTGGCGGAGCGAACGCTGGGACAGCCTGGTCGCGAATGGCCCGGCCTGGCACGACCGCTTCCCCGATGCCGAGTTCACCGAGCTTGACCCCGACGCCTTCGCCCCGAAGGAATCGGTTGCCGACTATTTCCAGCGCTTCGCGGGGGACCGCAGCCTGCCGATCCGCACCGGGGTCGCGGTCACGAAACTGGAGCGGCAGGGCGACGGCTTCCGCGCCACCACCGCCGGGGGCGTGATCGAGGCGAAGAACGTGGTCGTCGCGACCGGGCCGTTCCAGAAGCCGGTGATCCCGACTGTCGTCACCGACCCCGGCATCGTGCAGATGCATTCCAACGCCTACCGCAACCCCGAGGCGCTGCCCGCGGGTGCGGTGCTGGTTGTGGGCGCGGGATCGTCGGGCGCGCAGATCGCCGAGGAACTGGTGCGGGCGGGCCGCAAGGTCTATCTCTCGCTCGGCCCGCATGACCGCCCGCCGCGCCGCTATCGCGGACAGGATTTCGTCTGGTGGCTGGGCAAGCTTGGCAAGTGGGACATGAAGGCCCCTGCCCCCGGCACCGAGCACATCACCATCGCCGTCTCGGGCGCCTATGGCGGGGCCACGATGGACTTCCGTCGCCTCGCGGGGCTGGGCGTCACGCTTCTGGGCCGGGCGGGCGACTACCGCGACGGCGTGCTGCGTTTCGCCAATGACCTGCGCACGAACATCGAGAACGGCGACCGGAACTATCTGTCGGTGCTGGACGAGGCCGATGCCTATGTGAAGGCCGAAGGCCTTGACCTGCCCGAGGAGCCGGAGGCCCGCAACCTGTTGCCGCTGCCGGACTGCGTGACGAATCCCGCGCTGGAACTGGACCTGAAAAAGGAAGGCATCGGCACGATCATCTGGGCCACCGGCTTCAAGCTGGATTTCGGCTGGATCGACATCGACCTGTTCGAGGGGGATGGCCGCCCGCGCCACAAGGAAGGCGTCTCGGTCATTCCCGGCCTTTATTTCGTCGGCCTGCCCTGGCTGTCCTGCCGGGGGTCGTCCTTCATCTGGGGCGCCTGGAAGGATTCGGAGCGGCTGGCGGGGCTGATCGCGGCGCGGGGGTGATGGCGGGGGGCAATATCATCCCCCCGACCGCTCCGGTTTCGTGCTAGTCTTCCGGCATTTCATGACGGAGGCAGGCCATGTGGAGATTTGCCATCGCAGCCCTGCTGTCGCTGACTGCGGGCTGCGCCAATGTTAATTACGCCAAGACCGAGCCCGGCAAGATCAGCGGTGAGATGGCCGTTGTCTGGTTGAAGGGCACCCAGGACGGTTCTGGCGACGGGACCTTCGTCTATGTTCCGACCCAGCGGGATCCGCTGACCTTCACCCGTCCGGAGGGCAAGGACAGGGGAAATACGATCACGCCGTCGATGATCTACACCGATGGCGGATCAGTCCCGTCCTTCGCGCGGATGTTCGATGGCCTGACGCCGTGGCACTACGGTCCCGCCTACATCGTGCATGACTGGCTGTTCCGGGCGCGGCAATGCCTGAACGACGACAGCGCGAATCCTGAATACCGTCAGATTGCGGATCTGACCTTTGAGGATTCTGCCGAGATCATCGCCGAGAGCATCAAGGCGCTTGAGGACAGCGGTCGGGTCAAGAAGAGTGCCGTTTCGGGCGCCATAGTGACGGGAGCGGTCACAAGCCCATTCTCCTACGCCCTCTGGGTGAAGAAGCACGCCTGCAACGAAGTCAGCGATGCGGATGCGGCTCTGGCCTATGCTGCGGTCGGGCGGACGCCAAGGGTCGGACGCGAGGCAGGCTTGCGCACCTATCGGACTGCAGAGGGCAAACTGGTGCGTGATTCCGCGGCCGAAGTGGTGGCGATCATTTCCAACTAGGCGAAGGGGCCAGCGGGTCGCCCTCGGCATCCGCATGAAGCGTGATGATCTCGCGCAGGATCGCGTCGATCCGGGCCGACACTTCGGGCCCGAGACGGGCGCGCAGGTCGGCATCGAAGTCGAGCGCCTGTTGCCCAATCTCGGCAAAGACGGCGCGGCCTTTCGGAGTGAGGGACAGGTTCTCGGCCCTTCGGTCGTCGGGGCTGGTGACGCGGGTCAGGAGTCCCTCGCCTTCCAGACCTGACACGGCACGGCTGACCTTGGTCTTCTCGATATGGCTGAGGCGGCAGATGTCGCGGGCGGTCATCGCGCCGAAGCGGCCGAGGTTGGCCATGACGCGCCATTGCGTGCGGGTCAGGCCGTAGCGGGCGCGGTAGGTGGCCTGGAAGCCGCGGCTCGTCGCCTCGGCGGCCTGGTTCAGGAGGTAGGGCAGAAAATCCTGCAGGTCGAAATCGCCGCCCTGTGCCATGTCATTCCCCCGGTTTCACGCGGTCGGGGTGGGCGGCAGCAACCTGTGGCAGCGCCTCCATCCGGTCCGAGATGGCCGTGATGCGGGGGAACGGGGCCAGATCGACGCCCCAGCGGCGGGCGTTGTAGACCTGGGGGAGAAGGCAGAGGTCGGCAAGGCCTGGTTTATCGCCGTGGCTGAAAGTGGTGGCAGGACGTGCGGTCAGCATCGGCTCCAGCCCCTGAAAGCCGAGGGTGATGAAGTGGCGCATCCAACCTTCCGTCGTGGCGCTGCCACCAAGGCTGACCGCATGTTGCGCGACGCGGAGGTTGCAGACCGGCTGGATCTCCATCGCGACGGCATGGGCCAGCGCGCGGGCGCGGGCGCGGTCGGCGGGGGCTTTCGGCAGGAAGCCCGCGGCGCGGGTTTCGTCGAGGTATTCGAGGATCGCAAGCGACTGGGTGAGGCGGAGGCCGTCGATTTCCAGCACCGGGACCAGGCCCTGCGGGTTGGCCTTGAGGTGGGCCGGATCGCGCTGTGCGCCGGTGGTCAGGTCGACCGGGATTGAGCGGTAGGGCAACCCCAGCAGGTTCAGCCCGATCCGCACCCGGTAGGCCGAGGAGGAGCGCCAGTAGTCGTAGAGGATCAGGTCGGTCATGGGCTGGCTGTAGTCGATTGCGAATTGCTTGTCATGTTAAGCTTGACTTGGTTGCAGTTGCAACTATTAATCGACTCATTCCGGGGGAGGAGGTTTCGATGACTCAGCACGCGCTTCCGAAGGGCATGATCCGTGCCGCAAGCGTCACTGGCCCGCATGAGGGCTACATGCCGGGCTTCGGCAACGATTTCGAGACCGAGGCCCTGCCGGGCGCGCTGCCGCAGGGCATGAACAGCCCGCAGAAATGCAACTACGGGCTGTACGGCGAGCAGCTGTCGGGCACCGCCTTCACCGCGCCGAGCCACCAGAACGAACGGACCTGGTGCTACCGCATCCGGCCTTCGGTCAAGCATACGCATCGGTTCCGCAAGATCGAGGTGCCGTTCTGGAAGTCGGCGCCCTGCATCGACCCCGACATCATCAGCCTTGGCCAGTACCGCTGGGATCCGGTGGCCGTGCCCGCCGACCAGAAGCTGACCTGGATCACCGGGATGCGGACGATGGTGACGGCGGGGGATGTGAACACCCAGACCGGCATGGCGAGCCATATGTATCTGGTGAATGCCTCGATGGAGGATGCCTATTTCTTCTCGGCCGACGGCGAGTTGCTGGTCGTGCCGCAGGAGGGCCGACTGCGGTTCTGCACCGAGCTGGGGGTGATCGACCTGGAGCCGCGGGAGATCGCGATCCTGCCGCGGGGGCTGGTCTACCGGGTCGAGGTGCTGGAGGGCCCGGCGCGGGGGTTCGTCTGCGAGAACTACGGGCAGAAGTTCATCCTGCCGGGACGCGGGCCGATCGGGGCCAACTGCATGGCGAACCGGCGCGACTTCAAGACCCCGGTCGCGGCCTTCGAGGATCGCGAGGTGCCCTCGACCGTGACGGTGAAATGGTGCGGGCAGTTCCATGAGACAGAGATCGGTCATTCGCCGCTGGACGTGGTGGCCTGGCATGGCAACTATGCGCCCTGCAAGTATGACCTGGACACCTACTGCCCGGTGGGCGCGGTGCTGTTCGATCACCCGGACCCGTCGATCTTCACCGTGCTGACCGCGCCGTCGGGCATCGAGGGGACGGCGAACATCGACTTTGTCCTCTTCCGCGAGCGCTGGATGGTGGCGGAGAACACCTTCCGGCCGCCGTGGTACCACAAGAACGTCATGTCCGAACTGATGGGCAACATCTACGGGGTCTACGACGCAAAACCCAAGGGCTTCGTGCCGGGGGGCATGTCCTTGCACAATTGCATGCTGCCGCACGGGCCGGACAGGAACGCCTTCGAGCATGCCTCGAACGAGCCGATGGTGCCGGTGCGCCAGTCCGAGACGATGAGCTTCATGTTCGAGACCCGCTTCCCGCAGCACCTGACGCCCTTTGCGGCGCAGGCGGGGCACTTGCAGGAGGATTACATCGACTGCTGGGGGTCGCTGGAGAAGAAGTTCGACGGGACGCCGGGCGTCAAGTGACGGGCGGCGGACCGGGGGCCAGCCCCCGGACCCCCGGGATATTTCAACCAGTATGAAAGAGGGCCGATGCCGCTTCTTCGTTCCTGGGTCGACAGCGCCAATGCGCCGGACCAGCCGTTTCCGCTGAACAACCTGCCCTGCGGGGTGTTCTCGACGCCAGACGAGGAGGCCCGTTGCGGCGTGGCCATCGGGGATTTCGTGCTGGACGTGGCCGCGCTGGAGGAGGCGGGGCTTCTGGAGCTTCCCGGCGCGCCGCTGCTGGACGTGCCCTACTGGAACGAGGTGATGGAGGCCGGACCTGCGGTCTGGGCGGCGCTGCGGGCGCGGCTGACGGCACTGCTGGTGGAGGGTGCGGCGGAGCGGGCGGCGGTGGAGCCGCATCTGGTGCCGCTGGCGGGCGTGGAATTGCACCTGCCTTACCTCATCAGCGAATACACCGACTTCTACGCCGGGCGGCACCATGCCACCAACGTCGGCACCATGTTCCGGGGGGCGGAGAACGCCCTGCCGCCGAACTGGCTGCATATCCCGATCGGCTATAACGGAAGGGCCTCGTCCGTGGTGGTGTCCGGCACCCCGGTGCGGCGGCCCTGGGGGCAGGTGAAGGGGCCGGACCATGCGGCTCCCGTCTTCCAGCCCTCGCGCCGCTTCGACATCGAGCTGGAGCTGGGCGCGGTGGTGGGGGTGCCGAGCGACGGGCCGGTGACGGTGGCCGAGGCGGATGCGATGATCTTCGGCTATGTGCTTCTGAACGACTGGTCGGCACGGGACATCCAGGCCTGGGAGTACCAGCCGCTCGGGCCGTTCCAGGCCAAGGCGACGGCGACGACGATCTCGCCCTGGATCGTGATGAAGGCGGCTTTGGAGCCGTTCCGCTGTTCCACCCCGCCGCGCGAGGTGCCGCTTCTGCCGCATCTGCAGGAGCCGGGGCCGATGCTCTACGACATCGCGCTGGAAGTCGGGCTGACGCCCGAAGGGGGCCGCGAGACGGTGATTTCGCGGACCAATTACGCCGAGATGTACTACTCGGCCGCGCAGCAGCTGGCACATCATACGACAAGCGGCTGTCCGATGAATGCGGGCGACCTGCTGGGGTCGGGAACCATCTCGGGCTCGACGAAGGAGTCGCGCGGGAGCCTCTTGGAACTGTCCTGGGGCGGCAAGGAACCGATTGCCGTGGATGGCGGGACGCGGAGCTTCATCGAGGACGGCGACACGCTGGTGCTGCGCGGTCAGGCGCAGGGCGATGGCTACCGGATCGGCTTTGGCGAGTGCAGCGGCAAACTTCTACCGGCACTTGAAGACCCTTACGCAAGGAACTGAAATGGCAAAGGCTTTCGCATCGCAGGGCGACCTTGCGGAGAAGAAGATCAGCTTCACCGAAGTGGGCGACGGGCTTTATGCCTTCACCGCCGAGGGCGACCCCAACAGCGGGGTGATCATCGGCGATGACAGCGTGATGGTGGTGGAGGCTCAGGCGACGCCGCGTCTGGCGCAGAAGGTGATCGACTGCATCCGGGGTGTGACGGACAAGCCGATCAGCCATGTCGTGCTGACGCATTACCACGCGGTCAGGGTGCTGGGCGCCAGTGCTTTCAAGGCCCCGCAGGTGATCATGTCGGAGGCCGCCCGCAACATGGTCGCCGAGCGGGGGCAGGAGGACTGGGACAGCGAGTTCCAGCGTTTCCCGCGCCTGTTCCAGGGGCACGAGTCGATCCCCGGCCTGACCTGGCCGACCACCACCTTCAACGGGAAGATGACGGTCTGGCTGGGCAGGCGGCGGGTCGACATCCTGCAACTGGGCCGAGCGCATACTGCGGGGGATGCGGTGATCCATGTCCCCGACCAGAACGTGATGTTCACCGGCGACATCGTCGAGGCGCACTCGGCCTGTTACTGCGGCGACGGGCATTTCGCCGACTGGGGCGGCACGCTGGAGGCGATCCGGGCCTATGACCTCGACGCGATTGCTCCGGGGCGCGGGGATGCGGTCGTTGGGCGCAAGGCGGTGAACGGGGCGCTGGACCGGACCAAGGACTTCGTCGACAGCACCTACAAGCCGGTGGCGCGGGTGGCGGCGCGCAATGGCTCGCTGAAGGAAGCCTGGGACGCCTGTCGCGCGGAATGCGACCCGAAGTTCAGGGACTACGCGATCTACGAGCACTGCCTGCCGTTCAACGTCGCCCGCGCCTATGACGAGGCGCGCGGCATCCACCACCCCCGCATCTGGACCGCCCAGCGCGATCTGGAGATGTGGGCGGCACTTCAGGGATGAGCCATGCCATATGACTATCGCCCCTTTCCCTATGTCGCGCCGCCCGGCCTGACCACGCCCGAGCCGCGGCACAAGGTGGTGATCGTCGGGGCCGGTCCGATCGGGCTGGCGCTGGCGATCGACCTGGCGCAGTTCGGCGTGCCCTCGGTGGTGCTGGACGACAACAACGTCGTCTCGGTCGGCAGCCGCGCGATCTGCTGGTCGAAGCGGGCGCTTGAGGTACTGGACCGGCTGGGCGTCGGGCAGCGCTGCGTGGACAAGGGTGTCGTCTGGAAGGTCGGGCGGACCCTGCACCGGGATCAGGAGGTCTGGAACTTCGACCTGCAGCCCGAGCCGGGCTACAAGATGCCGGCTTTCGTGAACCTGCAGCAATATTACGTCGAGGAATACCTGGTCGACCGGGCGCTGGAGTTTCCCGGCCTGATCGACTTGCGCTGGAAGAACAAGGTCACGGCGGTGGAGCGGTCGGATCATGTGGCGCTGACGGTGGAGACGCCGGATGGGGCCTACCGGCTGGAGGCGGATCATCTGGTCGCCTGCGACGGGGCGCGGAGCGATGTCCGGGGGATGTTGGGCCTCGACTTCGACGGCGAGTTGTTCGAGGAACGTTTCCTGATCGCCGATATCGAGATGACGGGGGATTTTCCCTCGGAACGCCGGTTCTGGTTCGAGCCGCCCTTCCATGCCGGGCAATCGGCGCTGCTGCACAAGCAGCCGGACAACATCTACCGGATCGACCTGCAGCTGGGATGGGATGCCGACCCCGAAGCCGAGCGGCAGCCGGAGCGGGTGATCCCGCGGATCGAGAAGGCGGTGGGGCACAGCGATTTCCGGCTGGACTGGGTGTCGGTCTACACCTTCCAGTGCCGGCGGCTGGCGAAGTTCGTGCATGGCCCGGTGATCTTCTGCGGTGATTCAGCGCATATCGTCTCGCCCTTCGGGGCGCGCGGGGGCAATGGCGGGTTGCAGGACGTGGATGCGCTGGGGTGGCGGCTGGCGGCGGTGACGAAGGGGGCCGATCCGGCGATCCTGAACGCCTATGACCGGGAACGGCAGCATGGGGCGGACGAGAACCTGCTGAACTCCTCGCGGACCACCCGGTTCATGTCGCCCGCGCCGGGGGCGGAGCGGCTGTTCCGCGATGCGGTTCTGGCGCTGGCGGGCAAGGCGGCCTTCGCGCGGCCGCTGGTCAATTCGGGGCGGCTGTCGGTGGCCTGCACCTATCCGCTGACCGGGCCGGACGATGCGGCCCTGCCCTTCGCGGCGCGCCCCGGTGCCGTCGCGCCGGACGCGCCGCTGGGCGAAGGCTGGCTGATCGACCGGCTGGGGCGCGAGACGGTGCTGCTGGCCATCGGTCAGCCTGCGCCCCGCGTTCCGGAGCTTGCCACGCTCGCCGTGGAGGCGACGCCCGAGGTTCGCGCCCGCTATCTCGGCCGGGCCACCCGGGCGCTGTACCTGATCCGGCCTGACCAGATCGTCGCGGCACGCTGGCAGACGGCCACACCCGAGGCCATCGCTGCGGCCCATGCGGCCATCTGGGAGGACCGGACATGAGCCTGACCCTGACGCCCAATCTCGCCGACCCGGACGCCGCCTATGCCGCGTTGCTGGCCGCGCACAAGGGGCTGAGCGAGGCAGACACGCAGGCGCTGAACGCGCGGCTGGTGCTTGTGCTGATGAACCATGTCGGCGCAGAGGTCTTTGCCGAGGCGTTGAGGCTGGCCCGCGAGGCGGGGTGAGGCAGGTTTGGTGGGTTGGCACCCACCCTACCCGGCGTAGGGTGGGTGCAACCCAACGCCGTCAAGACGCCTTAAGGACCCCGCGGTCGATCTGGTCCTGTTCGATGCTCTCAAACAATGCGCGGAAATTGCCTTCGCCGAAGCCGTCGTCGCCCTTCCTTTGGATGAATTCGAAGAAGATCGGGCCGATGACGGTCTTCGAGAATATCTGGAGAAGGATGCGCGTTTCGCCACCGTCCACCACGCCTTCGCCGTCGATCAGGATGCCGTGCTTCGCGAGCTTTTCGATCGGCTCCTCGTGCCCGACCACGCGGGTTTTCGACAACTCATAGTAGGCCATCGGCGGTTTCGGCATGAATTTCAGCCCGGCGTCCGCAATGGCATCGGTGGCGGCATAGATGTCATCGGTGCCGACGGCGATGTGCTGGATACCTTCGCCCTTGTAGCGCTTGAGGTATTCGACGATCTGCCCGGTCTCGCCCCGGTCCTCGTTGATAGGGATGCGGATGCGGCCGCAGGGGCTGGTCAGGGCGCGGGAATGGAGGCCGGTGAACTTGCCCTCGATGTCGAAGAAGCGGATCTGGCGGAAATTGAACAGCTTTCCGTAGAAGTCGAACCAGGTGTCCATGTTGCCGCGATGGACGTTGTGGGTCAGGTGGTCGAGGTAGTGGAAACCCACGCCCTGGGGTTTCGGCGCTGCCAGCCAGTCGAACTCGGCATCATAGGGGTTCGCATCGCCATAGCGGTCGGTGAAATAGATCAGCGAACCGCCGATGCCGGTGATGGCGGGCAGGTCCAGCGTCTTTTCCGGGCCTTCGAACGGCGTGGCCCCCAGGCTGACGGCGTGTTTGAAGGCATGGGCGGCATCTACCACACGCCAGCACATCGAGGGGGCGCAGGGGCCGTGTTCGTCGACGAACTTGCGGGCATGACTGCCGGGTTCGTCGTTCAGGACATAGGTGATGTCGCCCTGCTGCCAAAGCTCGATGGCCTTGCGCTTGTGCCGGGCGGTCAGGGCATAGCCCATGCGGGTGAAAAGCGCGCGCAGCTCGTCGGGGTTGGGGTGGGCGAACTCGACGAATTCGAAGCCGTCGGTGCCTGCGGGGTTCTCGGGCGAAATCACCGCGCGGGGGGCGTTGTGCGGAAAGGGGCCCATGGTCATGTCCTCCGGGTAAAGTCTGGTCTGCTTCAGATTGCCACAGGCCTTCCGTCGGCGGCGCGCATAGTTCGGCTTCATTCTTCCTGATAATGCGCGGTTTTCTTGCTTTCTGGACAGGATGCGCAACAATCTCGCATGACCGACGAAACCGATTCCCGCCTCCTTGCTGCCGTGCAGGCCAATGCCCAGATCACCGCGCAGGATCTGGGCGACCTGTTGAACCTTTCCGCCAGCCAGGCCGCCCGCCGCCGGGCGCGGCTGGAAGGCGACGGGCTGATCACCGGCTACAGCGCGCGGCTTTCGCCCCAGAAGCTGGGCCTGACGGTGCAGGCCTTCATCCAGGTGCATTTCGCCGCCCATTCGCCCGAGGCGGCACGCGATTTCCTGCGCCTGATCGCCACCCTGCCCGAGGTCGTGGCCTGCTGGACCCTGACGGGCGAGGCTGACTACCTCCTGCGGGTCTGGTGCGCCGACCTGCCCGCGCTGAACCACCTGATCCACCACCGGCTCTTGCCGAACCCGTCGGTCGCAAGGGTGCAAAGCCAGATCGTGATGGACCAGCCAAAGCCCGATGCGGGGCTGCCCGTTTGAGGGCCGGGAGCCGAACCCGCCGTTGCGGCGTTGCACTGATCAACAAGCAAGGAGGAAGAAATGGGATACGTCGATGGTTTCCTGATCCCGGTCGAAAACAGCCGGAAAGACGAATACCGCGCCCATGAGCAGAAATGGTGGCCCTCGTTCCGCGACAAAGGGGCAAAAGCCATGACGGTGTGCTGGGGCGACGATGTGCCCGAAGGCAAGCTGACCGACTTTCGCCGCGCAGTTGACCTGAAAGAGGGCGAGTCGGTGGTGTTCTGCTGGATGGTCTGGCCGGACAAGGCCACGCGCGACAAGGCCTATGCCGCGATGATGGCTGACACCAGCATGGAAGGCATGGAGATGCCCTTCGACGGCAAGCGGATGATCTGGGGCGGCTTCCAACCGATCCTTGAAGTCTGACGCCCGTTCATGCGCTTCCCCTTCCGCGCGGGTCAGGCTAGAACCCGCCGGGACCAAGGGGAATACGCGATGCCGATGGAAAAGACCTTCAACGCCGCCGAGGCCGAGGCCCGGATCTCGAAGCTCTGGCTCGACGCCAAGGCCTTCAGGGCAGGTGCGAATGCCAGGCCCGGCCACCCGGCGTTTTCCGTCATGATCCCGCCGCCGAACGTCACCGGCTCCCTGCACATGGGCCACGCCTTCAACAACACGTTGCAGGACATCCTGGTGCGCTGGCACCGGATGCAGGGCGACGACACCTTGTGGCAGCCCGGCACCGACCACGCCGGGATCGCGACGCAGATGGTGACGGAACGCGAGATGGCCCTGCACCAGGAGCCGGACCGGCGGACCATGGGGCGCGAGAAGTTCCTCGCCCGCGTCTGGCAGCAGAAGGTCAAGTCGCGGGGCACGATCATCGGCCAGTTGCAGCGGCTGGGGGCAAGCTGCGACTGGGACCGCGAGGCGTTCACCATGTCGGGCGCGCCGGGGGCACCGGCGGGCGAAGAGGGCAATTTCCACGATGCGGTGATCAAGATCTTTGTCGATCTTTACAACAAGGGCCTGATCTATCGCGGCAAGCGACTGGTGAACTGGGACCCGCATTTCGAAACCGCGATTTCCGACCTTGAGGTCGAGAATATCGAGGTGCCGGGGCATATGTGGCACTTCAAGTATCCGCTCGCTGGCGGGGCGACCTACGACTACGTCGAGAAGGATGCCGAGGGGGCTATCACCTTCCGCGAGACGCGCGACTATATCTCCATCGCGACGACGCGGCCCGAGACCATGCTGGGCGACGGAGCGGTGGCGGTTCACCCATCGGATGAGCGGTACGCGCCAATCGTCGGACATCTTTGCGAAATTCCGGTGGGGCCGAAGGAACATCGCCGCCTGATCCCGATCATCACCGACGAATATCCCGACCCGACCTTCGGCTCGGGTGCGGTGAAGATCACCGGCGCGCATGACTTCAACGACTACGCTGTGGCCAAGCGCGGCGATATTCCCTGCTATCGCCTCCTCGACACCCGCGCCCAGATGCGGGCGGATGGGGTGCCCTATGCCGAGGCAGCAGAAGTCGCCCAACGCATGTCCCGCGCCTGGCTGGTCGCCAAGGGCTACGCGACGCCCGGTTTTGTGGAACAGCCCTTCACGCTGTCGGAATCCGAGATCGACGCGCTGAACCTTGTGCCGGACGAGTTGCGCGGGCTGGACCGCTATGAGGCGCGGAAGCGGGTGGTGGAGCAGATTACGGCGGAAGGGCTGGCGGTCACGATCCTGCAAAAATCCGTCGATAAGGAAACCGGCGCCGAACACTTGGAGCGGGTGCCTGTCGTCGAAGCCAAGCCAATCATGCAGCCCTTCGGCGACCGCTCGAAAGTGGTGATCGAGCCGATGCTGACCGACCAGTGGTTCGTCGATACCGCGAAGATTGTCGAACCCGCGCTGGATGCCGTGCGCTCGGGCCGCACGAAGATCATCCCGCCGAGCGGGGAGAAGACCTACTACCACTGGCTGGAGAACATCGAGCCGTGGTGCATCTCGCGCCAGCTGTGGTGGGGGCATCAGATTCCGGTTTGGTATGGGCTGGACCTGTCTGCCCCCGGTTTCACCGATGACGAGGGTGACGAGGAACTGGACGAGGTCGAGATGCTGCGTGTGCTTGGCGATGGCCACCACGCGCGGGAAGCGATCTTCAATTGCGGCGCAAGCTTCGGGGAGGTGGTGGACCAGTTCCGCGACAGCCTTGCCTCGCTGCCGCACCCGCTGAACCACGCCCGCCCCGTCGAAGTGGCGGACCGGGCAACTGCGGCGCATCATCTGGCTGCGACGCTTGCCGCCTATGAGGTGGATCAGGACGCGACGAAGCTGACCTATCCGGTCTGGCGCGACCCCGACGTCCTCGACACCTGGTTCTCCTCCGGTCTCTGGCCGATCGGCACACTCGGCTGGCCTGAGCCCACGCCGGAGCTGAAGAAGTACTTCCCCACTTCGGTCCTCGTGACCGGGCAGGACATCCTGTTCTTCTGGGTCGCCCGGATGATGATGATGCAGCTTGCCGTGGTGAACGACATCCCGTTCCGCACCGTCTACCTCCACGGCCTCGTCCGCGATGCCAAGGGCAAGAAGATGTCCAAAAGCTTGGGCAACGTCATCGACCCGCTGGAGATCATCGACGAATACGGCGCCGATGCGCTGCGCTTTGCCAATGCGGCGATGGCGAGCCTCGGCGGCGTGCTGAAGCTGGATACCCAGCGCATCGCGGGCTACCGGAACTTTGGCACCAAGCTCTGGAACGCCTGCCGCTTTGCCGAGATGAACGGGGTCTGGGAGGGTCATGCGACCGGCCCGGCCCCCTCGCCCAAGGCCACCGCGAACCGTTGGATCATCGGCGAGACGGCGAAGACGCTGGCCGAGGTCAACGCCGCCCTCGAAGACTTCCGCTTCGACACCGCCGCCGACGCGCTTTACAAATTCGTCTGGGGCAAGGTCTGCGACTGGTATGTCGAATTCGCCAAGCCCCTGTTCGACGGCCCCGATGCCGGGGAAACCCGCGCCACGATGGCCTGGGTCCTCGACCAGTCGATGATCCTGCTCCACCCCTTCATGCCCTTCATCACCGAGGAGCTGTGGGGAACGACGGGCAAGCGCGAGAAGCTGTTGGTCCACACCGACTGGCCGGAGCTGCCCGCATCGCTGATTGACCCCGCTGCCGAACGCGAGATGACCTTCGTCACCACGCTGATCGACGACATCCGCAGCGCCCGAGCGCAGGTGCATGTGCCGGTGGGGCTGAAGGCAGACCTTGTGGCGACCTCCCTCACCGACGACGCCCGCGCCGCGTTCCAGCGCAACGAGGCGCTGATCAAGCGGCTGGCGCGGGTGGAAAGCATCACCGAAGGCCAAGCCCCGAAGGGTTCCATCGCGGTGGCAGCGGAAGGCGCGGCCTTTGCCCTGCCGCTGGAGGGGCTGATCGACATCGCCGAGGAGAAATCCCGCCTGCAGAAGGCGCTGGACAAGCTGGGCAAGGAGATCGGCGGGCTGAAGGGCCGTCTCGACAACCCGAATTTCGTCAAATCCGCGCCCGAGGATGTGGTGATGGAGGCGACATCGAACCTGGAGGCCCGGCAGGACGAAGCGCAGAAGATCAGGGACGCGCTCGCCCGCCTGGCCGACCTTGGCTAGTTTTCGGAGGTAGGGAAATCCGAACCAAGCTTTCCGGGGGCGAATGCGTCAGACTGATGCAACCCCGGAAAGGACCTGATGATGCGCCTTGCTCTTGCCGCCCTTGCCCTGATCGGCGTGACCAGTGCCGCCTGGCCGCTGACCACCAAGCTTTACCCGGAAGTCACCCTGAAAGGCGGCGAAGGCACCGTTCTTCCCGATACCGGCGTCACGCTTCTCTTGACTGGCATCACCGACCAGCGCTGCCCGCCAGACGTCGACTGCTTCTGGGAAGGCATGATCCGCGCCGAAATCACCGTGATGGCCGAGCAGCAGGAGTTGCAGCAGATCGTGCTTTGCAACCAGTGCGAGGACGGCGAAAGCCTTGTCACTGTCGCGGGGCTGACCATCGGACTTGTGGGCCTTGCGCCCTCGACCAAAGAGCTGGCGAAGCTTGGCCGCGCGCCGCGGCTGACCGACTACGAACTGACGGTGAACTACGGGCCTGCCGGGTGAGCGCTTGCGCAGCGTATCCGCAAGGCCCAGGTTCGGGTTGGAGGTGACGCATGTCTTGGCTTTCCCGCCTTGCCGAACGCCAGATCCAGAAAGCGCGGCTGAAGGGGCAACTTCAGGGGCTGGAAGGGGAAGGCAAACCCCTGCCCGATCGGCCAGGCGATGCTTTCGTCAGCCCGGGCGATGCCATCGGCTTCCGGATCATGGCCGAGGCAGGCGTCCTGCCGGAGGAGATCACGCTGAAAAAGCAGGTCATCGCCCAAAGGGCCGCGCTTGCGACCCTGACCGACGAAAGTGACCGCAAAGCCGCGATGGCCCGGCTGGCAGAGCTGGAGATGCGGCTGGCCATCGCCGAGGAAAGCCGCCGGAAGTTCCTGCGTTGACGCCGATGCCCGTGCCAAGGTCCCCTTGCGCGGACCCCCGCCCCATGCCAGCCTTCGCCGCATGAGCCGCTTTCTCACCCCCCATGCCGCCTCCCTGCCATCCACCGTGCCTTTCACCGGGCCCGAGACGCTGGAGCGGCGCACCGGTATTCCGTTCCGCGCCCGGCTTGGTGCGAATGAAAGTCTGTTCGGCCCTTCGCCCCGCGCAATTCTTGCCATGCGAGAGGCGGCAAGCGGGGCCTGGATGTATGGCGACCCGGAAAATCATGACCTGAAACAGGCGCTTGCGTCGCATCATGGGGTGACGCCTGCCCATATCGCCGTGGGGCCGGGGATCGACGGCCTGCTCGGGCTGATCTGCCGCCTGACCCTGGAGCCGGGCACCCCGGTCGTGACCTCGCTTGGCGCCTACCCGACCTTCAACTTCCATGTTGCGGGCTATGGCGGGAGCTTGACCCGCGTGCCCTACAAGGGCGATTTCGAGGACCCGGAAACCCTTGTCGCCGCGGCAAGATCCACCGGCGCGAAACTGATCTACCTCGCCAATCCCGACAATCCGATGGGCAGCCATCACGCCGCCCCTGTGGTGGAGGACATGGCCGCCAACCTGCCCGACCACAGCCTCCTGATCCTGGACGAGGCTTATGCCGATCTCGCGCCGCCCGGCACGGTGCCTAACATTCCCGCCGATCATCCGCAGGTGATCCGGCTTCGGACCTTTTCCAAGGGTTACGGGCTGGCGGGCGCGCGAGTGGGCTACGCGATCACCAATCCCGACCTGGCAACTGCCTTCGACAAGGTGCGCGATCACTTCGGCATGGGCCGGATCAGCCAGGCGGGCGCATTGGCGGCGCTGGCGGATCAGGGCTGGCTGAAGAGCGTGCAGGATCGGACAGTTGCGGCGCGGGAGCGGCTTTCAGCCATCGCGCGGGCGAACGGGCTGAGCCCCCTGCCCTCGGCCACCAATTTCGTGACCATCGACTGCGGGCGCGATGGGGATTTTGCCCGACGGGTTCTAGCCGAACTGGGTGCCTTGGGCGTGTTCATCCGGATGCCGGGTGTGCCGCCGCTGGACCGTTGCATCCGCATCAGCCTTGGCGATGAACAGACACTTGATATCCTTGCGGAAACCCTGCCCCTGGCGCTGAAGGCCGCGGGCTGATCACTCGGCCGCAAGGCCCTTGGCCGGGCCGACTGCCGGTGCGTTGCCGGGCGTCGGCGCTTCGGCCGGGCCAAGGCGCGGGGTCGCTGGGATCGGTTCCTGCAAGAGAAGGCGGGAGGCAGGGGCTGCCTCGGTCTCGGCCTTGCCGATCACCCGGCGGAACACCAGCACGTTCTGGAAGGTGGTCTTGGTTCCGGTCAGGCCAACCCGTTCCTCGCACGGAAGGGCGTCGGCCCGGACATAGTCCCAGCCCTCGGCACCAAGCTGGTTCATCAGGGTGGTCAGGGCCAGCGCGAAGCGGTCTTCGGTGGACTTCACCCCGCGAGCCTTCTCTCCACGCCGGGGCGCCGGAATGACCTTGAACTCAAAACGCTGCATCGGGCGGCTCCCGCACTGTTCGCGGAAAGACATATGGGATTCTACGGCTTGCCGCAAACAACACAGAGCTTTTCCGGCAGAACCGCGCCTGTTGGGCAACAGCCGGGGTCAGAGCCCCAGTTTCGCCGCGACCAATGCGTTGACCGTCGCCGGATTCGCCTTGCCGCCGGTGGCCTTGATCACCTGCCCGGTGAACCAGCCCGCAAGCTTTGGATTCGCCTTGGCTTTTTCCACCTGCTCGGGGTTCGCGGCGATGATCTCGTCCACCGCCTTCTCGATGGCGCCGGTGTCCGTGACCTGCTTCATGCCGCGGTCTTCGGCAATCCGGGCGGGGTCGCCGCCTTCGGTCCAGACGATCTCGAACAGATCCTTGGCCATCTTGCCGCTGATGGTTCCGGCGGCGATCAGGTCGATCACCCCACCAAGCTGAGTGGCGGACACCGGGCTTTCGGTAATGTCGTGGCCTTCCTTCTTCAGCCGCCCGAACAACTCGTTGATCACCCAGTTCGCGGCCATCTTGCCATCGCGGCCCTGCGCCACTTCGTCGAAGTAGCGCGCGCTGTCGAGTTCGGCGGTCAGGACGTTGGCGTCGTAGTCGGTGAGCCCGTAATCGGCCATGAAGCGGGCCTTCTTGGCGTCGGGCAGTTCCGGCATCGCGGCGTGGATGCCATCGACCCAGGCCTGTTCGATTTCCAGGGGCAGAAGGTCGGGATCGGGGAAGTAGCGGTAGTCATGCGCCTCTTCCTTCGACCGCATCGAACGGGTCTCGTTCTTGTCGGGGTCGTAGAGGCGGGTTTCCTGCACCACCTTGCCGCCATCCTCGATGATGGCGATCTGGCGCCGGGCCTCGTAGTCGATGGCCAACTGGATGAAGCGCATCGAGTTCATGTTCTTGATCTCGCAGCGGGTGCCGAGATGCGAGAAGTCCTGGGTTGCCTGGTACTTCTCGTACTGGCCGGGCTTGCAGACCGAGACGTTGACGTCGGCGCGCAGGTTGCCGTTCTGCATGTTGCCGTCGCAGGTGCCAAGATAGCGCAGGATCTGGCGCAGCTTCGTCACATAGGCCGCCGCTTCCTCCGGCCCCCGGATGTCGGGGCGGGAGACGATTTCCATCAGCGCAACGCCGGTGCGGTTGAAGTCGACGAAGGAAAGGTTCGGGTCCATGTCGTGGATCGACTTGCCGGCGTCCTGCTCCAGGTGGATGCGTTCGATCCGGACCCGCCGGGCCACGCCTGGGGCCATTTCGACCGTGACCTCGCCCTCACCGACGATGGGATGGTAAAGCTGGCTGATCTGATAGCCCTGAGGCAGGTCGGGGTAGAAATAGTTCTTCCTGTCGAAGGCCGAGGTCAGGTTGATCTGCGCCTTGAGCCCCAGCCCGGTGCGGACCGCCTGCTCCACGCAGTACTCGTTGATCACCGGCAGCATCCCCGGCATCGCGCAGTCGACGAAGGAGACGTTGGAGTTCGGCTCGGCGCCGAAAGACGTGGACGCGCCGGAGAAGAGCTTGGCGTTCGAGGAAACCTGAGCGTGGATTTCCATCCCGATCACCAGTTCCCAGTCGTGCCTGGCCCCGGCGATCACCTTGGGCGCGGGCGCGGTGTAGGTCAGGTCAAGCATGGATAGCCTCCGGCAAACGGTCTCGGGCCGGGTTTAGGCCGCCGGGGCGCGCGGGGCAAGAGGATGCGTCAGGTGCGCCGCACCAGCGTGCCAAGCCCGTCGCCGCGCCGCACGATCCGCGCCCCGCGCTTGAGTGCTGGACCGAAGACCTCGGCCATGGCGAAGGCCAGGCTTTCCGAATGGCGCGTCCAGCAGTCCAGCTGGATCTCGCGCAGGCGGTTCCACAGCACGTCCGACAGCGCCGCGCGGGTCTTGGTCAACTGGTAGGCGGCATCTGCGCCATCCTTGCGGAACCCCATCGCCATGCCGGACAGAAGATGTGCCGCCACGTTGGCGCGATGCTGGCAGCCGGTGGCGGCCTGGTAATCCTGCAGGGCCTCGAAGAAATACTCCATCTCCAGGGTGGGCGACAGATCGCCCAGCGCCTCGGCGGCAGCGATGTGGAACACGGCATAGGACGCCTTGCCGGAAACGCCTTCGGTCAGCCGGACGGAGCGACGCGCCTCGCGTTCGAAGGCGGAAAGCGAACCGTGCCAGCCGGGCAGCATGTTGACCGCGTGGGCGGCATGGACAGCGGCATTTTCGGGGTCGAGATCGCACCAGTCCTCATACCATTCGCGGCAGACTGACCCGCCATCCTCGATCCCGGGGATCAGGGCGTAGCGGGTTCCGGCCAGAAGCGGCGACATCTCCTCGATCGGATCGAAGATCGTGACCAGGGTTTCGGCGCGCTCGAAATGGACGGCGCCTTCCGACCAGACCTCGCGCGAGAGCTGGCCCTGTGGGGCGGTCTTGCGCCTTGCATCGGCAAAGTCGACATGAGCCTGGGCCACGACCTGCGCGGCGCAATAGTCTTCGGGATTGCGGTCGTAGAGCCCTTCCAGCACTTCAAGCTCGGCCTTGGCCATCGTCCAGTCGTTGCGCGAGATTGCCGCTGCAAGGCCCGCGCGCATCCCTTCGCTGATCAGGGGCGCGACGCGATGCCCGCCCGAGGCCATGATCCGTTCCTGGTCCGTGTAGCGCAGCGCTTCCAGAAGATCGGGCCATTCGCCCGCCGCGGCCATCGCTGCATGATCGTCGACGATGCATTGCCATTCGGTCTTTTCTGCACCCTGACGCAGCACCGGCACGTCAACCCGCATCAGTACCTGCTCGGCGGTGAGACCTTCCAGAAGCTCACCGCCGCGCCCTGCCGCCGGCCGCAAAAGACCGGCGTCTTCTTGCTGACCGCGGCCTGCCCGGGTTTTCACATGCATCAGTGACGGTGTAACCAGCATCGACTCGCCCTCCGGGCAGTTTTCTGCCTGCCACGATCAGACCGTGATCGCGGATCAGGGCGAAAAAAGGGAAATGCGGTGATCTTCGGGTGACTTCGACATGCTTGCACGCGTGATTTTGGGAATGTTTGCAGCGGCTTCGCTGGCGGCCTGTGTCAACACGGCGCCGACCGAGCCGATGTCCTTCGTCGCGCCTCCGATGCAGTGGGACCATCACCCCGAGGGCGCGGAGTGGACCGAATCAACGCTTGTGGCGCTGTCAACCAAGGATCAGGAACTGTCCGAGCGGGTTCCCGCCGATATTGAAACCTGGTGCCCCGGCTACACGGAAGCGCCGGTCGAAGAGCGGCGCGCCTTCTGGGCCGGGCTCCTGTCGGCGGTCGCGAGATACGAAAGCACCTGGAACGAGAACGCCTCGGGCGGCGGCGGGCGCTGGATCGGGCTGATGCAGATCGACCCGCGCTCGGCGGCGAACTACGGCTGCGAGGCGACCTCGGTCGGCGCATTGAAGGACGGCGAGGCCAACCTGGAATGCGCGGTCGAGATCATGTCGACCCAGGTGGCCAAGGACGGGCTGGTGGCCGGAAGCGGCAACCGTGGCATCGGTCGCGACTGGGCGCCGCTGCGCAGCAACGAGAAGCGGTCGGCAATGTCGGCCTGGACCAGGCAGCAGCCCTATTGCAAGGCGGGCTGACGGGTCGTCACCCTGCCGCCAGCATCCGTTCCACCATCTCGCGAAGGTCGCCCGACAGGGGGGCTGCGAGCATCCGTTCCAGTTCGGCGCGTGCGAGCTTCCGGCGGGCGGCATCGTAGCGGGGCCAGGTCTCGAAGGCGGTCGACACGCGCGAGGCGGTCTGCGGGTTCAGCGGGTCGAGCTTCAGGAGCCAGTCGGCGACCAGCTTGTAGCCCGCGCCGGAGCGGTGGTGGAAACCGGCATGGTTCGCGGCCAGCGCGCCGATGGTGGTGCGGAAGCGGTTGGGGTTCCTCCAGTCGAAGCCCGGGGTCTCCAACAGGCGCGCAGTCAAGGCGGCGGCCTCGGCGGGTTCGGCCGTGGCGATCTGCAGCGCATACCACTTGTCCATGACATTCGCGTCGCGGCCCCAGCGGGCGGCGAAGGCGACCAGTTCCTTGTCGCCCTGGTGCACGTCAAGGAGTGCCGCCAGCGCGCCGATTTCCTCGGTCATGCTGCGCGCACGCGCGAAGGCCGAGGCGGCAAGCTTGCCGCCGTCGCGCCGGGTCAACAGGCCCAATGCCGCGATCTTCAGCGCCCGCCTGCCCGCCTGATCTGCCGATGGAGAGAAGGGAGCATTGTCGTCCAGGTCTTTGTAAAGCCTGTGCAATCCTTCGCCCAAGCGGATAGCCAGCGCACCTGACATCTCGCGCCGGGCGGCGTGGATCTTGGCGGGGTCGGGAATGCGGCCCATGGCGTGGATGGTCTGGGCAAGGTCATCCTCGCCCGGCAGGCGCAGGCAGAGCGCGCGGAAGGCGGGGTCGAGGGTTTCGTCGAAGGTGACGGCGGCGACCGCATCCAGCCAGTCGGCACGAACCGACATGCCCTTCAGCGCCATCTCCGCCATGACCTCCTTGGCCAGCGCGCGCCCCGCCTCCCATTTGTTGAAGGCGTCGGTGTCGTGGGCCAGGAGAAAGGCGCGTTCGCCCGGCACAGGCTTGCGGTCCAGCACCACGGGGGCCGAGAAACCGCGGAGGATGGACGGAACGGGCCTTGCCGCCAGGCCCTCGAACCGGAAACTTTGCTTTGCCCGCGTCATCTCCAGCATGATCGTCGGCACGACCTCGTCGCCGTTCGGGTTCAGGAGACCAACCTTGATCGGGATGACCTTCGGATCCTTTTCCGGCTGGCCGGGCGTGGGCGGGTTCTTCTGGGTGAAACTCAGGGTATAGACCCCATCGGCCCAGGCGTCCTCGACCTTGAGCCGGGGAGTTCCGGCCTGCGAATACCAGCGCTTGAACTGGGTCAGGTCGCGGTCGGTGGCATCCTCGAAGACCTTCAGCCAGTCCTCGATCGTCGCGGCATCGCCGTCGTGGCGGTCGAAGTAGAGGTCGAGCGCGCGCTTGTAGCCGGTGTCGCCGACCAGCGACTTGAGCATGCCGATGACCTCGGCGCCTTTTTCGTAGACCGTGGCGGTGTAGAAGTTGTTGATCTCGACAAAGCTTTCCGGGCGGACCTGGTGCGCCAGCGGCCCGGCATCCTCGCGGAACTGGCGGGCGCGGAGGGCGACCACATCCTCGATCCGGCGCACGGCGGCCGACCGCATGTCGCCGGAAAACTGGTGGTCGCGGAAGACGGTCAGGCCTTCCTTCAGGCAGAGCTGGAACCAGTCGCGGCAGGTGATGCGGTTGCCGGTCCAGTTGTGGAAGTATTCGTGCGCGATGATCGCCTCGATCCGGGCATAGTCATCGTCTGTGGCGGTTTCGGGGCTGGCGAGGACGTAGCGGGAGTTGAAGATGTTCAGTCCCTTGTTCTCCATCGCGCCCATGTTGAAGTCGTCGACCGCGACGATGTTGAACACGTCCAGATCGTATTCCCGGCCATAGACCTGTTCATCCCAGCGCATCGACCGGATCAGGCTGTCCATCGCATAGGCGCAGCGGTCTTCGTCGCCAGGGCGGACCCAGATGTTCAGCGCGACCCTGCGGCCCGATGCCGTGGTGAAATCGGCGGAATGGGCGCGCAGGTCGCCCGCCACCAGCGCGAACAGATAGGCCGGTTTCGGCCAGGGGTCATCCCATTCGGCCCAGCCCTTGCCTTGCGCGGTCGGGTTGCCGTTGGAAAGGAGGATGGGCAGATCGGCCTCGACCCGCACCCGGAAGCGGGACATCACGTCGGGCCGGTCGGGGTACCAGGTGATCTTGCGGAAGCCTTCCGCCTCGCACTGGGTGCAATACATGCCTTTCGACATGTAAAGTCCTTCCAGCGCGGTGTTCGCATCCGGCGCGTTCTGGACTTCGGTTTCCAGCGTGAAGGGGCCGTCCGGCAAGTCCGTCGCGGCGATGGTCAGCGAATGGGCGTCAAGCCGCGGGGTCACGGGTCGACCATCCACGGTACAGGAGAGATGCGTCAGTCCCTCTCCATCAAGCCGCAGGTCGTTCCGCCCCGGACGATCCGGGTTCGGGCGCAGGGCCAGCCGGGCCGAAACCCGCGTCGCGCCGGGGGCAAGGCGGAAGGTCAGGTCCACGCTGTCGACGATATGGCTGTAGGGTTGGTAGTCGGCGAGGTGGATGGTCTTCTGCTCGGTCATCGGGCTCTCCCTTTCCGGCAGAAGCTACGGCCAAACGCCCCGGACGCAAGGGGGAGGCGTTCAACAGACGGGCAAGAGGCGAGCTACAGCCGGAGAACTGTCATTTGCGGCTTTACGAATCCGCGGCAGGCGGTCATCCATGTTCCATGAATGTTCTCGTCTGGTTCAAGCGCGACCTGCGCATTCACGACCATCCGGCGCTGGTTCTGGCGGCCAGGACCGGCGCGGTCCTGCCGGTCTTCGTGGTGGAGCCCGAGCTTTGGGCGCAGCCGGAGACCTCGGCCCGGCAGTGGGCGTTCGTGGAGGAGAGTTTGGCCGACCTGCGGGAAGACCTGTCGGGGATCGGCGCCCCGCTGGTGGTGCGGGTGGGCGATGCGGTGCAGGTGCTGGCGGGCTTGTGTCGGCGGCATGGCATCGGGCAGATCGTCAGCCATGCCGAAACCGGGACACCTTGGACCGAAGCGCGCAACCGGCGCGTGGCTGATTGGGCGCGGGCGGCGGGGATCATTTGGACCGAACTGGTGCCCCCCGGCGTCTTGCGGGGGCAGACAGGCGCCTCGTTGCCCGCCCCTGCCCTCCTTGGCATGGCGGGGGTCGAGCCGGGGCTGATCCCGTCCGCACGGGCCCTGAAGCTGGCCGCCGATCCCTGCCCGCACCGCCAGTTGGGCGGGCGCGATTGGGGGCTGGAACTGCTGGACAGCTTCCTCTCGCGTAGGGGCGAAGCCTATCGTGTGGCGCAGTCCTGTCCTTTGGCCAGCGAGCGCGCTTCGTCCCGCCTGTCTCCGCATCTGGCCTGGGGAACAGTGGCGGTCGGCGAGGTCGCCAGGGCAACGGCCGTGCGGCAGGCGGAACGGCCGGGCGGGCGCTGGGGCAGCGCGCTGTCGGCCTTTCGATCGCAATTGACCGGGCGGGAGGCTTGCGCGGCAGGCTTGGCGGACGTGCCGACGGGCTGTTTGGCGGGACCGCCCGGCGATCCGGAACGGCTGGCCGCCTGGGTTGCGGGCGAAACCGGCCTGCCTTTCCTCGACGCCTGCCTGCGCTACCTGCGGGCAAGCGGTTGGCTGAATGCCCGGTTGCGCGGAATGGTGGCCTCGGTCGCCTGCCACCAGCTTGGGCTTGACGGGCAAGCCGTTGGCCAGCATCTCGCCCGGCAATTCACCGACCACGATCCCGGCGTCCTCTGGCCGCAGATGCGGGCGCTGGCGGGGACCGGTTTCACCCAGCCACGGCGCTTGTACGATCCGGTGAGGCTGGGTTGCGCGTTGGACCCGGCGGCGGTCTTCACCCGCCGCTGGCTGCCCGAATTGGCAGCGGTACCGGAGGCCGTCCTGCACGCACCCTGGCGCTGGCCCGAGGCGCGGCGGCTGCTCGGCCAGCGCTACCCCGAGCCGATCATCGATCTTGCAAGCGCCGCCCGAGAGATAGGCGAGCGGAGCCGGTCGGCGCGACGCCGCGCTGTCCCTGCGGGTGCCGCGATCAGGCGAGGCGGAGAACCGGCGAAGCCTTGGCCTTCACAAGCGCAGCTCTGCCTGCCCTTCTGACCTTGACGCGGGCCGCGCGCCGCCAATACTATACGATCATTCAGCAAGGATGACCGATGCCGCGCGATCCCCGCTATGACATCCTGTTCGAGCCGGTTCGGATCGGCCCGGTCACGGCGCCCAATCGCTTCTACCAGACTCCCCATGCCACCGGCTTCGGCTGGCAGCGCCCGCAGTCCGGCGCGGCGCTGCGCGGGGTGAAGGCGGAAGGCGGCTGGGGGGTGGTCTGCACCGAATACTGCTCGATCCACCCGACATCGGACGACAGCCCCTATGCCTTCCTGACACTGTGGGATGACGACGACATCGCCCCCCTCGCCCTGACTGCGGACGCGATCCATGCGCATGGGTCGCTGGCAGGGATCGAGCTTTGGCACGGCGGCGCCCATGCCTCGAATAGGATGACGCGCGTGCCGGGGATTGCGCCGGATGCGCAGCCCGCCCTCTACCACCTGCCGACGACGGCACGGGCAATGGACAAGGCCGACATCCGCGCCTTTCGCGGATGGCAGCGCGATGCTGCCGTGCGGGCGAAGCGGGCGGGCTTCGATCTGGTCTATGTCTATGCCGGGCACGACTACCTGCCCTTCCAGTTCCTGTCGCGCCGCACCAACGCACGCTGCGATGCCTATGGCGGGTCGCTGGAGAACCGCGTGCGCCTCTTGCGCGAGATGATAGAGGACACCAGGGAGGCGGTGGGCGACACCTGCGCGGTCGCCGTGCGACTGGCCGTCGACGAATTGCACGGGCCGGAGGGGATCACCTCGGAAGGCGAGGGCCGCGAGATCATCGAGATGCTGGCGGAATTGCCGGACCTCTGGGACGTGAACGTCGCGGGGGCCCTGGGCAATGACTCGCGCTCGGCCCGCTTTTCGGCGGAGGGGTTTCAGGAGGAGAATGTCGCCTTCGTGAAGTCGCTGACCACGAAGCCCGTGGTCTCGGTTGGCCGCTTCACCTCTCCCGACCGCATGGTCAGCCAGATCAGGCGCGGAGTGCAGGATTTCATCGGTGCGGCGCGTCCCTCGATTGCCGACCCCTTCCTGCCCGCGAAGATCCGGGAGGGGCGGGAGGACGAGATCAGGGAGTGCATCGGCTGCAACATCTGCCGGGCGGCGAACAACGAAGGCGTGGGGTTGCGCTGCACCCAGAACCCGACAATGGGCGAGGAATGGCGGCGCGGCTGGCACCCGGAGCGGATCGCGGTTCATCCCCGCCGGGAGACGGCGCTGGTGATCGGCGGCGGCCCGGCCGGGCTGGAGGCGGCGCTGACCGTGGGGCGGCGGGGGCTTGAGGTGACGCTCGCCGAGGCGGGCGATGCCTTCGGCGGCAGGCTTTTGCGCGAGGCGGCGCTACCGGGGCTGGCAACATGGATGCGGGTCAGGGACTGGCGGCTGACCATGCTGGACAAGTTGCCGAACGTGCAGCTTTACCCCGGCAGCCGGATGGGGGCCGCCGAGGTGGCGGAGTTCGGCGCGGATCATGTGGTGCTGGCAACCGGCTCGCGCTGGCGGCGCGACGGGGTGGGGGTCTATGCCATCCGGCATGGGGTCTTTCCCGAGGCGCTGACGCCCGATGATGTCTTCGCCGGGGCGCGGGTCACGGGGTCGGTGGTGATCTACGACGACGAGCACTACTTCATGGCCGGTGCGCTGGCCGAGCGGCTGGCCAAGCAAGGCCATGCGGTGCGCTATGTGACGACGGCTGCCCTGGCCTCGTCATGGACAGTGCTGACCAACGAACAGGATTTCCTGCAGGCCCGGCTGATCGAGGCGGGGGTGGAGATTATTCCGCTCAAGTCCCTGACGTCGCAGGGCAAGGGAGAAGTCGCGCTGTCCTGCGTCTATACGGGACGCGAGGAAAGGCTTCCCTGCGGCACGCTGATCCTGGCCACGGGACGCCTGCCGGAGGACAGCCTGTGGCACGATCTGGTGACGGCAGGGATCTCCGCCACCCGGATCGGCGATTGCCTTGCGCCGTCCTCCATCGCCGATGCCGTCCATTCCGCCCACCGCTTCGCCCGCCTCTTGGGCGAGCCCGACCTGCCGCCGCGCCGCGAGCGCGCCCCGGAAAGGAGCCTCTGATGCGCCAGCGCCGCCCCGCCCGGAGCCCGAACGCGATCCCCCAGCGCCCCTTCGGCCAGGTGCCGCGGGTTTATGACCCGATCCGGGTGCTGTCCGACGATCAGGTGGAGGCGATCCACCGTGCCGCGCTGGTTTTGCTGTCGACGCAGGGGATGCGGGTCCTGAACGGCTCCGCGCTGGACCATTTCCGCCGGGCCGGGGCGAAGGTCGAGGGCAACATGGTCTACCCAGACCCCGGTCTGGTCGAAGAACGGCTGGCGACCGTGCCCCGGACCTTCACCATCGCGGCGCGGAACCGGGCGAAGGACCTGCGTTTCGGCGGCAACGACTTGGTGTTCTCCAGCGTCGGCGGCCCGGCCTATGTGATGGACCTCGACCGCGGCCGCCGCGACGGGACCTTGCAGGACATGCAGGATTTCCTGCGCCTCTGCCAAAGCCTGAACGTGATCCAGCAGGAATCCGGCGGCCCGCTGGAACCGATGGACCTGCCCGCCGCGACGCGCCATCTGGACCTTTACCTGTCGCAATGCACGCTTCTGGACAAGAGCTGGAACCTGAACGCCCTTGGCACCCAGCGCACGATGGACGGCCTGCATATGGCGGCGCTCCTGATGGGCTGGAGCATGGATGACCTTGCCCGCCAGCCGATGATGATGGGCGTGATCAACACCAACTCGCCCCGGCAACTGGACGACCCGATGAGCCAGGGACTGATCGCACTGGCCGAGCATGGTCAGGTCGCCATCGTCACTCCCTTCACGCTGGCGGGCGCGATGGCCCCTGTCAGCCTGGCGGGCGCGCTGGTCCTGCAGCACGCCGAGGCGATGTTTGGCATCACCCTGACCCAGATCGTGCGCCCCGGCGTGCCGGTGATGTACGGCGGCTTCACCTCGAATGTCGACATGAAGACCGGGGCGCCCGCCTTCGGGACGCCCGAATATGCCAAGGCCGCGCAGGCCAGCGGGCAACTGGCGCGGCGGATCGGGGTGCCGTTCCGGTCATCCAACACCACGGCGGCCAATGCCATCGACGCCCAGGCGGCCTATGAATCGATGATGTCGCTCTGGGGTTGCCTGATGGGCGGGGCGCATCTGGTGATCCACGGTGCGGGCTGGATGCACGGCGGGCTGACCGCCAGCTTCGAGAAGCTGATCCTCGACGCCGAGATGCTGGGGATGATGCAGGCCTATTTCCAGCCCATCCCCGTGACCGACGAATCCCTGTCGCTCGATGCCATTGTCGAGGCCGGGGTGGGCGGGCATTTCTTCGGCACGGCGCAGACCATGGCGCAGTATGAAACCGCCTTTCACCCGCCGATGCTGTCGAACTGGGACAGCTATCCGAACTGGCTGGCGCGCGGGGCCGAGGAAGCCCCGGCCCGCGCCAACCGCATCTGGAAGGAATTGCTTTCCAGCTACGAAGCGCCGCCCCTTGACCCCGGCGTGCTGGAAGCGTTGAACGCCTATGTCGCCCGCCGAAAGGCCGAGGGTGGCGCGCCCACGAACTAGGATCCCGATGCCCCGCGCCTCTGCCCCCCGCTTCACCCGGATGACCAGCGAGGACCGCCGCGCGCAGCTGATGGACGTGGCGCTTGCCGGGCTGGCGAGGGGCGGCATCCAGGAATTCACCGTGGACCGCATCTGCCAGGCGGCGGGCGTGTCGCGCGGGCTGATCCTGCATCATTTCGGGTCAATGGGCGGGCTTCTGGCTGCCGTCTATGCCCGGCTTTACCGCGAGACCACGCCCAACCTTGCGTCCTTGCCCACCAATGCGCGGCTGGAGGCCCTGATCGAGGGCACCTTCGCGCCGAAAGCCTTCAACCGCGATACGCTGAACGCCTGGGTCGCGCTTTGGGGCCAGATCGCCAACACCCCGAAACTGCGTGAGGAACACCGGCGGCAATACGCGGCCTATGTCGAGGATGTGTCGGCGGCGATTGCGGCCCTGTCCTCGACGCCGGGAGGCGCCCTGGAGGCCCGCCCCCTGGCCAAGGCGCTGATCTGCCTGATCGACGGGCTTTGCCTGCAACACTGCCTCGATCCTGCAGCGATGCCCGCCGAGACGGCGAAGGCGGCCTGCGGCGCCTTCCTCGCGCCCCATCTCGGCTGATCATTCGGCGCCGACAATCCGCGCCAGCTTGCCCAGGGTTTGCAGGCCCAGTTCAACCGCGCCGAAGCCCTTGGCATCCCGGTATTCCTGCGCCGTCGCCATCACCATGCCGAGCGTCACCCTGGTCGCCCCGTCCACATCGTCGAAACTGGCCCAGGCGTCGGCATGTTTCGGCCCGTTCTCGCCCCAGTGCAGCGTGTAGTCGAGCCGCGCTTCCGGAATCACTGCGCCGTAGCGATGGTGGTTCGGAAAGACCGTCCCGTCCGGCCCGATCATGTCGAAGACCCATTCGCCGCCCGCCCGCAGGTCGATGCGGCTGGTCCGGCAGGAGAAGCCCTCCGGCCCCCACCATTTCGGCAAACTTTCGGCGTTCATCCAGGCTCCCCATACCACCGGGACCGGGGCCCTGATCACCCGATGGAAAAGGATCGTGCGCTCGGCCACGCCCCCCATGTTGCCAAGGCCCGCGTCGAAGCCCTGCCGGTAGCCCGCCGCCATATCCTCGGCCAGCGAGGCAAGCTGGACCGTCACCTCGATCCGGCTGCCCTCGCCCGCTGCTGCGAAATCGGCGGTGACAAGGGCAGCGGAGAGCCGCGTCCCCTCACGCGAGACGACTTCGGTGCCGACCGTTCTCGTGTCTCCGACCAGGTCCAGCCAGTCGGCCTCGACCCGGATGTCCGGCTCGCCCGCGACCTTGCAGAGCGAGACCTCTCGGCCGCCGACCCGGGTATCGGCCTCAAGGAACTCGACTGTCACGCCCGGGGCGGGGGAGGCCCAGACCGCCCGCGCGGCAGGTGAGGTCCAGGCGGCATAAAGTGTCGCCACCGGGGCCGCGACATTGCGGGTGAATTTCAGCGTGGCGAAGCGGTCGGCAGTCAGGTCGCGGCTCATTTTATCAGACCCTTGGCATAGTTCTCCAGCTGGGTGACCACCGTTCCCCAGCCGTCGTAAAAGCCCATGTCCTCATGCGCCTTGCGGGTGTCGGGGTTCCGGTGCCGGGCGATGGCGGTATAGCTCGTCCCGCCCCCCGGCGCGTCGGACAGAAGCAGGATCGCGGTCATGAAGGGTTCCGGCGCAGGCTTCCAGCCTTCGGTGTAGGCATCGGTGAAGACGAGCTTTTCGCCCGGCACAACCTCCAGATAGACGCCCTTGTTGTCCATCACGTTGCCTTCGACGTCGAAGCTGGTGTTGAACCGCCCGCCGACCCGCAGGTCGATGTCGACGGCCGTCACCTTGTGCGGTTTCGGAATGAAGAAATGCGGAATGTGCTTGGGTTCTGTCCAGCATTCCCAGACCAGTTGGCGCGGCACGGCCAGTATGCGGGTGAAGGAAAGGTCGGTTGCAGGGTCCAGGTCGGGGGTCATTTCTCGCGCTCCTTCATGAGGTTCATCACATAGTCGTCCAGGCGATCCAGCCGCGCCTCCCAGACCTTGCGCTGGTCTTCCAGCCAGGCGGTCATCGGCTGCAACGCCTTTGGCTGGAAGGCGCAGGACCGGACGCGGCCGTCTTTTTGGGTCGCGACCAGCCCCGCTGCCTCCAAGACCGACAGGTGGCGCAGGATCGTCGGAAGCTTAAGCCCCGTGGGCCCGGCAAGTTCCGTCACTGGGGCGGGCCCCTTGGCCAGACGGTTCAGCATCATCCGCCGCGTAGGATCGGACAGGGCGTGGAACAAGAGGTCGAGGTGGGGATCATGCTTAGCCATATTGCTAACTATGATCACAGCGCCGAGCCGCGCAA
The DNA here is from genome assembly GCF_016792905.1 of Tabrizicola sp. GTDB lineage: Bacteria > Pseudomonadota > Alphaproteobacteria > Rhodobacterales > Rhodobacteraceae > Tabrizicola. Next base: position 43,897 of record NZ_JAEULP010000034.1, read on the forward strand.
GGGAAACTTAGCCAACCGGCAAAGTTTTCCGCTTTCAGGTTTTCGCGACAAGTGATTTTCGGGCTGGCTTGAAATTCCGCAGCCGGTTTCCTTGCTGAACCAAGACCCCCTCGCCTATTGTGTGCCACAGCATACGAACGGCCCTACGGCCAAGGGGGACTGCCATGACAGAACGTCTGGATCGTGCGGGGCTTCAGGTGGATGCAGTGCTCGCCCGTTTCATCGAGGACGAGGCCCTGCCCGGCTCCGGGATCGAGGCTGCAACCTTCTGGTCGGGCCTCGCGGGCCTGCTGGGGGACTTTGCGCCGAAGAACCGGGCGCTTCTGGCCAAACGCGAGGACCTTCAGGCGAAGATCGACGCCTGGCATGTGGCCCGGCGCGGACAGCCGCACGATCATGCCGCCTACAAGGCCTTCCTTGCCGAGATCGGCTACCTGCTGCCCGAGGGGCCGGCCTTCGTGATCGAGACAACCAACGTCGATCCCGAAGTGGCCAAGGTACCGGGGCCGCAGTTGGTGGTGCCGGTGACGAACGCCCGCTACGCGCTGAACGCGGCGAATGCGCGCTGGGGAAGCTTGTACGATTGCCTCTACGGCACCGATGCGATGGGCTCGCTGCCCCCCTCGGGTGGCTATGAACGGGGCCGCGGCGCGCGAGTCGTCGCCCGCGCGCGGGTCTTCCTGGACGAGGCCTTCCCGATTGCCGGGACCAGCCATGCCGACGTGCGCCGCTATGTAGTGAAGGACGGCACGCTTCTGGTCGACGACCTGCCGCTGGTGGACCCGTCGAAGTTCGTCGGCTACCGGGGCAACCCCAAGGCGCCGGACGCGATCCTGCTGCGGAACAACGGGCTGCATGTCGAGCTGGTTTTCGACCGGGCGCATTTCATCGGCTCGCGCGACCAGGCGCTGCTGGCCGATGTCCAACTGGAAAGCGCGTTGACGGCCATCATGGATTGCGAGGATTCCGTTGCCTGCGTCGATGCCGAGGACAAGGTCGGGGCCTACCGCAACTGGCTGGGGTTGATGCAGGGCAACCTCTCGGAAGTGTTCGAGAAAGGCGGCCGCAAGGTCGAGCGGCATCTGGCGCCGGACCGGGAGTATCTGGACCCGGCGGGCCGCCCCTTCGCGATCAAGGGCCGCGCGCTGATGTGGGTCCGCAACGTCGGCCACCTGATGACCAACCCGGCGATCCTGTTGCCGGACGGCTCCGAGGTCCCCGAGGGCCTGATGGACGCGATGGTGACGGTGGCGATCGCGCTGCATGACCTGAAGAAGACCGGGGGGATGCGGAACTCGGTCCTGGGCTCGGTCTATGTGGTGAAGCCCAAGATGCACGGGCCCGAGGAAGTGGCCTTCGCCGATGCCGTGATGGCGCGGGTGGAAGAGGTGCTGGCGCTGCCCAGGGCGACGGTGAAGCTCGGCATCATGGACGAGGAGCGGCGGACCTCGGTGAACCTCAAGGAATGCATCCGGGCTGCGAAGGGGCGGGTCGCCTTCATCAACACCGGCTTTCTCGACCGGACCGGGGACGAGATCCACACCTCGATGGAGGCGGGACCGTTCAGCCGGAAGGACTTCATCAAGCGGAAGAGCTGGATCACGGCCTATGAGAACCTGAACGTCGATATCGGGCTGGAATGCGGCCTCTCCGGCAAGGCCCAGATCGGCAAGGGGATGTGGGCCATGCCCGACCTGATGGCGGCGATGCTGGACGAGAAGATCGCCCATCCCCGCGCCGGGGCGAACACGGCCTGGGTCCCCTCGCCAACCGCAGCGACCCTCCATGCCCTCCACTACCACAAGGTCGACGTCTTCGCGGTGCAAGCGCGGCTGGCCAAGGGGGGGCGGCGGGCGCATGTGGACGGGATCCTGGACATTCCGCTGGCGAGCTACCGGCAGTGGAACCGGGCGCAGGTCCTGCGGGAGGTCGAGAACAACGCGCAGGGGATCCTGGGCTACGTCGTCCGCTGGATCGACCAGGGGGTCGGCTGTTCCAAGGTGCCGGACCTGAACGATGTCGGGCTGATGGAGGACCGCGCGACCTGCCGGATCTCGGCCCAGCATATCGCGAACTGGCTGCATCACGGGGTGGTCTCCCCGGAAGAGGTTTCGGAGGCGATGAAGAAGATGGCGGCCGTCGTGGACCGGCAGAATGCGGGCGATCCGCTCTACCGGCCGATGGCTCCGGCCTTCCAGGGGGCTGCGTTCCAGGCGGCTTCGGACCTGGTCTTCAAGGGGCGGGAGCAGCCATCCGGATACACCGAGCCCCTGCTCCATGCCTGGCGGCTGCGGGTGAAGGCCGGGTAGTGTCCACGGTGGACATTCTCCGATTATCCTTCTTTGTCAGATATTTGGTTGCGGACGTTAGGGGAAAGTTAACTCCTGCCCGACCCTCTGCCGACCTTGTCCTGCATCCCCGTTCACGGCCTCCGGCCCGACGTCGAAACGGATGAACCGGGATCGGAGCATGCCTCCTCAGCCGATGACGGTGTGAACCGGGAGATCACCCGGATCAGCGCCTCACAAGGGGTCCTGCCCGAGGGCACAAATAGGCCGAAAACGCATTGTGGGTGCCAACTGCGACCGCGCCATCGCGGCAGGAGCGGGTGCATGCTTGCACGCACCGCTAAATCCCGAGCGCCCGGAACACTTTCGGCAACTCCTCGGGCAGGTCCTCGGCGATCAGCCCCGGCCCGAAGGAGAGCGCACATTCCACATGCAGCCAGGCCCCGGTGCAGGCGGCATCGAAGGGGCTGAACCCCCGCGCCAGCAGCCCGGTGATGAACCCCGCCAGCACATCCCCCGACCCCGCCGTCGCCAGCCACGGCGCCGCCCGGTCGTAATGGGCGGAGTTGATGGCGCAGCGGCCGGAGGGGTCGGCGATCACCGTGTCGGGGCCTTTGTACAGCACCACGCAGCCCGCGCGTTTGGCGGCCTCCCGCGTGGCATCGACCTTGGAGTAGGCGGGGCCTTTGGTGGCGGGGGCCGCGAGCTTCTCGGCAATGTCGGGGAAGAGGCGGGCGAACTCCCCGGCATGGGGGGTGAGGATGCAGCTCTCGTGCAGGGCAGAGAAGAGGTTGGGGTGTTGCGAGAGGATGGTGAGGGCGTCGGCGTCGAGGACCAGAGAGAGTCGGGGGGGGGGGGGGGGCCGCGCGGCGCGGGGGGGGGGGCCCGCCGGGGCCCACCCGCCCCCCCCACCCCCCCCCCCGCCCCCC
>NZ_JAEULP010000057.1 GCF_016792905.1 Tabrizicola sp.
ATGCTTACCCAGGTCATCGGCTGGTTCCACGACCCGCGCTGACCGACCAAAGGAAATGAAAGATGCTTGAAATCAACAACCTGCACGTCAAACTTGAAGATGAGGACAAGGTGATCCTCCGTGGTGTCGACCTGAAGGTCGGCGCGGGAGAGGTCCATGCGATCATGGGGCCGAACGGGTCGGGCAAGTCGACGCTCAGCTATGTGCTGTCGGGCCGCGAGGGCTATGAGGTGACGGAAGGCTCGGCCACGCTCGACGGGCAGGACCTTCTGGAGATGGAGCCCGAGGCGCGGGCGGCGGCGGGCCTGTTCCTTGCCTTCCAGTATCCGGTCGAGATCCCCGGCGTCGGCAACATGACCTTCCTGCGCACTGCGCTGAACGCACAGCGCAAGGCGCGCGGCGAACCAGAGGTCAGCGCGGGCGATTTCCTGAAGCTGGTGCGCGAGAAGGCCAAGACCCTGAAGATCGACGCCGAGATGCTGAAGCGCCCGGTCAACGTGGGCTTTTCCGGCGGCGAGAAGAAGCGCAACGAAATCCTGCAGATGGCGATCCTGGAGCCCCGGATGTGCATCCTCGACGAAACCGACTCGGGTCTGGACGTCGATGCGATGAAGCTTGTCTCCGACGGGGTCAACGCGCTGCGCAGCGCGGGGCGCTCGTTCCTGGTCATCACCCACTACCAGCGGCTTCTGGACCATATCCGCCCGGACGTGGTTCACATCATGGCGGCGGGGCGGATCGTCAAGACCGGCGGGCCGGACCTGGCGCTGGAGGTCGAGACCAACGGCTATGCCGACATCCTGAACGAGGTGGGCTGATGGCACTGCCCAAGGCGAAGGAAGACGCCCTGGCGGCGCGTCTTGCGGCCCTGTCGCTGCCCGCCGCAAAGGGCTGGCTTGCGGCCGCACGCAGCGATGCGCTGGCCCGGCTGACCGCGATGGGCCTGCCCGCGCGGCGCGACGAATACTGGCGTTACACCGATCCGGCCAGCCTGAACGCGACCGAGGTGCCCGTCGCCCACCGCTTCGATGCAAGCGACGAGGCCGCGCCCTTCGATGGCATGGACCGGCTGAAGATCGTCTTCGTCGACGGCATCTTCGATCCCGCGGCCTCGGACGACCTGAGCCTTGCGGGCGTGACCATCGAGCGGCTGGCGCAGGTCGGCGGCACGGACATCCACTGGGCGCAAGGCACCTATGGCGTCCTGGAAGCGCGCGGTCAGACCCCGGTCGCGCGGCCCTTTGCCGCGTTGAATTCGGCCTTTGCGACCGACGGCGTGCTGATCCATGTCACCGGCAAGGCGGCCAGGCCGGTTTCGCTGGTTTATGTCCACGAGTCAGAGACTTCCGATGCGATCCTGCATCATTGCGTGAAGCTGGAGGCGGGGGCGGAGCTGACGCTTCTGGAAAACGGTCCCGCCGCGGCGCGCTTTTCCAAGGTGCTGGAGGTCGAGATCGCCGATGGCGCGAGCTTCCATCACATCCGCCTGCAGGGCCGCGACCACGAACGCCGCGCGGTGACGCATGTCTTCGCCCGGCTCGGGGCGAAATCGCAGATGCGCTCCTTCACGCTGACTGCCAACGGCCGCCTGACCCGCAACGAGGCGGTGATCGAGCTGACCGGCGACGAGGGCCGCGCCCATGTGGCCGGGGCCACCGTCGGCGATGGCGAGTTCCACCACGACGACACCGTCTTCATCACCCATGCGGCCGTGGCCTGCGAAAGCCGCCAGGTGTTCAAGAAGGTGCTGATGAACGGGGCCACCGGGGTCTTCCAGGGCAAGATCCTCGTGAAGCCCGGTGCGCAGAAGACCGACGGCTACCAGATCAGCCAGAGCCTGCTTCTGGACGAGGACAGCCAGTTCCTGGCGAAGCCCGAGCTGGAAATCTATGCCGACGACGTGAAGTGCAGCCACGGCTCGACCTCGGGCGCCATCGACGAGACGGCGCTCTTCTACCTGCAATCGCGCGGGGTGCCGCGGCGGACGGCGCAGGCGCTTCTGGTGCTGGCCTTCCTCGCCGAAGCCATCCAGGAGATCGCCGACGAGGACATCGCCGAAGACATCCGCGCGCGGCTGGAAGGCTGGCTGGAACGGCACGGAAAGAAAGGCACGGCATGACGGTCACGACCGACCTCGTCGCCACCTGGCGGCGCCCGCGCGCCGTGCTGCGCCAGCACCTGGCGCGGGGCCGGTCCGAGGCCTTTGCCTTCACCTTCCTGCTGGTGTTCCTGATCCTCGCCTTCATCGCGCAATGGCCCGTCGCCGCGCGCGAGGCCTATCTGGCCGGTGAGCCTACGGCGCTGCCGCGCATCCTGCCGCGCGCCTATGCGGTACTGGCAACGATACCGCTCTGGTATGGGCTGGCCGCCCTTGGCCATCTGGTCGCGCGGGCGTTCGGCGGGCAGGGGTCCTGGTATGCCGCGCGGCTTGCGCTCTTCTGGGCGCTGGCGACGGTCGGCCCGCTGATGCTGCTCTATGGCCTCGTCGGGGGCATGATCGGCCCCGGCCCGGCGCTGACGCTGGTGACATTGGCGCTTGGCGCAGCCTTCCTGTGGCTCTGGGCCACGCTCCTGCACGAGGCGGAACGCGGATGACCGGCGAGTTGACCCTGTCGCACCGCATCGGTGCCCTGGCGCAACTGACGCTGCAGGACCCCCGGCAGGCGGCCCAGGTCCTGCTGGCCGAGCCGGTGCCGATGCGGGCGCGGTCGGCGGGGCTCCTGCTTGTCGCGGTCGTCTCGGCGGTGCTGGCCAACCTGCAGGCCGGGCTGAACCCGCAGCCGATGGACCCGCTCAGCGCCTTCATGCTGGCAAGCCCCTTCCGCACGGCGCTGTTCCAGTGGTTCTTCCTGGCCCTGTCGATCGTCCTGATCGACCGGGTCGGCCGGGCATTCGGCGGGCAGGGCAACTTTGCCGATGCGCTTCTGGTCGTCGTCTGGTTGCAGCTCCTGACGCTTGCGCTTCAGTTTCTGCAACTGGTCGCCACGCTGGTCGCGCCGCCCCTGGCCGGGATCATCGGGATCGGCGGCTTTGTCGTTTTCCTCTGGCTGATGACCGCCTTCATCGCCGAACTGCATGGGTTCCGCTCGCGCGGGCGCGTCTTCGTCGGCATGGTGCTGACCGCGCTTGGCACCGGGGTGATCCTTGGCACCCTGCTGATCCTGATCCTGGGGCCGGAGGCCTTCGCCGATGTATGACGTCCGGAAGATTCGCGCCGATTTCCCGATCCTTGGCCGCGAGGTGAACGGCAAGCCGCTCGTCTACCTTGACAACGGCGCCAGCGCGCAGAAGCCGCAGGTGGTGATCGACGCCATCACCCGGGGCTATGCCGAGGAATATGCCAACGTCCACCGCGGGTTGCATTTCCTGTCGAACCTCGCGACCGAGAAATACGAATCCACCCGCGGCAAGCTGGCCCGCTTCCTGAACGCCGGGTCGGAGGAGGAGATCGTCTTTACCACCGGCACGACCGAAGGCATCAACCTCGTCTCCTACGCCTGGGCCACCCCGCGCCTGCAAGCCGGGGACGAGATCGTCCTCTCGATCATGGAACACCACGCCAACATCGTGCCCTGGCACTTCCTGCGCGAACGCCAGGGGGTGGTGCTGAAATGGGTGGAGGTGGACGCCAACGGCGACCTTGACCCGCAGGCCGTGATCGACGCCATCGGGCCGAAGACGCGGCTTGTCGCCGTGACCCACATGTCGAACGTCCTTGGCACCGTGGTCGACGTGGCCGCCATCTGCCGGGGCGCGCGCGAGAAGGGCGTTCCGGTGCTGGTCGACGGCTCGCAGGCCGCCGTCCACATGCCGGTCGACGTCCAGGCCATCGGCTGCGATTTCTACGCCATCACCGGGCACAAGCTTTACGGGCCGTCAGGCTCGGGCGGTATCTACATCCGTCGCGAACGCCAGGCCGAGATGCGCCCCTTCCTGGGCGGCGGCGACATGATCCGCGAGGTCACGCGCGAGGCCATCACCTGGGCCGACCCGCCGATGAAGTTCGAGGCCGGGACGCCCGGCATCGTGCAGCAGATCGGCCTTGGCGTCGCGCTCGACTATCTGGTGCACCTCGGCATGGCCGATGTCGCCGCGCATGAGCGCAGCTTGCGCGACTATGCCCGCGACCGGCTGAACGGGCTCAACTGGCTGAACGTGCAGGGCAATTCGGCGGGGAAGGGGGCGATCTTCTCGTTCACCCTGCAGGGCGCGGCCCATGCCCACGATATCTCGACCATCCTCGACAAGCGCGGCATCGCCGTCCGCGCCGGCACCCATTGCGCCATGCCGCTGATGGAGCACTACGGCATCACCGCCTCGTGCCGCGCGTCCTTCGGGCTTTACAACACGGTCGAGGAGGTCGACGCGCTCGTCAGCGCGCTGGATCTGGCGCACGAGCTGTTCGCCTGACGCGCATCGGCCATTGAAACCCCCGCGGCCTTCCGCTAAGGACGGGCGCAGGCACCCATAGCTCAGCTGGATAGAGCGTTGCCCTCCGAAGGCAAAGGTCGCACGTTCGAATCGTGCTGGGTGCGCCAGCCCCATCCTCCCGCTCCGGCCCCGATGTCCGGCCCGTGACGGGCCCGCCCGACCTTGGACCGACCCTTGCCCATTCTGGCCCGTATTGCTGCCGGTCTTGCCCTGGGAACCCTGGGCGGCCTTGTGTTCTACACTCTGGCGCTGCCCTTGCCATGGATGCTCGGCGCGCTGTTCGTGACCATGGTGGCGGCGATTGCCGGGGTGCCGGTGCTGGGTCCGACGCGCCTGCGTCCGGCCATCGTCGCGGTGATCGGCGTGCTGCTCGGATCGCGCTTCACGCCTGCGGTGATCGGCCAGGCGGGCGAAGCGCTGGTGACGATCTCGATCCTGCTGGCCTACCTTGCCGCGGTCGCCGCCCTGGTCGTGCCCTGGTATCGCATCGTTGGGCGGCAGGACTGGACCACCGCCTATTTCGCCGGCATGCCCGGCGGGCTGTCCGAAATGGTCGAACTGGGCGAGGCGAAGGGGGCCGACGTTCCGGCCATCGTGCTGGCGCATTCGCTGCGGATCGTGCTGACCATCGGGCTGATGGCCGTGTTGTTCCGGTTGGTGCTGGGCTATGACGTTGGCAGCGCGGGCGGCGCCATTGCGGGCAGGACGCTGGACTGGCCGGACGCTGCCATCCTGACCGCCTGTGCCGTTCTGGGGGCGCTGCTCGGCCCGAGACTGCGACTTCCGGCCCCGACGTTCCTTGGCCCGCTGATCCTGTCTGCCGCCATCCACATGGCCGGGATCACTGAAAGCGCACCCCCGGGGCTGCTGATCAACGTGGCGCAGGTGGCGCTTGGCACCATCCTCGGCTGTCGCTTCCTTGGCATCGACACGCGCATGCTGTTCCGCGCCGGGCTCCTCAGCCTCGGGGCGACGGTGCTGACCCTTCTGCTCGCGGTGGCGGCGGCCTTCGCGATGCGGGCGGGCGCGGGGGTCGCGCTGGACCAGGCCATGCTGGCGCTTGCCCCCGGCGGGCTGACCGAGATGGGGCTGATCGCGCTCGCCATCCACGCCGACGTGGCCTTTGTCGCGCTGCACCATGTGGTGCGCATCCTTGTGGTCATCGTCCTGGCGCCGGTGCTGGTCCGGCTGGTGCAGCGCTAGGTTCAGAGGTCGGTCGCATCCTGCAAGCGCACCCCCTTCAGCCCGGCCCGCACCACGGCATCCCGCATCACCCGGTCGCAGAACACATCCATCGAATAAGGCGAGGCGAAGACATGCGCCCCGCCCACCGCTTCGGGCCGGAACATCAGCGCGGCCCCGCCCGCCCGATGATAGTATTTGCCGTTCACATACTCTCCTGTCTTGATCTTCACCCGGGACGCGCCCTCGTCCAGCGCGTCCAGTTCCCGCAGGACAGAGCAGAGGTGCAACTGCGGCCCCGGGCGCCCATCCCACAGGGTGAAATCGCAGGCCGCAAAGGCGAAGGCCGTGGGGTCCACCGCCAGGAACACCTGTTTCAGCGGCTCCGACACGATCCATTTCGACGCCAGCATCTCGAAATCGCGCGGCAGGCCGTTGGTCTTGCCCCCCTTCGGCGCATGGAGCAGATGCGGGCGCTCGGGATACTGGTCGGGGTCGCCGTTCGGCGGTTCGATCGTGAAGCTGCCGGGACGGCGAAGGCGGTCTTCGTTGGCAAAGTCGATCTTCGGAAAGCCACCGGCAGGCCAGAAGCTCGGCTCGATCAGGAAGTAGCGGCCCTTGGCGCGGCGCTCGGCCTCGGTCAGGGGCGGGGTGAAGGGGTGGCGGTCATCGGTCACGGCGTGGTTTCCTCCGGGTTGCAGGTCTGGCGCGGTCAGGGCAGGGCGACAAGGCAGGAATTCCCGCCACCGCATCTTGCCTACTTGCAAATGCTTCTCATTTACATTCTATTCGCCACAACCCGAGGTCCGCCCCATGCATCTGTCCCGCCGTGCCCTGCTTGTCGCCAGTCTTCTCGCCCTGCCGCTGTCGGCACAGGCGCAGGACCGGCTGAAGATCGTGACCACCTTCACGGTGATCGCCGACATGGCGCGCAACGTGGCGGGTGAGGCGGCGGATGTCGTCTCCGTCACCAAGCCCGGGGCGGAAATCCACGGCTATGAACCCACCCCGCAGGACATTGTCGCCGCGTCGGATGCCGACCTGATCCTCTGGAACGGACTTGGCCTCGAACGCTGGTTCGAGCAGTTCCTGTCGAACCTGGGCGAGGTGCCCTCGGCCACCCTGACCGACGGCATCCAGCCGATTTCGATCACTGGCGGCGATTATGACGGCAAGCCGAACCCCCACGCCTGGATGAGCCTGTCGAACGCGGGCATCTACGTCGACAACATCGCAGGTGCGCTCTCCGCCGCCGATCCGGCCAATGCCGCGACCTATGCGGCCAATGCCGAAGCCTACAAGGCCACCCTCGCCGCCGCGCTCGACCCGCTGAAAGCAGAGATCGCCGCCTTGCCCGAAGGCCATCGTTGGCTGGCGACCTGCGAAGGAGCGTTCAGCTATCTCGCCCGCGACCTTGACCTGCACGAGCTTTACCTCTGGCCGATCAACGCCGACCAGCAGGGCAGCCCGCGCCAGGTGCAGGCGGTGATCGACGGGGTGCGCGAACACGCGATTCCGGCGGTCTTCTGCGAAAGCACGGTCTCCTCCGACCCTGCCGAACAGGTCGCCCGCGAGACCGGGGCTGCCTTCGGCGGCATCCTCTACGTCGACAGCCTGTCCGAACCCGATGGCCCGGTGCCGACCTATCTCGACCTTCTGAAGGTCACCACCGAGACCATCGCCAAGGGCCTTGCGCCGACGAACTGAGGGCTTCATGCGCGACGCGACCGCAGACACCGGCAGCACCGAAGGCATCTTCGCCGAAGGCGTGACCGTCACCTACCGTAACGGCCTGACCGCGCTGACCGACGCGAGCTTCCGGATTCCGCAAGGCACGATCACCGCGCTGGTCGGCGTGAACGGGGCGGGGAAGTCCACGCTCTTCAAGGCGATCATGGGCTTCGTCCCCGTCGCCCGCGGCACGATCCGCCTGCTCGGGATGCCCGTCCGCGACGCGCTGCGCCGGAACCTCGTAGCTTACGTCCCCCAGGCCGAGGAGGTCGACTGGTCCTTCCCGGTGCTGGTCGAGGACGTGGTGATGATGGGCCGCTATGGCCACATGGGGATGCTACGCCGCCCCGCTGCCACCGACCGGGCCAAGGTCGACGAAGCACTGGCCCGCGTCGGCCTTGCCGACCTGCGCCACCGCCAGATCGGAGAACTGTCCGGCGGCCAGAAGAAGCGGGTGTTCCTGGCAAGGGCATTGGCGCAGGAGGGGCGGATCATCCTTCTGGACGAACCCTTCACCGGCGTCGACGTGAAGACCGAGGAGCAGATCATCGCCCTCTTGCGCAGCTTGCGCGACGAGGGCCATGTCATGCTGGTTTCCACCCACAACCTCGGCTCGGTCCCCGATTTCTGCGACCGGACCGTGCTGGTGAAGGGCACCGTCCTCGCCTACGGCCCGACCGAGACGACCTTCACCCGCGAGAATCTGGAACATGCCTTCGGCGGCGTCCTGCGGCATTTCACCCTCAGCGGCACCGACCTGCACGAAGACGACGACACTCGCGAGATCAGTATCCTGACCGACGACGAACGCCCCTTCGTGCAATACGGAAAGAAGGGCGACAAATGACCCGTCCCGCCTTTCACATTTGCCCAAATATCCCCGCCGGAGGCCGCCCGAGGTCTTCCGCGTTCTTCACGCGGAGGGCCGAGACAAAAGACTTGCGCGTCAGCGCTCAATTCGAAAACCGCCCCGACCCGCGCGGGGTCGGCCATGCTTGAACCCTTCGCCTACCAGTACATGACCAACGCCATGTGGGTCTCGGCGCTGGTCGGCGGCGTCTGCGGCTTTCTCTCGGCCTATCTGATGCTGAAAGGCTGGTCGCTGATCGGCGACGCCCTGTCCCACTCCGTCGTCCCCGGCGTGGCGGGGGCCTATATCCTCGGCCTGCCCTTCGCACTCGGCGCTTTCCTCTCGGGCGGCCTTGCCGCCGCCGCGATGCTGTTCCTGACCAACCGCACCGGCCTCAAGACCGATACGGTGATCGGCCTGATCTTCACCTCGTTCTTCGGCCTCGGCCTGTTCCTGATCTCGATCTACCCGACCTCCGTCTCGATCCAGACCATCACCATGGGCAACATCCTTGCCATTTCCCCCGGCGACACGGCTCAACTGGTGATCATCGGGGGCGTTTCCGCTGCCGTCCTCCTGATCCTCTGGAAGGACCTGATGGTCACCTTCTTCGACGAGGCGCACGCCCGCACCATCGGATTGCGGCCGGACGTGCTGAAGATCATCTTCTTCACCCTCCTTTCGGCCTCGACCGTCGCGGCGATGCAGACCGTGGGGGCGTTCCTCGTCGTCGCAATGGTCGTGACCCCCGGCGCCACCGCCTATCTCCTGACCGACCGCTTTCCCCGCCTTCTGGCGCTGGCTGCAACGATCGGTGCCGCGACCGGGGCCGTCGGGGCCTACATCAGCTATTTTCTCGACGGCGCGACCGGAGGCGTCATCGTCCTGCTCCAGACCGCGCTCTTCGCCCTGGCCTTCGTCTTCGCCCCGAAACACGGCCTTCTCGCCGCGAAAGCCCGGGCGAGGCAGGCATGACCGACAGCCTCCTCCTCCCGTTCCAGTTCCCGTTCATGCAGAACGCCTTCTGGATCGCGCTGATCGTGGCACCCCCTTGCGCGCTTCTCTCCTGCTTCCTCGTGCTGAAGGGCTGGGCGCTGATGGGCGATGCCGTCAGCCATGCCATCCTTCCCGGGATCGTGCTGGCCTACATGGCGGGAGTGCCCCTGCTGATCGGCGCCTTTGTCGCAGGGCTCGGCTCCGCGCTCCTGACCGGCTGGATTGCCGACAACAGCCGGATCAAGCGCGACACGGTGATGGGCGTGGTCTTCTCATCCATGTTCGCCTCGGGCGTGGTGCTGATCACGGCTTTCCCGACCGACATCCACCTGGACCACATTCTCTTCGGCAACATGCTGGGGGTGGGGCAGGGCGACCTGATCACTGCCGCCGCCATTGCCGGTCCCGTGACCCTGATCCTGGCGCTGAAATGGCGCGACCTGATGCTCCATGCCTTCGACCCCGCCCAGGCCCAGGTCTCGGGCCTGCGGACGAGGCTTCTGCACTACGGGCTCCTCGCCGTGCTTGCCCTCACCATCGTCGCCACGCTGTCCTCGGTCGGCCTGGTGCTGGCCATCGGCCTCCTGATCGCGCCGGGGGCCATTGCTTTCCTCGTGACCCGCAGTTTCGGTGCCATGCTCGTCACGGCGACCGCGGTTTGCCTGCTGGCCATGCTTACGGGCATCTACTTAAGCTTCTTCCTCGACAGCGCCCCGGGGCCGACGATCATCCTGATCCTGACCACGATCTTCCTTGTGACCTTCCTGCGGCGGGTGCTTCAGGCCCGCAACGCCTGATCCGGCTTTACGACACGGGTCCAAGCCCTTACCCATGACGCATGACACAGCCGCCCACCGCCCTGACCCGCGCTGTCGACGCAGGCCTTGCCCGCGTCGCGGCCGAACCACCCGGACCGGACCGGCTTGCCGCCCAGTTGCGGCACCTGGCGAAATGGCGATCCATCGTGTTGGCCAACACGCTCGCGGCCCGCGAGGGTACCCGCGTCGCCAGCGGACCCTTCGCCGGGATGGACTATCCGGTCGCCGCGTCCGAAGGCGCCCGCGCGCCCAGGCTCCTGGGCATCTACGAATCCGCACTCCACCCGGTGATCGAAAGCGTCATCGCCCGCGCCCCGGCCCAGGTGCTGGATGTGGGCTGTGCCGAGGGGTATTATGCCGTCGGTCTTGCCCGGCGCCTGCCCTCCGCACTGGTGCATGCCCGCGACACCGACGCCAGGGCACGCGCCCTGTGTGCCAGCCTCGCGCAGGCGAACGGGGTCGGGGACCGGCTTCGCATCGGCGGCGAAGTGGCGCACGCCGATTTTGCCCTGTGCGAGGCGGCACCGACCTTCCTGCTCTGTGACATCGAAGGCGCCGAGGCGGACCTGCTTGATCCCCGCCTTGCCCCGGCCCTGACCTGCGCCGACATTCTGGTCGAGGTTCACGAAGGCATGCGGCCCGGCCTTGTCGCCGCCCTGACCGGGCGTTTCACTGCCAGCCACCGCGTCACCAGGATCGACCGGCTGCTTCGTCCCGACCTCTTGCCCGACTGGTCCGAAACCCTGTCCGACCTCGACCGCCTGCTGCTGCTGTGGGAATGGCGCGCCACGCCGACGCCCTGGCTCTGGATGGAATGCCGCCAATGACCGCCCCCGCCAATCCCGCCCCGTCCGGCCGCACCAATGCCGCAGTCTGGTTTTCGTCCGATGGCTACGATCCGGCCAAGAAGGGCATCAACGGCCGTCGCGTCGCCGGGGCAAGCTTCCTGCGCGGGTTCTTCGCCCATGGCGAGGTGGACGAATTCGTCGCCCTGGCCCATTCCCGGGCCGACCATACCGCCTTTGCCGATCTGGCGCGCGCCTCCGGCGTGACCCGGCCCTTGCGGCAGGTCCGGCTGGACGCGCCTCAGGGGCTCGCGCCGGTCGAGGTCGTCCAGTATCCCGCTCCGACCCCGCCGACCGAGTTCTGGCGCCGCGCGCCGCATGGCGCGGCGGCCTGGGCGCTGTGCGGGATCACCCATACCACCGCGACGCGCAACGTGATGGAGACCGTCTTCCAGATGCGCTCGGCCCCGCAGATGCCCTGGGATGCGGTGATCTGCACCTCGGTTGCCGTGCAGGCTTCGATCCGCCGCCTGATGGAACTGGCCGAGGCGCATCTGGCGCAGCGCTATCGCGGCGCGGTCCTGCCCGCGCGACCGCTTCTTCCTGTGGTTCCGCTCGGTATCCACTGCGATGATTTCCGGCCCGATCCCGCGCTGGGACAGGCGCTGCGCGACCGGATCGGCGCCGACCCCGGTGATCTGGTCGTGGTCAGCATCGCTCGCCTGACGCCCGATGAAAAATTCGACCCGTTGCCGCTCTTCCTCGCCATGGAGCTTGCCGCGCAGGACTGGCGGGCACAGGGCGGGGGCAGGCTGCATCTGGTCTTGTGCGGCAAGTTCTCCGAAGCGCAGTGGGCCGACAGCTTTGCCAAGGCCGCCGCCCGGCTGATGCCCTCCTGCGGCTATCATGTGCTCGACGGCGCCGATGCCGCCGAACGCAAGGCCACGCTTTCGGGCGGAGATGTCTTTGTCTTCCCGATCGACAACCTGCAGGAAACCTTCGGCCTCGCCCCGATCGAGGCGATGGCGGCGGGCCTGCCGGTGATCGTCTCCGACTGGGACGGGATGAAGGACACCGTGACCCCGGACGTGGGCTTCCGCATCCCGACCGAACTGCCGCGCGCGGGGCTTTCGAGCTATGTCAGCCATCGCCACATGGGCGGAACCGACAGCTACATCCAGTATCTGAGCCAGGTCTCGGCGATGACGCCGCTTGATGTCGCGGCCATGGCGCGCGCGCTGGTCACGCTCGCCCGCGATCCGGACCTGCGGGCGCGGATGGGGGCCAGGGCGCGCGACCGGGCGCGGCGGCTTTACGACTGGTCGGTGGTGATCCCGCAGATGCAGGCGCTCTGGGGCGAGCAGGCGGCGATGCTGGCCCATGCAAGAAGGGTCGGCGGCCCGGCCATATCCCCGCACAGCGCCGATCTCATCCCGGTCGGTCCGGCGGTGCAAGAGATGTTTGCCGCCTACCCGACCTCGTTTTCCGACCCGGACCGTCGCCTGTCCGCAACCGGCCACCCGGACCAGCCTGCGCCACGCGAAACCTTCACGCTGCGCAACTACGCCGTTCGCGGCCGCCTCCTGGAAGATACATCCCGGATCGAGACCGTCCTTGCCGCCTATGCGTCAGCGGGCCCCCGGGGCGCGACCGAGGCCGAGATCGCAGCGACCACGCGCCTTCCCCGCCTGATGGTCGCCCGGGTGTCGCTCTGGCTCCTGAAATACAACTACCTGCAAGAGGCCCGCACATGACCCGTTCCATCCTGATCACCGGCGCCGGGGCAGGGATCGGCCGCGCCACCGCCCGCCTCTTCCTTGCCGAAGGCTGGGAGGTCACGCTCCTCGGCCGCCGCCGCGCGGCGCTTGAGGAAACCGCGAACGGCGCCCCGGCCCGCATCCTGATCGCCGACGTGGGCGACCCGGCCGACGTCGAAGCCGCTTTCGCGCAGCTTCCCCGCCTCGACGTCCTGTTCAACAACGCGGGCATCTCCGCCCCCGCCGCGCCGATCGACGAGATCCCGGTGGAAACCTGGCTTGATGTCATCCGCACCAACATCACCGGCATGTTCCTCTGCGCCCGCGCCGCCTTCGGCCTGATGCGACGCCAGTCCCCGCGGGGCGGGCGCATCATCAACAACGGCTCGATCTCGGCGCATGTCCCGCGCCCCGGCTCGACGCCCTATACCATGTCCAAGCATGCTGTGACCGGCCTGACCCGGACGCTCGGCCTTGACGGGCGCGCCTTCGACATCGCCTGCGCGCAGATCGACATCGGCAATGCCCTGACCGACATGGCTGCAAGCTTCACCACGGGCGTTCCCCAGGCCAATGGCGACACCCGTGTCGAGCCGGTGATGGATGTGGACCACGTCGCAAGCATGGTCCTGCACATGGCCAGCCTGCCCCTGGAGGTGAACACGCCCTTCGTGACCATCATGGCGCGCGACATGCCCTATATCGGGCGCGGCTAGCCAAGGTCCGGCAGCGGTTCGCCATTCCCCGCGTACCGACCAAGGGCCGTGCCTCTCCGGATGCGGTTCAGACTGCGCGGGCGAACAGGTCGGGCAGGCGACGCAACAGCTGCAGAACCCGTGCGTCCTGGATCGAGTAGTAGATCGCCTTGCCCTCGCGGCGGGTGGCGACCATCCCCTCCAGCCGAAGCCGCGCGAGCTGCTGGCTGACCGCCGCCTGCCGCTGGCCCAGAAGCGCTTCCAGCTCGGTGACCGACCTCTCGCCGCCCGCAAGATGGCACAGGATCATCAGCCGCCCTTCATGGCTCAGGGCCTTCAGGAAATCAGCCACTTCCACCGACCGGTCCACGACCCGCCGCGCAATGTCACGGTCGTCAACCCGCTCGACGCCGACGGGAATGGCTCCGGGATTGAAACGCTCAAGCGACATGGCACGACCTCACACAACTTCACATTGCAAGACGATAGCATGACCGCGATCCGGCCTCGACAGGCTCTTGTCGTTGCTTTCGCCGCCGGGCAAGGTTCCGCCGAACCTCGGGCTGCGACTCTGCCGCCGCCGCGCCGGGCCGCTTGCACGAAGGAACCCGATCCATGCGCCCCTCTGCCTTCACCGCCCCCGGCCGTTTCTGGCGCGGCAACCTGCACACCCATTCCACCAATTCCGACGGGGTGCTTTCGCCCGAGGAGGTCTGTCGCCGCTACAGGGCCGAGGGCTATGATTTCCTCGCGCTGACCGATCATTTCATCGGCATCTACGGCTATCCGATGACCGACACGCGCGCCTTCCGCGGCGACGGTTTCACCACGCTGATCGGCGCCGAACTGCATTCCGGCGCCCAGACGAACGGCGAGTTGTGGCACATCCTCGCCGTGGGCCTGCCGCATGATTTCGCGCCGCCCGTCACCACCAGTTTCATCGCCGAACCGGGGCAGGAAAGCGGCCCGGCCATTGCCGCCCGCGCCGTCGCCGCCGGGGCCTTCGTCGCCGTCGCCCATCCGCAGTGGTCGGGCCTGACCCTGGCCGATGCGCGTTCCATAGACTCCGCCCATGCGGTCGAAATCTACAACCACGGCTGCGCGGCGGGCTGCGACCGGCCGGACGGCGCCGGGATTGCCGATCTCCTCCTGACCGAGGGGCGCAGGCTGTCGCTCATCGCCACCGATGACGCGCATTTCTCCGAGCCCGACCATTTCGGCGGCTGGGTCATGGTGAAGGCAACCGAGAACACCCCCGAAGCGCTGCTGGCGGCGCTGAAACGCGGCGATTTCTATTCCAGCCAGGGCCCGCAGATCCACGATGTGCATCTCGACAGCGACAAGGTCGTGGTCGAATGCTCTGCCGCCGTCTCGGTCGTGGCGATGGGCTGGGGGACGGGGGCGAAGGGCGTCCACGGCCATTCGATGACCCGCTGCGAGGTGCCGCTTGACCGTTTGCTCGGCAGCCCCTGGGTCCGCGTCTCGGTCATCGACGCGGCCGGGAAACGCGCCTGGTCGAACCCGATCTGGCGTGAGGCAGGCAAGAACCCGCGCGTGCTCTGATCCGCGGGCAACGGCAGCGCTGCAGGGTGTTCCGCAGGTCCGGGCGTTGACAGGCCCGGTCAATCGCCGGGGGGAAGCATCATCGCGGCTGCTGACGTTTGCAGCGCGCCGCCGGTCGGGCAGATCAGGCCAGCCTTGCCTTGCGCCTGAAGAAGACCGGAATGCCGGACTGCGACTCCTGGTTCCGGCAGGTTTTCAGACTGCTGATCCGCCGCAGCGCCGGGTCTTCGCTCCACATCGCGCGGAAGCACCAGGTCAGTACGGATTTCGAACGGGCCATTTTCATCTCCCTCGGATGGTGCCGATTAACCAACTATTCCCGCATAGGTTGTGCTTGGCGTGACCGTTCTGGGGAAATCCCGGGAAAGATCGTGGCGGGATCGTGAAAAGGCGCAAAGGATCGAACGATGGCCCGAAATCGGGTCGGTTGTTGCGCACTCTGGCGCGGCGCAACGCTGAAATCAGCTCCGGGGGACAGGGCAAGGGCAGCCTGCCGGGCCACACGCATCGGCTGAGTCGCCTGCCTCCGACCGCCGAAAGAACGGTATCTGGCAGATCCGGTCTTGCACCAATGCGCGCCTGCGCCGACACTCTCTCTCAGGAGGATGGCGATGACCGACCGCGCCATGATCACCGATGTCGAGGACTTCTTCGCCAGGGGCTGCGGCCGCTGCGACCGCTTCGCGACGCCTGACTGCTCGACCCGGCTCTGGTTGAAGGGCCTCCTGACCCTCCGCCGCATCTGCCGCGATGCGGGCCTGACCGAGACCGCGAAATGGGGCCATCCCTGCTACATGCACGCGGGCCGCAACATCGCCATCATCGGCGCCTTCCGAGATGATTTCCGCCTGACCTTCTTCAACGCCGCCCTGATGCAGGACCCGGAGCGCGCGTTGCAGAAGCAGGGCCCCAACACCAAGCACCCCGACTGCATCCGCTTCACCGACAACGACGCGCCCGCTGCAATGGAACCCGTGATCCGCGCTTATCTCGCCGAAAGTATGGGCTACGCCGAAAGGGGCATCCTGCCGACGAAGGAGCCGTCCGAGGTCGACATGCCCCCGGAACTCATCGAGGCGCTGGATGCCGACCCCGATCTGGCCGAGGCCTTCGCCGCCCTGACGCCGGGGCGGCAGAAAAGCTGGGCCTTCCACCTGAGCACGGCCAAGACCAGCACCACGCGGCTGTCGCGCATCGAGAAAGGTCGGGCCAAGATCATGGCAGGCAAGGGCGCCACGGAATACTGATCGGAGGCCGACCCTCAGCCCGACTCCTCATGGCTAACACAACCTGAAAGCCCGCAAGCAAGCCATTGATCCGTAAAGGATCCCGCGCTCTGCCCAGCGTGGACAGGGAGGGTGGGCATTTCTGCCCACGCCCCGGCAAGCCCCCTCAGTTCCCCAATATCCCCGGCAGCCGCAGCCCGTGGTCCTTGGCACACTGGATCGCGATCTCATAGCCCGCATCCGCGTGCCGCCAGACGCCCGAGGCCGGGTCGTTCCACAACACCCTTTCCAGCCGCTTCGCCGCCTCCGGCGTCCCGTCGGCCAGGATCACCACCCCCGCGTGCTGGCTGAACCCCATGCCCACGCCGCCCCCGTGATGCAGCGACACCCAGGTCGCCCCCGAAGCGGTGTTCACCAGCGCGTTCAGCAGCGGCCAGTCGCTGACCGCGTCCGAGCCGTCCCGCATCGCCTCGGTCTCCCGGTTGGGCGAGGCGACCGACCCGGAATCCAGATGGTCCCGTCCGATCACGATGGGGGCCTTCAACTCGCCGGAGGCCACCATCTCGTTGAACATCAGCCCGGCCCGGTGCCGGTCGCCAAGCCCGATCCAGCAGATGCGGGCCGGAAGCCCCTGGAAGGCGATCCGTTCCTGCGCCATGTCGAGCCAGCGGTGCAGGTGGGCATTGTCCGGGAAGAGCTTCTTCATCGCCGCGTCGGTCTTGCGGATATCCTCCGGGTCGCCCGAGAGGGCACACCAGCGGAACGGGCCGATCCCCTTGCAGAACAGCGGGCGGATATAGGCGGGCACGAAGCCCGGGAAAGCGAAGGCGTTCTCGAACCCCTCGTCCTTCGCCACCTGCCGGATGTTGTTGCCGTAGTCGAGCGTCGGCACGCCCGCGTTCCAGAAACCCACCATGGCCTCGACATGGTCGCGCATGGAATGCCGCGCTGCCGTTTCCACCGCCTTCGGATCGGTTTCCTGCTTCGCGCGCCACTCCGCGACGGTCCAGCCCGACGGGCAATAGCCATGCAGCGGGTCATGCGCCGAGGTCTGGTCGGTCACGATGTCGGGGCGCGGGCCGCCTGCCTGCATCCGCTTCAGCAGTTCGGGGAACACCTCCGCCGCATTGCCCAGAAGACCGACCGACTTGGCCTCGCCCTTCGCCGTCCAGTCGGCGATCATCGCCAGCGCTTCGTCCAGCGTCTTGGCCTTGGCATCGACATAGCGGGTGCGCAGGCGGAAATCGATCCGGGTCTCGTCAACCTCCACCGCCAGACAGCAGGCGCCCGCCATGACAGCGGCCAAGGGCTGCGCCCCGCCCATGCCGCCAAGGCCGCCGGTCAGGATCCACTTGCCCTTCAGGTCGCCATTGTAGTGCTGGCGACCGGCTTCCGCGAAGGTCTCGTAGGTGCCCTGCACGATGCCTTGCGTGCCGATGTAGATCCAGGACCCGGCGGTCATCTGGCCGTACATCATCAGGCCCTTCCTGTCCAACTCGTTGAAATGCGCCCAGGTCGCCCAATGGGGAACAAGGTTCGAGTTCGCGATCAGCACCCGCGGCGCATCAGCATGGGTCCGCACGATGGCGATGGGCTTGCCGGATTGCACGACCAGCGTCTCGTCGGCTTCCAGGTCCTTCAGCCCCGCGACGATCCGGTCGAAATCCTCCCAGGTCCGCGCCGCCCGGCCGATGCCGCCGTAGACCACCAGCTCATGCGGGTTTTCGGCCACGTCGGGATGCAGGTTGTTCATCAGCATCCGCATCGCGGCCTCTCCGGCCCAGGTCTTGGCGGTCTTCTCCGGGCCGGTCGGGGGATAGATGTCGCGCAGGTTGTGGCGGGGGTTGGTCATGTCGGGCTCCTTCGGCTTTCGGAGACCCCGGGGGCGCTTCGCCGCCCGGACCCCCGGAGGATATTTGGGCAAAGATGAAATCAGGCGAGATGAGGCATCGGGATGCCGGTGGCTTTGGAGAGCGCGCCTTCCGCCACCAGTGCGGCGGCGCGGGCGAGGTCGGGGGCAAGGTAGCGGTCGTCCTCCAGCGCGCGGACCTGCGTGCGGAGCGCACGGACGGCGGCTTGCAGCGGGGTGGAGGTCTTCAAGGGCGCGCGGAATTCCACGCCTTGCGCGGCGCACATCGCCTCGACCCCCAGGATGACGTTCAGGTTCTTCACCATCCGGCGCAGGCGGCGCGCACCATGGGCGGCCATGCTCACATGGTCCTCCTGGTTGGCAGAGGTCGGCGTGGAATCGATCACCGTCGGATGCGCCAGGTGCTTGTTTTCGCTCATCAAGGCCGCCGTGGTGACTTCGGCGATCATCAGGCCGGAGTTGAGGCCGGGCTTCGGCGTCAGGAATGCGGGAAGATCGAAAGAAAGCGTCGGGTCGACCATCAGCGCCACCCGCCTTTGCGCGATCGCCCCGATCTCGGCCAGAGCCATCGCGATCATGTCGGCGGCGAAACCCACCGGCTCGGCGTGGAAGTTGCCGCCCGAGACGATCTGCCCGCCCGACAGGACCAGCGGATTGTCGGTGGCGGCATTGGCCTCGGTCTGCAGGGTGCGCGCGGCCATGCGGAGCACGTCCATCGCCGCCCCCGTCACCTGCGGCTGGCAGCGGATGCAATAGGGATCCTGCACCCTTGTATCGCCGTCGCGGTGGCTCTCGCGGATTTCGCTTCCCGCCAGCAGCGCCCGCATCGTCGCCGCCGCGTCGATCTGGCCCGGCTGGCCGCGAAGCGCGTGGATTTCGGCTTCCAAGGGCGCGGTTGAGCCCATGATCGCATCGGTCGACAGCGCCGAGATGACCAGCGCCTCGCGCGCGGCCTGCCAGCCCTGGAACAGGCCTGCCAGTGCATAGGCGGTGGAGAACTGCGTGCCGTTGATCAGCGCCAGCCCTTCCTTGGCACCAAGCTGGATCGGCGAAATCCCTTTCGAAGCAAGTGCTTCCACGCCGGTTCTCACCTTGCCGTCCACCAGCGCCTCGCCATGGCCGATCATCACGGCGGTCATGTGGGCCAAGGGTGCCAGGTCGCCAGATGCCCCGACCGACCCCTGATCCGGGATCAGCGGTGTCACGCGGTGTTCAAGCATCACCTCGATGCAGGCCACCACTTCCGGCCGCACGCCCGAGGCCCCGCGGCCCAGCGACAGCAGCTTCAGCACCATCATCAACCGAGCCACGTCTTCCGGCATCGGCTCGCCCACGCCGCAGCAGTGGCTGAGGATCAGGTTTTTCTGAAGCGTTGCCGTATCTTCCGGGGCGATCTTGATGCTCGCCAGCTTCCCGAACCCGGTGTTGACGCCATAGACCGCAACGGTCCCGTTCGCCGCCGCCGCGATATGGCTCGCCGCGCGTTCAATGCCGGGACGCGCGCTGTCGTGCAACCGGGCGGGCAGGCCCTCGCGGAAGATGCGCTCAAGCTGCGCCAGCGTGACCTGGCCGGGGACAAGGATTTCAGGCGTCAAGACGGCCTCCGAAAATGCGTTTGTGAAGGGTGGTGGCCCCGATGCGGTAGGCAAGCTCGGCCGGGTGGTCGGCGTCCCAGATGCAAAGGTCGGACCGGAGCCCCGGAGCGATGCGGCCCCGGTCGGCAAGGCCAAGCGCGCGGGCGGCATGGGCGGTGGTGCCGAGAAGCGCCTCCTCCGGCGTCATGCGGAACAGGGTGCAGGCCATGTTCATGGCCAGCGTCAGCGAGGCCAGGGGCGAGGAACCGGGGTTGAGGTCGGTCGCCACCGCCATCGGCACGCCTGCGGCGCGCAGGGCGGCAATCGGCGGCATCTGCGTTTCGCGCAGAGTGTAGAAGGCGCCGGGCAGGATGACGGCGACCGTGCCCGCGGCCTGCATCGCGGCGATGCCCTCCGCGGACAGATATTCCAGATGATCCGCCGACAACGCCCCGTGTCGGGCGGCAAAGGCGGCGCCCTGCTGGTCGGTCAGCTGCTCGGCATGCAGCTTGACCGGCAGACCCAGCGCGCGGGCCTCGGCGAAGAGGGGCGTCAGCTCCTCGACCGAGAAGGCGATGTTTTCGCAGAAGGCATCGACGGCGTCGACCAGCCCCTCGGCCTGCGCCGCCCGCAGCGAGGGGATTGCGACATGCGCAATGTAACCCGTTGCGTTGCCTTTGTATTCCGGCGGAATGGCATGGGCGGCAAGATGCGTGGTCCTGACCGTCACCGGGCGCGCTTGCCCGATCCGCCGCGCCACCCGCAGCATCTTCAGCTCGTCCTCGATCGTCAGCCCGTAGCCCGATTTCACCTCGATGGTGGTCGCGCCCGAGGCGATCAGCTGGTCCACACGGGGCAGGGCCTTGGCCAGAAGCGCCTCCTCGCCCGCCGCCCGTGTCGCGGTGACGGTGGACAGGATCCCGCCCCCCGCCCGCGCGACCTCCTCATAGCTCGCGCCCTTCAGCCGCAGTTCGAACTCCACCGCCCGATGGCCGCCGAAGACCGCATGGGTGTGGCAGTCGATCAGGCCGGGGGTGAGAAGGCGGCCCCCGGCATCCTGCGCGGGAAGTGACCGGAAGGCCGATGGCAGGTCGTGCATCGGCCCGGACCAGGCGATCCTATCCCCCTCCAGCGCCACGGCGGCATCGCGGACCAGGCCGTAGCCATTTGTCATCGTTGCAAGGGTTGCGTGGGTCAGGAGCATTGGCTTGCCTTATGGCTGGTGTATTGGCTAATATGTCTAGACATAATGCAAGTCAAGTGAGTCGCCATGATCCTGCACGCCGAAACTGCGCTTCTGCCCGACGGCTGGGCGAAGGATGTCCGCATCGTGGTCGAGGACGGCCGCATCGCCTCGGTCAGTCCCAGCCACGCGCCAGAGGGGCTGGCCTTCGGCTGCCTGCTGCCAGCGCCGGTCAACCTGCATTCCCATACCTTCCAGCGCGCCATGGCGGGGATGACCGAGGCGCGCACGGCGGGGCAGGACAGTTTCTGGACCTGGCGGGCGCTGATGTACCGATTCCTCGAACGGCTCTCGCCCGAGGATGTGCAGGCGATCGCCGCGCAGGCCATGGTCGAGATGGCGGAATCGGGTTTCGCCTCGGTCTGTGAGTTCCACTACCTGCACCACCCGGTCGGCGGCGGCACCTATGCCGATCCCGCCGAGATGACGGCGCGGATCGCGGCGGCGGCGGGGGAGACCGGGTTGGGCCTGACCCATCTGCCGGTGATCTACGAACAGGGCGGCGTGGATGGCCGTCCGCTTCAGGGCGGGCAGTTGCGCTTTGGCTCCTCGCCCGACACCTATGCCGCGATCCTTGAAGGGGCGCGGGTGGCGCTGTCGCACCTACCCGATTCCAGACTTGGCGTCGCGCCACATTCCCTGCGCGCCGTCAGCCGCGAGACGCTGGCCCGCGCCGCCGGGATGGTTCCCGAAGGCCCGGTCCACATCCACATCGCCGAACAGGTCGCCGAAGTGACCGAAGTGCAGGCCGCCTGGGGCATGCGGCCCGTGGACTGGGCTTTGGCGAATCTTCCCCTCGACCAACGCTGGTGCATGATCCACGCCACGCAGATGACCCCATCCGAAACGACCGCGCTGGCCAGGACCGGGGCCGTCGCGGGTCTCTGCGCGATCACCGAGGCGAACCTTGGCGACGGCATCTTCGACAGCCCCGGCTGGCTGGCTGCGGGGGGTGCCTTCGGGGTGGGGACGGACAGCAATGTCCGCATCTCGGCTCCCGAGGAACTGCGGCTCCTGGAATATTCCCAGCGTCTGGACCACAAGGCCCGGGCGGTCATGGCCGACGCGCGCTCGACCGGGCGGTTCCTGTGGGAGGGCGCCCTGAAGGGCGGAGCGCAGGCGGCGGGCCGGGCCTCGGGCCGGATCGAGGCCGGGCAATGGGCCGATCTTCTGGCGCTCGACACCGGCGACCTGCGGCTGGAAGGCTTCGAGGGCGATGCACTCCTCGATTCCTTCCTGTTCGCCGGGCGCGACGGCCTTGTGACCGACCTCTGGTCCGCCGGTCGCCACATCGTCCGCGAGGGCCGCCACATCGCCCGCGAGGCCACGGCAACGCGGTTCCGCAGCACGATGCGCCGCCTGCGCGAGGCGCTGTGACCCTCGGCTGGGAAGACATCCGCGCCGAGGTCCTGCGCCGCATCCGCGCGCGCGACTGGCCCCCCGGCGCGCTGATCCCGGGCGAGGAGGCCCTTTCGGCAGAGTTCGGCGTCGCCCGCGCCACGGTGAACCGCGCCCTGCGCGAGCTTGCCGAGGCGGGGGTGATCGAGCGGAAGAAGCGCGCCGGAACCCGGGTGGCCGAATTGCCGGTGCGCCGGGCGAGGCTGGAGATCCCGGTGATCCGGCTGGATGTGCTGAGCCGGGGCCTGACTTATGACTTCGACCTGCTGGCTGATCGGCTGACCGCAGCGCCGGTGCCGGTGACCGCGCGGCTGGGTCTGCCGGAAGCCACGCGGATGCGCTATCTGGAAACGCTGCATCTGGCGGGCGGGCGACCTTACGTGCTGGAGAGCCGCTGGCTGAACCCCGCCGCGCTGTCGGGTCCGCCGCCCGATTTTGCCACGGTGAGCGCGAACGAATGGCTGGTGACGCATATCAGCCTCGTCTCCGGTGACATCGCCTTCACCGCCGAACCGGCCAGCGCCCGCGAGGCGGATGTGCTGGGCGCGGCCCCCGGAACAGCACTTCTGGTGGCCGAACGCACGACCCACGGCACCGCCGGTCCGGTGACGCTGGTGCGCCTTGCCCATGCACCGGGGCATCGGGTGCAGATGGTGTTCTGACCGCGGCCCTACCCGAAGTTCCGCGCGACAAGCTGGGTCAGCTTGCGATGCAGGGGCAGGGTCCGGTGCCGGATGTGGATCGCGGCGAAGACCGGCTGGCGCAGGTCGGGGGCGTCTTCCACCATCAGGAACCGGCCCCCGGCCACAAGATCGGCGGCGGTCTTCTCCAGCACATAGCCCGAGCCCCCCATCGCGGTCAGCAGCGACACCACCGATCCCGACTGTCCGACCGACACCGCCGCCGTCGCAAGGTCGGGCGTCAACTGGCGGTGCATCTCCTCGAAGGCGGGGGAGAAATGCGCGAAGACGAAGCGGGCGGGCGTGATTTCGGCCAGCCGCGGGGTCTCGGTCGAGATCATCCGGTAGGTCACGTCGCCCACGCTTTCGAAATGCAGGTCGGGGTGGGGTTTCGGGGAAAACATCACCGCGAAGTCGAGAATGCCGGTGAGGAGATCGGCGCACATCTGGTTGGAATAGTCCGGCTCGATGTAGAAGGCGGTCTCCGGCAGCACCGCCCGGAAGCGTGCCACCCAGTCACCCAGATAGACCGCCGCCAGGTCGTTCTGGATGCCCAGCCGCATCAGTTGCGAAGCCCCCTGCGGGATCTGGATGCGCCGCTTGGCCTCGTTCCACTCATGCCGGAGCGCACGGGCATGCGGCTCGAAGCGCTTGCCTTCGGGGGTGAGGTCGGTCCCGGCACGGCTGCGGTCGAAAAGCCGTGACCCCACCGCCTGCTCCAGCGCCGTCACCCGGGCCGAGACGGTGGATTGGGTGATCCTGAGCCGCTCCGCCGTGCGGTGGAAGCTGCGGGTTTCGGCAAGGTCGAGGAAGGTGTCGAGGAGGTCGATCTGCATGGTTGGGCCGTGGCGCTTTCTGGCAAGCCCCGGGGGCGCTTCGCCCCCCGGACCCCCAGAGGATATTTTCAGACAGATGAAAGCCGTGATCGGGTTTTCCGATCAATACCCCGGCCCGGCCCGAATTGAAAGCGGGCGCGTGGCGGCAGATAGTGGCGCCAGGGTTCGGGAGGGCGGTCATGGCGGAATTTGCGCAAGCGCGGGTGGTGATCATCGGGGGCGGGGCCGTTGGCACCTCGGCGCTCTACCATCTGGCCAAGGCGGGCTGGACCGATTGCCTGCTCTTGGAAAAGAACGAACTGACCGCCGGGTCGACCTGGCATGCGGCGGGGAACGTGCCGACCTTCTCCTCCTCCTGGTCGATCATGAACGTGCAGCGCTATTCGGCGAACCTCTACCGGGGCCTCGGGCAGGCGGTGGATTACCCGATGAACTACCACGTCACCGGCTCGGTGCGGCTGGGCCATTCCAAGGAACGCCTTCAGGAATTCAAGCGCGTCAGGGGCATGGGGCGCTATCAGGGCATGGATCTGGACATCCTCACACCCGAGGAAATCCGCTCGAAATATCCCTTCGTCGAGACCCATGACCTGACCGGAGCCCTCTACGACCCCTATGACGGCGACATCGACCCGGCGCAGCTGACCCAGGCTCTGGCCGCTGGGGCGCGGAAACTCGGCGCGCGGATCGAACGCTTCTGCCCGGTGACGGCGGCGAAATGGACGGGCAGCGAATGGGTGCTGACGACGCCGAAGGGCGAGGTCCGCGCCGAATATGTGGTGAACGCGGGAGGCTATTACGCGGCGCAGGTGGGCGCGCTGTTCGGCCGCGGGGTGCCGATGATGGTGATGAGCCACCAGTACATGCTGTTCGACACCATCCCCGAGCTGGAGGCCTGGTCGAAGGAAGTGGGCCACAAGCTTCCTCTCCTCCGCGACGTGGATTCGTCCTACTACCTCCGGCAGGAGAAGATGGGCTTCAACCTCGGCCCCTACGAGAACCCCTGCCGCGCGCATTGGGCGACGCCGGACGACCCGATGCCCGAGGATTTCAGCTTCCAGCTGTTCCCCGACGATCTGGAGCGGCTGGAATGGCACATCAACGACGCGATGGCGCGGGTGCCGCTCTTGCAACAGGCCGCGCTGACCAAGGTGATCAACGGCCCGATCCCCTATACCCCCGACGGCAATCCCCTGATCGGCCCGATGCCCGGCGTTCCGAACGCCTTCGAGGCCTGCGTCTTCACCTTCGGCATCTGCCAGGCCGGTGGCGCGGGCAAGGTGCTGGCGGAATGGGTGACGGAGGGTGGCACCGAATGGGACATGTGGTCCTGCGATCCCCGCCGCTTCACCGGCTGGGAGGATCACGACTACCTCGTCGACAAGGGCAAGGAAGTCTACGGCCACGAATATGGCATGCATTTCCCGATGGCCCGCTGGCCTGCCGCCCCCGACCGCAAGCTCTCCCCCATCCACGACAAGCTGAAAGCCCTCGGCGCCCAGTTCGCGCCCTACAACGGTTGGGAGCGGGCGGAATGGTATGCCGCGCCGGGTGACGACACCAGCTGGGAGGCGACGCAGACTTGGGACCGAACCGGCCCGTGGGAGAAGCGTATTCGCGCCGAAGCCGAGGCGGTGCGGGACGGGGTGGGGGTTCTCGACCTCCCCGGTTTCACCCGCCTGCGCCTTGTCGGTCCCGGCGCGCGGGCGCACCTCGCCTCGCTCACCGCCTCGAAATTGCCGCAGCCGGGGCGCACGGGCCTCCTCTATTTCGCCGACGACCGTGGCCGGATCGTCACCGAAATGACCTGCCTGCCGTTCAGCGACGAGGACGTGGGCGTGATCACCGCCGCGGTGGCACAGTCCCATGACGCAGACATCCTGCGAAAAGGGCTGCCGGAGGGCGTGGTGCTGGAGGACTGGACCGACAAGATCCACTGCTTCATCGTCACCGGCCCCAAAGCGCGCGACCTGCTGGCGCTGATCACCGAGGGCGACCTGACGCTGCCCTGGCTCTCCGTCCAGTATTTCGCCAAGGTTGCGGGCAAGGATGTGGCCCTGCTGCGGGTGTCCTTCGCCGGGGAACTGGGTTGGGAAATCCACTGCGACCGCGAGGATGCCTCCCATATCTACGACGCGCTCCTCGCGGGCGGCGCGAAACCCTTCGGTATGAAGGCGCTGAACTCCTTGCGGATCGAGAAGGGCTACCGTGCCTGGAAGGGCGACCTCTCGACCGATTACTCCCTGCTGGAAGGCGGGCTTGAGCGCTTCATCGACTGGACGCATGACTTCCCCGGCAAGGCGGCGCTGGCGACCGAAAAGCAGCGCGGGGTGAAGAAGCGCTTCGTCTCGCTGAAGGTCGAGGCAGGCGAGGCCGACGCACCCTACATGTCGACGCTCTGGCACGATGGCCAGGTTGCGGGTGAAACCACATCCGGCGCCTGGGGCTACCGGGTGGGCGGCTCGCTGGCGCTGGGCATGCTCAGGGCGGACCTCGCGGTGCCGGGAACGCAGGTGGAGGTGGAAATCTTCGGCGACCGCATGAAGGCAACCGTCCTGCCGGATGGCCCGGCCTGGGACGCGAAGAACGAGCGCATCCGCGCGTGACATCTGGCGGACCGGGGGCCAGCCCCCGGACCCCCGGGATATTTGAACCAGTATGAAAGACCGAAGTGATGGCTGAGATTCCGACGAAAGCGCGTGCAGTGGTGATCGGGGGCGGGGTTTCGGGCTGTTCGGTGGCCTATCACCTCGCGAAAGCGGGCTGGACCGATGTGGTCCTCCTGGAGCGTCGCAAGCTGACCTCCGGCACCACCTGGCACGCGGCGGGGCTGATCGGGCAGTTGCGGGGCAGTGCGAACATGACGCGGCTCGCCAAGTATTCGGCCGACCTCTACCGGGGGCTGGAGGCCGAGACGGGCGTCGCGACGGGCATGAAGCAGGTGGGCAGTATCTCGGTCGCGCTGACGAAGGAACGGCATGAGGAACTGCTGCGGCAAGCCACCGTGGCGCGGATTTTCAACGTCGAGGTGCACGAGATTTCACCGCAGGAGGCCAAGGCCAAATATCCGCACCTGAACATCGACGGCGTCGTCGGCGCGGTGGCGCTGCCGCTCGACGGCCAGTGCGACCCGGCCAACATCGCCATGGCGCTGGCAAAGGGCGCCCGGATGCGGGGCGCGAAGATCTTCGAGGGCGCTCTGGTGACGAAAGTCACGACCGCCGGGGGCCGCGTGACCGGAGTGGACTACGAGACCGCCGAGGGGCCGGGACATATCGCGGCCGATGTCATCGTAAACTGCGGCGGCATGTGGGGCAGGGACCTTGCGCTTCAGAACGGCGTCACACTGCCACTTCATGCCTGCGAGCATTTCTATCTGATCACCGAACCCGTCGCCGGGATCGATCTGAACCTGCCGGTGCTCCGCGTCCCCGACGAATGCGCCTACTACAAGCAGGACGCAGGGAAAATGATGCTCGGCGCCTTCGAGCCGAAGGCGAAGCCTTGGGGCATGGAGGGCATCCGCAAGGACTTTGAATTCGACACGCTGCCCGAGGACTGGGACCATTTCATGCCCATCCTCGAACATGCGATGAACCGGCTGCCGCTGTTCCAGACGGCGGGCATCCACACTTTCTTCAACGGGCCGGAAAGCTTCACCCCCGACGACCGCTACTACCTGGGCGAAGCGCCCGAGGTGAAGGGCTACTGGATCGCCGCTGGCTACAATTCCATCGGCATCGTGTCCTCGGGCGGGGCCGGGCAGGCGCTGGCGCACTGGATCACGGAAGGAGAGCCACCCTTCGATCTCTGGGAAGTCGACATTCGCCGCGCGCAACCGTTCCAGAAGAACCGCAAGTATCTGAAAGAGCGCGTGTCCGAGACTCTGGGCCTCCTCTATGCCGATCATTTCCCCTACCGGCAGGTCGTGACCGCAAGGGGTGTCCGCCGCTCGCCGATCCACGACCATCTTGCCGCGCGCGGGGCGGTCTTCGGCGAGGTTGCGGGCTGGGAACGCGCCAACTGGTTCGCCAATCCGGGGCAGGAGCGGGAGTATCGCTATTCGTGGAAGCGGCAGAACTGGTTCGACAACCAGCGTGCCGAGCATATGGCGGTGCGGGAAAGCGCGGGCCTCTTTGACATGACGAGCTTCGGCAAGATCAGGGTCGAGGGCCGCGACGCCTGCGCATACCTCAACCGCATCTCCTCGGCGCAGATGGACGTGGCGCCGGGGCGGATCGTCTACACCATGTTCCTGAATGAAAACGGCGGGATAGAGGCTGATCTTACGGTGACACGCCTCAGCGAGACCGCCTTCCTCGCCGTCGTCCCCGGCGCGACCCTGCAACGCAACCTCGCCTGGATGCGCCAGCATGTCGGTGACGATTTCGCCGTGATCACCGATGTGACCGCCGCCGAATCCGTCCTCTGCCTGATGGGTCCGCAGTCGCGCGAAGTGCTCGCCAAGGTTTCGCCAAACGACTTCAGCAACACCGTCCATCCCTTTGGCCAGGCAAAGGAAATCGAGATTGGCTACGGGATCGCCCGCGCCCATCGCGTCACTTACGTCGGCGAACTTGGATGGGAGCTTTACGTCAGCGCCGACCAGACCGCCCATGTCTTCGAGGCGATCATGGAGGCGGCCCCCGACCTGAAACTCTGCGGCCTCCACACTCTCGACTCCTGCCGGATCGAGAAGGCCTACCGCCATTGGGGCCATGACATCACCGACGAGGATCATGTGCTGGAAGCGGGCCTCGGCTTCACCGTCAGCCGCAAGAAGACCGCCTTCCTCGGGCGCGATGCCGTGCTGCGCAAGGAACAGGCGGGCCTCGACCGCAAGCTCCTCCAGTTCCGCCTGAAGGACCCGGACCCGCTGCTCTTCCACAACGAAGCCATTGTCCGCGATGGAAAAATCGTCGGCCCCGTCACCAGCGGCGCCTACGGCCACCACCTCGGCGGCGCGATCGGCCTGGGCTATGTCCCGGCGAAAGGCGAAACCGACGACGACACCCTCGGCGCGCGCTACGAAATCGAGGTCGCGGGGCAACGGCACGAGGCCATCGCCAGCCTTGCGCCCATGTACGACCCGAAATCCGAAAGGATCCGCGCATGACCCTGGCCGCGCGCCATCAGGCGTTCCACGACCTGCACCAGTCGGGCTGCTTCGTCATCCCGAACCCCTGGGACCGGGGTTCTGCGCGGATGATGGCCGCCCTCGGCGCGAAAGCCCTCGCGACAAGCTCCGCCGCCCATGCCTTCACCCTCGGCCGCCCCGACCTTGGCGGCGTGACCCGCGACGAGGCGCTGGCCCATGCGCAGGACCTGATCGCCGCCACGCCGCTGCCGGTTTCCGGCGATTTCGAGAACGGCTTCGGTGACAGCCCCGACGATGTGGCCGAAACCGTCCGCCTGTCGGGCGAGGCAGGCCTGTCGGGGATCAGCGTCGAGGATACGCAGATGATCCCCGGCAACGCGCCCTATGATTTCGCGCTTGCCGTCGAACGCATCAAGGCCGGGGCCGCCGCCGCCCGCGCCCTGGGTCGCCCCTTCATCTTCTGCGCCCGCGCCGATGGCGTCATGCATGGCACCTACGCGCTGGCAGAAGCCATCCGCCGCCTGCAGGCCTTCGAGGCCGCCGGGGCTGACCTTCTCTACATCCCGGTGCCCCCCGGCCCCAGCGAGCTGAAGCAAATCCTCGCCGCCGTTAGTAAACCCGTGAACGCCCTCGCCGCAGGCCCGCTGAAACAGCTCACCGTTGCCGAAATGGCGACAATCGGTGTCCGCCGCGTCTCCACCGGCAGCCAGATCGCCCGCCTTACCCACGCCGCGATCCGCGACGCCACGAAAGCCATGCTCGACCACGGCTCCTTCGCCCCGCTCGCGGGCACCGCCAACGGCGACGAGATCGACGCCCTCCTCCTCAAGGGATCAGCCCAATGACCGACATGCCCGACATCGGCG
The DNA here is from genome assembly GCF_016792905.1 of Tabrizicola sp. GTDB lineage: Bacteria > Pseudomonadota > Alphaproteobacteria > Rhodobacterales > Rhodobacteraceae > Tabrizicola. The sequence goes on from NZ_JAEULP010000057.1 coordinate 29,600, forward strand.
AAACCTGCGAACCCGCCCGCGCCCGCCGCTCCGGTGGCCGCCAGGCCCGCGTCGCCCTCCGCGCCGCCCCTCTGGCCGACGACGTGAAACCCGTCCGCGCAGGGCTCCCCGGCGGCCAGTACAAGCCCCTGACCGAGGCAGGCGTGCAGCAGATTCACGCCGCTGCCCTCGACGCGCTGGAACAGATCGGCCTCTCCCAGGCCCCGCCCTCGGGCGTCAAGCTCCTGACCGATGCGGGCGCGATCCAAGGAGCGGACGGCCGCATCCGCTTTCCCCGCGCGCTGGTCGAGGACATGCTGACCGTGGCCGCCCGCAACATCACGCTCCACGCCCGCGACCCGAAGCAGGACCTGCACCTGACCGGCACCAACGTCCATTACGGCACCGCGGGCGCGGCGGTCCATATCGTCGACCCCGTCACCCTCGACTACCGCGAGTCGACCGCGCAGGACCTCTATGACGCGGCCCGCCTCGTCGACAACCTCGACAACATCCACTTCTACCAGCGCACGATGGTCTGCCGGGACGTCACCGACAACAAGGAGATGGACCTCAACACGCTGTACGGCAGCCTTGCGGGCACCACCAAGCACGTCGGCACCAGCTTCTCCGACCCCTCCCATGTCGCCGATTGTTTCGAAATGCTGCACATAGTTGCGGGGGGCGAGGAGAAATGGCTGGAACGCCCCTTCGTCTCCAACTCCAACTGTTTCGTCGTCCCGCCGATGAAATTCGCGGAGGAAAGCTGCATCACCATGGAGGATTGCATCCGGCGCGGCATGCCGATGCTCCTCCTCTCTGCCGGTCAGGCCGGGGCCACCGCGCCCGCGCCGATCGCGCTGACCATCGTGCAGGCCGTCGCCGAATGCCTGGCGGGCGTGGTCTATGTCAACGCGATCAAGCCCGGGGCGCCCGCGATCTTCGGAACCTGGCCCTTCGTCTCCGACCTGCGTACCGGCGCCATGTCCGGGGGCAGTGCCGAACAGGCGCTCCTCACCGCAGGCTGCGCCCAGATGCACCGTTTCTACGACCTGCCCGGCGGCGCGGCCTCGGGGATCAGCGATTCGAAGCTTCCCGACATGCAGGCCGGATGGGAGCAGGGCATCACCAACGCGCTTGCCGGTCTCGCGGGCCTCAACATGTGCTACGAGGCGGTGGGGATGCACGCCTCGCTCCTCGGCTTCTGCCTCGAAAGCCTGGTCCTCGGCGACGACCTCCTCGGCCAGACCATGCGACTGGTGCGCGGCATCGACGTCACGCCCGACTCGACCAGCCTTGATGCGATGAAAGAAGTCTGCCTTGGCGGACCCGGCCATTACCTTGGGTCGGACCAGACGCTGAAGCTGATGCAGACCGAATACATCTACCCGAACGTGGGCAACCGCATGTCGCCGAAGGAATGGAACGAGGCCGGCAAGCCGATCCTGCTCGACACCGCCATCGCCCGGAAGAACGCGATCCTGGCCAAGGCGGGTTGCCGGGTCGAGCCGGAGATTGACGCGGCGATCCGCAAGCGGTTCAATATCTACTTCCGGTAGGACTTGAGCGTCGGGCGATAACGCACGGAAAAGAGGGAAGAATGCACTACGGCTATATCGGCCTTGGCAACCTTGGCGGCCATCTTGCGTCGAACCTGCTGCAAGCCGGGCACCGCGTCACGGTCTACGACCGCAATCCCGCGCTGGCCGAACGTCACGCCGCGCTGGGGGCGACGGTCGCGCCTTCGGTTTCCGATCTGGCCGGGCAGGTGGACCATGTCTTCACCTGCCTGCCAAATCCTGCCGTCTCCGAGGCCGTGCTGGCCGAGCTGATGACCGGCCTGAAACCCGGCGCAACCTGGATCGAGAACTCGACGCTCGGTCGCGACGACGTGCTGCGCCTCGCGGGTCTCGCCCGGATCGGGCAGGTGCGCCTCTTGGAAGCGCCGGTGACGGGCGGTGTCCATCTCGCCGCTCGGGGTGAAATCACCGTGCTTCTGGGCGGCGATCAGGATCTCGTCGACCTCCACCGTCCGGCGCTGACGGTCATCGGCAACCGCATCTTCCACATGGGGCCGCTCGGGTCGGCGGCGGTGATCAAGGTCATCACCAACATGCTGGCCTTCATCCATCTGAAAGCGACGTCCGAAGCGCTGATGCTGGCCAAACGCGGGGGCCTCGACCTCGGGCAGGCCTGGCATGCAATCCAGGCGTCGTCGGGCAACAGTTTCGTCCATGAAACCGAAGGCGCGCTGATTCTGAACGGGTCCTACGACATTGCCTTCAACATCGACCTTGCGCTGAAGGACCTGGGCTTCGCACTCGGCTTCGGCAAGGAATTCGGCGTGCCGCTGGACCTGGCCTCTATCACCAACCAGACCTACATCGCTGCGAAGGCCGCCTTCGGAGGAGAGGCGCAATCGCCGATGATCGCCAAGCTTCTGGAGGATCTTCTCGGCACCGACCTGCGGGCCGAAGGCTTCCCTGCGCGGCTGGAGTGACGGCTTGAGGGCGCAGGCGACGCGGGTTAAGGTTCGGTAAACGCCCGCGGCCAAGCCATTGATTTCGCTGCGATCCCCAATCCTGTCCACTGTGGACACCGAAGGAGCCCGCCATGACCGCCGAGACCGACGCCCGCGTCGCCCGCCTTCTCCACCACCGCAAGGCGGGCCTTGCCCTGGGCGAGCCGATCACTCCGGCGATCTCGGTCGCGACCACCTTCCACCTGCCCGAGGCGCAGGGGGCGGCCTACTATTACGGCCGCTCCGGCCAGCCGACCTGGGACGCGGTCGAGGCCCAGCTTTCGATCCTTGAGGCCGCCGAGACCGTCTCCTTCCCCTCCGGCATGGCCGCCATCACCGCGGCCCTCGTCTGCTGCCTGAGGGCGGGGGCAAAGGTGATGCTCCCCTCCGACGGCTACTACGTGACCCGCCTGATCGGCCGCGACCTGTTGCAGGTCTACGGGGTCGAGGTCGTGCAGGTGCCCACCGCCCAGATGGCGGCGGAGGACTTCACCGGCTTCGATGCGATCTACATCGAGACGCCCTCGAACCCCGGTCTCGATACCCTCGACATTGCCGCGTTGGCCCGGAAGGCCAGGGCTGCCGGGGCGCTGCTCATTGCCGACAACACGACGATGACCCCGCTCCTCCAGCGCCCGCTCGACCTTGGGGCCGACCTGGTGGTCGCCGCCGACACCAAGGCCCCGGCCGGCCATTCCGACGCGCTCTTCGGCCATGTCGCGGGGCGGGACGCGAACCTGATGGCCCGCATCCGCGAATGGCGGCGGCAGTCGGGATCGGTGCCCGGCCCGTTCGAGGCCTTCCTCGTCCACCGGGGCCTGGAGACGCTCGAGGTACGCCTGACCCGGATGTGCGCCTCCGCCGCCGCGATCGCCGAACGGCTGGCCGCCCACCGATCCGTGCGAGGCCTGCGCTATCCCGGCCTGCCCGGGGATGCCTCCCACAAGTCGATCGGCAGCCAGATGGCGAACGGCGGTTTCCTGATCGGCTTCGAGCTGGCGGGTGAGGCAGAGGCGGAAGCCTTCCTCTCCCGCTGCCCGCTCATCGAGCAGGCGACGAGCTTCGGCGGGGTCCACACCGCCGCCGAACGCCGCTCACGGTGGGGGGATGCGGTGGCGGACGGGTTCATCCGGCTCTCGGTCGGCGTGGAGCCGGTGGAGACCCTGTGGTCTGCCATCGACACGGCGCTGGCGGGTTAGAGCGGCCAAATCTTTTCGAAAAGATTTGCAAATTCCTTCGAAGGAATTTCGGACTCCCGGCTCACAGGGCGTCGAGAATCCGCGCCGCCTCACCCTGCACATCGGCGAGCTTCGTCCGGTCCTCGCCCGGAAAGAACCGTGCCCGGGTGGCGGTGGGCAGGGCTGCGGGCTCGGCGATCACCACCCTTGGCCCGTGCTTCGCAGTCTCGACCTGCCAACTGCGCGCCAGCGCCATCTGGGCGGCTTTCGTGGCACCATAGGAGCCGAAGAATGGCTGTCCCGTCCGCGGATCGTCGAGAAACAGCGCAGTGCCCTCATGCGCCCGCAGAAGCGGCTCGACCATCGGGATCAGCATTCCCGTCGCCCGGGCATTGGTGGCCAGCGACTTCTCCCAGTCCTTCTGATCGATATGCCCGGCGGGGGCCAGCGGGGCAGCGTGGATCGCCGCATGGACCCAGAGACCGAGCCCGCCCCAGCGGTCGTGGACCTGTCGGCAAAGGTGCCGCATCGCGTCGTCGTTGGTCACATCCATCGGCGCGAGCGTCAGGCCACCGGCGCCCGGCAGGCCCGCGCGTTTGACCCGGTCGTCGAGGTCTTCAAGCCCCCCCACGGTGCGGGCGACGGCCACCACCTGCCAGCCGCGCAGCGCCAGTTGTTCGGCCATGGCAGCCCCCAGCCCGCGCGAGGCTCCGGTGACGAGTGCGATCTTCTGGGTCATGGGTCGGTCCTTCTGGTGGCCGTTGGAGCCTCCGGCGGGGATATTTGGCCCAGTATGAAAGGGCAAGGGGAGGGTGGGTCAGGCCGTGCGACCATATCCCGCAGCGATCTCGGCCTGGCGGGCGCGGATGATCTGTTCGAGGAGTTGGTCGGGCAAGGGATGGCTGGGCGTGAAGAGGACGCCGGATTTCGAGGTCTTGAACGGGGTGCAGTCGATCTGCGGGATCACGCTACCGGAATGCGGGTAGAGGGCGAGGTGTTTCGCGAAGGCCGCATAGCCCGCGACCATCCTGCCCTTCGGCCCCGGCTGGCGAAAGCCGGGCATGGCGTAGGACATGACTTCGATGTGGTCGGGGAGGAGGGCCTTCAGGCGCAGACGGAAATCGGCCAGGGCCTGCCGCTTGTCCGGGGGCAGGGCGGTGATGTAGGCGTCGACCTCGCTGGTCACTCTGCCGCCTTCATCTGGAAGCCTTCCTCGATCTTGTCCGAAGGCGCGACCGGGTAATCACCCGAGAAGCAGGCGTCGCAGAATTTCGGGTTGGCGTTATCGCGGCCCGCGGCCTCGCCGGCGGCGCGGTAAAGGCCGTCAAGCGAGATGAACTTGAGGCTGTCGACCCCGATCCAGTCGCGCATCTCGTCCTCGGACATCGTCGCGGCGAGGAGCTTCGAGCGTTCCGGCGTGTCCACTCCGTAGAAGCAGGGCCAGGCGGTGGGGGGCGAGGCGATGCGGAAGTGGACCTCGGCGGCCCCGGCCTCCAGGATCATGTCCTTGATCTTGCGGCTGGTGGTGCCGCGCACGACCGAGTCATCCACCAGGATCACGCGCTTGCCCTTGATCAGCGCGCGGTTGACGTTCAGCTTCAACCGGACGCCCATGTTGCGGATGTGGTCGGTCGGTTCGATGAAGGTCCGGCCCATGTACTGGTTGCGGATGATCCCCATCGCATAGGGAATGCCCGATTCCTGGCTGTAGCCGATGGCCGCCGGGGTGCCGCTGTCCGGCACGGGGCAGACGAGGTCGGCGTCCACCGGCGCCTCGCGCGCGAGTTCGACGCCGATCTGGCGGCGGGTCTCATAGACCGAGCGGCCGCCGATGATGCTGTCGGGGCGGGAGAAGTAGACGTTCTCGAAGATGCAGAACCGCGATTTCGCCGGGGTGAAGGGGCGGGTCGACTCGACCCGGTTGCCCTCGATCACCACCATCTCGCCCGGTTCGATCTCGCGGATGAACTCGGCGCCGATGATATCCAGCCCGCAGGTTTCCGAGCTGAGCGCCCATCCGGAATCGCCGATCCGCCCCAGCACCAGCGGGCGGACACCAAGCGGGTCGCGGACGCCGATCAGCTTGGTCCGGGTCATCGCGACGACGCTGAAGGCACCCTCCACCCGGCGCAGCGCGTCCTTGATCCGCTCCGACAGGGTCTTCTGGATCGAGCGCGCCATCAGGTGGATGATGCATTCGCTGTCCGACGAGGACTGGAAGATCGAGCCGCGCTCGATCAGTTCGCGGCGCAGGGCGGAGGCATTGGTCAGGTTGCCATTGTGGGCAATCGCGCAGCCGCCCATCGAGAACTCGCCGAAGAAGGGCTGCACGTCGCGGATCGCGGTCGCCCCTTTCGATCCGGCGGTGGAATAGCGCACATGGCCGATGGCAAGCGACCCCGGCAGCGTGTCCATCACGTCGGCCTTGGTGAAATTGTCGCGGACATAGCCGAAGCGGCGGGCCGAGTTGAAGCCGTGGTCGGGATGGTAGCAGACGATGCCGCCGGCCTCTTGCCCCCGGTGTTGCAGGGCATGCAGGCCAAGGGCCACGAAGTTCGACGCATCGGCCACGCCAACCACGCCGAAAATCCCGCATTCCTCCTTCAGCTTGTCCCCGTCACTCAGGGCTTCGAAGGGGTGAGAGCGGAAGGGGGCCATGCGTCCGAATCCTGTCCATTGCCTTGGCCCGCTGTTTACGGCAGCGCTTCGGGGCTGTCACGCCCCGAAACGCTGGGCAGGGGTCACGGATTGGTGGCCGGGGCCGCGGGTGCTTCGGTCGACGGGGCCGTCTCGGTCGTGGGGGCAGCACCCGTGGCGCAGACATTGGTCAGGTCGTTGTAGCGATCGACGATCCAGCCCGGCGCGTCCGAGGGGATGTTGTCGTCGATCTGCCGCTGGAAGTTGGCGAAGACCAGTGCCGTGCGGCTGTTGTCGATCATCTCGATCCGCTGGTCGCTCAGCACGCGGTCGTAGACGATGAAAGCGATGGCGATCAGAAGAACCCCGCGCGCCGCCCCGAACAGGAAGCCTAGCGCCTGGTCGATCCCGCCAAGCGCCGAACGCTGCACCGCGCCCGAGAAGAGCGGCGTGAAAAGCGCGGCGACGATCAGGCCGACGACGAAGACCCCGGCAAAGGCCGCGACCACCGAAAGCTCGCAGCTGTCCGAAAGGAATTCGCCGACCACCGGCAGTTCCTTCACCAGGGGCTGCACGCCGGGCGCAAAGTAGTAGGCGGCGATGGCCGCGCCGATCCAGCCGATGATCGCCATAAGCTCGCGCACCAGACCGCGCGAGAAGGCGAGAATGGCCGAGATGATGATGATGAGCGCCGCGCCCCCATCAACTGCGGTCAGGTTTTCCATCGCTTACGTCCCCATTCCGTTCTTTTCCAAGGGCTTATCCTGCCCCGAACATGTCGCCCACAAACGCCGTCAGGTCCGGCATCTGCCGCACCGTCAGACCTGCCGCCCCTTCGATTTTCGAATGGGACGGCACAGTTGCCTGTGAGAAACCAAGTTTCGAGGCTTCTTTCAACCTGTTTTCGGTTTGCCCGACCGGACGCAAGGCCCCGGAAAGGCTGATTTCTCCGAAAAGTACCATGTCGGGCGGAATCGCCACATCCTCGCGCGCCGAAAGCAGCGCCCCGGCGACGGCAAGGTCGGCAGCGGGTTCACTGACCCGAAGGCCGCCTGCGACATTGAGGAACACGTCCAGCCCCGCGAAGGGAATGCCGCAACGGGCCTCCAGCACGGCGAGGATGGTCGAGACACGACCAGAGTCGAGGCCGACCACTGTTCTGCGGGGGCTGGCGAGGGTGGAAGGGGCGACAAGCGCCTGGATTTCGGTCAGGACCGGCCTTGTGCCCTCGATCCCCGCGAAGACGGCGGAGCCCGGCGCGGGCTGGTCGCGGTTGGCCAGGAACAGGGCCGAGGGGTTCGGGACCTCCGCCAGTCCGCCCCCGGTCATCTCGAACACGCCGATCTCGTCCGCTGGTCCGAAGCGGTTCTTCACCGCGCGCAGGATGCGGAACTGGTGGCCACGCTCGCCTTCGAAGTAAAGGACGGTGTCGACCATGTGTTCCACCACCCGGGGTCCGGCGATCTGGCCTTCCTTCGTCACATGGCCGACCAGCACCACCGCCACGCCCCGCCGCTTGGCGAAGGTGACAAGCTCATGCGCCGCGGCGCGGACCTGGGAGACCGAGCCGGGCGCGGCCTCGACCTGGTCCAGCCACATGGTCTGGATGGAATCGATGATCGCAAGCGCCGGACGTTCGGCGTCGAGCGTGGTCAGGATGTCGCGCAGGTTGGTCTCGGCGCCCAGTTGCACGGCGGCATCGGTCAGCCCGAGGCGCTGCGCCCGCATCCGCACCTGCGCTGAAGCCTCTTCGCCAGAAATATACAGGCATTTCAGCCCCTTGCGGGCGAAACTTGCGGCGGCTTGCAGAAGGAGCGTGGATTTCCCGATCCCCGGATCGCCGCCCACCAGAATGGCCGAAGCGGGGACGAGGCCCCCCCCCAGCACCCGGTCCAGCTCGTCAATGCCTGACGACGCACGGGGCGGCGGGGCTTCCTCGGTCGCCAGATCGCTCAGCGGGATTGCCCGGCCCTTGGCCCCCAGTGCCTTCGGCCCGGTGGACAGGGGCGCCTCTTCGACGATCGTGTTCCACCCGCCGCAGGCATCGCATTTCCCGGCCCATTTGCGATAGGCCGCGCCACAGACGGTACAGGTGAAAGAGGCAATCTGTTTCATCAGGCGCGACAGTGCCGGGACTTTTGGGCGTTATCAAGGCATCGGCAAGACAACCCTTCGCCGCTGCCTTTCCCCTCACTCCACCTGCAAGCCCCAGGCTTCGGCGGTCAGGGCAAGCGAGCGGCGTCGCGCGGCGGGGTCCCAGATGTCGGTGACGATGATGAACTCATCCGCCCCGGTTCGTTCCTGCAACGCCGACAATCCCGCCTTCACCTCGGCGGGCGTGCCCACCACCGCGCAGCCCAGCATGCGCGAGACCTGCGCCTCTTCGCGCGGGGTCCAGTAGGTGCCGATATCGTCGATCGGCGGCTGCGACAGCCCGCGCACGCCCCGGAAGATGCCGCAGAAGCTCATCTGCGCGGTGGTGAACAGCCGCCGCGCCTCAACCGACGTATCGGCGCAAACCACATTCACCCCGATCATGGTGCGCGGCGCCTGCAACTGCGCCGAGGGCTTGAAGCGGCTGCGGTAGAGGTGCAGCGCCTCGTCCAGGTAGTCCGGCGCGAAATGCGAGGCGAAGCCGTAGGGCAGGCCCAGCTCCGCCGCCAGCATGGCGCCGAACTGCGAGGAGCCGAGGATCCAGAAGTCCACTTCCGCCCCGCAAGCCGGCCAGGCGCGGACATAGCCCGGCTCGTCCGCAGGGGCGAACCAGTGCATCAGCTCCATCACCTCCTGCGGGAAGCGTTCGGCGGCACCTGCCGGGGTGCGGATGGCCTGCAACGTCGCCTGATCGGTTCCGGGCGCGCGGCCAAGGCCAAGGTCGACCCGGCCCGGGTAAAGCGCGGCCAGCGTGCCGAACTGTTCGGCGATGATATAGGGCGCATGGTTGGGCAGCATGATCCCGCCCGAGCCGATGCGGATGCGCCTTGTGTGCTGACCGGCATGGGCCAGCACCACCGATGTCGCCGCCGAGGCGATGCTTTGCATGTTGTGGTGTTCGGCCACCCAGTAGCGGTTGAACCCCAGCCGGTCGACATGGGCGGCGATGGCCTGCGCCTCGGCCAGCGCGTTCGCCGCATCAAACCCCTCGCGGACGCGGACAAGGTCAAGCAGGGACAGCGGGATCGGGTCGGCGGTCATGGAGGCAGGCTTTGCGGCTCAGGGGTTATCCGCGCGGTCCGCACGGAGGCTGCGCGCAGTGGCCCAGCCGATCACGATGGAGCTAAGCACGCAGAGGCTGAAAAGCCAGAGCCCCCAGGCGGTTTCCACCGTGACATGCCCCGCGCCCTTCACGATCACGATGTAGAGCGCGATCAGGAAGACGTCGGCCATCGCGAGTTTTCCCAGGATTTCCAGCGCAGGCAGGGTCTTGGGGCTGAGGAGGTTCCAGTGCAGGAGCGCCAGGCCAATGGTCTTGGCATAGGGCGCGAAGATCGCAAGGAAGGTGACGAGGAGGGCCAGTGCCACGTCGGACTCCCAGAGCGATTGCAGCCCGGTGATCACGCTGATCTCGTCCATCCCGAAGATCGGCAGGATCGCCGCACGCAGGAGGGGGGCGAACCAGGCGACGGGGAAGAGGATGAGGAGGGCGAGGTTGAGATACTTCATCTGTTCCCCTCTGGAGTGGCGTTGACCGGGGGTTTCACACCCCCGGATCCCCGCGGGATAATTGGACAAATGTGAAAGGCTGCATAAAGCTCATCTCACACTCTCGATCGGCCCGTCCGCCCGCCCGTGGATGAACTGCTGCACATAAGCATCTGGCGTCGCGTCCATTTCGCCCACCGGCCCGGTCCAGCGGATCACGCCCCCATGCAGCATCGCCACGTTGTCGGCAATCGCGCGGACCGAGGACATGTCGTGCGTGATGGTCATCGCCGTCGCCCCCATCTCCACCACGATCTCGCGGATCAGGTCGTTGATGACGCCCGCCATGATCGGGTCCAGCCCGGTCGTCGGCTCGTCGAAGAAGATGATCTCCGGTTCCGCCGCGATGGCGCGGGCGAGGCCGACCCGCTTCTGCATGCCCCCAGACAGCTCGGCAGGGAAAAGGTCGGCAACCTCCGGCTTCAGGCCGACGCGGCGCAGCTTCTCCACCGCCACCTCGCGCGCCTGCGCCTTGGGCAGGGCCTTGGCGCCCCGCACCAGCCGGAAGGCCACGTTCTCCCACACCCGCAGGCTGTCGAACAGCGCGCCGCCCTGGAACAGCATCCCGAACCGCGCCAGAAACGCATCGCGGTCGCCTGACGTCACGTCCTGCCCGTCCAGCGTGATGGTGCCGCTGTCAGGGCGCACCAGCCCAAGGATGCACTTCAACAGCACCGACTTGCCCGTGCCCGATCCGCCGATGATCACCATCGAGGTGCCCGAGGCAATCGACAGGTTCACCCCCTGCAACACCCGGTTCCCACCGAACCGCTTCTGGACATCGGTAAGCTCAATCATGACGAGAAGAACACTTCGGTCAGGACGTAGTTCGCGGCAAGGATCAGCACCGAGGCCGAAACCACCGCCGATTTCGTCGCCGCGCCCACGCCCTGCGCGCCACGGGCGGAGTTCATCCCGTGATAGCAGCCCATCAGTGCCACGATGAAGCCGAAGACCGCGCCTTTCACCAGCCCCGAGCCCACGTCCCAGCCTTGCAGGAAATCGACCGTGTTCTTCAGGTAGGCGGCGGAATTGAAGTCGAGCCGCGTCGTACCCACCAGCCAGCCGCCCATGATCCCGATGGCATCGCCCGTCGCGACCAGCACCGGCATCGCCAGCGTCGCGGCCACGACGCGCGGAACGGCGAGGTATTTCAGTGGGTTGGTGGACAAGGTTACAAGCGCGTCGATCTGCTCCGTCACCTTCATCGTGCCGATCTCGGCGGCGATGGACGACGCCACGCGCGCCGCGACCATCAGGCCCCCCAGCACCGGCCCCAGTTCGCGCGTCATGCCGATGGCGACGATGGAGGGCACCACCGATTCCGCGTTGAACCGCGAGCCGCCCGCATAGATCTGCAAGGCCAGGGCGCCGCCGGTGAAGATCGCGGTCAGGCCGACGACGGGCAGGGAGAACCAGCCGATCTGCAACAGCGATACGCCCAGTTCGCGCAGGTAGAACGGCGGGCGCAGGAGGTGCCCGAGGACCTGCGCGGCAAACAGGGCCACCCGACCCACCGCAGCAATCGCCTGAAGAACCGGGCGGCCAAGCGACCCGAGCGTCGTGGAAATCATGCGGGCCGTTCCTGATAGCGCCGGGTGTAGCGCGCGCCGAGGGCGGTCAGCAGCTCATAGCCGATGGTCCCGGCCACATCGGCCAGCGCGTCGACACCCTGGTTCGGGCCGATGATGTCCAGTTCACGCGGGGTCTCGGGCAGGTCGGTGATGTCGACGGTGATCATGTCCATCGAGACGCGGCCGACCAGAGGGCAGGGAATGTCGCCATCCCAGAGCCGTGCCTTGCCCGACAGGGTGCGGGGCAGGCCATCGGCATAGCCCGCCGCGACCGTGGCGATGACGCTCGGCCGCTCCGCCACCCAGGCGCAGCCATAGCCCACCGACTCGCCCGGCTCGACCTCGCGGGTCTGGATCACCGGCAGGCTCAGCGTGACCACCGGGATCGCCGCGTCATAGGGGCGCCCGCCGTACAGGCCGACGCCGGGCCGCGTCAGGTCGAAGTGGTAGCGGGACCCGAGAAGGATGCCCCCGGTCGCGGCCAGGCTGCGCGGCAGGCCGGTGCCGTCGGTCATCTCGTGGAACGCCCGAAGCTGCGCCTCGTTCAGCGGATGATCCGGCTCGTCGGCGCAGGCGAGGTGGCTCATGAGGAGTTCCGGCCCGGCCTCGACCAGGATCGGCGCGACCGCCTGCCATTCCAGCATCTCGACGCCCAGCCGGTTCATGCCGGTGTCAAGCTGCACGCCGAACGGATGGCCGGGCAGCGATTCCAGGTGCCGGGTGATCTGGTCCAGGCTGTTCAGCATCGGCGTCAGGTCGAGATCGTGGATCATCTCGGTATCGCCCGACATGTGCCCGGAGAGGACCGCGATCTGCGGCCCCGGACCCAGCGCTTGCCGGACCGCCGCGCCTTCCTCGGCAGCGGCGACGAAGAACCGTCGCGCCCCGGCACCCGCCAGGGCACGCGCCACCCGGGTCACGCCCAGCCCATAGGCATCGGCCTTGACCACGGCGGCGGTTTGCACGCCCGCGCCGGTCATCCGGTCCAGCGCGCGCCAGTTTGCCGCAATGGCGTCGAGGTCGATGGTCAGGGTTGCGGTAGCCATGCGGCTGTTTTCACCGGGGCGGCGCGCGGGTCAAGCGGAAACCGGCGCAGGCGCCAGCGCTTGGCCGTGCCTTGCCCTTTCCGGCCCCCTGGGCGACGGTGGGGCGACAGGAGTCCGTCCATGAGCACCCATGCCCACGATCACCCCGAAGACGAGGACGCCGATCTTTACCTGACCCTCCTGTGCTGGATGGGGCTGGGCCTTGCATCGCTTCACCCCTTCGTCCAGCCCTTGCCGACGGGTCTGGTCTGGGCTGCGCTCGGGGTTTCCTACCTGACCGGCGGCCTGCCGCCCCTGCGCACCGCGCTGCATGAACTTTGGCACGATCGGCGACTCGACATCGACCTTCTCATGGTGGTCGCGGCGGCAGCGGCGGCAGCGGTCGGCGCAGCGCTGGAAGGCGCGGTGCTGCTCGCGCTCTTCTCGCTCTCGCACACGCTGGAACACCGCTCGATGGGCAAGGCCCGCCGCGCGGTCGAGGCGCTGATGCAGCTTCGCCCGGAGACGGCGCTTCTGGATGGCCCGGACGGGGTGGTCGAGGTGCCGGTCGCCGATCTGGTCCCCGGCGACCGGGTGATCCTGCGCCCCGGCGCGCGGGTGCCGGTCGACGGCCGCATCGCGGTCGGCTCGGGGCATCTGGACGAAAGCACGGTCACCGGCGAATCGGCGCCCGTTCGAAAGGCCACGGGCGATCCGGTGCATGAGGCGACGGTGAACCTTGATGGCATCCTGACGGTCGAGGTGGTGCGCGGGCTTGCGACCAGCACCGTCGCGCAGATGATCAAGCTCGTCACCGAAGCGCAGGCGCAGAAAGCCCCCTCCGAGCGCTTCTCCGACTGGTTCGGCCAGCGCTACACCATCGCCGTCTTCGTCGGCTCGGTCCTGTCATTCTTCGTCTTCCGCCTCATCGGCCATGCCCCCGGCGAGGCCCTCTACCGCGCCGCCACCCTTCTGGTCGCGGCCAGCCCCTGCGCCGTGGTGATCTCGGTTCCGGCGGCGATCCTCTCGGCGCTGTCGGCGGCGGCGCGGGGCGGCGTCCTCTTCAAGGGGGGCGCCGCGCTGGAGGGGCTGGCGGAAGTCAGGACCTTCGCCTTTGACAAGACCGGCACGCTGACCACGGGGCTGGCCTCCGTCACCAACATCATTGCCCTGGAGGAGGACGAGGCGCAGTTCCTGGCCGTTGCCGCCGGGCTTGAGGCCCAGTCCGAGCACCCGATCGCCGCCGCCATCCGGCGCGAGGCGGCGGAGCGTGGCATCCCCCCGCTCCCGGTCCGGGACACCCGCGCCCACCCGAGCGAGGGGATCACCGGACGGGACGCGGCAGGGCCGGTCTGGGCGGGCAATGCCCGGATGCTGGCGGCAATGGGGGGCACCCTGCCGGATGCGCTGACACCGCTGGCAGACGGGTCCGAGACGCTGGTTCTCGTCGGTCGCGGCCCGCGGGTGCTGGGCGGGATCACCGTCGCCGACGAAGCCCGCGCGACCGCCGCCGAGGCGCTTGCCGCGCTGAAGGCCGGGGGGCGGACCGACATCCTGATGATGACCGGCGACCGCGCCCCCGTCGCCGCCCGGATCGGCGAGAGGCTGGGCCTTCAGCCCGGGGAAATCCACGCAGGGTTGCTTCCCGGCGACAAGGTGAAACTGGTCGACGCCGCCACCGCCAAGGGCAAGGTCGCCTTTATCGGCGACGGGGTGAACGACGCCGCCGCCCTGGCCCGGGCCGATGTCGGCGTGGCGATGGGGGTCGCGGGCAGCGAGGTCGCGCTTCAGGCTGCCGACGTGGCGCTGATGGCCGAGGACCTGCGCAAACTCGCCGCCGCGCGCCGCCTGGCCGCCCGGGCAGCCAGGGTGATCCGGCAGAACCTGGCGATCTCCATCGGGGCGATGGTCATTCTGGTCACGGGCAGCCTCTTCTTCGAGCTGCCCTTGCCCCTTGCGGTGCTGGGTCACGAAGGCGGCACGCTTCTGGTCGTCCTGAACGGGTTGCGCCTCTTGGCCGACCCGATCCGCGCGAAAGCCTAGAACCCCCGCCTAGAACCCGACATCCGGCCCGCCCGACCCCTGCCAGGGCCGCGCGAGGTTGCCGAAGCGGGTGAAGCGGCCCTCGAAGGACAGTTCCACCGTGCCGATGGGCCCGTGGCGCTGCTTGCCGATGATCACCTCGGCCTTGCCATGCACCGATTCCATCAGCGCCTGCCACTGCGCCATCTTTTCCAGTTCGTGATCGCCCGGCTTCTCGCGCTCGCGGTAATATTCCTCGCGGAAGACGAACATGACGACGTCGGCGTCCTGCTCGATCGACCCCGATTCCCGCAGGTCGGAAAGCTGCGGCCGCTTGTCGTCGCGGCTTTCCACCGCGCGGGAGAGCTGCGACAGCGCGATCACCGGGATGTTGAGCTCCTTGGCAATCGCCTTCAGGCCTTGTGTGATCTCGCTGACTTCCTGCACCCGGTTGTCTTTCGACGAGCCCTTGAGGAGTTGCAGGTAGTCGATGATCAGCACATCCAGCCCATGCGTCCGCTTCAGCCGCCGCGCCCGCGCCGCGACCTGCGAAATCGGCAGGGCAGGGGTGTCGTCGATGTAGAGGGGACAGGCCTCCAGCGCCTTCGCCGCCTCGACGAAGCGGCGGAACTCGTGCTCCGTCATGTCACCGCGGCGGATCTGTTCCGACGGCACTTCGGCCGCTTCCGACAGGATACGGGCGGCCAACTGCTCCGCTGACATTTCCAGCGAGAAGAACCCGACCACGCCCCCCTCGACCGAGCCCTCCATCCCGTCCGGCAACCGGCCCCGCTTGTGCGTCTTGGCGATGTTGAAGGCGATGTTCGTCGCGAGCGAGGTCTTGCCCATCGAGGGCCGCCCGGCCAGGATCAGCAGGTCCGAAGGGTGCAACCCGCCAAGCTTCTTGTCCATGTCGAGAAGGCCGGTCGAAATCCCCGCCAGTCCGCCGTCACGCTGATAGGCGGCATTCGCCACATTCACTGCGTCCGTTACCGCCTTGAGAAAGCTCTGGAAACCGCGCTCGGCGACGCCCTGTTCGCCGAGCTTGTAGAGCCGCTGCTCGGCCTCGATGATCTGGTCCTTGGGTTCCGAGGCCACCTCGACCTTGGCCGCCTGCGCCGCGATGTCGCGGCCAAGCTGGATCAGTTCGCGCCGCACCGCCAGGTCATAGACCATCTGCGCATAGTCCCGCGCCGCATAAGCCGAGATCGCCGCCCCGGCCAGCCGCACCAGATAGGCCGGGCCGCCCAGGTCCTTCAGTCCCTGATCGTCCTCCAGGAAGGCCTTCAGCGTGACGGGCGAGGCGAGCGCGTTCTTCTGGATGCGGGCCGCCGACACCTCGAAGATGCGCTGATGCACCGGGTCGAAGAAATGCTCGGCCTTCACCAGCGACGACACCCGGTCGAAGATGTCGTTGTTGGTCAGGATCGCGCCCAGAAGCTGTTGTTCGGCCTCGATATTATGCGGTAACACCTCGGACTCAGGGGTGGCCTGCGCCGGAATCATGGGGCGTAGCGCGGTGATCTCGGTCATGTCTGCCTCCTGCCGGTGCCTTCTCTGCCTGATCCGTCGGGCTCCGGCAATCCGGGGAAAACCCTGTGGACAAGGGGGGCCGAGTCGCGCTGGTTGCGCGCTTGAGCGTCGATCCTACCACATCTTGACCGCTCGCGTGCGATGTAACGATTCCTTGTCAGTTGTCCCCAAGGGAACCCACAGACATGCCCACCGAAATCCGGTGCTTGCCGCAGCGTCAGGCAGGTTTCCGCGCGTCCTGCCAGGCGCGCGGCGCCTTCAGGAAGCTTTCCACCTCGGCCAGCGTGCCTGCGTCGAACGACCCTTGCGTCCGCGCCTCGGCCAGAACGTCCCACCAGGTGCACAGGTGATGCAGCTTCACCCCATGCGCGCCAAGCTTGGCCTCGGTATCCGGGAAGATGCCGTAGTAGAAGATCACCGCCGTATGCCCGCAACTGGCCCCAGTCTCGCGGATCGCATCGACGAAGCTCAGCTTCGAG
Organism: Tabrizicola sp.; assembly: GCF_016792905.1. Taxonomy (GTDB): domain Bacteria; phylum Pseudomonadota; class Alphaproteobacteria; order Rhodobacterales; family Rhodobacteraceae; genus Tabrizicola. The sequence goes on from NZ_JAEULP010000057.1 coordinate 46,250, forward strand.
CCTCCGTCGGTCGTCAGATCCTCGACCAGCAGGACCCGCTGCCCCTCGCTCATCGCGCCCTCGATCCGGGCGTTGCGGCCATAGCCCTTGGGCTTCTTCCGGACATAGGTCATCGGCAAGGCCAGACGCTCGGCCACCAGCGCGGCAAAGGGAATGCCCGCCGTCTCGCCGCCCGCGATGTTGTCGAAGGCCTCGAACCCCGCCTCGCGCATCACGGTGACGGCGAGGAAGTCCATCAGCGTGGACCGGATGCGCGGATAGCTGATCAGCTTGCGGCAGTCGATGTAGGTGGGCGAGGGCAGGCCCGAGGCCAGGGTGAAGGGCGTCTCGGCGTTGAAATGCACCGCCTTGATTTCCAGCAGCGCGCGGGCCGTCAGCCGGGCGATTTCGTCCTTGGGCGGGAAGGCGGAGGGGATCATGCGCGGGGCCTTTCAAACGTCTAGGAATGCTCTGGATTTTTCCTGGACCTGGTCAGGGGACAACGTGCCAATGCACGGGAAAACCGGGGTCGAAAACAGTAACGGGGCCGGCCTCCGAGATGATCTTGCCGGGCCAGGTGCAGGCCTCGGCCCGCTTCTCCAGCGTGATCGTAGGCGCATTCACCGGCAGGCGATAGAAGGCCGGGCCATGGCGCGAGGCGAAGCCTTCCAGCTTGTCCAGTGCACCCTCTTGCTCGAACACATGGGCCAGAAGGCTCAGGGTATTCGTTGCCGTGAAGCAGCCTGCGCAGCCGCAGGCATGTTCCTTCAAAGCATCCACATGCGGCGCAGAATCGGTGCCAAGGAAATAGCGGGGCGAACCGGAGGTTGCGGCCTTCCGCAGCGCCAGCCGGTGTTTCTCGCGCTTGGCGACCGGCAGGCAGTAGTAATGCGGCTTGATCCCGCCCGCGAGGATGTGGTTGCGGTTGATGATCAGGTGATGCGTGGTGATCGTGGCGGCCAACCTGTCGCCGCCCTCGGCGGCATAGGCCACGCCTTCTTCGGTGGTGATGTGTTCCATCACCACCCGCAGGTCCGGCAAACGGCGGCGCAAGGGGTCGAGGACCGTGTCGATGAACACAGCCTCCCGATCGAAGATGTCGACCTCCGCCGCCGTCACCTCGCCATGCGTGCACAGGGGCAGACCGATCCGCGCCATGGTCTCCAGCACGGGCATGACCCTGTCCAGATCGCGCACCCCCGAGGCGGAATTGGTCGTCGCCCCCGCGGGATACAGCTTCACCGCCTTCACCAGTCCCGAGGCCGCTGCACGCTCTACATCCGCAGGATCGGTGCCCTCGGTCAGATACAGCGTCATCAAGGGCTCGAAGGCCATTCCCTCGGGCAGGGCGGCCAGGATCCGCTCGCGATAGGCCGCCGCATCGGCCAGCGTTACCACCGGCGGCACCAGGTTCGGCATGATGATCGCGCGCGCGAAATGCCGGGCGGTTTCCGGCAGCACCGCCTTCAGCATCGCGCCATCGCGCAGGTGCAGGTGCCAGTCGTCGGGGCGGGGCAGGGTGACCTGATGCATGGCCCGGCAGGTAACGCAAACCCGACCCCGTTTCCAGTGGCATCGCATGTCATCCTGCGACAGGATCGCCGCAGTTGAAGGAGACCCCGATGTTCCGCCCGCTACTCGTCCTCGCCTGCCTGACCCTCCCCGCCGCCGCGCAGGAGGTCGACTGTAAGAATGCCGTCACCCAGATGGATATGAACCAGTGCGCCTATGCCGACTGGGAGGCCGCCGATGCGGGCCTGAATGCCGCCTACAAACGCGCGATGACCCTCCTGAAACAATGGGATGCCGACCTGCCGAAGGGCGAACAGGGGGGCGCGGCCGCGCTGAAAGAGGTTCAGCGCGCCTGGATCACCTTCCGCGACAAGGCTTGCGAAGTGGAAGGCTATGCGATGAAGGGCGGCAGCGCCGAGCCGCTCCTCGTCTACGGCTGCATGCGCCAGCTGACCGAGGACCGAACCGGCCAACTGAACGGTTTCGTCGACAACTACGGCAGCTTCTAGACCGTCTCGCCCGTCAGTTCCGCGAGCCTGCGGGCAAAGCGCGGCGCATTCAGCCGCGCCGTGACCGACCGGCAGATCTTCACTTCGCGCTTCGGATGCCCGGAAAGCCGCGCCGCCGCGAGCACGGCACCCAGATAGCTCCCGTTCGACCGCCGCCCGCGCCAGAGCCAGGAAAACCGCTCTTCCGACAGGTTCCCCTCCATCGCCGCCTCAAGGATCCGGTCCAGCACCTTCATCTCGCGCAGGGTGTCCTCGGTCCCCTCGCCGGTATAGCGGGCGTGCAAGGGCGTCACCCAGGGTCGCTGGAACAGGGCTGCATGCATCGCGTCCGGCTGGTGCAGCGGATCATGGATCAGCCAGACCTTCGAAGCGCTTTCCGTCATGTCCGGGGCATAGCCGTAACGGCCGCGGAAGTTGATCCGCCGGGCGATCCGGTGCCGTTCGTCCCAGCCCGCAAGGGCGGGGTCCAGCGTGGCGCGGGGCGCGACCAGCACCAGTTCCGCCTGGGGCGCGGTGATCGAATAGGCCGCCGCCGCATAGCCCGCGGGCCCCGCGCCATAGAACACCACCCGGTCGAAATCCTCCAGGAACCCGTCGTCGGCCAGCCGGTCGAAATAGCGGAACACCGCCGGGTCGCGCCACCAGGTCTCGCCCTCGGCCAGGATCGTCAGGAGCGACCAGCCCCGGTTCTGCGCCAGGGTGAAATGCTCCGGCAGTTTGTCGTCGCGCTCGCGCAGGGTGGCCGCGTCCTCGAAGGTGACCAGCAGCACCGGGCGCTCTTCCGCGAAGAAGGCGTAGTGCTTGTCGCCGAGCGGCAGAAAGTCGCCATCGCCTTCGGCGATCCGCAGCATGCGGCGCTGCCAGTCAGGGGGCTGGATCGGATTTGTCACGGAAGGGGTGTCAGTCTTGGGCATGGCGGGGCTCGATGCCGCGACTCTGGCGAGAGAATGCGGCCTCTACAAGACCTTGCGGTGGAAACATTTGCGTCGGCTACACGCTTCAGGCGCGCAATCCTGCACCATTCCGGGATCGCGTCAACCAAAGGTTGCAATCCTGCCGTATTCGCCAATGAGGTCAGGTCCGTCTGACGAACGGCTTCCAGATCGACTCGGCCTGGGCCTGGTCCAGCACGCGCGTCGGCCCCGCCATCAGCAACTGGCCGTAAAGACTGCGCCAGGCGTCGCCGCGCATCAGAGCCTTGAAGCGGTCCTCGCGCCACGCGACCGCCGCGCGGTGGAGTGGCCCGAGCACCGGGTCGGCCTGCAGCGTCGCGCGCAGACCGCGACTGTCCAGTTTCAGGATCGAGCGGTCCTCCTCGGCGTCGAAGTTCCGCTCCACCCAATACCCGACATCCAGCCCCGTATCCTCATGCACCGCGCGCCCGCGATCGCGCTTCAGAAGGAAGCTCTGCGCCGCTCCCAGAGCATAGTGGTTCAGCTGAACCATCGCATGATTGTCCCGCCCGAGGTCGGAAAAGATCCGCCCCCGGTGAAATGCGGCGGGCAGGATCCGCCCGGACCCGTCATACCAGCGCTGGCCGGCCTGCTGCTCCGCCACCTGAGCGCGCGGCCGATGCACTCCAAGCTTGCGGAAGCTGCCGTCATTCTTCACCAGCGTCTTGAACAGCGCCGCGCGCCACGGCCAATGCAGCACTTTCGGGGCCGCCCGGGTGAAGGTCTCGGTCACGGGGACATCGCGGTAGTCCAGCACTCCGGCATTGCCGAACAGCCGCCAGGTCAGCGTCACCGCCGTCGCGCCCGGAAGGGCGGCCAGCAGGGCGGGCAGGGTTCGGTTGCCGACATGCACGTTGACAAACTCGTCGATGTCCAGCGGCAAAAGCCAGTCGGCCCCCGTCACCAACGGATGCCGGTCCGCTTGCTTCAGCGCCGACCATTGCGGCCCCTCGGGATGCGGCCCCGGATTGGGCAAATGCGTCAGCCAGCCCATCGCTTCCAGCCGACCGAGCATCGCATCGGTGCCATCGTCGCAGTCGTTGGAGAAGACCAGGAAATCCGTGATCCCGGCAGCCCGGTGATGCGCCAGCCATTCCAGCAGGAACGCGCCCTCGTTGCGCACACAAAGGACAGCCGTGATCTTCACCGCACTTGCGCTTTCATACTGGCCAAAATATCCCCGCCGGAGGCTCCGCCGCCCGCCAAGAGGCGCGCCGGTCAAGGGGTTAGCACGACCCGCGCCGCAGCCAAATCAGAAAACGCGCCTCACCCCGCCTTCCGGTTGACCCGCGCCCGCTTCGCCGCGAACCGCGCCTCCATCCGCGCCTGCGCCTCGGGCGAGCCGTCATGCCAGGTCCCGAACAGATAGTCGAAGGGCACCACGCCATCGGCATAGTTCACCTCGAAATACTTGTGGTGCAGGTAATGCGTGTAGGCCGGTGTATCGAGGGCACCTTCGCCCAGCTCGATCTTGTCAAACCCGATATGCCCGCCCGCCGCACCGAAGCCCGCGAAATGCAGCTGGTACAGCGCAAGGACAGGGTTCGACGGCAGGATCAGGTGCCAGAGCATCACGCCGAAATAGGCCAGCGCCTCGATGGGGTGCATCGACAGGGACGACCAGGGCGAGGGGTTGACCGAGTTGTGGTGGACCGAGTGGATCCATTTGTAGAGGACCGGAATATGGATCAGGCGGTGGATGAGGTAGAAATGCGCCTCGTGCAGCATCGGCACGAAGACGAAGACCAGCCCCACCAGCACCGGATGTTCGGCGAACCCCAGCCAGGGCGCATAGCCGTTGGCATAGGCCCAGAGCATCCCGACCTCGACTGCCGTCCAGGACCCGACGCCGATGCTCAGCGTGCGGACCGCGTTGTCGATGTTCTGGCTGCCGAACCAGAACACGTCCGATTTCTGGTCGCCGGGAAACTTGCCGTTGTACTTGAACCGGGTGCCTTGCGCCCGCTGCCAGTAAAGCCGCAGCTCGAAAGCCCCGTAGTACAGCGCAATCGCCACCGCATTGATCAGGTACAGCCGCAGCACCCAGCCCCAGGACAAAGTCTTCAGGGTTTCGGTGTCCGGAATGACAAAGCGCCACCACAGAAGTGCAGTCGCGAAGAAGAACAGGCTCCAGGGCCAGAAATAGCCCGGTACACATTTCAGGATCTTAACCGGATCGGGCTGCCGGGACCAGAATGGCGCGATGTCCAGCCTTTTGTCCGGCGCCCGGTCGCCCCGCTTGTTGCGCTTGCCGAATTGCAGATCGTCCATGGGCCCCCCCCGTTTGCTCAATATTTAGCGTTAAACTAATGAGTCGGGAAGCGAAAAACCGCGAAGCCGATCGTCGGCTCCGCGGCTCTTGGGAGGGGCAATCCAGCCTGTCGTCAGAAGAACGCCTGCAACCCGGTGATCGCGCGCCCAAGGATTAGCGCATGGATGTCATGCGTGCCCTCGTAGGTGTTCACCGTCTCCAGGTTCACCATGTGGCGCATGATCTGGAAATCCTCCTGGATGCCGTTGCCGCCATGCATGTCGCGCGCCCAGCGGGCCGCTTCCAGCGCCTTGCCGCAGTTGTTGCGCTTGATGAGGGAAATCATCTCCGGCGCGGCATTGGCCTCGTCCATCAGCCGCCCGACCCGCAGGCAGGCCTGAAGCCCGAGCGAAATCTCGGTCAGCATGTTGGCCAGCTTCAGCTGGAAGATCTGCGTCCCGGCGATGGGCTTGTTGAACTGCTTCCGATCCAGCCCGTACTGCCGCGCCGCCGCCATGCAGAACTCGGCCGAGCCCATCACGCCCCAGGCGATGCCATAGCGTGCCCGGTTCAGGCAGCCGAACGGGCCCTTCAGCCCCTCGACATGCGGCAGCAGCGCGTCCTCGCCGACTTCCACGTCCTTCAGCACGATCTCGCCGGTGATCGAGGCGCGCAGGGAAAGCTTGCCCCCCACCTTCGGCGCCGACAGGCCCTTGGTGCCCTTGTCCAGCACAAAGCCCTTGATCTTGCCGCCATGCGCCTCGGACTTGGCCCAGACCACGAAGACATCGGCGATGGGCGCGTTCGAAATCCACATCTTGGCGCCGTTCAGCACATAGCCGTTCGCGGTCTTCTTCGCCGTGGTCTTCATCCCCGCCGGGTCCGAGCCTGCATCCGGTTCGGTCAACCCGAAGCAGCCGATCCACTCGCCCGACGCCAGCTTCGGCAGGTATTTCCTGCGCTGTCCTTCCGTGCCATAGGCATAGATCGGGTACATCACCAGCGACGACTGTACCGACATCATGCTGCGGTAGCCCGAATCGACCCGCTCGACCTCGCGCGCCACCAGTCCGTAAGCCACATAGGAGGCGCCGAGCCCGCCGTATTCCTCCGGGATCGTCACGCCCAGAAGGCCCATCTCGCCCATCTCGCGGAAGATCGCCGGATCGGTCTTCTCTTCCCGGTAGGCGGCGATGACCCGGCTTTGCAGCTTCTCCTGCGCATAGGCCCGCGCCCCGTCGCGCAGCATCCGCTCTTCCTCGGTCAGCTGGTCGTTCAGCCGGAAGGGGTCTTCCCAGTCGAAGCGGCCCAGATCGGGGGCATCCTTGGCTTTCAGCTTGGGCTTGTCGGTCATGACATGTCTCCTTCTTTGCGCGGGATCATTGCAGAAAAGGGCAGGGCAGGCTATCGAAAGCCCTGCACGGGTTCATGAGGGAAACTCATAATGCTGCCCCGCCGCTACCTGCCGCCGATCCCCGCCCTGATGGCGCTGGAGGCGGTCGACCGCCTCGGCACGGCCTCTGCCGCCGCCGAAGAGCTGAACCTGACGCAAGGTGCCATCAGCCGCGCCCTGCAGGGGCTGGAGGCGCAGCTCGGCATCCGCCTGATCCGCCGCGAACGCCAGCGCCTGCACCTGACCCCCGCAGGCCAGGACTACGTCGCCGAGGTCCGCAAGGCGCTGAACCTCCTCGCCTCCGCGTCCATCACCCTCCGCGCCAACCCGACCGGCGGCTCCCTCAACCTCGCGATCCTGCCCGCCTTCGGCATGCACTGGCTCGCCCCCCGCCTCGCCCGCTTCGCGCAAAACCACCCGGAAGTCACCGTCAACCTCTCCACAAGGCTAAGACCCTTCGACTTCGCCGGCACCGCCTTCGACGCCGCCATCCACTATGGCAGACTTGATGGGGGCCGCCAGGACTGGCCCGGTGTCCACTACCTGAAACTCATGGAGGAAGAGGTCCTCGCCGTCGCCGCCCCCGGCTTCCCGGCGCTGACGCAAGCCACCGACATCCTGCGCCACCCCCTCCTGCAACTCGAATCCCGCACCGGCGACTGGGGCCGCTGGCTTGCCCACCATGGCCACGCGGGCCTCCGCCCTCCCGGCATGATGTTCGACCAGTTCGCCACGCTCACCCAGGGCGCGATCCACGGCATGGGCGCCGCCCTGATCCCCACCTTCCTGATCCAGCGCGAACTCTCCGAAGGCCGCCTGGTCCCGGTCTTCGGCCCCCCCGTCGCCGCCCTCGGCTCCTACTACCTCGTCTGGCCGCAGGCCCAACCGGAACGCGCCCCCCTCCGCTCCCTGCGACTTTGGTTGCAGGCCGAGGCCGCCGATCCCGCCTTGACCCCCGCCCCCCCGCCCGCCACTCTGCCGCCAAGACCGGAGGCCCCGTGACCGCACTCCCCGCCAGCATCGACGCCGTCGAGACCCTGCTCGCGTCGCAGGGCTACGTCGCCTCCCGCGCGCTCGCGACCGTGGTCTTCCTTTCCCTCAAACTCGGCCGTCCGCTCTTCCTCGAAGGCGAGGCCGGCACCGGCAAGACCGAGATCGCCAAGACCCTCGCCACCGCGCTCAACCGCCGCCTGATCCGCCTGCAATGCTACGAAGGCCTCGACGCCGCTTCCGCCGTCGCCGAATGGAATTTCGCCGCCCAGATGATCGCCATCCGCACCGCCGAGGCGACCGCAGACCGCGGCACGCTCCAGAGCGAGCTTTTCACCGAAGACTACCTGATCGAACGCCCGCTCCTCGCCGCCATGCGCCCGCAGCCGGGCGGCGCCCCCGTCCTTCTCATCGACGAGCTTGACCGCACCGACGAACCCTTCGAGGCCTTCCTCCTCGAAGCCCTCTCGGATTTCCAGGTCACCATCCCGGAACTCGGCACCATCCGCGCCCCCGAACCTCCCATCGTCATCCTGACCTCGAACCGCACGCGCGAGGTCCACGACGCCCTGAAACGCCGCTGCCTCTACCACTGGGTCGACTACCCCAGCTTCGACCGGGAACTGCAAATCCTCCACTCCCGCGCCCCCGAGGCGCGCGAAACCCTTTCCCGCGAAGTGGTCGCCTTCGTCCAGAAGCTTCGCCGCGAGGACCTGTTCAAGCGCCCCGGCGTCGCCGAAACCATCGACTGGGCCAAATGCCTGCTCGCCCTCGATGTCATCGCGCTGTCGCCCGAGGTCATCTCCGACACGCTCGGCGCGATCCTGAAATACCAGGACGACATCCAGAAACTGCAAGGCTCCGAGGCCAAACGCCTTCTCGACGAAGTCAAACGCGAACTGGCCCCCGCATGACCATTCATACTGGTCCAAATATCCCACGGGGAGCGCGAGGGGTGTGAAACCCCTCGCTTCGACGATGGCAACCTATGCCCCCCTCGACATCCCCGAAGACGGCAAGCTTGCGCACAACATCGCCCATTTCGCCCGCGCGCTGCGCAAGGCCGGGCTCCCCATCGGCCCCGGCCGCACCCTCGACGCGGTGAAAGCCGTCGCTGCCGCGGGCTTCGACCAGCGCGAGGATTTCTACTTCACCCTGCAGGCCATCTTCGTCTCCCGCCCCGAGGAACGCGCCCTTTTCGCCCAGGTCTTCCGGCTGTTCTGGCGCGATCCGCGCTATCTCGATCACATGATGTCGCTGATGCTGCCGCAGATCCAGGGCGTGCAGGAGGACCGCGTGGCGCAAGCTGCCGAGAAACGCGCAGCCGAGGCTCTCCTCGATGGCCAGCTTCCCCCCCGGCCGAAAGACGACCAAGAGGGCGACCAGATCGAGATCGACGCCAGTGCGACCATGTCGGCCGAGGAACGCCTCAAGACGCTCGATTTCGAACAGATGTCCGCCGCGGAAATCGCCGAAGCCAGGCGGATGCTGGCAAAGCTCTCGCTTCCCGTCCAACCGCTGAAAACCCGCCGCAGCGCCCCGAGCTCGCTCACCGCCAGGATCGACGCCCGCCGCACCCTGCGCGAGGCGATGCGGACGGGCGGCGAAATCGCGAACCTCGCCCACAAGGCCCCAGTCACCCGCTGGCCCAATCTCGTCGTCCTCTGCGATATCTCCGGGTCGATGGCCGACTATTCCCGCATGGTCCTGCATTTCGTCCATGCCGTCGCCAACCGGAAGGGTCAGGGCTGGGCCAGGGTCCACGCCTTCACCTTCGGCACCCGCCTCACCAACATCACCCGGCACCTGCGCGCCCGTGACGTCGATGCCGCCCTCAGGGCCGCCGGAAGCGAGGCGCAGGACTGGTCGGGCGGCACCCGCATCGGCCAGTCGCTCCACGCCTTCAACCGCGACTGGTCGCGGCGGGTGCTGGGGCAGGGGGCGGTCGTCCTTCTTATCACCGACGGGCTCGACCGTGACGACACGGCGCTTCTCGCGAAGGAAACAGAACGCCTCCACCTCTCCTGCCGCCGCCTGATCTGGCTCAATCCGCTTCTCCGCTGGACCGGCTTTGCCCCGAAGGCGGCGGGCATCCGCGCCATCCTGCCCCATGTCGACAGCTTCCGCGCCGGGCATTCCATCGCCTCGCTGGAAGCCCTGGGCCAGGCGATCTCGGAAAAGGGCGACCGGGGCGAGCGCGACCGCCTCCTTGCGCTTGTCCGGTCGTAAGCGGCTCTCCGCGCAAGGATATGTCTTGGCAAGTCAGTGATATCGCATATCAGCCGCATCCCCGCTTTGTTATGCCTGTCCGGGCAAACGGGAACCCAAACGACTCGTCGCGGTTGTCCCGCAAGCCCTTCAGAATGAGGACTGGTGAATGAGAAAGCTTCTGGTATCGACCACGGCCCTTTCGGTGGCCATCAGCCCCCTGGGCACCATGCCCGTCTTCGCGCAGGTCCTGAACGAGGACGGCTCGGTCTCGGGGGAGGATGGCACCGTCCTTTGCGTGCCCACCGCCGAAGCGGCTTGCGACCTTGACGCGATCATCGCGAAGCTCGCCGCCGACAAGGCCGCCGCCGAGGAAGCGGCTGCTCAGGCCGAAGCCGAAGCCCAGGCCGCCGCCGCTGCGGAAGCCGAGGCAGCCGCTGCCAAGGCCGCGGAAGATGCCGCTGCCGCCGAAGCCGCCGCCCAGGCGGAAGCCGAGGCCAAGGCCCAGGCCGAAGCCGAAGCCGCCGCTGCCGCCCAGGCGCAGGCCGAGGCAGAAGCTGCCGCCCAGGCCGAGGCCGAAGCTGCCGCCAAGGCCGAGGCCGATGCGGCTGCCCAGAAAGCCGCTGACGATGCCGCTGCCGCGGAGGCTGCGGCGCAGGCCCAGGCCGAAGCCGATGCCCAGGCCCAGGCAGAAGCTGACGCCGCCGCCGCCAAGGCCGCCGAAGAGCAGGCCGCTGCGGATGCCGCCGCCAAGGCCGCCGCCGATGCCGAGGCCGCAGCGAAAGCCGCCGAGGAAGCCGCTGCGGCCGAAGCCGCCGCAGCCGAACAGGCTGCCCCGGCCGAAGAGGCAGCACCTGCCGAGGAAGCTGCACCTGCCGAGGACGTCGCTCCCGCCGAGGAACCCGTTGTCGAAGAGGCGGCGCCCGCGGAAGAGCCGGTGGTCGATGAAGCCGCTCCGGCCGAGGAACCCGCCGTCGAGGAGGCTGCTCCCGCCGAGGAACCTGCCGCGGAAGAGGCGACCCCGGCTGAAGAACCTGCCGCGGAAGAAGCCGCACCCGCTGAAGAGCCTGCGGTCGTGGAAGCTCCGGCGGAAGAGCCGGCCGTGGCCGAGGAACCCGCAGCGGAAGAGCCAGCCGTGGTCGAGGAACCCGCAGCCGAAGAAGCCGCAAGCGAGGCTCCGGCTGACGCCATCATCGATTCGGCCACCGGCGAACCCGTCGATCCGGCTGCTGCCGCCGCGGCCGTGGCTGCTGCCGAAGCCGAGCTTGCGATCACCGACGGGGGCGAGATCGTCGACCCGGCGGCGGGTCTGAAGGTCGCCGAACCCGATCCGGCGGTCGAGGTCGTTCCGGTCGATACTCCGGAAGTGACCGAGGGCGAGGTCGAAAGCCTGACCCAGCTTCTTACCGCCGACCCGACCGCCATCGACCCCTCGGCGCTTGCCGCCGCCGAGACGCTCGCCGCACCGGCGACCGAAGGCAAAGCTGTTGCCGAAGTCGACCCCGCCTCGCTCGTCGCCGACGTGACCGAGACGATCACCGACGACAACGCCCGTACCTCCGCCGAGGAATTTGCGGCGGCTCCGGTCGAAGTGTCCAAGGGCAAGAAGAGCGGCCTGTCCGACCTTGAAAAGGCCGGCCTCCTGGTCCTTGGTGCCCTCGCCGTCGGCGCGATCATCAAGAACAACCGCGAAGCGGCAGCCACCGACACCACCGTCTCGACGATGGGCGACAGCCGCGTGGTCTCGAACACCGGCGACCGCGTGATCGTCCTGCAACCCGACGGTACCTACCGCGTGCTCAAGGACGACGACACCGTGATCCGCCGCCCGGGTTCCACCGTGCGCACCGAGACCTTCAGGGATGGCTCCACCCGCACCATCGTCCAGCGCGGGGACGGCACCCAGGTGGTCACGATCCGCGATGCCACCGGCCGCGTGCTGCGCCGCGCGACCTATGACGACCTTGGCCGCGAGATCGTGCTGATCGACGACCTGGCGACGGAAGAGCCGGTCTACATCCGCGACCTGCCGAAGCCGAAGAAGCGCATCGTCATCTCCTCCAAGGACCAGGACGCCGCGCTGAAACGCGAGCTTGCCGCGCTGGAAGCCGACCGTGCCGGCCGCAAGTTCTCGCTCCGCCAGATCCGCGAGATCCCGGAAGTCCGCGCGCTTGCCGCCACCATCGACGTCGAGCCCGTGACCTTCGCCTCCGGCTCTGCCGCCGTCGCCGCCAAGGAAGCGCGCAACCTCGCCGACCTCGGCCGCGTCATGCAGGAGCTTCTGGACGAGAACCCGCGCGAGGTCTTCCTGATCGAAGGCCACACCGACGCGACCGGCAAGGCGGCGATGAACCTCGCCCTCTCCGACCGCCGCGCGGAATCGGTGGCCCTCGCCCTGACCGAATACTTCGACATCCCGCCGGAGAACATGGTCGTCCAGGGCTATGGCGAGACGGAGCTTCTGATCGACACCCAGGAAAGCGAAGCCGCCAACCGTCGGGTCGAAGTCCGGGTGATCACGCCCTTGCTGCGCACCGCCACCCGCGGCTGACGCAGCCCCAAGACCAAAGTCGCGCCGCGGGCACCCCCCGCGGCGCGTTCATTTCTGTGGCAATGACCCCGGCCCGGACGCATACTCCCTCCATGACCCGCGCTCCCCACGACCTGATCCCCGAAGCCGCCCTCGCCTGGCACCGTGAGGGCAAAGGCGCAGCCCTCGCCACCGTGATCGAGACCTGGGGTTCCGCACCGCGCCAGGCCGGAAGCCAGCTCGCAGTCTCGGGCACGGGCGAGATGACGGGCTCCGTTTCCGGCGGCTGCGTCGAGGGCGCGGTGATCACCGAGGCGCTCGACGCCCTCCAAGACCGCAAGTCCCGCATCCTGACCTTCGGCGTCAGCGACGAAACCGCCTTTGCCGCAGGCCTCGCCTGTGGCGGCACCATCCGCGTCCTCGTCGAGCCGGTGGGCGAGGGCGCCGAAGCCCTGCCCGAAACGCTTCTCGCCCAACTGACCGAAGCCCGCGCCGAACCCCGCGCTGCCGCCATCGTCACCACCCCCGCCCCCTGGACCCGAACCCTCGTCCTCCCCGGCGCAGACCCCGCCACCGACGCCCGCTTCAAGTCCGACCGCTCCGGCATGGAGGACGACGGTCGCTTCATCGCCATCCACAACCCGCCCTTGCGCCTGATCGTCATCGGCGCGGTGCACATCGCCCAGCCGCTTCTGACCATCGCCCGGACCTGCGGCTATGCGCCCACCCTGATCGACCCCCGCGCCGCCTTCGGGTCCGAGGCGCGCTTCCCCGGCGAGACCATCCTGGACGACTGGCCCGACGAGGCGCTGGCCGCCCTGAAACCCGACGCCCGCACCGCCATCGTGACCCTGACCCACGACCCGAAGCTCGACGATCCCGCGATCCGCTTCGCCCTCACCTCACCCGCCTTCTACCTCGGCTGCCTCGGCTCGACCCGCACTCACGCCAAGCGTGTCGACCGGCTGACCCAAGACGGTTTCACCCCAGACCAGATCGCAAAGATCCACGCCCCGGTCGGTCTCGACATCGGTGCCAAGACCCCGGCGGAAATCGCCATCAGCGTCATGGCCCAGATCACCCAGACCCTGCGCAAGTAATGCGCTTCGGCCCTGTCCTCCTTGATCAGGCCGAAGGCGCGATCCTAGCCCATTCCGTTGCCCTGCCCGAAGGCCGCCTGCGCAAGGGCTGCATCCTTGGCCCGCCCGAAATTGCCCAGCTTCGCGCCATCGGTCGCAGCGAAGTCATCGCCGCCCGCCTTGACCCGGATGACCTGCACGAAGACGCCGCCGCCCTTGCCATCGCCCGCGCGCTGGTCCCCGACCCCGAAACCTCCGGCCTCGACCTGCGCCCGGTCGGCACGGGCCGGGTCAACCTCCACGCCCGTAGCGCGGGGGTGGTCGAAGTCCTCGCCCCTCGGGTCGATGCCCTGAACGCCGTCGATCCGATGATCACCCTCGCCACCGTGCCGCGCTGGCAGCGCGTGAAGGCGGGCGAGATGGTCGCCACCGTCAAGGTCATCGCCTACGGTGTCGCGCGCGCCTCGGTCGATGCCGCCTGTGCCGCCGGAACGCGCGCCCTCAACCTGCATCCGCCCCGGCGGACCCGCATCGCGCTGGTGGAAACCCACACTGATCCGAATGCCCGCCCGCTTGGGGCCAAGGCCATCACCGACCGTCTCGCCACCCTCGGCGCCGAGCTGATCTCACACCGGCACAGCCCGCACCGCGAAGCCGACCTCGCTTCCATGCTGGGCAAGGTCAGGGGCGCCGACCTGATCCTGATCCTTACAGCCTCCGCCACCTCCGACCCCGAAGACGTGGCTCCGGGCGCCGTCCGCAGGGCAGGGGGCCGGGTGGACCGCTTCGGTATGCCGGTCGATCCCGGCAATCTCCTGTTCCTCGGCAGCTTCGGCGAAACCCCAGTCATTGGCCTGCCCGGCTGCGTCCGCAGCCCCGCGCTGAACGGGGCCGACTGGGTGATGGAGCGGCTGATCTGCGGCATCCCCGTCATCGCCGGCGACATTGCCGGAATGGGGGTTGGAGGACTTTTGAAGGAAATCCCCACGCGGGGACGCCCGCGCGAAGCAAAGCACGAATGAAAACGGGGGCGAATTGCCCCCGCGTTCGTTCCGGATGAAACGGCCTGCCTTACTTCGGCGCGACCATCATCACCATCTGGCGGCCTTCCAGCCTGGGGAAGCTTTCGATCTTGCCGATTTCGGCAACGTCGGCCTCGACCCGCTTCAAGAGCTCCAGCCCCAGCTCCTGGTGCGCCATCTCGCGGCCCCGGAAGCGCAGGGTGACCTTCACCTTGTCGCCTTCTTCCAGGAACTTCACGACCGAGCGCATCTTGACGTCATAGTCATGGATGTCAGTGCCGGGACGGAACTTGATTTCCTTGATCTCGATGATCTTCTGCTTCTTGCGGGCTTCCGCCTCGCGCTTCTGCGTCTCGTACTTGAATTTGCCGAAGTCCATGATCTTGCAGACCGGCGGAACGGCGGTCGGCGAGATTTCGACCAGGTCCAGTCCGGCTTCCTCGGCCATCTGCATCGCGCGGGCAGGGGTCACGACCCCGACATTCTCGCCATCCGCACCGATCAGGCGGATTTCCGGAGCGCGGATGCGGTCGTTGATGCGGGGACCGGTTTCGCGTTGC
>NZ_JAEULP010000058.1 GCF_016792905.1 Tabrizicola sp.
CACCCCAAATTCCCCGGCAAATCCGCGCTCGAGGTCATCCTCTGCACCCTCCACGCCGGCGGCAAGTTCAACGCCAAGGCCTACTCCACCTCCGGCGGCCTCAACGGCGTCGGCTCCTCGGTCGTCAACGCCCTCTCCGACCTGATGGTGGTCCAGGTCGCCCGCGACCGCGAGCTTTACGAGCAATCCTTCTCCCGCGGCATCCCCCAGGGTCCCGTCGAGAGGCTCGGCCCCACCCAGAACCGCCGCGGTACCACCGTCACCTTCCACCCCGACCCGGAGATCTTCGGCCACCAGACGTTGAAACCCGCCCGCCTCTACAAGATGGCGCGGTCCAAGGCCTATCTCTTCTCGGGCGTGGAAATCCGCTGGAAATCCGCTGTAAACGACGGCGAGACCCCGCAAGAGGCGACCTTCCACTTCCCCGGCGGCCTTGCCGACTTCCTGAACGAGAGCCTCCGCAAGGTCACCACCTACTCAGAACGACCCTTCGCCGGACGGGTAAGCTTCGAGGAGAAATACCAGGTCCCCGGCTCGGTTGAATGGGCGATCAACTGGACCCCCGCCCAGGACGGCTACCTGCATTCCTACTGCAACACCGTCCCCACGCCGGAAGGCGGCACGCATGAGGCCGGGTTCTGGGCCGCGATCCTGAAAGGCATCCGCGCCTATGGGGAACGCGTCAAGAACCGCAAAGCCGACCAGATCACCCGCGACGACCTCCTCACCGGCGGCTGCGCGCTCCTCTCGATCTTCATCCGCGAGCCGCAGTTCGTCGGCCAGACCAAGGACCGGCTCTCGACCGAGGAAGCCGCCAAATGGGTCGAAAACGCCGTCCGCGACCATTTCGACACCTGGCTCGCCGCCGACCCGAAATCCGCCGGTGCGATCCTCGATTTCCTCGTCCTGCGCGCCGAAGAACGCCTGCGTCGGCGTGAGGAAAAGGAAACCCAGCGCAAGACCGCCACCAAGAAACTGCGCCTGCCCGGCAAACTCACCGACTGCTCCGCCAAGAACCGCGAAGGGACGGAGCTTTTCATCGTCGAAGGCGACTCTGCCGGCGGCTCCGCCAAGGGCGCCCGCAACCGAGAGACGCAGGCCCTCCTCCCCCTCAAGGGCAAGATCCTGAACGTCCTCGGCGCGGCCTCCGCCAAGCTGAACGAAAACGCCGAAATCCGCGACCTGTGTGAGGCGCTTGGCACCGGCATGGGTACCCGCTTCAAGCTCGACGACCTGCGCTATGAAAAGATCATCATCATGACCGACGCCGACGTCGACGGCGCGCATATCGCGAGCCTGCTGATGACCTTCTTCTTCACCCAGATGCGCCCGCTGATCGACAAGGGCCACCTCTACCTCGCCTGCCCGCCCTTGTATCGCCTGACCCAAGGCGCCCGCCGGATGTACGTCGCCGACGATGCCGAGAAAGAGGCGTGGCTGGCGAAGGGCCTCGGCGGCAAAGGCAAGATCGACGTCCAGCGCTTCAAGGGCCTGGGCGAGATGGACGCCAAGGACCTGAAGGACACCACGATGAACCCCGCCACCCGCAAGCTGATCCGGGTGTCGATCGATGAGGACGAACCGGGGGACACCTCCGACCTCGTGGAGCGCCTGATGGGCAAGAAGCCGGAGCTACGCTTCCAATACATCCAGGAGAACGCGCGGTTTGTGGAGGAGCTGGATGTGTGATTGCATTCTACCCCTGCCAACGCCTGAAACTTCAAACCCTGGCTCATAGGCAGATGGTACATCGTGCGCCCAATTGACCGTATAAGAGCGTTGCACAAGCTGGTTCAGGCGACCCGCAAGACAGTCGTGGTCGACGTCGGCGCAAACCCCTTCAACGGCACGCCAGTCTACGCTCAACTGCGCAAATCGGGCGTGGCGCACATCATCGGCTTCGAACCGCAACCCGAAGCCCTGGAAGCCCTGGTAAAGGCCGCTGGCCCTAACGAAACCTACTTGCCCTATGCGATTGGCAAAGGTGCGACCGAAACCCTGCACGTGACGAAGAACAGCGGTCTGGTATCGATTCTGGAGCCGGATCCATGGATTGCCAGATACCTCAATCCCTGGTGGCGCCGCGCCATCGAAGTGCATCAGCGCGTTCCGATGGAAACGCACCGCCTCGATGATCTTGATGAAATCGAGCAAGTCGACTTTCTCAAGATCGACATCCAAGGCGGGGAATTGGCTGTCTTCCAGAATGCCAGGAGCAAGCTTGCGACCGCAGCCCTTGTTCAGACTGAAATTCCGATAGTCCGCTACTACAAAGATCAACCCTCGTTCGGTGCGATCCAGGAAGAACTCGAGGCGCAGGGATTCCTGGCGCATAAGATTGTGGAGACAAGTGCGCATCACCTCGGCTATCCGACAGACCTCGCGGAAAAGCTGCCTATCAAGCCTTCTCAAGCCACGGTTGCCGACATCGCCTTCCTGCGCAGCCCGGTCAGCATGGAAAGCTTGTCCGTCGATACGCTGCAACACATGGCGATTCTTGCCGATGCAGTTCTCCATTCCTACGATCTGGTGTTCCGCTGCCTTGGCGAACTCGTCCGGCGAAATGTGGTGCAGTCCGGTGATACAGCGGATTATGTGGCATTGCTCCGGGGAACGGTTTTCAGGAAAACTCGGGAATAGGAAGCAAAGGGTGGGCGCCAACCCACCAAACTCGCCCTCCCCGTCAGATTTGCTCAAGGCAAATCTGACCGCGCCGTCCCTTCCGGCCCTCGGCAGCGGCCTCGGGCATTCGGTGGGAAAACGGTCCACAGGACTGTTTGTCTCATCCGTCTCACCCCTGCGTGCCGCTCGCGGTCAGCTTCGCACCCCGTCGGACAGGCGCCTCCTCACAGTCCTCGCGGGTGTGCTTGGGCGTTCGACGTTCGGTCCAGATCACCCCACCGCCACCGCCACCGCCGCGAAATGCAGCCCCGCCGCCACCGCGACAAACCCGTGCCAGATCGCGTTCTGGAACCGCAGCCGCTCCCAGACATAAAATCCCACCCCCGCCACATAGGTCGCCCCGCCCGCGACCAGAAGCCAGAGCGACACCGCAGGCAGCGCCGCCGCCACCGGGCCGATGGCGATGATCCCGACCCAGCCCAGCATCACATAGGCCAGGATCGACAGCCGGTCATAGCGCCCCGGCAGCACCACCTTGACCAGGATGCCGAGCGCCGCCCCGGTCCAGACCACCGCCCCCAGCGCCCAGGGCCAGGCGCCCGCCAGATGCGGGATCACGGCGGTATAGGTCCCGGCGATCATCACATAGATCATCGAATGGTCGAACCGACGCAGCAGCCATTTCAGCGCCGAAGGGGGCGTCATGTTGTAGGCCAGCGAAAAGCCCCACATCAGGAAGAAACCGCCCGCATAGACCGTCAGCGCCGCGAAGGTGCCGATCCCCGCAGTCTGAAGCCCGTGGAACAGGAGAAGCGGAAAGGCGATCAGCCCGGCCAGAAGCGCCAGCGCATGCACGATCCCGTCGGCCAGGAGCTCGCCCAGCGAAAGCTCGCGTTTCAGCATGCGGTAATGATCGGCTTGCAGGGTCATGGCGTCAGTCTGGCAGGCAAATGTTGCGAAAGCATGACCTGACTTTGCCACAGCGCAGGCACGCTCGAAGCCGTGACGTGGCGTCACGCCCGGCGGACGGCCCAGAGCAACCCGCGTCGCATCAGTTCGGCCGCCGGGCCGTGGTCGATCACCGCTTTCTGGTGGCCAAGCGCGTTGTAATAGACCCGGCCCGCGCCGTAGCCCTTGGTGAACACGACCGGCATCGCCACCGGCCCGTTCACCGCATGGGGGCCCGCCACCACCGGAAAATCGCAGACGGCATGGACCTTTACCGCCGGGTCGACATGCAGGTAGTACTGTTCGGTCTTCACAACAAAGTCCCCGACCCCCGCCACCAGCGGGTCGTCCGAGAGGATCCGGACCCCATACTCCACCCCATCATTCCCCGGATGCGCCACCCACTGCGCGCCGGTCATGAACTGCCAGTCGACATTCTCGCGGAAGGCATCGCACATGCCGCCGTGACACCCCGCGATCCCGGTGCCCGAAGCCACCGCCGCGCAGGCGTTCAGGGCCTGCTCCTTGCCGATCCGCGACATGGTCCAGACCGGGACGATCAGGTCCATCGTCGCCAACGTCTTGGGATCATCGAAGCAGGACAAGCTGTCGGTGAGGTCCACCGCCATCCCCGCCTCGCGCAGCCAGCCCGCGAAAAGGGCCGCTACCTTGTCCGGCTCATGCCCGTCCCAGCCGCCCCAGGTGATCAGTGCCTTGCTCATGCCAATCCCCTTCGCTCAGGCCCGCCCGATGACGACATGGCTTGCACCCTCCCCCGCCACCTGCCGCGCGACCCGGTAGCCGAGCGCAGGCAGGTCAAGGCCCTGGATCACGGCCTCGCCGCGGCCCAGAAGCACGGGCGAGACGGCGAAATGCGCCTCGTCGATGTGTCGGCCCCGGAAGGCTTCGCGCAGGGTCGCGACCCCGCCACCCAGCCGCACATCCTTGCCGCCCGCCGCCGCCTTGGCCCGAGCCAGTGCGTCCTCAAGCCCGCCGGTCTCGAAATGGAAAGTGGTGCCGCCCGCCATCACCAGATCGGCCCGCGGGAAATGGGTCAGGACGAAGACCGGGCAGTGATAGGGCGGCTCGTCGCCCCACCAGCCTTTCCACTCCTCATCCGGCCAGGGTCCACGGATCGGGCCGAACATGTTGCGCCCCAGGATCCAGCTGCCGATGTTGCGGAAACCCTCGGCGGCGAAGCCCTCGTCCACGCTGTCGGCCTCGCCCCCGCCCGCGCCATGCATCGCCTGGAAGGTCTTCGTCCTGAACACCCAGTCGTGCAGCGCCATGCCGCCCTTGCCAAGGGGGTCGGCCAGTGACTGGTCCGGCCCCGCGCCGAAGCCGTCGACCGAGAGGGAAAAGCACCTGACGACAAGGCGGGACATGGGGGCCTCCGTTTGCCCGATCATAGCGGCGGCAGCGTCAGCGAGGCCAGCAGAAACCAGAGCGCTGTGGCGTACAGGAACGCCCGCTCGGCCAGCCCGAACCAGGGTCGCAAGGCGGGCGAGGTGGTCAGCACCACCGCCAGAAACGCGGCGCTGATGACCTGCTTCAGTACCTCATCGGCCAGCGAGCGCGCGCCTTCGTGCAGCAGCACCAGTTGCGGCGTCGCCTCGACCACGGCCATGTAGGCCGCGGCAAAGGCAAGAAGCGTCGCGGCCCGGTGCAGGTTGCCGCGGCGGCTGTGCGGCATGTCCTGCGGGTCGCTCTGCCAGAGTGCGATCCCCAGCCGTCCCACTGCCACCAGCCCCAGGTAAACCGTCACCGCGATCGGAAAGTCCGGATTGCCCGAAACATGGACCTGCCAGGCGAGGATCGGTGGCGCGATACAACCCGCGATCAGGTAGACCTTGAACAGCGAGGCCGTCCGCCCCAGTCCGTAATCGCTGATCGGGCGGGCAAAGGCGGGCTGGTCCCGGTTCAGGACCTGGAAGGCCAGGAGGAACAGAAGGTCTAGGAGGTAGAGCGCCGCCGCGACCTTCTCCATCGCCGCCGCCCTCAGCCGCCTGCGAAGGACAGGGCCGCGACGAGGAACCAGAGGGCGGTCGCGAACAGGAACAGCCGCTCGGCAATGCCGAAATACGGCCGAAGGGGTCCCTTCATGCTGACGACCACCGCCGCAAGCCCGATCATCGCCGCAAGATGCAGCGGCCGCAGCACGGGGGCTGCCCCAGCCAGAAACGGAGTGGCCTTGGCGATGGACATGT
This sequence comes from Tabrizicola sp., assembly GCF_016792905.1. Classification (GTDB taxonomy): domain Bacteria; phylum Pseudomonadota; class Alphaproteobacteria; order Rhodobacterales; family Rhodobacteraceae; genus Tabrizicola. The sequence continues at coordinate 5,778 of NZ_JAEULP010000058.1, forward strand.
AGGCAAGGGTGAAGGTCAGGATCGCGAAGACCAGATGGATCCGCCCGGCCCTTGTCGGGGTGGCACCCGGCAGGTCGGTCGGAAAGACGCCGACGCCGACCCGCACCGCCGCCATGGCGACAAGATACCACGCGACGGCCTGCGGCACCGCCGGGCTGGCCATCCAGACCTCGCGGCCCAGCATCAGGGCCGCGACAGAGCCGACAACGACATAGACCCGGAAAAGCCTGGCCGTCCGGCCGACACCATAGTCCGACACTGCATTCGAAACCGGGCTGTAGTGCCGGTTCAGGACGTGAAACGACACAAGAAGCAGCAGGTTGACCGCGTAAAGCAGCGCCGTCAGTTGCGCCATCAGCGCCCCGCGTAGATCTGCGCGATGCGGTCGACGGCGGCTTCCGGGCTGACTTCCTCGCTTTCGCCCGTCCGGCGGCTGGTCAGCTCGACCACCCCGTTCGCCAGACCCCGCGGCCCGACGGTGATCCGCCAGGGCAGGCCGATCAGGTCCATGGTGGCGAACTTCGCCCCGGCCCGTTCGTCGCGGTCGTCGTAGAGCGGCTCCAGCCCCTTGGCCTTCAGCGCCTTGTACAGCCCCTCGCAGGCCGCATCCGCCGCCGCGTCGCCCTGCTTCAGGTTCACGATCCCGACCGGGAAAGGCGTCACCCCTTCCGGCCAGATGATGCCCTTGTCGTCGTGGCTCGCCTCGATGATCGCGCCCAGAAGGCGGGAAACGCCGATCCCGTGCGATCCCATCTCGACCGGAACCTTGGTGCCTTCCTTCGTCACGACTTCCGCGCCCATCGCCTCGGAATATTTGGTGCCGAAGTAGAAGATCTGCCCGACCTCGATGCCGCGCCCGACCTTGCGGTGCGCCTCTGGCACCTTGTCGAAGACGGCCGCATCGTGGGTTTCGTCGGTGCGGGCGTAAAGGGTGGTGAACTCCTTGCAGACATCCGCCACCTGGGCACGGTCATCATAGTCGATGTCGCGGTTGCCAAGCTTCAGCGCCGTGACCCGGTCGTCGTAGAAGACCTCGCTTTCGCCGGTGTTGGCCAGCACCAGGAATTCATGCGTGTTGTCGCCGCCGATGGGCCCACTGGCTGCCCGCATCGGGATCGCGGTCAGGCCCATGCGCTCGTAGGTCCGCAGGTAGCTCACCATGTGGCGGTTGTAGGCGTGCAGCGCGGCGTCCTTGTCGACGTCGAAGTTGTAGCCGTCCTTCATCAGGAACTCGCGCCCCCGCATCACGCCGAAGCGCGGGCGCATCTCGTCGCGGAACTTCCACTGGATGTGGTAGAGCGTGAGCGGCAGGTCCTTGTAGGACGACACATGCGCGCGGAAGATGTCGGTGATCATCTCCTCGTTCGTCGGGCCGTACAGAAGCTCGCGCTTCTGGCGGTCGGTGATCCGCAGCATCTCCTCGCCGTAGTCGCCGTAGCGGCCCGACTCGCGCCAGAGGTCGGCGGGCTGGATCGTCGGCATCAGGAGCGGGATGTGACCGGCGCGGATCTGCTCTTGATGGACAATCTCCTCGATCCGCCGCAGCACCCGGTAGCCGAGCGGCAGCCAGGAATAGATGCCCGCCGCCTGCTGCTTGATCATGCCGGCCCGCAGCATGTAGCGATGGCTGACGATCTGGGCCTCGGCGGGGTTTTCCTTGAGGACGGGGAGGAAGTAGCGGGAGAGACGCATGTCCGGGCCTTTGGCAATGAGGTCCCGCGTTTCCTAGCGGGTCGGGCGCGGGCAGGCAAGGTGCGAGGGGCTGTCCACAGGGGACAGGCGGACCGAGCGGCTTAAGGGGGCGTTGCGGATTGAGAGAAGCGCAGAAGCCCGACTACAGCCCGAGCGCCTTGCGCAGCGCCGCATTGGCACGGGTCTGCCAGCCCCTGCCATCGGCCTTCAGCCGCGCCAGCACGTCCCGGTCTAGGTACAGCGTGACCCGCTGCTTGCGCTGATCTTCCGGCAAGGGGCGGCGGCCGAGCTGGCCGGATTTCTGGAAGATTTCCACCAGTTCGGGAAAATCCCAGATCGTCTTGGCGCGGGCGAAATCCTCGTCGGTCCATTCGGGATTTTCGTCGTCCGGCTCATCGGGGCGCAGGCGGCGGAAGGGGGCCGGTTCTTCGGCCACGCCAGGCTGGGTGTCATTCATCATGGGTTTTCGGGCCATTTCCGGCGCTCCCTTGCATTTGCGCGGCGAAGGCTGATCACCCGCACCCCGCCCGCGCGCGGAGTGAAGGAGGTCATCAACGATGTGCGCGGTGTCGGGCGCCCGCACCCCGCCCGCGCGCGGAGTGAAGATCAGGACATGGAGCCGCCCGTCCAGCATCCCGATGGCCCGAAATCGCGGCTCGCCGTAGTCCCGCCGCAGGTCGGGCCGGATCTCTGCCGCCTCGAAGTCGAACCGGGCGACATCGGCAAAGTCGATGCCCCGGTCCTGCAGCGTGCGCTGGCGTTTGCCTTCGTCCCAGTCCCACATTCATGTGCATATATTAAATCGGCGAGTCCGGAAAGAGGATAGCCGGAGGATAGTTAACGAAAGGTGACGGATAGCCGCCCCGCCCTTGACTTCCCTTCCCTTACGCCCTCCCCTTCCCTCCATGCGCCCGCATGACAATCGCGCCTGGTTGCTGATCCTTCCGGCCCTTACGCTTCTGGGGCTTGTCGGCGCACTCCCGCTTCTTGCGGTGATCAACTATGGGTTCCATGACATCTTCACGCTGCAGGATGTCTACTGGGTCGGCCTGCAATGGTTCACCGACATCCTGCAGTCCGACCGCTTCCTCGCCTCGCTGGGACGAAGCCTCCTCTTTTCCACCCTTGCCCTGGCGATCCAGGTGCCCCTTGGGATCAGCGTGGCGCTCCTGCTTCTGAGCTATGGCAAGCGGGCGGTCTGGGGGCTGATGCTGGTGGCGCTGCCGCTGGTGGTGCCATGGAACATGATCCCGATGTTCTGGCTTGGGCTGATCGACGCGAAGACGGGCCTCCTCGGGCCGGGGCTGGCGGCAGTGGGGTTCGACTGGAAGTTCACCGGCTGGCACACCTGGACACTGATCCTGGCGGTCGACACCTGGCACTGGCTGGGGCTCGTGGTGGTCTTGGCCTATGCCGGACTATCGGCCATCCCGCCTGCCTACATGCAGGCCGCCGCGATCGACGGGGCTTCACGCTGGGCGGTGTTCCGCTTCATCCAGCTGCCGAAGATCGCGGGGGCACTGGCCATCGTCTTCCTCCTCCGCTTCGTCGACAGCTTCATGATCTACACCGAGGCTTTCGCGATCAACGCCGGGGGACCAAGCGACGCCACGCGCTTCCTGTCCCTGGAACTGGGGGAAGAGATAAAGGGCTTTTCCTACGGTCAGGCCGCCGCGCGGGCGACGCTGTATTTCCTGATCGTGCTGGCCGTGGTCTGGGCCTTCGTCGCCGCCACCCGGGAGCGCGAGGCATGAGGCATCTGGGCGTCGTGGTGCTGGCCACCTTCATCCTTTTGCCGCTGGTGCAGGCGATCCTTCTGAGTTTCACCGCCACGCTGCCGCAGGACGGCTCTGCCCAAGGCGCCATCGGGCTGATGAATTACCGCAGCGTGCTGGCGACGCCGGAGCTGCGCGCGGCGATGGTCAATTCCTTCATCTACGTCAGCCTGAACGTTGCCCTGTGCATTGCCCTGGGCCTGCCCACGGCCTATGCCCTGGCGCGCTATCGCTTCACCGGCGACCGGCATTTCCTCATGGCGATCCTGGTGTTCCGGGTGACGCCGCCGGTGGTGCTGTCGCTGCCGATCTTCATCCTCTTCAGCCAGTTCGGGCTGGTCAATTCGCCCGTCGGCATCGCGCTGGTGCATTGCCTCTTCAACCTGCCGGTGGCGATCTGGATCCTGGAAAGCTTCATCCGCGCCGTCCCGCGAGAATTCGACGAGACGGCCTATCTGGACGGCCATTCCGGCCCGTCCTTCTTCTTCCGCCACCTGGTCCCGCAGATTGCCCCGGGGATCGGGGTCGCGGCCTTCTTCTGCTTCATCTTCAGCTGGGTCGAGGTGGTCTTCGCCCGCATCCTGACGGTGACGGGCGGCAAGCCGATCACCATGGCGATCCAGGCGATGTTCAGTTTTCGCACCGACGTCGGCATGGTGATGGCGATGACCTGCCTGTCGCTGGTGCCGGGGGTGGCGATGATCTGGTTCGTGCGGAACCACCTGGCGCGCGGCTTCACGCTGCGGGCCTGAGGCATCAGGAGGCCTCGGCCACCTGGGTGGGGACGCCCTCGCCCAGCAGGTCTTCCACGAAGAAGGCGGCGAACTGGGCGCGCCCGGACACGCCCGCCTTGGAGTAGATCCGGGTCAGCTGCGCCCGGACCGTGCCCTGCGCAGCGCCGCGCAATTCGGCAATCTCCGCCACGTCGAGCCCCTTGAGTGCCAGAAATCCGACGTCGCGCTCGGCAGGGGTCAGTGCCCAGGACTGGAACTGGCGGTCGATCACGTCGGACAGGGCGCCGCGCGCCACGGCGAGCGCCTGGTCCTGCGCGCGCAGAAGCTCGATCGTGCGACGCAGCGCGAAGGCGCCGAACAGGATGCCGAGCACCAGCGTCCCGGTGACGAAGGCCTCGAAGATGAAATGCACCGAGCCGGGGTCCTCGCGCAGATCGCCGATGACGTCGCCGACGAAGAACACCGCAGCCAGCGTCTGGATCAGGAGGAAGATCGAAAGCGCCATCGTCTGGCGCCGCCCGGCGGACCGGATGTCAGGCGCACCCGTCATTTGCGCCTGTGGGCATCGCCCAGGATCATGGGCTTGACAAGGTTCCTCCGCATCGCCCGGCTTTCCAGTACCACCCCGGCAACATGCAGCGCTGCCAGGAACAACAACAGGTTTGCGGCCACTTCATGCACCTCTTCAGCCGTGTGGCGAAGGCCCTTGTCCTCGTCGTCCGAAGATTCGCCGTCGCTTTTCACGATCAAAGCAGACCAGTCGCCGGATGCAACCGCTGCCTTCTCGGCGGCCACCCGCATCGGTGTCGCGCCGCCGGTCAGGATCAGGCCGGTGGCCGTCACCACGGCAAGCGCCGCCCAGAATACATAGACCATCAGCGCCCCTGCCGGATTGTGCGACGAGTAGTATCCCGGCTGCCCGGACAGGAGTTGCCGGAGGTGGCGGGCGGCTGCGACAGGGTTCGGCGGGAAGGCCGAGAACCGCGCCTCGGCCGGGCCAAGCACCCCCCAGACCAGCCGAAGCAGAAGCAGCGCCATGACCAGCCAGCCCAGCGAGACATGGGTCAGGCTGCCGCCCTTTGTCACCAGCGCATTGAGCAGGACCGCGACCGCGACCCCCCAATGGGTCAGGCGCACGACGGGGTCCCAGAGGTCGGGAGGGGCGACGGGGGGCGCGATGCTGCGGGTCCGGGGGGAAGCCATGTCAGTCTTCCGACTTGATGTCAGCAACCTTGCCGGTCGCCGGGTCGATGTAGACTTCCATCGCCTTGCTGGTGGCGGTGTCGGTGCACTTGGCCTCGATCTTGCCGTCCTCGGCCTCGAACTCGTCCACCGGGCAACCGGCCTTTTCCAGCGCGGCCTTGGCGGTTTCCGGATCGGTGCCGATCATGTCGCCGACAACGGGCATCGCCATCGCGCCCATCGGCAGCGAGATGAATGCGAGGATGGAGAGAAGCTTCAGTTTCATGGTCTTGCCTTTCGCTTGGGCCTGCCGCTTTCGGGCTGGCCGGGCCGGGGCACGGCGCCCCGGATGCCGTTGCACTTCCCGGCTTTTCCGGGCGGGCGCCATCCCGGCGACGCTTACCGCCCCCCGCCTAAGCGCATGCTGACAGCGGCCTTTCGCCCGTCGCGCCCCTTGCGCGGGTGCGCGGGTCCGGGCGATATGGGGGTCAAAGGGAAGGAACCTGCTGATGGCGCTGCCGACTTCACACCAGCTTCGCTACTGGGGCATCGCGGCGGCGGTGTTCTTCCTGGCGATCTGGTTCCTGGGCGACGTGCTGCTGCCCTTCATCGTCGGCGGGGCGATCGCCTATTTCCTCGATCCCGTCGCCGACCGGCTGGAGCGGGCGGGCCTGAACCGCGCCGCGGCGACTGCGGTCATCTCGCTGGTCGCGCTCCTGCTGTTCGTGCTGCTGGTGCTGGCGGTGATCCCGACCCTGGTCGACCAGTTGACCGCGCTGGTCAATGCCGCGCCCGACATCGCCCGGAAATTGCAGAATTTCCTGCTGGAGCGTTTCCCGGACCTGGCCGATTCGACCTCGACCATCCGGCAGACCCTGACCCGGATCGGCCAGGCGATCCAGGAACGCGGCGCGGACCTGGCCGAGGGTGTGCTGACCTCGGCCCTGGGGGTGATCTCCATCGTCCTCTTCATCGTCGTGGTGCCGGTCGTGGCCTTCTACCTGCTCCTCGACTGGGACGACATGGTGGCGCGGGTCGACAGCATGCTTCCCCTGGACCATGCCCCCACGATCCGCCGCCTTGCGCGCGAGATCGACGCGGTGCTGGCGGGCTTCGTGCGGGGGCAGGTCTCGGTCTGCCTGGTGCTTGGCACCTACTATGCCGTGGCGCTGATGCTTGCGGGGCTGCAATTCGGCCTGATTGTCGGCGCGATTGCCGGGACGATCACCTTCATCCCCTATGTCGGCGCGCTGGTCGGTGGCGCGCTGGCCATAGGTCTTGCGCTGTTCCAGTTCTGGGGCGACTGGTTCCAGATCGGCATTGTCGCCGCGATCTTCGCGGTCGGGCAGTTCATGGAAGGCAACATCCTGACCCCGCGCCTGGTGGGCAAGTCGGTCGGTCTGCATCCGGTCTGGCTTCTGTTCGCGCTTTCGGCCTTCGGCACGGTCTTCGGATTCGTCGGCATGCTGATTGCGGTGCCGGTCGCGGCGTCCATCGGTGTGCTGACGCGCTTCGCAATGGAACGCTACCGGGCAAGCCTGCTGTATCAGGGCAAGGCGGGCCTGCCCACGCCGACGCCAAGCTTCACCACCGCACCCGAGGCGCCGAAGTCCAGGCGCAGCCGCAAGCCCGCGTCCGGCAGAGCGGATCCGGGCGCGTGAGCCGCCAGCTGGCCTTTGACCTGCCCAGCGCGGAAGCGATGACGCGGGAGCATTTCTTCGTCGCGCCCTCGAACGCGCTGGCCTTGCAGGCGGTGGAGGACTGGCGAAACTGGCCGGGGCGCAAATTGCTGGTCGTCGGGCCGGACGGGGCGGGGAAAACCCATCTCGCGCATGTCTGGGCCGCGCTGGCCGATGCGGTGATCCTGTCCGCCGAGGCGTTGGCCGCCGCCGACATCGCCTCGCTTTCCGGCCGGGCCGTGGTGGTCGAGGATGCCGACCGGATCGGGGCCGCCGAGGCACAGCTTTTCCACCTGCACAATCTGGTCACGACCACCGGCGCGCTCCTCCTGACCGCCCGTACACCGCCACGCGACTGGGGTCTGCACTTGCCCGACCTGGTCAGCCGGATGCAGGCCACGCCGATCGCGCATCTCGACGCGCCCGACGACGCGCTCCTTTCTGCCGTGCTGGTCAAGCTTTTCGCCGACCGGCAGGTGGCGGTGCCCGCGAATCTGATCCCCTATCTGGTCAGCCGGATGCCGCGCAGCATCGGTGCCGCCCGCGCGCTGGTCGCTGCGCTCGATGCCCGCGCGCTGGCACTGGGACGCCCGATCACCCGGGCTCTGGCGGGCGAGATTCTGGGGGAGGACTGACCCCGACCCCCGGGCCTCACTGGACAGTCTGCGGCCAAGCTGCCTAACTGTCGCAATAGTTTCACAGACTGCACGACATAAGCGCGCCCATGACTCAGGCCGATTTCCTCCGCTCCCCCTTCCCCGCCCCCGTCGAGCTGCCCTTCGCGGAGACCGCCGGGCCGGGCCGCTTCTTCAATCGCGAACTTTCGTGGCTCGCCTTCAACTGGCGTGTCCTGGAGGAAGCCGCGAACCCCGCCGTTCCGCTTCTGGAACGGCTGCGCTTCCTGTCGATCTCGGCCACCAACCTGGACGAATTCTACACCGTCCGCGTGGCGGGCCTGCGGGCGCTGGTCAGGAACGGCAATGCGACGCTGTCGGAGGATGGCCGCAGCCCGGCGGAGCAGTTGCAACTGATCAACGCCGAAGCACGGCGGCTGATGCAGACCCAGCAGACCACCTTCAACCGCCTGCGGAAAGAGATGGAGGCCGAGGGTATCACCCTTGTCGCCCGCCCGAAACTGACGGCGCGCGACCTGAAGTTCCTGGAAGGCCACTTCCTGACCAATGTCTTTCCGGTGCTGTCGCCGCTTGCCATCGACCCGGCCCACCCATTCCCGTTCATCCCGAACACCGGCTTCTCGCTGGCGTTGGAACTGGAGCGCACCGTTGACCGCCGCCAGTTGAAGGCGCTCCTGCCGATCCCGCAGCAGATCGCCCGCTTCGTGCCCCTGCCGGGGAAAGAGGGCGAGCATCGCTTCCTGCCGCTGGAGGAGCTTCTCCTGCTGCACCTCAACATGCTCTTCCCCGGCTATGCCGACCGCGGCCATTGCACCTTCCGCGTGCTGCGCGACAGCGACCTTGAAGTCGAGGACGAGGCGGAAGACCTGGTCCGGGAATTCGAGACCGCCTTGAAGCGCCGCCGCCGGGGCGAGGTGATCCGGCTGAAGCTGTCCGCAGGTGCCCCGGAATCCTTGCGTGCGCTGATCATGGAGGAGCTTGCCGTCACCGAGGACGAGGTGGTGGAGGTCAAGGGTCTTCTGGGCGTGGCCGACCTGAAGGAACTGATCCTCGCCTCGCGCAAGGATCTGATGTGGCCGCCCTTCACCCCCCGCGTGCCGGAACGGGTGCAGGACCACGAGGGCGACATGTTCGCCGCGATCCGGCAGAAGGACATGCTGCTGCATCACCCCTATGAGACCTTCGACATGGTGATCCGCTTCCTGCAACAGGCGGCAACCGATCCGAACGTGCTGGCGATCAAGCAGACCCTCTACCGGACCTCATGGGACAGCCCGGTCGTCACCGCACTCTGCGAGGCGGCGGAGGCTGGGAAATCGGTGACGGCGCTGGTGGAACTGAAGGCCCGCTTCGACGAGGCGGCGAACATCCGGCAAAGCCGCCGCCTGGAACGCGCGGGCGCTCATGTCGTCTACGGCTTCGTCAACTACAAGACCCATGCCAAGATCAGCACGGTCGTCCGCCGCGAGGGCGACCACCTTGTCACCTACACCCATTACGGCACCGGCAACTACCACCCGATCACCGCGCGCATCTATACCGACCTGTCGTTCTTCACCTGCGATCCGGCGCTGGGGCGCGATGCAACCAAGGTCTTCAACTACCTCTCCGGCTATGTGCAGCCCGAGGGGCTGGAAAACCTAGCGATCAGTCCGATCACCCTGAAGCCGCGCCTTCTGGCGATGATCGCGGCCGAGGCGGAACATGCCCGCGCGGGCCGTCCGGCGGAAATCTGGGCCAAGATGAACTCGATCATCGAGCCCGACGTGATCGACGCGCTATACGCGGCCAGCCAGGCGGGGGTGAAGATCAGCCTTGTCGTGCGCGGCATCTGCGGGCTCCGCCCAGGGGTGAAGGGCCTCAGCGAGAACATCCGGGTCAAGTCCATCGTCGGGCGGTTCCTCGAACATTCCCGCATCGTCTGCTTCGGCAACGGCCACGGCCTGCCGACCAAGAAGGCGCGAGTGTTCTTCTCCAGCGCAGACTGGATGGGGCGGAACCTGACGCGCCGGGTCGAAACTCTGGTCGAGGCGCTGAACCCCACCGTCAGAAACCAGATCCTCAGCCAGATCATGGCGGCGAACCTTGCCGATGAGGCGCAAAGCTGGGTGCTGGCGCCGGACGGCAGCTACTCCCGCGATCTGGGGCCCGAGGGGGCGCAACTGTTCAGTTGCCACCAGTTCTTCATGCAGAATCCGTCGCTGTCGGGGCGGGGAACGGCCGCGAAGGACGCACCCCGGCTGATCCCGGTCAAGGACGATGACGCCGTCGGGGCGACCGCAGCGCGCCAGGGCTGACACCCGGGGCCAGGGCGAAGTTTTCCAACAGATTCGGTAGGGCTGCGTCCGGGTCGGCCGACACCCCGGCAGGGTTCGCCCTATCGTCCGAACTTGCCTTTCAGCGCATCGGCGAAGGCATTCCCGCCGGATTGCGGCCCCGACTGCATCGGCCCCCTGACCGGCTTCGACGGCGCCGCGCCCCGCTCCCGTGCCTGATCCTTCGCCGAAGCCCCACCGTCCGACTTCATCGTGAGCCCGATCCGCTTGCGGGGCACGTCCACCTCCACCACGCGGACCTTGACCACGTCGCCCGCCTTCACCACGGCATGGGGGTCCTTCACGAAGCTGTCGGACAGCTGGCTGACATGCACCAGCCCATCCTGATGCACGCCGATGTCGACAAAGGCCCCGAAGGCAGCGACGTTCGTGACCGTGCCCTCCAGCACCATGCCGGGCTTCAGGTCGGTGATCTCCTCCACGCCTTCCGCGAAGGTCGCCGTCTTGAACGAAGGCCGCGGGTCGCGCCCCGGCTTTTCCAGCTCCGCCAGGATGTCCTTCACCGTGGGCAACCCGAAGCGGTCATCGACGAAACGCGCCGGGTTCAGCATCTTCAACACTGCCCCGTCGCCCATCAGCGCGCGGATGTCCCGCCCGCAGGCCGCGACGATCTTCCGCGCCACGTCATAGGCTTCCGGGTGGACGGAGGAGGCATCCAGCGGCTCCTTCCCGCCCGAAATCCGCAGGAACCCCGCCGCCTGCTCAAAGGCCTTCGGCCCCAGCCGCGCGACCTTGAGCAGATCCTTCCGCGTCCCGAACGGCCCGTTCTGATCCCGGTGTGCGACGATGGCTTCGGCCAGCCCCGGCCCCACGCCCGACACCCGCGCCAGCAAGGGCGCCGAGGCGGTGTTCAGGTCCACCCCGACCCCGTTCACCGCATCTTCCACCACCGCGTCCAGCGACTTCGCGAGGCGATGCTGGTCCACGTCATGCTGGTACTGGCCGACGCCGATCGCCTTCGGCTCGATCTTCACCAGTTCCGCCAGCGGGTCCTGCAAGCGCCGGGCAATGCTGACCGCCCCCCGCAAGGACACGTCCAGCCCCGGAAACTCCCGTGCCGCCAGTTCGCTGGCAGAATAGACCGATGCCCCGGCTTCCGAGACCACCACCTTCACCGGCTTCTCCGGCCCGGGCAGCAGCGCCAGTAGGTCGCCGACCAGCTTCTCGGTCTCGCGGCTGGCCGTGCCGTTGCCGATGGCGATCAGCTTCACGCCATGCTGCCCGATCGCCTTGGCAATCGCCACCTGCGCGCCGCGCAGGTCGTTCTTCGGCTGGAACGGATAGACCGTGTCCGTCGCCACCAGCTTGCCCGTCGCATCCACAACCGCCACCTTCACGCCGGTGCGGATGCCGGGGTCCAGCCCCATCGTCGCCTTGCCCCCCGCCGGAGCCGCCAGCAGCAAATCCTTCAGGTTCCGCGCAAAGACCCGGATCGCCTCGGCCTCCGCCGCCTCGCGCAACTCGGCCATCAGGTCCAGCGTCAGCGAGGTCTTCAGCTTCACCCGCCAGGCCCAGGCCGCCGCCTCGCGCAGCCATTTGTCCCCCGCGCCCTGACCGCCAGCCCCCACCGCCGCGCCACAGGCGCGCTCCGCCGGGCTTTCCCCGCGCGGGGCCTCGGCATCAACTTCAAGGTCCAGCGTCAGGACTTCCTCATTCCGCCCCCGGAACATCGCCAGTGCCCGGTGCGAGGGCACCCGCGAAAACTCCTCGGTATGCGCGAAATAATCCGAGAACTTCGCCCCCGCCGCCTCTTTCCCCGCGACCACCTTCGCCGCCAGCTTTCCCGCCTTGCGCATGTGGTCGCGCAGCCGTCCCAGCAGCGCGGCATCCTCGCTCAACCCTTCCGCCACGATGTCCCGCGCCCCCTCCAGCGCGGCCTTCGCATCGGGGAACCCTTCCGACAGGAACCCGCCCGCCAGCGCCACCGGCTCCGCCGCCCGATCTGCAAGGATCGCCTCCACCAGCCCCTGCAACCCCGCCTCGCGCGCGATCATCGCCTTGGTCCGGCGCTTGGGCTTGTAGGGCAGATAGATGTCCTCCAGCTCCGCCTTCGTCACCGCCCCGGCGATGGACTTGGCCAGCGCATCGGTCATCTTGCCCTGCTCGGTGATCGAGCCGACAATCGCCCCCCGCCGCGTCTCCAGCTCGCGCAGGTAGCCCAAGCGCTCCTCCAGCTTGCGCAGCTGCGTGTCGTCCAGCCCCCCCGTCACTTCCTTGCGATAGCGCGCGATGAAGGGCACCGTCGCGCCGCCGTCGAGCAACTCCACCGCGGAAGTCACCTGCGCAGGCGTCGCCCCGATTTCCGTGGCGATCAGGCGGGGGATCTGGGTCAGGCTCATGCGAATCCTCGTCACTCGGGGCGGGCACCTTAGCCCCGGCCCGGACGGGGGTGAAGCCCGTCAGGGATCAAACCGCCAGACCCGCAGCGCCTGATCCTTGATCCGGCCCTGCAGATCACCCCCCCGCCACCACAGCCCGGCCATCACCACCAGAAGCACCGCCGCCCAGGGCCAGATCTCGCGATAGAGCGCCCAGAGCGGATCGACGGAAAGGCGCACCGCAGACAGCCAGGCCAGCACGATCGCCTTGCCACTGGACCAGAGGTTCGGAAGCAACGGAAGGCCAAGCCGCTCCAGCATCGGCAGCAGAACGAGCAGCACGGCGAAGGCGATCAGCGCCCGGTTCGCCCGAATGCGCTTGCCGATCAGCGCACGCGCGCGGCGATCCGCATCGGCCTCTGCCTCCATCGGCGCCGGGCCGCAGCTGTCGTGGCTTGCAGGCCCATCGCAGACGCTTGGCTTCACGGGCAAGAGCAGCGGCGCATAGCCATCCGCCCCCGTCCTGATCTTCGTCAGGACCGAACGGTGCAGCACCGGCGCCCCCCGGCCGTTCCCAGGCAGATCGGGCTTCGGCCGCGGCGCATAGCGGTAGCTTGCCGCCAGCCCCGCCCGGGAATCATGGATCAGCGCCCGGGGATAAAGCCGCCCGGCAAAGCCCTCCCGCGCGCCCTCGGCAAAGCGCAGCCCCTCGGCTTCTGCCGCATCCAGGATCCACAAAAGCGGGTCCATCGCCACCGCGTCGTCGGGATAGCCGCCGCCAACGTCAGAGTGCATTCCGGCAAACCAGGTCTCGCGCACCAGTGTCGGGGCCTCGGGCCTGCCCGCATCGGTCTGGTCGAACTGCAAGGGATGAAAGGTCTTGCGTTCATCGTCCAGCGCGAGGACATGGTCGGCCCGGGTGACGATCTTCGCGCAGACCCGGTTGCGGAAGATGATCGGCCAGATCAGCCAGCTCCAGGCCTCGCGCAAACCGACAAAGGGGAAGCCATAAGCCTCGACCGTGTCGAAGAGACCCATGTAGCGGATGCCGACCTCGCCGCCCGCCTCCTCCTCCGGTCCACTGGCGCCCAGCGCCGGGCGCCGCTCCACCGGACGGGCGGCCAGCACCTCGGCATGGGTCGGCTGGCCGAAGAGCCGCCGCTTCGCGCTGATCGCCCGGTCGCGCAACCAGCGCAACGCCCCGATCCAGGGCGCCATCTTCAGCCTGCCATCCTGCACCAGCGGAGCGGTCTTCGCGCGATAGGCCTCCCAGGCCCGCATCGCGTTGCGCTTCATCTCGGCATCGGTGACGGGGCGCTCGCCGATCATCAGCGGCATCAGCCCCTGCCAGCGGATCATCCCGGCCAGCGTCCTGACCGTGAAGGCCCCGCGCGAGAAGCCGAAGAGATAGACCTCGTCCCCCGGCTGCCAGTTCCAGCACAGGAAGCGGTACAGCTTGCGCACGTTTGACGGCACCCCGATCCCGGTCGCCCCGTCGATCAGCCGCAGCACCCGGTTCGAGGATGTCCCCACGCCCGGAATATAGCGGGCGAGCTGCAACTCGACCGGCGTCCTGCCGGACTTCTCGGTCTTGTCGAGCGCGGAGTACAACCGCCAGACGTTCGATTCCTGCATGGCGAAGCTGTTGCCGGTGCCATCGGCAAAGATCACGATCTTCCTGCCGCGCGAGGCGGGCGTGACCGGGACGGGGTCGGCAGGAGCGTCGGGCATGAAATTCCTCCAACCGGGAGTTCTGCGATCTGAAATGGCCTGGCGCTGCGGCGCCGCATAATGCTGCCAGCATCGCACAAAGCCGCCCAGTCGCAAAGCGCGGTGGCGTTATTTCATCGTCAATGCGGGGGAAGATGGTACCGCCTCCCCGGCTCGAACGGGGGACCCCCAGATCCACAATCTGGTGCTCTAACCAACTGAGCTAAGGCGGCACTCGCGGGGCGATTTAGCCCCGCGCCCCCCGGAATGCAAGCGTCTTCCCCCGGGGCGGCACGGGCCCGGCACGGTTTTTTCTTGCGCGCCGTCCCGCCGCCCGCTACCCGGACCTGCAAAGCCGGAGCATCATCATGGGCATCAACAACCCCAGCGACATCGCCGCCAACATCCAGATCGGCCCGACCGATGCCGGAATGGTCCGCATCTATGTCGAGGCCGAGGGCGGGATCGAACTGCCGCTCGACTTCGACCCGGAAGAGGCCGAGGAGATCGCCGAGGAACTGCGCGCCGCGGCCGAAGCCGCCCGCGCAATGGCCGACAAGCCCGCCCCGAAGCCGAAGAAGCGGTAGGGCCGCCCAAAGGGTGACACAAATCCTTTCGAAGGGATCTGCAAATTCCTTCGAAAGGATTTGGCCCGCCAGAGCCGGTTGACCGCACCCCCGCGCCCCGTCACCATACCGCCGCACGACCCCGGAGGATTCTTCCATGGCCGCAGACGGACCCGCCCCGCTTTCGGATGACGACGACGACGCGGGCGACTGGGGGCCATTCGGCAAGCCGCTGTTCGATGACCCCTCCGCCCGTGCCCTGTCGCGCGTGGGCGTGGTCGATGTCGGCTCGAACTCGGTCCGGATGGTGGTCTTCGACGGCGCCGCCCGCAGCCCGGCCTATTTCTACAACGAAAAGATCATGTGCGGCCTCGGCAAGGGGCTGGCCCAGACCGGACGGCTGAACCCCGAGGGCAAGGCGCGGGCATTGTCCGCGCTGAAACGGTTCTCGCTTCTCGCCAAGGGCATGAACATCAGCCCCTTCACCGTCGTCGCCACCGCCGCCACCCGCGAGGCCGAGGACGGCGCCGAATTCCAGGCCCAGGTCCTGCGCGAGACCGGCCTCAAGCTCCACGTCATCGACGGCCCCGAGGAGGCGCGGCTGTCGGCGCAGGGCGTGCTGCTCGGCTGGCCCGAGGCCAAGGGCATCGTCTGCGACATCGGCGGCAACTCGATGGAACTGGCCCGCATCGGCGAGGGCCACGTCGGCAAGCGCGTCTCCACGCCACTTGGCCCGTTCCGGTTGCAGCAGGTTTCCTCCGATCCGAAGAAGCGCAAGGCCCATATCGCCGCGACCCTTGAAACCGCCGCCAAGGAACTCCGGCCCGACAATGACCGCATTTACCTGGTCGGCGGCAGCTGGCGCGTCATCGCGCGTCTTGACATGGAACGGCGCAATTACCCGCTGACCGTCCTGCACGAATACCGCATGACCCCGCAGGGCCTTCTGGACACGCTCGACTGGCTTGGCACCGCCGACCTTGCCGCGCTCCGCGGCCGCACCGGCACCAGCGCGGAACGGATGGAGCTCGTCCCCCTCGCCTGCGAGGTCCTGCGCGAGATCATCCGGATCCTGAAACCGTCCGAGATCGACGTTTCCGCCTACGGCATCCGCGAAGGACTGCTTTACGAACAGATGCCCGACCGCCTGCGCGCCCGCGATCCGCTGATCGAGGCCGCACGGATGACCGAACTGACCCAGGCCCGCATCCCCGGTTTCGGCAAGAAGCTCTTCACCTTCCTCGAACCGCTGTTCAAGGGCGCCTCGCCCGACCGCCTGCGCCTGATCAAGGCCGCCTGCCTTCTGCACGACACCACCTGGCGCGCGCACCCCGACTACCGGGCCGAAGCCTGCTTCGACAACGCCACCCGGGCGAACCTCGGCGGGCTCGATCATCCCGGCCGCGTCTTCCTTGGCCTGGCGCTCCTGCACCGCTACAAGAACAGCCGCGCCGGCAGCCGGATGGAGCCGCTGTTCCGCCTGCTCTCCGAAACCGACATCCAGGAGGCCGAGGCGCTTGGCAAGGCGATGCGCTTCGGGGCGATGTTCTCGATCGGCGATCCGTCGCAGGCGGGCACCCTGCGCTGGAACCCGAAGAAACGGCAGTTGAGCCTCGCCCTGACGGAAGAGGGGCTGGGACTGTTCGGCGAAGTGGCGCAGGCCCGCTTCGTCGCCTTGGCGCAGGCCCTGAAGGCGCAGTCAAACGTCGTGCTGACGGAGCCTTCCGCATGATGCTGGCCCTGGACCATCTCGCCGTCTCTGCCGGAACCCTGGAAGCGGGGGCCGAATGGGTGGAACGCGCGCTTGGCGTGCCGCTTGCGGGCGGCGGCAAGCATGCGCACATGGGCACCCACAACCGGCTCCTGTCCCTTGGCGATCTCTATCTCGAAGTCATCGCCACCGACCCCAAGGCACCGAAGCCCGCCTGGCCACGCTGGTTCGACCTCGACAACTTCCGCGGCCCGCCCCGCCTGACCAACTGGATCTGCCGGACCGACGATCTCGACGCCGCGCTTGCCGCCGCGCCTGCGGGCACCGGCACCGCGACCGACCTGCAACGCGGCGACTACCGCTGGCGCTTTGCCGTTCCCGCGACCGGCAAGCTTCCGTTCGACGACCGCTTCCCCGCGCTCATCCAGTGGCAGGGCGACCTCCACCCTGCCAAGGCGCTCCGCGACCACGGCATCCGCCTGACGGGCCTTGAAATCACCCATCCGCAGGCTCCCGCCCTGCGCGCCGCGCTGCGGGGCCTTACCGACCCCCGCGTCACCGTCGAGCTTGGTCCCTACCACGCCCTCCGCGCGACCTTCTCCACCCCCCACGGCCCGCGCGTCCTGACATGATCCGTCCCGCCCGGGCCGCCGACGCCCCTGCGCTGGCCGCCCTCCTGAACCACTGGATCCTCCACACCGCCGTCACCTTCAACCCGGTCCCGAAGACCGACGGCGACATCCTCGACATGATCGCCGCCAAGGCCGCCGCCGGTCACGCCTTCCTTGTCGCCGAGGAAGCAGACGTTCTGATCGGCCAGGCCAGCTACGGCCAGTTCCGCGGCGGCGAGGGCTACCGCAGCTGCATGGAGCATTCCATCTCGCTGCTCCCCGGCACCCCCCGCAAGGGCCTCGGCCGCAGCCTCCTCACCGCAATCGAGGATCACGCCCGCGCGGGCGGCGCCCACCAGATGATCGCGGGCATCTCGGGCGAGAACGCCGACGGCCAGGCCTTCCACGCCCGCATGGGCTATCGTCCCCTCGCCATCATCCCCGAGGCCGGTCACAAGTTCGGTCGCTATATGGACCTTGTGCTGATGCAGAAATTCCTCTGACAAGCCATCCGGGCCGGGCTATGGTCGCCCCATGTCGATCTGGACCCGCATCACCGAAGCCCTCGCCGCCCTAGCCAAGGGCGAGCCGCTGTCCGTCGTCTTCGACAAGCTGCGCGCCGATCCCGTCCCGGAGCAATCCATCGGCTTCACCATCGCCGTCCTTGCGCTCGGCGCCAAGATGGCCAAGGCCGATGGCTCCGTCACCCGCGACGAAGTCACCGCCTTCCGCCGCATCTTCACCTTCCCCGAAGGCGAAGAGGATCACGCCGCCCGCGTCTACAACCTCGCCCGGCAGGACGTCGCGGGCTTCGACACCTATGCCCGCAAGATCGCGCGTCTCTTCAATCCCGACGGCCACCGGATCTGCGCCGACGACCACCATGTCCTGGTCGACATCCTGGAAACCCTGTTCCAGATCGCCATCGCCGACGGCACCTATCACCCCGGCGAGGATGCCTTCCTGAAACATGTCGCCGACGAATTCGGCCTCGACGAACGCTGCTTCAACATCGTCCGCTCGCGCCTTGTCGAAGGCGCCCCCCGCGATCCCTATGACGTCCTCGGCCTGCCGCACAACGCCTCGAAGGACGCCGCCCGCAAAGCCTGGCGCGACCTCGTCCGCGACACCCACCCCGACGTGCTGCAATCCCGCGGCGTCCCGCCCGAGGCGATGAAGCTGGCCGAACGGCGCTTGCAGATGATCAACGAAGCCTGGCGCGCCATCTCGGCGAGAGAGGCCGCATGACCGCCCGCCCCCTGCGCCTGGCCACCTACAACGTCGAATGGTTCAACGCGCTTTTCGACGACAACGGCCGGATGCTCGACGACCGCGAACTCTCGACCCGCTACAAGATCACCCGCGGCGAACAGCTTGCCGCCCTTGCCATCGTCTTCACCGCGATGGATGCCGACGGCATCACCATCATCGAGGCCCCCGATACCAACCACCGCCGCTCGACCGTGAAGGCGCTGGAAACCTTCGCCCGCGCGGCAGGCCTCCGTGCCCGCAAGGCCCTGATCGGCTATCCGTCGGAAACCGAACAGGAAATCGCCTTCCTCTACGACCCGGACCGGCTGACCGCCCGCCACGACCCCGTCGGCGCCCCCGCGAACAGCCACGGCTCGCACGACGCGCCCCGCTTCGACACCACCTTCCGCTACGACCTCGACGCCGACAACATCTCCGAGACCATCCGCTTTTCCAAACCCCCGCTGGAACTTGCCGTGACCACCGACGGCGGCACGAAACTCCGCCTCATTGGCGTCCATGCCAAGTCAAAGAACCCCTACGGCGCCATCGGCCGCGAGGCGCAGATCCGGCTTTCCATCGAGAACCGCCGCAAGCAGCTCGCCCAATGCCTCTGGCTCCGGCAGCGGGTGGAAGGTCACCTCGCCGCCCATGACAGCCTTCTCGTCATGGGCGATTTCAACGACGGCCCCGGCATCGACGAATTCGAGAAGCTCTTCGGCCATTCCGGGATCGAGATCGTGCTTGGCACCGGCACCGACCCCGCGCAAAAGCTCACCGACCCTCATGCCAGCATGGCGTTGCAAAGCAAGGTTTCCGCCTGCCCCACCTCGGCCCGCTTCTACCTTGCCCCGCAGAAACGCTATTTCGAGGCACTGCTGGATTTCGTGATGGTCTCGCCCGACCTTGCCGCGAAAGGCCCGGACTGGCGCATCTGGCATCCGTTCAACGAACCGCATGTCACCGCAATCCCCGAACTGCGCGAGGCGCTTCTGCAGGCCTCCGACCATTTCCCCGTCAGCATCGACATTCCAGATGTGATTTGAAATCGCGATCCCCCGTCCCCATATTCGCGGAATGAGACTGCTTCTCGCCCTCTGCCTCGTCTCTGCCCCGGCCTTTGCCGAGGACGCTCCCACCGTTCCACCCGCCGAAGACGAAGGTTTCAGCCTGATGGAAGAGGGCATGAAGCTCGTCATGCGCGGCATGATGTCCGAGATGCAGCCCGCGCTGGACGAAATGGGCAAGGCTCTGGACGAGATGGAGCCGCATCTCAAGGAACTCGGGCCGAAACTCCAGCAACTCATCGCGCTGATCGACGACATCCAGAACTACGATGCCCCGGTCATGCTGCCGAACGGCGACATCCTGATCCGCCGCACCGCGCCCCTCGTGCCGAAGATGACCCCGCAGTCTGAGCCGCAACCGGGGCCCAACGGCGAGATCGAACTGTAGCTTCCCGCTTCGTTCGACTTCGTCTCCTCGTCGGAGGTAGGGTGGGCAATCTGCCCACCGCACCGCTCGCCAGGGGTGACAAAGTCATCGACGAGCCTCCACCGCAGAAATGCCGCACCACGAAACCGGACAGTTCCCGGCTATGATCGCCCCGATTTCAGGAGCGAATCATATGCGCATCTGGCTGTTTCTCCTGCTCTTCTGGCCGCTGACTGCCCTTGCCGACGGGACGCAGGATTTCTACACCGGCCCCGCCAACCCCCTGAACCTGACCCTTGCGCTGGAAGACGACGGCGCGGAAAGCGCGATCATCGGGCCGGACGGCGGCAAGCTGAAACTGAAATCCGCCGCCGGGGACAGCTTCGTCCTGACCCTTCCCGCAGGCGCGCTCCTGACCGACACCCGGATCACCGCCACCCCCATCGCCCGGACCTCCGGCCTCCCCGACGGCGCGGGCGCGATCACCGGCGTCGTCCTGAAACCCGACGGGCTGGAACTGGCGCAGACCGCCACCCTGGAAATCACCCCGAAGACCCCGGTCCCGCCGGAAAGCCGGTTGCACTGGGGCTTCTACGCCGACGGCGCCGACGCCTTCCTGCACCTTCCGGTGCAGGGGACCGACGGTATCGTGATCCCCATCGACCATTTCTCCGGCGCTGGTGTGAGCTTCGCCGACCGCGCGACCCTGCAACTCGACCGCTGGCGGCAACAGCGTGCCGAAGACCGGCTGTCAACCCGCGTGGCCGAGCTTCTGCGCGAAGCCCGTACCGAAGCGAAGGCCACCGGCGAGGACGACACCGCCAAGGGCCGCGAGGCCGCCGCGATCCTGCAGGGCGAGGCGACCCGTCTGGTCCTCTCCGGCTGGCTGAAGCTGGCCACCAGCCCCGCCGCAGATTGTGCGACCGTCGAATCCGCCACCCGCTCGATCAACGCCATCGACAAGCAGCGCCAACTCCTCGGCGTCAGCGACTCCGTCGCCGATGGCGAGGTGATCCGCCAGCTCTTCGACCGCTACTGGACCGTCTGCTTCCCGGAAAAGGTGCAAATCTGCCAGTCCACCGGCGACCTGCCCCAGCTTGCCGCCTTCGGCCTCGCTTACGAACGGCAGCGCCAGCTGACCGGCATCACCGTCGAGGCGACCGCCGACCCCGTCCGCTCCGTCGAGCTTCGCGCCGCGATGGAGGCTTGCGGGCGCTACAAGCTGACCGTTCAGGCCTCGGGCCAGTGGAAGGACAATGCCGGGGTCTACGGCACCACGGCCTACAAGGTCGAGGTGCCGATCCGGCTGAAATTCAGCAATCCCGACCAGCTCACCTACACGCTGGAAGGCGAAGGTCCGCCAACCGCGCAGAACGTGACCTTCGTCGACTACGCCTGCTGGAAGCTCGACAGTTCGCATGGCGGCGCCCCGATGCTCGCCCGGCTGCAAAGCCTTGAATTCCGCGCCGACCACACGCCGCTCCGCGTCGACCTCAAGCTCCGCGCGGCCGAAGTGATGGCCGTGATCACCTGCCCCACCAACCGCTTGAAGAAGACCATCGAGAACGATGTCGCCTGGGTGGTCTGGGCCGTCGCCCACCGCAAGGACCGCGTGGGCCGCGGCTTCGGGCTGAAGACGATGAAGGCCGGGTCGCACCCGAAGATCTTCACCTATTCCTGGGACGGCAAGGGCGAGGATCAGGGCACCACCGCCAGCGACACCACCGCCCTGACGCTGGACCATATCGGCGGCTGACGGCACTGACGACGGCGCGGGCAGAGGTTAAGAAGTGGTGAATGCCCGCGCCCAAGCCCTTGATTTCCTTGGGCCCAAAAATCTGTCCACCGTGGACAGCTACCCCCTCGCCACCCGGATCAGGTCCAGGATTTCCTTCGCCGCCGCCGGAATGTTGGTCCCCGGCCCGAAGATCGCCTTCACCCCCGCCCCTTTCAGGAACTCATAGTCCTGCTGCGGGATCACCCCGCCGCAGATCACCAGGATATCCCCCGCCCCCCGCTCCTTCAGCACCTCGATCAGCTTCGGGGCCAGCGTCTTGTGCCCGGCAGCCTGGCTGGAAATCCCGATCACATGCACATCATTGTCGATCGCATCCTGCGCGGCCTCTTCCGGAGTCTGGAACAGCGGCCCCACATCCACATCGAACCCGATGTCGGCAAAGGCGGTGGCGATCACCTTCGCCCCCCGGTCATGCCCGTCCTGCCCCATCTTGACGACCAGCATCCGCGGCCGCCGCCCCTCTGCCTCGGCAAAGGTCTCCACATCCCGCTGGATCTGCTGGAACCCCGCGTCGCCCTCATAGGCCGCGCCGTAGACCCCGGCGAGCGTCTTCACCTCGGCCCGATGCCGCCCGAACACCTTTTCCATGGCCATCGAAATCTCCCCGACCGAGGCCCGTGCCCGGGCTGCCTCCACCGCCGCTTCCAGAAGGTTGCCGCCCTCGCCCGCCCGCCGGGTCAGCTCCGCCAGCGCCGCCTCGCAGCGCGCCTCGTCCCGGGTCGCCCGCACCGTCTTCAGCCGGGCGACCTGCGCCTCGCGCACCGAGATGTTGTCGATGTCCCGGATGTCGATCAGGTCTTCCTGATCCTTGCGGTACTTGTTGACCCCGACGATCACCTCCTCGCCCCGGTCGATCATCGCCTGCCGCCGCGCCGCACTTTCCTCGATCCGCAGCTTCGGCATCCCCGAGGCCACCGCCTTGGTCATGCCCCCCATCGCCTCCACTTCCTCGATCAGCTTCCAGGCTTCCTCGGCCAGCTCAGCGGTCAGGCTCTCCACATAATAGGACCCGGCCAGGGGATCGACGACATGGGTGATCCCGGTCTCCTCCTGCAGCACCAGCTGGGTATTCCGCGCTATCCGTGCCGCGAATTCGGTCGGCAAGGCAATCGCTTCGTCCAGCGCGTTGGTGTGCAGGCTCTGCGTCCCCCCCAGCACCGCCGCCATCGCCTCATAGGCCGTGCGGATGACGTTGTTGTAGGGGTCCTGCTCCTGCAACGAAACGCCCGAGGTCTGGCAATGCGTCCGCAGCATCAGGGAGGACGCCTTCTTCGCCCCGAACCCGCTCATGATCCGGTGCCACAGCATCCGCGCGGCGCGCAGCTTCGCGACCTCCATGAAGAAATTCATCCCGATGGCGAAGAAGAACGACAGCCGCCCAGCGAAGTCGTCGACGTCCATCCCCCGCGCAATCGCGGCCTGCACATATTCCTTGCCGTCGGCCAGCGTGAACGCCAGTTCCTGCACCAGGTTCGCCCCGGCCTCCTGCATGTGGTAGCCCGAGATCGAGATCGAGTTGAACTTCGGCATCTCGGCAGAGGTGTATTCGATGATGTCCGCGATGATCCGCATCGAAGGCTCGGGCGGATAGATATAGGTGTTCCGCACCATGAATTCCTTCAGGATGTCGTTCTGGATCGTCCCCGACAGGTCGGCGCGAGCGACCCCCTGCTCCTCCCCCGCCACGATGAACGACGCGAGGATCGGGATCACTGCCCCGTTCATCGTCATCGACACGCTGATCTTTTCCAGCGGGATGCCATCGAACAGCACCTTCATGTCCTCGACCGAGTCGATGGCCACCCCGGCCTTGCCCACATCCCCCACCACGCGCGGATGATCCGAGTCATAGCCCCGGTGCGTCGCCAGGTCGAAGGCGACCGACACCCCCTGCTGCCCGCCCGCCAAGGCCTTGCGGTAAAAGGCATTCGACTCCTCGGCGGTCGAGAACCCCGCGTACTGCCGAATCGTCCAGGGCCGCCCGGCATACATCGTCGCCCGCACCCCCCGGGTGAACGGCGCCACCCCCGGCAACTCGCCCATCTGCGGCAGGCCTTGCACATCCGCCGCCGTGTAGAGCGGCTTGACGGTGATCCCCTCCAGCGTCTGCCAGTTCAGGCTCTCCGGGCCCCTGCCCTTCAACTCTTTCGAGGCCAGCGCCTCCCATGCCTTCAGGTCCGTCATCGCTCTCTCCATCCCGCGCTCCACAGCGCGCTTGGGCTTTTGCCAAAGGCCCCCTATATCAAGGCCATGCAGCGTCTCGCCCGTCGTCCGTTCCTTGCCGTCCTGGCCCTGGCCCTTCCGGCGCTACTCTCCCATCCGGCCCGGGCCGAAGAGGTCATCGCATTCTCTCCGGTCGACGCTGCCGATGTGGTCGAAGCCGATCTTCTCTACACCCTGCGCCCGGTCATCGTGTTCGCCGACAGCCCCAACGATCCGGCCTTCATTCGCCAGCTGGAGCTTCTGTCGCGCTATCATGCCGACCTCGCGGCGCGGGATGTGATCCTGATCCTTGACACCGACCCCGCGAACCCTTCGGCCTTGCGCAAGAAACTGCGCCCGCGCGGGTTCTCACTGGTGCTGATGGACAAGGATTGGAAACCTTCGATCCGCAAACCCCTGCCCTGGGACGGGCGCGAGATCATCAACTCCATCGACAAGATGCCTATCGCGCGCACCGAGGCACTGGAGAAGAATCCGGCGGGGCGGTAAGGCACCGGAATTTCTGAAAATTCCGGATCGGAGCCTTCAAAGGCTCCGATGCGATTTCTTTGAAGAAATCGCCCCCGCGCCGGGCGCTGTGCCATCACTCGAACTCCATGATCACATCGTCGACCTTCAGGCTCGCCCCGGCGGCCGCCTTGATCTTCTTGACCACGCCCTTGCGCTCGGCCTTCAGGATGTTCTCC
The DNA here is from genome assembly GCF_016792905.1 of Tabrizicola sp. Classification (GTDB taxonomy): domain Bacteria; phylum Pseudomonadota; class Alphaproteobacteria; order Rhodobacterales; family Rhodobacteraceae; genus Tabrizicola. Next base: position 30,119 of record NZ_JAEULP010000058.1, read on the forward strand.
ATCTTCATCGCCTCGACGGTCGCCAGCGCCTGCCCCTCCTGGACCTCCTGCCCCTCCTCGACCGCGATCTTCACGATCAGGCCCGGCATCGGGCAGAGAAGATACTTCGAGGTATCCGGCGGGGCCTTCTCCAGCATCAGCCCGGCCAGGGCCTTCTGCCGCGGGGTCTGGACATGCACCTTCAGGTCGGCACCCCGCAGCCGCATGCGGAAGCCCATCGGCACCTTGCCCACCTTGATCACCAGCGGCTCGCCACCCACGGTCAGGCGGGCCAGAGGCTGCCCCGGCGTCCAGTCCGAAGTTACCCGCAGGTCGGTGCCGTCCTCGAAGGCGACCGTTGACCCGTCATGGTCGGCCCGGATTGTGACCGGAAAGCTCTCGCCTTGCAGCGTCACCACCCAGTCGTCGCCCACCCGGCGGGTGTGGTTGTCCATCGTGCCGGAAATCCGCGTCCGCCGGATTTCCGCCACCCGGTTCATCGCCGCCGCCGCCGCCACCACTCGCCGCAACAGCGAAGCGTCGAGCGTGGCCCCGGTGAAACCGCCCTCGTATTCCTCGGCGATGAAGGCCGTGGTGATGTTGCCGCTGGTGAACCTCGGATGGTCCATCACGGCGGAACAGAACGGCAGGTTGTGGCCGATCCCCTCGACCTCGAACGTATCCAGCGCCAGCCGCATCTCCTCGATCGCATCCGCCCGCGTCGCACCCCAGGTGCACAGCTTGGCGATCATCGGGTCGTAGAACATGCTGATCTCGCCGCCCTCGTAGACGCCGGTATCGTTGCGCACGATGCCGCCGCGGTCGGTCTTGCCCTCGACCGGCGGCCGGTAGCGCGTGAGGCGACCGATGGAGGGCAGGAAGTTGCGGTAGGGGTCTTCCGCGTACAGACGGCTTTCCATCGCCCAGCCGTGGATCTTCAGGTCCTTCTGCGCGAAGGGCAAGGGCTGGCCATCGGCCACGCGGATCATCTGTTCCACCAGGTCGACCCCGGTGATCAGCTCCGTCACCGGATGCTCCACCTGCAAACGGGTATTCATTTCAAGGAAGTAGAAGTTGCGGTTGCCATCGACGATGAACTCCACCGTCCCCGCCGAAGTATAGCCCACGGCCTTCGCCAAGGCGCAGGCCTGCTCGCCCATCGCCTTGCGCGTCGCCTCGTCCAGGAAGGGCGACGGGGCCTCTTCGATCACTTTCTGGTTCCGCCGCTGGATCGAGCATTCCCGCTCATGCAGGTAGACACAGTTGCCATGCTTGTCGGCCAGCACCTGGATCTCGATGTGCCGCGGCTGGGTCACGAACTTCTCGATGAAGATCCGGTCGTCGCCGAAACTTGCGGCGGCCTCGTTCTTCGAGGACTGGAACCCCTCCGCCGCCTCGGCGTCGTTCCAGGCGATGCGCATCCCCTTGCCGCCGCCGCCCGCGCTGGCCTTGATCATCACCGGATAGCCGATCTTCTGGCTGATCCTCACCGCCTCGTCCGCATCCGCGATCAGACCCATGTAGCCCGGCACGGTCGACACCCCGGCCTCCATCGCGATCTTCTTAGAGGTGATCTTGTCGCCCATCGCCTCAATGGCCGGGCTGGGCGGCCCGACGAACACCACCCCCGCCGCCTCCAGAGCCGCAGCGAAGTTGCGGTTCTCCGACAGGAAGCCATAGCCCGGATGCACGGCCTGCGCGCCCGTCGCCTTGATCGCCGCCATGATCCGGTCGATCACGATATAGCTCTGCGCGGCCGGAGGCGGGCCGATATGCACCGCCTCGTCCGCCATCTTCACATGCAGTGCATTGCGGTCGGCGTCGGAATAGACCGCCACCGTCTTGATCCCCATCCTGCGCGCGGTCTTGATCACGCGGCAGGCGATCTCGCCCCGGTTGGCGATCAGGATCTTGTCAAACATCGGCTTCCCCCATCAGGCGCAAAGAAAAAGGACCACCCTGGCGCCCGGCCCGGGTGGTCCTTGAACGTGGTATGGCCCGCCCGCAGGCGGCCCGGTCAGCTAGCGGTTCAGTAGCCCGAGTTGCAGGGCGGCAGGCCAACTTCGATGCCGCAGGTCGCGACACCGGCAAGGCCGCCGATGACGGCCCCGGTAAGCATGTTGCTGTCGGTCGCGTCGGCAACCAGCGCACCGGCAGCCGCGCCCGCCACGCCGCGCGACGTGGGGTCCTGCAGGCAACCGGCGAGCGGCATGGACAGAAGGAAGAAGACGACAAGGGACTTGCGCATGGGGGACTGCCTCGTAGGGTTGTTGTTATTGACCCGGAGTCTACCGCAACGTCCCGGATTTCAAAGCAATATCTCGCTCCGCTCACGCGATCGGCACCCCGCCGCCGACCCGGAAGGGTCGGTCCGGCCTGGGACGGGCCGGACCGCAGGGAAGGGGAAGGGTAACAACGTTGAGTGTGCGGGTCACGGCTTGGCTGCCGTTGATCCACAAGGAAACAATGGCGCGCCCCAGACACCATTGCAAACGCCACAAGAACGCCGATCCGGGCTTGGGCAAAACCATGCCAAAACGACCTGAGGCTCGGCGAATTCATGCCTAGTCCTCCTCCCCGTCCCAGTCATCGGCCAGCGCATCGGGGGCGTCGGGCGCGAAAACCTGCGGGAAAGCCGCCTCGGCACGCTTCACGTCGATCCGGAGAAGCGCCTCATAGGAGCAGGGATCGAACGGGTCTTCCGCTGCAACCACCTCGCGCCCGAAGAGCCAGGAGAGCCGCCCGGCATCGAGGTTGCCGCGCTCGAACGGCTCTTCCCCGAAATACTGCCAGAGTGCTGCCATGAAGGCGGCATCGGCAGCGCGATCCATCTGCTTCCGGTCCTTGAACCGCTCGCGCCGGATCAGTTTCGTCGCGCCTTCCTTCACGTTGGCACGGCGGATGGTGAACTGGAAATCGGTCCTCGGCATCCGGCCCGGGAAGCCACGGTGCTTCAGCATCTCGTCTGTCTCCTGTCATTGCTGTGGACAGGACGGATAGACGAAACCTGCGGCACGGCCCAGACGAACCGATGCGAATTGCCTGCTATGTCAGGGAGAAATGGCCTTCGAACCGCGTCTGCTTGCAGGAGGCCAAGGCTTGGCGCGGGCCCGCCCGGCTGATGCCGGCAGGCCCGCTCCGCAAGATTACTTGTACTTGCCGGTTTCCACGACTTCCGGGGTGACCGGCTCGGGGGCCACAACTTCTTTCTTGGCACAAGCGGCAAGAGCTGCGACCGCAGCCAGAACCAGAACGAGACGTGCGCTCTTCGACATCCTCTACTCCATCCTTCTTGGGGTGCTTCGGACCCCGCAAGGGTATCCGGCACCTGTTCGCTGTTTAAGGCCGATTTGGCCCGGCCTGTGCCGACCTTATCCGAAAGCGTCCCGGATTGGTATGACGGCCCGACCAAGTTCCCGACCTGTGGCGTTCCTACATCAGCCCTTTGCGCATGGCCAGCAGGAAAAACAACATTCTGTGCCTGCATCAGAAAACCTCCCAGACGCAGGCGCCGTTTTCCGGACGATAGGATTCGAAGAACTGGACCACATCCGGCGAAGCTTCGCCAAAGGGCACGACCTCGCTGGCAAAGGAGATGACGATCTGCTGCGGCGCGGGCACCATTCCGTCAATCCGCTTGACGGCGAAACTGTCGCAGAGCACCTGCATGTCGGCCGATGCGGCCTCGGCGTCATCCGGCGAAAGGCCCGGCGCAAGGAACCGGAACCGGGCCGTTGCCCCGGCAGGCCCAGGCGCGTTGGTCACGATGTCGATCAGCGACAGCGCGCGCCCCGAGGGCACCTCGACCACCTCCCCCGCCGGGGGGTCTTCCTGGCAGGCGGCAACCAGCGCCAGGGCGCCAAGCCAGACCGGAATGCGAAAGGGAGAGATGCGGCGCATGGCTCAGAGCGGAATGTTGTCGTGCTTCTTCCAGGGGTTCGACAGCTTCTTGCCGCGCAGGGCCGCGAAGGCCCGCGCGACCCGGCGGCGCGTCGAATGCGGCATGATCACCTCGTCGATGAAACCCTTCTCGGCCGCCACGAACGGGTTGGCGAAGCGGTCCTCGTAATCCTTCACCCGCCCGGCGATCCGGTCGCGGTCGGCCAGCTCCGACCGATACAGGATTTCGACCGCGCCTTTCGCCCCCATCACCGCGATTTCCGCCGTAGGCCAGGCATAGTTGAAATCGCCGCGCAGGTGCTTGGACGCCATCACGTCATAGGCCCCGCCATAGGCTTTCCTCGTGATCACCGTGACCTTGGGCACCGTCGCCTCGCCATAGGCGAACAGCAGCTTCGCGCCGTGCTTGATGACACCGCCATATTCCTGCGACGTCCCCGGCAGGAAGCCCGGCACGTCGACGAAGGTCAGGATCGGGATCTCGAAGGCGTCGCAGAACCGCACGAAACGGGCGGCCTTGCGGCTGGCGTCGATGTCGAGGCACCCGGCCAGCACCATCGGCTGGTTCGCAACCACGCCGACCGACTGGCCCTCGATCCGGATGAAGCCGGTGATGATGTTGCCCGCGAAATCGCGCTGGATTTCGAAGAAGTCGCCCTCGTCCCCGATCTTCTGGATCAGCTCCTTCATGTCGTAGGGCTGGTTCGGGTTGTCGGGGATCAGCGTGTCGAGGCTCGGCTCCAGCCGGTCGGGCGCGTCGAAGAACGGCCGGACCGGCGCCTTTTCGCGGTTCGACTTCGGCAGGAAGTCGATCAGCCGCCGGGTTTCGGCCAGCGCCTCCACGTCGTTCTCATAGGCCCCGTCCGCGACCGAGGACTTGCGGGTGTGGGTCGAGGCCCCGCCCAGCTCCTCTGCCGTGACCTGTTCGTTCGTCACCGTCTTCACCACGTCGGGGCCGGTCACGAACATGTAGGAGGTGTCCTTCACCATGAAGATGAAGTCGGTCATCGCCGGGGAATAGACCGCCCCCCCCGCGCAGGGACCCATGATCAGGCTGATCTGGGGGACGACGCCCGAGGCCATGATGTTGCGCTGGAACACCTCGGCATAGCCGGCAAGCGAGGCCACGCCCTCCTGAATCCGCGCGCCGCCCGAGTCATTGATCCCGATCACCGGCGCGCCGTTTTGCAAGGCCATGTCCATGATCTTGCAGATTTTCTGCGCATGGGTTTCCGACAGCGACCCGCCGAACACCGTGAAATCCTGGCTGAAGACATAGACCATGCGGCCGTTGACCGTGCCCCAGCCGGTGACGACGCCATCCCCCGCCGGTCGGTCCTTCTCCATCCCGAAATCGGTGCAGCGGTGCGCGACGAACATGTCGAACTCCTCGAACGACCCCTCGTCCAGGAGAAGCTCGATCCGCTCCCGCGCCGTCAGCTTGCCTTTGGAATGCTGCGCCTCGCCCCGCCGCTCGCCGCCCCCCGAGCGGGCCGCGCCGCGACGTGCCTCAAGCTCTTCGAGAATGTCCTTCATCGCGCCCTCCCCCGGCTGATGGCGCGGTCAACTTACGGGAACGCCGCACCTGCGAGAAGCACGAATGAGAAAATTTGCAAACACATTCGAAATCGACGCTTTCAAATTGCGAAATCGCAAAGCATTGGCCGCATTGCGGCCCCAAGCTATCTCAACGCGGCACCCAGCCCGAGGACCCCATGCCCAACCTGCCCATTCCCGTCGTCACGATCGGCCTGCTCATCGCCTCGAACGTGTTCATGACCTTTGCCTGGTATGGCCACCTGAAATACAAATCCACCGCGCTGATGACGGTGGTGCTGGTCAGCTGGGGCATCGCCTTCTTCGAATACGTCCTCCAGGTCCCCGCCAACCGCATCGGGCACGGCCATTTCTCCGCCGCCGAGCTGAAGACGATCCAGGAGGTCATCACCCTCTCGGTCTTCGCCGTCTTTTCCGTCCTCTACCTGAAGGAACCGCTCGGCTGGAACCACCTCGTCGGTTTCGGCTTCATCGCCGTTGGGGCCTTCTTCATCTTCCACAAATGGGGCTGAGCCCGTAGACAATCCCGCCACCCGCGGTTAGCCCTGTCCGGATGCAAGAGCCCCGCTTCCTCGACCGGACCACGCCGCCGAAGATCGTCACGCTGATCCTGATGGCGGGGCTGTCTGCCCTGACGATGAACATCTTCCTGCCCTCGCTGCCCGGCATGGCGGTCTGGTACAACGTGCCCTACGGGGTGATGCAGCAATCGGTGGCCCTGTATCTTGCACTGTCGGCGGCGCTCCAGATCCTCATCGGCCCGATCTCCGACCGCTACGGCCGCCGCAAGGTGCTGCTCGGCGCCCTCATCCTGTTCCTTCTCGCCACCATCGGCACGCTCCTCGCCCCCACCGCCACCTGGTTCCTGATCTTCCGCATGGCCCAGGCGGTGATCGCCGCCGGGATGGTCCTTTCGCGAGCCGTCGTCCGCGATATGGTGGCCGACGAACGGGCCGCCAGCATGATCGGCTATGTCACCATGGGGATGAGCCTTGTTCCGATGATCGGCCCGGTGATCGGTGGCGTCCTGGACGACCTCTACGGCTGGAAGGCCAACTTCGCCCTCCTCCTCATCCTCGGGGCGGCCACCCTCGCCCTCGTCTGGGCCGACCTTGGCGAGACCGCCACCCTCCGCCGCGTTTCCCTGGCCGATCAGGTCCGCACCTACCCCGCGCTTTTCGCCTCGCGCCGGTTCTGGGGCTACACGCTCTCCGCCGCCTTCGCCTCGGGCTGCTTCTTCGCCTATCTCGGCGGGGCTCCTTACGTCGGCGACAAGATCTTCGGTCTCTCCTCCACCCATGTCGGAGCCCTCTTCGCGCTGACCGCCATCGGCTATGCCGCGGGCAACTTCTTCGCCGGGCGCTACTCGATCCGCATCGGCATGAACCGCATGATCCTCACGGGCTGCGTCGTCACCACCCTCGGCATGGCACTTCTGGCGCTCCTCACGCTTCTCGGCCTCTCCGGCCCGACCGTCTTCTTCGGCCTCACGATCTTCATGGGCCTTGGCAATGGCATCTGCCTGCCGAACGCCAATGCCGGGATGCTCTCCGTCCGCCCCGACCTTGCCGGCACCGCCTCGGGCCTTGGTGGAGCCATCCTGATCGGCGGCGGCGCCGCGCTCGCCGCCTTCGCGGGCGTCCTCCTCGGCCCCGGCTCGACGGAGATGCCGCTGATCCTCCTGATGCTCGCGTCCTCGGTCGCCTCGGTCGTGGCCATCCTCTTCGTCATCCGCCGCGCCCGGCAGATCGGCATCGCCTGACAGCGCAGTTGACGGCCGGGCTTTGCAAAGCGAAAGCTGGCTTTGCAAACAGGGGACGCACATGGCCACCCAGAAACTCTATGCCGGGGTCAAACTGCGGGAAATCCGCGGACGGCTGGCGCTGACGCAGAAGGTCTTCGCCGACAAGCTGTCGGTCTCGCTGCCCTACCTGAACCAGATGGAGAACAACCACCGGCCCGTGTCGGCGGCGGTCGTGCTGGCGCTGGCGCAGGAATTCGGCCTCGACGTCACCGAACTGACGGTGGGCGAAAGCGAACGCCTGGTGACGGACATGCGCGAGGCGCTGGCCGATCCGGTCTTCACCACCGCCACGCCCCCCTTGGCCGACCTCCGCCTTGCCGCCTCCAACGCACCGGCTTTGGCCCGCGCCTTCCTTGACCTGCACCGCGCCTACCGCCAGACCCACGAACGCCTTGCCTCACTGGACGAAGCTCTCGGGCGCGAAGACGCCTCGCTTCGCCCCTCCGCCTGGGAGGAGGTCCGCGACTTCTTCCACTACTGCGACAACTACCTCGACGCCATCGACCGCGCCGCCGAGCATTTCGCGACCTCGGCCACCAGCGGCAAACCCATCGAGGCGCTGGCACAGGACCTGCTGAAACGGGCGGGGATAAGCCTGCACTATTCCAGCACGGCACCCTTGCGCCACTACGATCCCGCCGCGAAACGGCTGGACATCTCCGCCCGCGCCTCCGGCCCCTCGCAGCGCTTCCAGCTTCTGCATCAGGTCGCGCTCCTGACCCAGAACGACCTCCTGGAAGCCACGCTCGACCTCGCCCGCTTCTCCACGCCCGAGGCCCGCGACATCGCCAAGATCGGGCTGGCGAACTACTTCGCCGGGGCCGCCCTTTTGCCCTACCGCGCTTTCCTGACCGCCGCACAGGAGGTGCGGCACGATCTGGAGCGCCTGGCCGACATCTTCGGCGCCTCGATCGAACAGGTCGGCCACCGGCTCTCCACGATGCAAAGACCCGGCGCCAAGGGCATTCCGTTCTTCTTCGTCCGCGTCGACCAGGCGGGCACGATCACCAAGCGCCATTCCTCCACCCGCCTGCAATTCGCCCGCTTCGGCGGCGCCTGCCCCCTGTGGAACGTCCACCAGGCCTTTGAAACGCCGGGGCAATTCCTGCGACAGCTCTGCGAGACGCCGGACGGCGTGCGCTACCTCTGCCTGGCCCGCGACGTGTCGAAACCTGCCGGGGCCTTCCTTGCCCCGGTCCGCCGCTATGCCATCGGCCTGGGGTGCGAGGTGCAGCACGCCCCGCAACTGGTCTATTCTGATGGGCTCGACCTGAAAGGCCGGTTCGAGCCCATCGGGATTTCCTGCCGGATCTGCGAGCGGGTGAATTGCCACCAGCGATCCGTCCCGCCGCTGGAGGGGCGCCTCAAGATCAACCCCAACGCCCGCGACGTGCTGCCTTACGAGATCGGCTGACCCTCGTCGTTCCGTTCGGTCCTCCTCGGAGGTACCCCGCGAGGAGGAGTCGAAGACGAACGACGAGCCGCCCCTATTTCCGCAACGCCGACGCGATCTGGTCCTTCAGCCGCGACCGCTGCTTGCGCAGGGTTTCCTCTTCCACCTCGGACAGAAGATCCAGCCGCGTTTCCGCCCGATGCACCTTGTCGTTGACCACGTCATACTCGGTCAAAAGCTTCGCGAAATGCGCGTCAGAAACCTTCAGGGCGCTGATCTTCTGCGCATCGGCCGGGAATTCTTCATGCAGGGTGTGCGGGGTGTTCGACATGCCTGTCTCCTTCTTGACTGTCCCACACAGTCTAGAAGCTTTGCCTGACCGGAGCCTTGACCCTGATCAAGCACTTGATCGAAAACCGCTTCCGGCGCGGACCTACCGTTGCGCCGTCCGCCAGTTGGGGTTGATCCACGGCTCCAGGTTCGAGGCCGGCAGGGGCGTGCGGCCCAGGATGTGATCCGCCGCCTTCTCACCGGTCATGATCGACGGCCCGTTCAGGTTGCCGTTCGTGACCTGCGGGAAGATCGAGCTGTCGGCCACCCGCAACCCCTCGACCCCGATCACCCGGCATTCCGGGTCGACCACCGCCATCGGGTCCGACGCCCGCCCCATCCGCGCCGTGCCACAGGGGTGATAGGCGCTTTCGACATGCTCGCGCAGGAAATCGTCCAGCTGGATGTCGGTCTGCACCCTCGGCCCTGGCTGCAATTCTTCCTTGAGATAGGGCTTGAACGCCTCCTGCCCGAAGATTTCGCGGGTCAGGCGGATGCAGGCGCGGAAATCCTCCCAGTCCGAAGGGTCCGACATGTAGTTGAAGCGGATGACCGGCGCGTCCGTGGGGTTGCCCGACCGCAGCGTGACCGAGCCGCGCGATTTCGACCGCATCGGCCCGACATGGGCCTGGAAGCCATGGCCCGCCGCCACGGCCTTGCCGTCATAGCGCACGGCGATCGGCAGGAAATGATACTGGATGTCGGGGTATTCCACCCCGGCCTTCGAGCGGATGAAGGCGCAGGCCTCGAACTGGTTCGAGGCACCCGGCCCGGTGCCGGTGAACAGCCACTGCGCCCCCACCCAGGCCTTGCCCCAGAGGTTCCAGTACTTGAACAGCGTCACCGGCTGGCTGGCCGCGAACTGCATGTAGATTTCCAGATGGTCCTGCAGGTTCGCCCCCACCCCCGGCCGATCCGCGACCACTTCGATCCCGTGGTCCTTCAGATGTGCGGCGGGACCGATCCCGGACAGCATCAGCAGTTTGGGCGAGTTGATCGACGAGGCCGCCAGGATCACCTCCCTGCCCGCCCGGATCACCTCGCGCCCCGACCGCGTGTCGACCTCGACGCCGACCGCGCGTTTGCCCTCCATCACCACGCGCCGGGCGAGGCCGCGCACCACCTGCACGTTGCCCCCCGCCATCGCCGGTTTCAGATAGGCATTCGCCGCCGACCAGCGTCGGCTCTTCCAGATCGTCGCCTCCATCGGGCCGAAGCCCTCTTGCTGGCGACCGTTGTAGTCCGCCGTGACCGGATAACCCGCCTGCTCTCCCGCTTCGATGAAGGCGTTGAACAGCGGGTTGTCGCGCGGCCCCCGGGTGATGTGCAGCGGCCCGTCCGAACCCCGGAACTCCGGCCCCGACCCGCCATGCGAATGCTCCATCCGCCGGAAATAGGGCAACACATCGGCATAGGACCAGCCATCCGCCCCCATCTCGGCCCAGGTGTCATAGTCCCGCGCATGGCCCCGGACATAGACCATCCCGTTGATGCTCGACGACCCGCCGATCACCTTGCCCCGCGGCGTCGCCAGCACCCGGCCCCCCAGATGCGGCTCCGGCTCGGTCGCAAAGCCCCAGTCGTAGATCCCCATGTTCATCGGGTAACTCAAGGCCCCGGGCATCTGGATGAACGGCCCCGCGTCCGAGCCGCCATGCTCGATCACCGTCACCCGCCGCCCCGCCTCGGCCAGCCGGTAGGCCATCGCGCAGCCCGCCGACCCGGCGCCGACGATCACATAATCCGCGTGCATCCCTCAGACCTCCCGCGCCAGTTCGGCGTCCAGATGCCGCAAGGCCAGCGCCACCGCCGCCGCCCCGTCGGGCGCGCCCGATTTCAGCACCTCGCGCAGGTACAGCCCGTCGATCATCGCCCCGAGCGATTCGGCGATCCCCGGCGCCCGTGCCCCCGCCAGGGGGCGCAAAGCCGCCGTCAGGTTCGACCGCAGCCGCCCCTGATACACCGCCAGAAGCCGCTTCGCCTCGGGCACCGTCTGCGCCAGCACCCAGAAGTTCAGCCAGGCCCCCACCGCCTCGCGCCGGAAGTTTCCGGGGGAAAACGACGCCCGCAGAATCGCCCGGATTCGCCCCTCCGCCCCCTCGGCCGCCGCCAGCGCGCCCCGCACTTCCGCCCCGTAAAGCGTGAGAATATGGCGCATTGCCGCCAGGAACATCTCTTCCTTGGACCCGAAATAGTGATGCGCCAGCGCCGGCGACATCCCGGCCCGCTTGGCGATCTGGCTGACCGTCACGTCCAGCGACCCCGCCCGGCCGATCTCGACGATCGTGGCTTTTACCAACGCGGCCTTGCGGATAGGCTCCATTCCAAGCTTCGGCATCGGTGCGGCCCCAAAAAATACTTGCCAAACCGAATAAGAGCGAAGTTTATTGACTCGTCAATCAACAAAAAACGCCAGGGAGTAACCATGTCCATCCGTTCCACCCTTCTGACCACCGCTGTCACCTTCGCGCTTGCCGGGTCGGCCTTCGCCGAAGGCTGCGACAAGATCGTCTTCTCCGACGTCGGCTGGACCGACATCACCGCCACCACGGCGGCTACGTCGCTTGTCCTCCAGGCCCTGGGCTACGAGACCGAGACCCAGATGCTCGCCGTGCCGGTGACCTACGAAGCCATGGCCTCGGGTGATGTCGACGTCTTCCTCGGCAACTGGATGCCGACGATGGAATCGAACATCGCCCCCTACCTGGAAGCCAAGACCGTCGACTCGCTGCGCCCGAACCTCGAAGGCGCCAAGTACACGCTGGCCACCAACGCCAAGGGCGCCGAGCTTGGGATCAAGGACTTTGCCGACATCGCCACCCATGCCGCCGACCTTGACAACAAGGTCTTCGGGATCGAGGCCGGGAACGACGGCAACAAGCTGATCCTCGACATGATCGACAAGGATGCCTTCGGGATGAAGACCGCTGGCGTCGAACTGGTCGAATCCTCGGAACAGGGGATGCTGGCCGAAGTCACCCGCGCCGACAACGAAGGCAAGGCCATCGTCTTCCTCGGCTGGGAACCCCACCCTATGAACGCCAACTACAAGATGACCTATCTCACCGGCGGCGACGATTTCTTCGGTCCGAACTTCGGCGGGGCGACCGTGCTGACCAACACCCGCGCGGGCTATGTCGCGGAATGCCCGAACCAGGGCAAGCTGCTCACGAACCTCGTCTTCTCGCTGCCGATGGAGAACGAGATCATGGGCGCGATCCTGAACGACGGCACCGATCCGGCCGAGGCCGCCAAGACCTGGCTTGCAGCGCATCCCGATGCCTGGAAGCCCTGGCTTGACGGCGTGACCACCAAGGACGGTGGCGATGCCGTCGCTGCGGTCGAAGCCGCACTGAAGTAAGACCGGACAGCCCCGGCGGACGCATCCGCCGGGGCTGCATTCTGCCTGAATTTGTCCACAGCGCCTGGGGAGAGACGTCACGATGGACTGGCTGACAGCCTGGAAGATTCCGGTTGGCAAATACTCGGATATGGTCTTCGACTGGATGAAGGCCCACCTGACCGTGATCTTCGACGGGATTTCCCTGATTCTGGAATCCCTGATCGGCGGCATCCTCTGGTTGTTGCAGGCCCCGCCCGCGCTGCTGATCGTGGCGCTGTTCGTGGCCCTGACCTGGTATCTGCAACGGAACTGGAAGGTCTGCCTCGGCATCGCGCTTGGCTGGCTGTTCGTGATCAACCAGGGCTACTGGAAGGAAACCACCGAAAGCCTCACGCTGATCCTGGCCTCCTGCGTAGTCTGCCTGGGCCTCGGCATCCCGATCGGCATCGCCGCCGCCCACCGGCCCAAGCTTTACGCCGCGATCAGCCCGATCCTTGACCTGATGCAGACGTTGCCCACCTTCGTCTACCTGATCCCGGCCATCGTCTTCTTCGGCACCGGCCTGGTCCCCGGCCTGATCGCCACGGTGATCTTCGTCCTGCCCGCGCCCATCCGCCTCACACATCTGGGCGTCGTGTCGACGCCCACCGCGCTGCTTGAAGCCGCCACCGCCTTTGGCGCGACGCCAAGCCAGCGGCTCTGGAAAGTCGAACTGCCCTGGGCGCGCCCGCAGATCATGGCCGGGCTGACCCAGACGATCATGCTGTCGCTCTCGATGGTGGTGATCGCCTCGATGGTCGGCGCCAAGGGCCTGGGGAACCCGGTGATGCGGGCGCTCGCCAATGTCGACGCCGCCAAGGGCTTTGAATCCGGCTTTGTCATCGTCGTCGTCGCCATTGCGCTCGACCGCATGCTGAGGGTCACGAAATGAGCCGTCCTGCCGTCATCTTCGACCGTGTCTCCATCGTCTTCGGTGACGCCCCCGAGCGCGCCCTGCCCCTGATGGACCAGGGCAAGACCCGCGCCGAGGTGCAGCAGGCCTGCGGTCAGGTCCTGGGCGTGCATGATTGCAGCCTGACGGTGGACGAGGGGGAAATCCTTGTTCTCATGGGGCTGTCCGGCTCGGGCAAGTCCACGCTCCTGCGCGGCGTCAATGCCTTGAACCCGGTGGTCCGGGGCGAGGTCCAGATTCTCGACGGCGACAAGATGGCCTCTGTCACCAAGGCGAACCCGGAGACGCTCCGCCGCCTGCGCGCGACCCGCGTGGCGATGGTCTTCCAACAATTCGGCCTTTTTCCCTGGCGGACGGTGCGCGAAAACGTCGGGCTGGGACTGGAACTTGCGGGCCAGTCGCCCGAGGCGCGCAAGCCCAAGGTCGATGCCCAGCTGGAGCTGGTGAACCTCACGCAATGGGCGGAGCGCAAGGTGGGCGAGCTGTCGGGGGGGATGCAGCAGCGTGTGGGCCTGGCCCGCGCCTTCGCGACCGAAGCGCCGATCCTTCTGATGGACGAACCCTTCTCGGCCCTCGACCCGCTGATCCGCACCAAGCTGCAGGACGAGCTTCTGGATCTGCAAAGGAAGCTCAAGCGCACCATCGTCTTCGTCAGCCATGACCTCGACGAGGCGTTCAAGATCGGCAACCGGATCGCGCTGATGGAGGGGGGCCGGATCGTCCAGTGCGGCACCGCGCGCGAGATCATCGCCAATCCGGTTTCGGACTATGTGGCCGATTTCGTGGCCCACATGAACCCGCTTGGCGTGCTGACCGCGCGCGACGTGATGGAGCCGGGTACGGCCTCCGCCGCCGCACGCGAACTGCCTGCGGAAACGCCGGTCAAGGACATCATGGACCTGATGTCGCAGGGCGTGGCCGAACTGGTGGTGACGGACAACGGTCGCAACCTTGGCATGGTGCGGACGGCGAGCCTGATGGCCAAGCTGATCAACCCGCGGGGCTGACGGGGCCGGGAACCAAAAGTTTTCGAAAACTTTTGACAAATCTTTTCGAAAAGATTTGGCCCCGATTGGATCGGCGCGGATCCCATCCATCCCTCGCCTCCCCGGTCATGGGGGCGCGACAGGTGCGGTCAAGGTCTTAAAAAACCCCTAATGCCCACGCGCAACCCATTGATTTTATTGCCTCGAAAATTCTGTCCACGGTGGACACTCATTCCGCCGCGCTCTTCTTCGCGGTGCCTTTCTTCACGGCCGCTTTCTTCGGCGCGGCCTTCTTCGCCGGAGCCTTCTTCGCCGCAGGCTTGGCCGCCGCCTTCTTCGGAGCCGCCTTCTTCCTGCCCCCGGATTTCCCCGCCTTCTCGGCGATCAGGACCAGCGCCTCCTCCAGCGTGACCGCCTCCGGCTCCACCCCCTTCGGCAGGGTCGCGTTCACCTTTTCCCATTTCACATAGGGCCCGTAGCGGCCCGGCATCACCTGGACCTCGCCCCCGTCCGGATGCGCCCCCAGCACCTTTAGGGGCCCGGCAGGCGCTGCCCGCCCCGCGCCCCGCTGGGCTTTCTGGGCCAGCACCTCGACCGCCCGGTTCATCCCGATGGTGAAGACCTCCTCCACCTCCGGAATGTTGGCATAGACCGCCCCGTGCTTCACATAGGGTCCGAACCGCCCGATCCCCGCCTCGACCAGCACGCCATCCGCCGGGTGCTTGCCAACCTCGCGCGGCAGCGACAGCAAGGCCAGCGCCCGCTCCAGCGTCAACCCATCCGGCGACCAGCCCTTTGGCAGGCTGGCCCGGTCGGGCTTCGGGTTGGCTTCGCTGGCCTCACCCCGCTGGACATAGGGCCCGAAACGACCTGCCCGCAGACTGATCTCGTTACCCTGTTCGTCCTGCCCCAGAATCCGCCCATCGGAAGCAACGCTTTCCGCATCCCCGGCCAGCGGCCTCGTATACCGGCACTCGGGATAGTTGCCACAGCCGATGAACGCCCCGCCGGACCGCGCCGTCTTCAGGTGCAGCCGCCCGGTTCCGCAGGTCGGGCAGACGCGCGGGTCGCCGCCATCGGCGCGGGGCGGGTAAAGATGCGGGGCGAGGAAATCGTCGATTTTTCCCAGCACTTCCCCGATCCGCAGGTCCGCCGTCTCGGCGATCGCGGCAGAGAAGTCGCGCCAGAACCGTGCCAGCACGTCCTTGTAGTCGCGGTCGCCGGCCGAGACATCGTCAAGCTCGGTCTCCAGGTCGGCGGTGAAATCATACTCGACATAGCGGTGGAAGAAGTTCGACAGGAAGGCCGTGACCAGCCGCCCCTTGTCTTCCGGGAACAGCCGGTTCTTGTCCTTCCGCACATATTCGCGGTCGACGATCGTGGTCAGGACGCTGGCATAGGTCGACGGGCGCCCGATCCCCAGTTCCTCCATCCGCTTGACCAGCGTCGCCTCGGTATAGCGCGGCGGGGGTTGGGTGAAATGCTGGTCGGGGGTGATCGCACCCTTGTCCACCGCTTCGCCCTGCATCACCTGCGGCAGGCGGCCTTCGTCCTCGTCCTCGTCATCACGGCCTTGGTCGTAGACCTTGAGATAGCCGTCGAACAGGACCACCTGACCATTGGCGCGGAACGCCACCTGCCCGTCGGGCGAGGCGAGGTCGACCGCCGTCCGCTCCAGCCGGGCGGCAGACATCTGGGACGCGATGGTGCGCTTCCAGATCAGGTCGTAAAGCTTGCGCTGGTCGTCCTCGACCCGGATTTTCTCCGGCCCAAGGCCCATGTCGGTCGGCCGGATGCATTCATGTGCTTCCTGAGCATTCTTGGCCTTGTTCTTGTACATGCGGGGAGAATCCGGGACGTAGTCCGCCCCGAAGCGACGCCTGATCTCGTCGCGGGCGGCCATCACCGCTTCGGGGGCCATGTCGATGCCGTCGGTTCGCATATAGGTAATATGCCCCGCCTCATACAGGCGTTGCGCGGCGTTCATGCATTGTTTTGCGCCCATGCCGTATTTGCGGGAGGCCTCCTGCTGGAGGGTCGAGGTCATGAAGGGCGGCCAGGGGTTGCGGGTCGCGGGCTTCGATTCGACCGCCATCACCTTGAAATCGCGCGACTTCGCGGCCTGCACCGCCAGTTCAGCGGCCGTGGCGGTGGGGATGTCGAACTTGGTCAGCTTCTTGCCGCCGAGCGTGACCATCCCGGCCTCGAACTCCTGCCCGCGGGGGGTGCGGAAGACGGCTTTCACGGTCCAGTATTCCTGGGCCTTGAAGGCCTCGATCTCCATTTCCCGCTCGACGATCAGGCGGAGGCAGACGGACTGGACGCGGCCCGCCGACTTCGCGCCGGGGAGTTTGCGCCACAGGACGGGGGAGAGGGTGAAGCCGACGAGATAGTCGAGCGCGCGGCGGGCGAGATAGGCTTCGACCAAGGGCGTGTCGATGTCGCGGGGTTCCTTCATCGCCTTGGTCACGGCGTCTTTCGTGATGGCGTTGAAGGTGACGCGGGCGACGTTTTTCCCTTTTTTCAGAGAGCTTTGCAGGGCTTCCTTCAGATGCCAGCTGATCGCCTCGCCCTCACGATCAGGGTCGGTGGCGAGAATCAGCGTGTCGTCGGATTTCAGCGCCTCGGCGATGGCACGGACGTGTTTCTTCGATTCGGGCGCGACTTCCCAAAGCATGTCGAATCCATGCTCGGGGTCGACCGAGCCGTCCTTGGCGGGCAGGTCACGGACATGGCCGTAGGAGGCGAGGACCGTGAAGTCGGGGCCGAGATACTTGTTGATTGTCTTGGCCTTGGCGGGGGATTCGACGACGACGACTGGCATGTTTCCTGAAACTCCCGGCCCTGGAAATGGCGCGGCAACATGTGGGGGATGGGCGGCGGTTGTCAACCGGGGGGTAAGTGTAGCGTCTTTGCGGCGCAGGAAGGGGAGGTCGGCGCGGTCATGGTTTCGGAGAGGTGAACACCTATCTGCGCAACGGGACGAGAGATAGCAGGTGCGACGCCGCAAGTCGTTGGGGACGCTAAGTTAATCTGTAAAATAGGGGTGCCTTCCTGGCATCTTCCCTGCGTCTTTACTCCGTCTTCCTTCCGTCTCTACGCGCGTACGGAACGGCAGTCGTTAACCATTCGCCGCGAATCGGGGCTGGCCGGGGATGGTGGGTTGGCACCCACCCTACGATACCCGCGCCAGAAGGCCGCCGGGCTGGCGGGAGATGCGGCCGTCAAGCTCCAGCGTCAGGAGTTCAGGGGCAAGCTGGGCGGACGTGACGTTCAGGTCGCGCATCAGTTGGTCTTCGGCGAGGGGGCTGGGACCAAGGCGGTTCAGGATCATGGAATGGAGAAGCGCCACATCCTTCAGCGGGCGCTGGGGGGCAGTGGGGCCGGGCAGCGGGGGAAGGCGCATCTCGGGTTCGGTCTGGGCAGCACCGGGCGCGCCGAGAGCCTCCAGCACATCCTGCGGCCCGCGCACCAGAAGCGCGCCGTCGCGGATCAGCATGTTGCAGCCCGAGGCGCGGGCGTCGAAGGGGTGGCCTGGGACGGCCATCACGTCGCGACCATAGTCGAGCGCGGCCTTCGCGGTGATCAGGCTGCCGGATTTCGCCGCCGCCTCGACCACGATGACAGCGCGCGACAGACCGGCGACGATGCGGTTGCGCAGGGGGAAGTGGCGGGCCTGCGGTTCAAGTCCGGGGGGGTGTTCGCTGATTCGGCAGCCCGTGGCGTCGAGGGCTGCCGCAAGGGCGGCATTCTCAGGCGGATAGATCACGTCGATCCCGCCTGCCATCACGGCGACCGTGCGGCCTTCGGCTTCCAGCGCAGCTTCATGTGCGGCGGTGTCGATGCCGCGGGCAAGGCCGGAGACCACGGTGAAGCCAGCCTCGGAGAGGCCAAGGCCCAGGCGGCGGGCCATGCGGACGCCGAGGGAGGAGGCGTTGCGGGCGCCGACCATGCCCACGGCGGGGCGGTTGAGGAGGGAGATGTCGCCCAGTGCCCAAAGCACCGGGGGCGCATCGGGGATTTCCATCAGGGCCTGCGGATAGGCGGGCCCACCATGCAAAAGCAGGCAGGCACCGAGGGCCTTGCCCTGGCTCAGTTCGGCCTGGACGACGCCGACAGGGCAGGCCTCATACTCCTCCACCCCGGCAGCCCTGGCAATGGCGGGCAAGGCCGCAAGTGCCGCGCGAGCCGAGCCGTGTTCGGCCAGAAGCCGGTGGAAGGTGACAGCGCCCACCCTGCGGGACCGGATCAGGCGGAGCCGGTCGAAACGGTCATCCTCTGTCCGGGATGTGGGGTGGGATGGGGTGGAAAGCTGCCCGTCCGGCATGATGGACCTCGCCTCGTTCGCTGGTCGCAGCCTGCACCTGCCAAGGTTAACGACTGCTTAATCCGGTTGATCCCCGAGGGAAGGATTGAACCCGGCGCAGATATTTGATCAAATGGCCCAAAGCCCGAGGTCTGAGTCTGGCCTGCGGGGGTACCTACATGTCTCTGGGAGCAAGACCATGCTGAACGCCGAAGTAGCCAAGCGCCGCGACGAAGCCATCTCGCGCGGGGTGGGGATGATGACGCAGATCTACGCCGACAAGGCGCTGAACTCGGAAATCTGGGACATCGAGGGCAACCGCTATATCGACTTTGCCGCCGGGATCGCGGTGGTGAACACCGGGCATTGCCACCCGAAGATCATGGCGGCGGTGGCGAACCAGATGGCGAAGTTCACCCATACCTGCCATCAGGTGATGCCCTATGAAAACTACATCCGGCTTGCAGAGCGGCTGAACGACAGGGTTCCGGGCAGCTTCAAGAAGAAGACGATCTTCGTGACCACCGGGGCCGAAGCCTGCGAGAACGCGATCAAGATTGCCCGGATCGCGACGGGCCGCGATGCGGTGATCGCCTTCGGCGGCGGCTTCCATGGCCGGACCTTCATGGGCATGGCGCTGACCGGCAAGGTGGAGCCCTACAAGAAGGGCTTCGGCTCGATGATGCCGGGCGTCTTCCACGTCCCGTTCCCGATGGGGCCGCAGGGGATTTCGACCAAGGACGCGATGGCGGGGATCGAGAAGCTGTTCAAGGCCGATCTCGACCCGGCGCGCGTTGCCGCGATCATCTTCGAGCCGGTGCAGGGCGAGGGTGGCTTCAACCCGGCGCCGACCGATCTGGTGAAGGCGATCCGCGCTTTGTGCGACCAGCATGGCATCGTGATGATCGCCGACGAGGTGCAGACCGGCTTTGCGCGCACGGGGAACCTCTTTGCGATGGAGATGCATGGCGTGGCCGCCGACCTGACGACCATGGCCAAGGGCCTGGCGGGGGGCCTGCCGCTGGCGGCCGTCACCGGCAAGGCGGAACTGATGGACGCGGCCAATCCAGGCGGCCTTGGCGGCACCTATGCCGGGAACCCTCTGGGAATCGCTGCGGCCAATGCGGTGCTGGACGTGATCGAGGAAGAAGACCTCTGCGCCCGGGCGAACGAACTTGGCAGCCGTCTGAAGCAGCGGCTGGAGGCGATCCGGGCAACGGCGCCGGAGATCGTGGACATCCGGGGCCCGGGTTTCATGGTGGCGGTGGAATTCGCCAACCCTGGCACCAAGGAGCCCGATGCGGGTTTCACCGGCCGGGTGCGGACCGAGGCGCTGAAGCGGGGGCTCTTGCTCCTCACCTGTGGCGTCTACGGCAACGTGGTCCGGTTCCTGGCGCCGATCACCATTCCGGACGCGCATTTCGCCGAGGCGATGGACATCCTGGAAGCCTCGGTCGCGGCGGCGCGGCAGGGCTGACGGAAGGCGAAGGCAAAGATCGTCCCTGCGCAGCGACGGAACGTTTCGGCGGTTTCGTAGTTGTTGCGGGGACAGCGGTCGGATAATTTCCGCCCATTGTGCCAGAATCCGCCCCCAAGCGCGGGGGAGACAGCTACTGTCCGTCGAGTGACTCACAACCTGGAGCAGATACAATGAAACGTTTCCTTCTGACCCTTCCGATCCTGACCCTGGCGCTTGCGGCCTGCACGCCGTCCGAGCAGAACGCGGCGATCGGCGCCCTGGGTGGGGCGGCGGTTGGCGCGGCGATCTCGTCGGATTCCGACCGGACCAAGGGCGCGATTGCCGGTGCGGCCGTCGGCGTGGTGGCCTCGCAGCTGATCGGGCCGGCGCCGCAGTCGGGCAAGTGCTACTACCGCGACCAGTACGGCCAGAAATACATCGCGAACTGCCAGTAAGGCGCCTGCGATGACATCGCTCCGGCCCCGATGCGGGCCGGGGCGCACCGCGCTGCCGGGCACGGCGCGTCGGCCCCTTTCCTGTGCGGACGTGAGCCGCTAGAAGGGCGGGCAATCCGCCACAGGGCCGTTCATGCCTGACCTTTCACCCGGAATCGAGATCGCCGCCGCCAGCGTCAGGCTGGGCGGGCGTCTGGTGCTGGACGGGCTGACCCTGCGGCTGAGCGAGGGCCGGATCGGCATTCTTGGGCGCAACGGGTCGGGCAAGACCACGCTTCTGCGGCTGATCGCGGGGCTGGTCGCGGCCGATGCGGGGACGGTGCGGGTGGACGGCGCCGACCCCTTTGCCGATCGCCGCGCAGCGCTGGCGGCACTTGGCATCCTGTTCCAGAACCCCGACCACCAGATCCTGTTTCCGACCGTCGAGGAGGAACTGGCTTTCGGGCTGGTGCAGCAGGGGTTGTCCGCGGCTACGGCTGCGGAGCGGGTGACGGGGTTGCTGGCGGCGGAGGGGCGGGCACACTGGGCGAAGGCCCCGGTCTCGACGCTGAGCCAGGGGCAGCGACATTACCTCTGCCTGCTGTCAGTCCTGCTGATGTCCCCCCGCACGATCCTTCTGGACGAGCCGCTGGCCGGGCTGGACCTGCCGACGCAGGCGCGACTGGCGCGCCGCTTTGCCGACCTGCCGCAGCGGCTGGTGACGATCACCCATGACCCGGCGGTGCTGGCGGGGTCTGACCGGGTGCTGTGGCTGGAGGAAGGGCGGATCGTGGCGGATGGCCCTCCGGGCGAGGTGGTCCCGGCCTTCATCGCCGAGATGGGTCGGATCGGAGCGCGCGATGCTGACGCTGACCTCGCCGGTTGAGACCTGGGCGCATCGGCTGGCTGCGGGGGCGAAGCTTGCGGCGCTTGCGGCGGTGACGACGGGGTTGTTCCTCCTGACCTCGCCGTGGGCCCTGGTCGGATCTTTCACTGCGGCCGTCGTGCTGTACCTGACAGGCGGCGGGCGGTTTGCGCTGACGGGCCTGCGGCAGCTGGCCCCGCTCTGGCCCTTCGTGGTGATCGTGGGACTCTGGCACCTCTGGACAGGGGATATGACCGGCGGCGCGGTGATCCTGCTGCGCATGGTCACGGCGGTGGCGCTGGCGAATTTCGTCACGATGACAACGCGGCTTTCGGACATGCTGGCGGTCTTCGAGCGGCTCGCGCGTCCCCTTGCGCCGATCCTGCCGCCGCGACGGTTGGCGCTGGCCTTCGCGCTGGTGATCCGCTTCATCCCGGTGATGCTGGAGCGGATGGGGCAGATCCGGCAATCCTGGTCCGCCCGGTCGCCCCGCCGCCCGCGCTGGCGGGTCATGGTTCCGGCGACGCTGGCGGCCTTGGACGATGCGGACCGGGTGGCCGAGGCCTTGCGTGCGCGGGGCGGGGCTGGTTAAAGGGCGAAAACCAACGGGGGACCAGATGGAACGCAACCTGACGCATATCGCCCTTTTCGCCGCGCTGATCGCGGTTCTCGGGCTGATCCCGAAGATTGATCTGGCCGCCGGCGTGCCGATCACGGCACAGTCGCTGGGGATCATGCTCTGCGGCACCGTGCTGGGGGCCAAGCGCGGGGCGCTGGCGGTCCTTCTGTTCCTGGGGCTGGTGGCGGCCGGACTGCCGCTGCTCTCCGGCGGGCGGGGCGGAATCGGCGTCTTTGCCGGGCCATCGGTCGGCTTCCTGGTGGGCTTCCCCGTCGCGGCCTTTGTCGCGGGCTGGGTGATGGAGCGCACGACCCTGTCGCCCGCCGTGGCGGCGACGGCGGCCAGTGTCATCGGCGGGATCGGCGTGTTGTATGTCTTCGGCATCATCGGCATGGCCGTGGTGCTGGGCAAGACCCTGGGCGAGGCGGCCTTCCTGGCCGGAGCCTTCCTGCCGGGTGATGCCGTCAAGGCGGTGATTGCGGGTCTCGTCACGCAAAGCCTGTCGCGGATGCGGCCTGCCTCGCTTCTGTCGCGGGCCTGAATTTCAGGTCGGCGCCTCGACCAGCAGCGCCGTCCCGATCCCGCCCGCCGCCGCGATGGCGGCGAGACCCCTGCCCTGCTTGAGGCCGTGGAACAGGCGCACCGCGAGGATTGCGCCTGACGCGCCGATGGGATGGCCGCGCGCCAGCCCGCCACCTGCGGGATTGATGATCTGAGGGTCGAGGCCAGTGCCGTCGATCACCGCAAGGGCCTGGACGGCATAGGCCTCCATGATTTCGGCCTGTGCCAGGGGTTCGCCCCGCCAGATGCGCCGGATCGCGGCGACGGGGGCGAGGCCGGGTTCTTCCGGGGTGCCGCCCAGCGTTGCCCCGCCAAGAAGGGCGAGGCCCCTGCCCCGCGCGATGCGGTCGGACACCACAAGGCAGACGGCGGCGGCATCGGCGGCGACGGCGGCGGTGGCGGCAGTGATGCTGCCGGTCAGGACCGGGGCGCGGGCGAGGAGCCTTGGCGAGAGGACACGCGGGAAGGCGTCGCGGGTGACGCCGTCCAGGGGGACGATTTCGGCGCTGAGGTCGGCGGCGAGAGCCTTGGCGTGGCTTTGCGCCGCCCAGGCCTCTTGCCGCGCGCGCGTGATGTTCAGACGCTGCGCAAGGGCCGCTGCCGCCTCGGCCATGTCGGGGTCGCGGTCGGGCCAGGGGGTGAAGGGGGCCTGCTCGTAAGGCACGGGCGGGCCACCGTCGGGGTCGGTCCGCAGGCGCAGCGGGCGGCGGGAGTAGCTTTCGACGCCTCCGGCGAGGACGACATCGGCGGCGCCGGAGTCGACGAGGGCTTTCGCCAGCAGGATGGCGTCAAGTCCACCCGCGCATTGCCGGTCGGTGGTCAAGCCCGCGACGGTGTCCGGCAGGCCGGCGGCAAGGGAGACACGGCGGGCGGGGTTGCCGCCTGCGCCGAGAGCGTTCGACAGGATGGCCTCGTCGACCTGGGTGGCGTCGATCCCGGCATCGGTCAGGCAGGCCCGCAGGACCGGGGCGGCGAGGTCTTCGATCCGCAAGCGCGCAAAGGCCCCGCCCCGGGGCACCACGGCGGAGCGACGGGCGGCGATCAGGCGGGCCATAGCGCGGCCTCCAGCGCCTTGAGGTCGGTCTTGCCTGAGGCGAGCATGGGCCAGTCATCGCGCCAGATGAGCGCCCGGGGGGATTTGAGCGGGCCGATCTGGTTTCGGAGTGCCGTGAGGATCACGGCCTCCTGCGTGGGGTCGCCTTGCAGGATCGCGATGAGGGTATGGCCGCGCTTCGCGTCCGGCACCGGCAGGACGGCAGCGCGGGTGACGCCGGGGAGCGTTTCGAGGAGGGTTTCGATTTCCTCGGGGAACACGTTCTGGTCGGCAACCGTGACCATCCGGCCCGCGCGGCCTTTCAGGGTGAGGAAGCCGTTGTCGAGACTGCCGATTTCGCCCACCGAGAGCCAGCCGTCGCGCCAGCGGGTAGCGGGGGTTGTTGAATTGAGCGCTGACGCGCAAGCCTCTTGTCTCGCCTCTGCGCGTGAAGAACGCGCAACCGGCTCGGGCGAAGGGCCTCCGGCGGGGATATTTGGGCAAGTGTGAAAGGCAGGGGGGCGGCTGGTATCAGCGTAGCCGAGGAAGAGGTAGGGGCTTTTGACCCAGACCTCTCCGGTCGGGTCGAGGGTGATGTCCACGCCGGGATAGGGGCGGCCGACGGAGGTTTCCGGGGTCGTCTCGTCGGCGAGGGTGATGAAGCTGGTCTCGGCCGCGCCGTAGAACTCGCGAAGTTGGGCCTTGGGGGCGAGGATCTTGAGGGCGGCGCGGAGGGCGGGGTCGAGCTTGGAGCCGCCGGTGAGGATGAGGCGGAGGTCGGGGAGCGTCTCGGGGCCGAGGATCAGACGCAGTTGCGCAGGGGTGGCGTAGAGGTGGGTGATGCGGTGATGGGCGAGGGCGGCGCGCTGGCGGTCGGGGCGGAGGTCGGCCAGGAGGTGGACGTGGGCACCGAGGTGCAGGCCCTCGATGGCGCCATAAAGAGAGAGGGAGTGGATGAGGCGGCCCAGCGTGGCGACGCGTGTGGCGGGGCGGATGCCGAGGCTGGCGTTGACGGCAAAGCTGGCGGTCCAGGAGGCCTGCGTGCGGCGGATGCGGCGGGGTTGGCCGGTGGAGCCGGAGGTCAGGGTTTCGAAGACCGGCTGGTCGTGCGGGTCCGGCGGCGGCTGATCGGGGGCGCCGATGCGGAAGGCGGGGTGGCCGATGGCGGCGGCAAGGCCCTGGGGACTGTCGGGCAGGATCGTGCCGGCCGAAGCCGGAAACCCGCCCGGATCAGCTCGCCCGATCTCGCCCCCGGTGCTGCCGAACAGCCGGGCCTCGGGGTGCCAGCGGAAGCGGTCGGTCATGCCTTGAGGAGCGTGGCGATCCGGCGGAGCGCCAGGAGGTAGCCCTCGGTGCCGCAGCCCGCGATGACGCCATCGGCACGGGCGGAGACGTAGGAATGATGCCGGAAGGCCTCGCGCTTGTGGATGTTGGAGATGTGGACCTCGATGACCGGGCCGTCATAGGCGTGGAGCGCGTCGAGGATCGCGATGGAGGTGTGGGAATAGGCGCCGGGGTTGATGATGATCCCGGCGGACTTGCCGCGGGCCTCGTGGATCCAGTCGACAAGCTGGCCCTCGTGGTTCGATTGCAGCGCGCGGAGGGTCAGGCCCAGCTCCTCGGCCAGGTCCGAAACCTTTGCCGCCACGTCGTCCAGCGTCTCGCGCCCGTAGATTTCGGGCTGGCGCAGGCCGAGGAGGTTGAGGTTCGGGCCATTCAGGAGGGTGACGAGCTTGGGCATCTCAGGTCCGCGCATTGGGGTCGCGCGAGATTAGCCGATATGGCCCTGCGGGCAACGGGCAAAAAATTGGCGGCCTTCCGGGCACCTGCTGGGGACAGGTCGGAAAGCCGCCCAGGGAGACATCGGTTGCCCCAAAGGGGCTGAAATCAGGCCACTTTCTCCAGCACCAGCTCGGGCAGGATACCCAGCGCGCGAACGACTTCCCGGGTCAGGTGCGGGCGGTTCAGGGTGTAGAAGTGCAGGTCCTCAACCCCACCCTGCACCAGCCGGTCGCAAAGCGCGGTGCATTGCGCCAGCGCCAGAAGCTCTTCTCGCCCGTCGCGGGCGGCCGTGGTGAAGGCTTCGTCGAGTTTGTGAGGGACGGAGGTTCCGCAGCGGCGGGCGAACTTCTTGGCACCCTCCCAGCTGGTGATCGGCAGGATGCCGGGGATGATCGGGGCGTTGATCCCGGCCTTCACGCAGGCATCGCGGAAGCGGAAGAAGGTGTCGGCGTCGAAGAAGAACTGGGTGATCGCCGAGGAGGCGCCCGCGTCGATCTTGCGTTTCAGCCAGGTCACGTCGGAGGTCGCGTCGGCGGCATCAGGATGCGGTTCCGGGTAGGCGCCGACGCGGATCTTGAACTTGCCGGTGCGGGCCAGCTTCTCCACCAGTTCCACCGAATTGGCGAAGCCAAGGGGATGCGGGACAAAGCGTTGCGCGCCTTTCGGGGCGTCGCCGCGCAGGGCGACGATCTCGGTCACGCCGGCGGCGGCATAGGATTCGGCGATGGCCAGCGTTTCGGTCCGGGTCGCATCGACGCAGGTCAGGTGGGCCGCGACCTTGAGGCCGTAGTTGCGATGGATGGTCGAGACCGCGTCATGCGTCAGGGTCCGGGTGGTGCCGCCCGCGCCATAGGTGACCGAGACGAAGGAGGGTTGCATCGGGGCCAGCGCCTGCACCGTCTCCCACAGCCGGAACGAGGCGTCCAGCGACTGCGGCGGGAAGAATTCAAAGCTGATGCGGGGCGCGTTGGGCATGGGTCTCTCCTTCGATGGCCCCTTGTGGCGGATTATTCGATGTGAGACCAATTCATAGTTCTCACGATCTTCATGAGGTTCATTCATGTACATCGAGCTGCGCCACCTGCGGACGATCCGCGCCATCCAGCAGGCCGGGGGGCTTGCCCGGGCGGCGGACGTTCTGAACATGACGCAGTCGGCGCTGTCGCATCAGGTTGCGGGGCTTGAGGCGCAGGCGGGGATGGAGCTGTTCGTGCGCCGGTCGAAACCGATGCGGCTGTCGGCGGCGGGGGTGCGGATGCTGCGGGCGGCAGAGCGCATCCTGCCCGAGATCGACGCGATGGAGGAGGAGTTCCGCGCGCTGCGGGCGGGGCGGACCGGGCGGCTGCACATCGCCTTCGAATGCCATGCCTGTTTCGACTGGCTGTTCCCGGTGTTGGAGATGTTCCGCCATGCCTGGCCGGAGATCGACGTCGACATCCGGGCGGGGTTGGCGTTCGAGGCCCTGCCCGCGCTGAACCGGGAGGATGTGGATCTGGTGATCAGTTCAGACCGGGAACCGCCGCCGGGGATCGTGTTCAACCCGCTGTTCGACTATCACCCGACCTTTGTCGGATCGGCGCAGAACCCCTTGGCGGCGAAGGAGTTCATCACGGCGGAAGATTTCCGCGACCAGGTGCTGATCACCTACCCGGTCAGCCGCGACAAGCTGGACATCTTCACCGAAGTGCTGACCCCGGCCAAGGTAGAACCACGGGCGCAGCGGACGGCGGAACTTACGGCGGTGATCCTGATGCTGGTGGGGTCGAACCGGGGGGTGGCGGTGCTGCCGGACTGGGTGATGCGCGAGGTGAAGACGAACGCGGACTACATCACCCGGCCGCTGGGACCGGAGGTGGTCACGAAACGGATGTATGCGGCGACGCGGGAGGAGGATGCGGCCAAGCCCTACATCGCGCATTTCCTGCGGCTGGCGCGGTCGGAGCCGGTGAAATTGCAGCGCGGGTAGGGGGGCTTCGACTTTATGCTGTCAAGGGTGTCCACGGTGGACAGATTTTCGCACGCAATGAAATCAAAGGGTTGCGCGCGGACGTTCAGGAGTTGTTAGGGTCTTCCACTTGACCGCCCGACGGGATACGGGGACCGGAGTTTTCGAAAGGGTCTACCACAGCTGAGGTGACCTGAGGGGTGATAGTCTGCAGGATTTGAGGAGGATTTTGTAGAGGTCGTTTGAGCGGTTGTTGAAGCGGAACTCGGTTTCCTTGAGGAAGATGGGGAAGGCATTGTTGCGCAGTCCGTTGAACTTCTGGTGGCGGCGTTTGGCGTAGCTCCAGAAGCTCTCGATGCCGTTGATGTGGACGCCGCCTTCGCTGAAGACGGGCTTGTTGGGATCGGCGTATTTGTCGATCCTGTGGTGGCGCGAGAAGCCGGCCTCGACCAGGCCGTGATAGGCGGGAAAGCCGTCGGAGGTGATTGTGGCCTCCTGGGCGACCTGGCCTCTCAGGATGGCCGTGAGTGTTGCTTTCGAACAGTTTTTCACGATCTGGCAGTGGACGCGCCCGCCGCGTTCGAGGATGCCGAAGACCGGGGTCTTGCGGCCCGCGCCGCGTCCGCGCTGGCCCCGGACGCGCGCGGGCCCGAAGTAGCTTTCATCGATCTCGACCTGGCCGCGGAACGGGCAGCCCTCGCGGGCCAGTTCCGCCATCCGCAGGCGCAAGAGGCGGTAGATCGCAAGCGTGGTGTTGTGGTGCAGCCCGGTCAGTTCGGCCGCGCGATCTGCCGTGATGTCGAGCGCAAAGAGCCGCAGAAGATCGCGGAACTTCCGCTCCGAAATTCTCCCCCGAAACAGGTAGCGGTTTTTCCAAGCCATGAGAGCACCTTAGCATACCCTCAGGACCGCCCAGCTGTGGTAGACCCTTTCGAAAACTCCGGTTCGGAGCCTTTGAAGGCTCCGGTGCGATTTCTTCGAAGAAATCGGCCTCAGGCGCGGATGGTGTCGGCCATCGGCTTGAAAAGCCCGTCGTTCGCCGCGATCAGCGCGCCGTCCAGGGGATCGGTGCCCTCGCGCAGCCCCTCGACCAGGCCGCCGGCCTCCTTGACCAGCAGGATCCCGGCGGCGATGTCCCAGGCGGACAGCTCGCGCTCCCAGTAGCCGTCGAATCGACCGGCGGCGACATAGGCGAGGTCGAGCGAGGCCGCGCCCCAGCGGCGGACGCCAGCGCAGGCGGGCATCAAGCGACCGAGGTCCTTCAGCATCGCGGGCAGCGTCTGTTTCGCGCCGAAGGGTACGCCGGTGGCGAAGACCGCTTCGTGCATGGCGCGGCGGCCCGAGACGCGCAGGCGGCGGTTGTCGTTCAGCCAGCAGCCAGCGCCCTTTTCGGCCCAGAACATCTCGTCCTTGGCCGGGTCATAGACGACGGCGCTGACGATCTCGCCCTTGTGTTCCAACGCAATCGAGACAGCCCAGTGCGGCATCCCGTGCAGGAAGTTCGTGGTCCCGTCCAGCGGATCGACGATCCAGCGCCGGGTCGGGTCGGCACCGGCCTGCACCCCGGTTTCCTCGCCAATCCAGCCATAGGTCGGGCGGCCGCCGAGGAGTTCTTCCTTGATCAGCCGCTCGGCCTCGCGGTCGGCTTTCGAGACGAAATCGCCCGGCCCCTTGGTCGAGACTTGCAGGTTCTCGACCTCGCGGAAGTCCTTCACCAGGCTGCGTCCGGCCTTGCGGGCGGCCTTGATCATCAGGTTCAGGTTGGCAGAGCCTTGCATCGTGTCATTCCCGGTGGTTCAGGCGCGGTCTATAGGGTCTGGCGCGCCGGAAAGAAAGAGTGCGCGATGAGGCCAGCGCCGGTGACGAGAAGCCAGAGCGAGAAGGCGAGGTAGCCTGCGACGGTGGCCATGGCGAGGAGGGGCGCCTCGTGGCCGAGGGCGATGGAGAGGCCTTCGCCAAGGCCGATGCCGATGCCAACCACGGCAAGGGCGGCGACGGCCGCGCCAGGTTTCGCGAAGCGCTGGCCAGTGGACAGGGCTTGCAGGGCGGCGAGCGTGACCCAGGCGAGGGTCAGGATCTGGCCCAGGTGTTCGCCGATGGCGACGCCGCCCCAGCCGTTCAGAAGCGTGAAGGCGGTTTCCAGGCTGGCGCGGGTGGCGGCGTCGGTGGCGGGGTCGGCGTGGAGCGTCGCCAGCGCGGGCACGGCGAAGACCCAGCGGAAAAGGCCGATGGCCTGCGCGATGCCCGCCAGCGCGCCCATCAGCGCCGCGGCGACGGCAAGACCGGGGCGGCGGGCCCAGTCGGCAGTGGCAAGTGCGAGCGTGGGGGCGAAGAAGATCAGGCCGACGGCGGAGAGCGCGAAGGCGTACCAGGTGAGGATCAGGGGGGCGCCCCCGGCGGCGAAGGCATCCAGCACCTCGCCCGCCGGGCGGCGCAGGATGTCGGGGTAGTCGAAGCTGGAGGCGAGAAGGGCGAAGGGCAGGTTGAAGGCGATGGCCAGAAGAAGGGCGGCCGCTCCCAGAATGATGCGCTGCATGTTGTCCTCGGGGTTCAGGTGTGTCACTGTATGGTGACAAACGTATATCACCAGTCGGTGACATATGCAATGGAGTTGCCTGCCGATGCCCGAAACGAGTGATCCGCCCCCCGCCCCGCGCCCTCGCAATCGCGAAGAGACGCGCACGGCGATACTGGCCGCCGCGCAGGCGCTTCTGGCCGAAGAGGGGTTTTCCGGCTTTGGCGTCAATGCCTTGGCGCGGCGATCGGGCTTCGACAAGCAGCTGATCTACCGCTACTTCGGCGGGCTGGACGGACTGGTCGATGCATTGGGAGAGGCTCTGGCGGGATGGGTCGCCACCCGTCTGGCCCCGGTTCTGGCGGGAAATGTCGGCCCGGGCTACGGCGATCTGGTCGAGGCGGTGATGCTGGCCTATCTCGACGCGCTGCGCGCCGATTCGCTGATGCAGAAGCTGGTGGCCTGGGAACTGTCGGACCCCTCGCCGCAGGTTCGTCGCCTGTCGGACCAGCGGGCGCGGGCGATGGGGGAACTGGTGGCGCGGCTGCGGGGCGACCGGCAGCCGGTGGCGGGCCTTGATGCCCCCGCGCTGAACGCGATCCTGATCGCGGCGATCCAGCATCTGGTGCTGGCGGGGGCGACCTCGGGCCGGTTCAGCGGGTTGCCACTTGCCAGTGATGCCGACTGGGACCGCGCGAAGGCGATGCTGTCACGGATCGTCCGGGCGCTGAACGCGACCTACTGAACAATCACCACGCGCATGTTTTCCATGCCTTCGGCCTTGACCATCTCGAACAGAATCTTGGCGTTCTTCGGATCCAGCCGGACGCAGCCGTGGCTGGCGGGTGTTCCGAGCCGTTTGAGTTGGTCGGTGCCGTGGATGGCGTAATTGCCGTCGTAGAAGATGGCGAAGGGCATCGGCGCGTTGTTGTAACGGCGCGAGCGGTGGTTGCGCGACAGGAACTCGGGCGCAAAGGTGCCGGGCCGGGTGATGCTGCCCCGCTTGGCGGTGGAGACGGGCCAGGTGTAGATGAGCCGCCCCTCGTGGTAGACCTTCATCTCCTGGCTGGTGATCGAGACATGGGCGACGATGCGTTCCGCGAGCGCGGCCCCGGGGAGCAGCAGCAGGCCCATCAGCAGCGCGGCAAAATGGCGACGCATGGAAACCTCCGAATGTGTCTATCAATACCGGGAAGGATTCCCGTATCCGTGCAGTAGTCAACGGAAAACCGGCGAAATTCCGGTCAGGATTCCCGTAATCGTGGCGGGTTTGGGTCAGAGTCTGGCCGGACCCGGCCGCCGCAAGGCACCGATCATCGGCCCCTCCAGCTCACGCAGAAGCTTGCGCTGGATCGCGGCCGGGTAGTCGGTCTGCCGGGGCGCAAGTTCGACAAAGGCGCCGGGACCGCGGATCACTTCGTCATGGTAATATTCGACGATGTCGGCCTCGTGCTCGCCCACGGCCAGTCCGTTCACGATGATTCCGGTGAAATCCTCGCGCTCGTAGGTGCGGGCGACCGAGATGCCGTCGTTGTTGCGCCCGTCCCCGGCGACGTCGATCACCCGGCGCTCGCAAGCGGGGGCGTCCCCCATCAGATCGAGGCCATAGCTGAGCGCATCGCCCAAGGCGGTTGCCAAGGGTGCCTCGGGGCGCGGGGTGCGGCGGACCTCCCAGATGGCGGCATCCAGCGCCTCGGGGCTGTCGAGGATCACCCAGGGCTGGACGAGGTCCTGATAGCCCTTGCCGGACCAGTAGTAGATGGCCAGCGCCACCTCGCCCTCGGGGCCGAAGATGGCCGCCCGCACGTCCTTGTCCGAAAGCGCCCCGGCAAGGCCATCGGTCTGGATCACATAGTCCTGCGCGTCGATCGAGCGCGAGACATCGACCGCGAGCGCCAGCGCAAGGCGGCAGTCCGCCTGGGCGGGGACGGTGAGGCACAGCAGGCAGCACAGGCGGAGCATCGCGGGACCCTCCCCGGAGCGATCCTACGCCCGCGAAGGCCAAACCGCAAAGCGCGCGCTTCAGCGGCGTCGGCGAACCAGCGGGATGTTGGAGCGCGAGGCTTCGAACTGCGTCCCGGGATGCGGCGGGTGGCCCTCGGTCGCCTGCCAGTAGCCCCCGGCGCCCCGTCGCAGCCAGGCGGGCAAGGTGAAGACGAGGCCCGCGACGAAGCCGCCGACATGCGCCCAGTAGGCGACCCCGCCCGCCTCGCTGGGGGTGGCGACGCCCGAGAAGATCTGGATCCCGAGCCAGATGCCAAGGACGATCCAGGCGGGGATGGCGAAGATGCGGAAGAAGATCACGAAGATGAAGAGGACGTCGACCCTGGCCTTCGGGAAGAGCAGGAGATAGCCCCCCATCACCCCGGCAATCGCGCCCGAGGCGCCGACCATCGGCATCGGCGAGCCGGGGTCGGGCAGCACCTGCCCCAGCCCCGCGGCAGCCCCGCAGGCGAGGTAGAAGACCAGGAAACCCAGATGGCCCATCTCCTCCTCAAGGTTGTCGCCGAAGATCCACAGGAACAGCATGTTCCCGCCCAGATGCATCCAGCCGCCGTGCAGGAACATCGAGGTGATCAGCGTCTCGTACCCCTGCCCCGCGGTGAAGCGGGCGGGAACAAGGCCCCAGGTCATTAAGAAGTTGTTCAGCTGCCATTCCGACAGGCTGGTGAAATAGCCGACGAAGACGAGGATGTTGATCGCGATCAGCGCGATGGTGACGTAAGGGGTCTGCCCCGAAGGGTTGTGGTCGCGGATCGGAAACATGGGCGGCAGCCTTTCCGATCCGCGATTTGGCGTCAAGCGGAGTGACTGCTCCCCCGCCCCATCCCTTCCTACCGTGGGGAGGGAAGCGTACTTGTCCGGCGTCCGTGCCTAGACTTCGGACGCGGCAGCCAGAAGCTGCGCGTTGCCGCCCGAGGCGGTGGTGTCGATGCAGAGATGCCGTTCCAGATGGGTGTGCCCGGCGTCCGGCATCGCGATCAGCGGCAGGATCGGCCCTTTCCGCGCAGACAGCGCCTGCGCAAAAGCCCGGCCCGCCTCGGCATCCCCCCACCAGAGGGCGCCGGAGAAGCCGGCAAGCGTGGTCAGGGCGTCGGGCGCAAGGCCGGGAGCCTCGACCGCCTGGCCGCCGAGCTTGCGCACCGCTTCTGCCTGGGCAAGCGCCGCGGCCCGACCGGGACCAAGGCAGAGAAGCGGCGCGCGCGGGGTCATGGTCAGCCGGTTCGATTCACCCGTCGGCCCCGGCATGTTCTCGGCCCGGGCCTCGGCGACCGGCACGGGGGCCGCGAGCGCGCGCGCGACCTCGGCGGCCGGGGTTGCAGCATCGTCAGGGCTCGCCTCCGGCGCCGGGGCGCGGGTGAAGCGGGTCAGGTAGTGCGGCCCGCCCGCCTTGGGTCCGGTGCCGGACAATCCCTCGCCGCCGAAGGGCTGGCTGCCCACCACCGCGCCGATCTGGTTGCGGTTGACATAGGTGTTGCCGACATGCAGGCCGTCGACGATGTGCTGGACGCGGTCGTCGATGCGGGAATGCAGGCCGAAGGTCAGGCCGTAGCCGGTGGCGTTGATCGTGGCGATGACCTTGTCGATCTCGGAGGCCTTGAAGGCGGCGATGTGCAGCACCGGGCCGAAGATCTCGCGCGGCATGTCCTCGATGCCTTTGACCTTGAGGACGGTCGGGGCGATGAAGGTGCCCTGCCCCGGGACTTTCAGGTCTTTCAGCACCCGGCCTTCGGCCCGGGCGGCGTCGACGTAAGCGCGGATGCCCGCCTGCGCCTCGGCGTCGATCACCGGGCCGATGTCGCTGGCCAGGGCCCATGGATCGCCAAGCGCCATGTCCTCCATCGCGCCGAAGAGCATTTCGGTGACGGTATGGGCCACGTCCTCCTGCACATAGAGGCAGCGGAGGGCGGAGCAGCGCTGGCCAGCCGACTGGAACGACGAGGCGATGATGTCGCGCACCGCCTGTTCGGGGAGCGCGGTCGAATCGACCAGCATGGCGTTGAGGCCGCCGGTTTCGGCAATCAGTGGCGCGGTCGGGTCGAGGTGGGCGGCCATGGAGCGGCGAATGGCCTGTGCGGTTTCGGTCGAGCCGGTGAAGGCCACGCCATTCACGCGAGGGTCGCGGGTCAGGGCGGCGCCGACACTGCCGTCGCCGGGCAGAAGCTGAAGGGCGGTCGGGGGCACTCCGGCGGCCAGCAGGTGGTCGACGGCAAGGGAGGCGATCAGCGGGGTCTGTTCGGCGGGCTTGGCGAGGACAGCATTCCCGGCGGCAAGCGCGGCGCCGATCTGGCCGCAGAAGATGGCGAGCGGGAAGTTCCACGGGCTGATGCAGGCAAAGACGCCGCGCGCCGGGTGGGCTTGCGTGGTCTGGCTGGCGTAGTAGCGCAGGAAATCCACCGCCTCGCGCAGTTCGGCCACGGCGTCGGCGAGGGTCTTGCCCGCCTCGCGCGCCAGAAGCGCGAAGATGCGCCCCGTATCGGCCTCCATCCGGTCGGCGGCATGGTTCAGGACCAGGCTGCGCTCCGGTGCGGCGGCGGTCCAGGGTTCGGCGAGACGGAGCGCGGTGTCGACATCCGGCAGGCCCGCCGTGGTGACATGGCCGACCAGTGCCCCGGTCGCGGGGTTCAGGACGGCAAGCTGCGCACCGCCGACGACCCGTCCTGCAAGGCGCGGGGCGGCGTCGAACGGGGCGTCGGCGAAAGGCGCGCGGGCGGCTTCGATGGCGGCGAGATCGGCGGTGTCGGTCAGGTCCCAGCCCTTCGAGTTCCGGCGCGGCGCAAAGAGCGCGGGGCCGGTGGCCAGCGCCGGGCTGGGGATCACCGCCAGCGCCTCGACCATGGTCAGCGGGCAGGCGGCGACCTGTTCCGGCGGCACGTCCTCATCGACGATCTGGTTGACGAAGCTGGAGTTCGCGCCGTTCTCCAGGAGGCGGCGGACGAGGTAGGCAAGGAGGTCGCGGTGAGCGCCGACCGGGGCATAGATCCGGCAGCGGGTGGCGTTGCCGGTCAGCACGATGTCATGCAGCCGCTCGCCCATGCCATGCAAACGCTGGAATTCGTAGTCCCGCGCCCTCAGCCCCTGCACCTTGGCCAGATGCAGGATGGCGGCGACGGTATGGGCGTTGTGGGTGGCGAACTGCGGATAGATGCGGTCGGTCAGCGACAAAAGCTTCCGCGCATTGGCGATGTAGCTGACGTCGGTGGATTGCTTGCGGGTGAAGACGGGGAAGCTGGCGAGGCCCAGGACCTGCGCCCGCTTCACCTCGGCGTCCCAGTAGGCGCCTTTCACCAGCCGGACCATGATCTTGCGATCCAGCCGGGTGGCCAGCGCATGCAGCCAGTCGATCACCGCCCCGGCCCTTCGGCCATAGGCCTGCACCACCACGCCGAACCCGTCCCAGCCCTTCAGCGCGGGGTCGGAGAGCGTGGCCTCGATCACCTCCAGCGACAGGGCCAGCCGGTCGGCCTCCTCGGCGTC
>NZ_JAEULP010000065.1 GCF_016792905.1 Tabrizicola sp.
TAGGAGACCATCATGCGTCACGCCCGCGGCTACCGCCGCCTGAACCGTACCCACGAACACCGCAAGGCGCTGTTCGCCAACATGGCCGGCTCGCTGATCGAGCACGAGCAGATCAAGACCACCCTGCCCAAGGCCAAGGAACTTCGCCCGATCGTCGAGAAGCTGATCACGCTGGCCAAGCGGGGCGACCTGCATGCCCGTCGCCAGGCCGATGCCCAGCTCAAGGAAGACAAGCATGTCGCGCGCCTGTTCGAGATCCTCGGGCCCCGCTACAAGGACCGCCAGGGCGGGTATGTCCGTATCCTGAAGGCCGGTTTCCGCTATGGCGACATGGCGCCGATGGCGATCATCGAATTCGTCGACCGGGATTCTTCGGCCAAGGGTGCTGCGGACCGCGCGCGGTCAGAAGCTGCCGAAGCCTGAGGCAACTAAGTCACTCAACCGCAGATGGCCCGCCGACCGGCGGGCCTTCTTCATTGAAAAGGTTGAATTCTTAACTTCTTTCCGCCATGCAAGTGCTA
This sequence comes from Tabrizicola sp., assembly GCF_016792905.1. Taxonomy (GTDB): domain Bacteria; phylum Pseudomonadota; class Alphaproteobacteria; order Rhodobacterales; family Rhodobacteraceae; genus Tabrizicola. Next base: position 522 of record NZ_JAEULP010000065.1, read on the forward strand.
GCTTGAAAAGAAATCCGTAAGGACCAAGATCAATTTTCAGTAGAATCAAGGTGCGAGTAAGGATGTGATCGGGAATGTCCGAACGGAAGGCGATAGCTGTGCTGCTTGAACAGCTCGATAGGCTGGCCCCCATGGGCTACACCGTCGGGCTGCATATCCGATTTGCGACCCCGTTGATCTACAAGAGCTCGTATCCCGCCGCCTGGGTCGACCACTACAACAGCCATTCCTACTACCTTCGCGACCCGCTGGTGTTCTGGGGCGTCGGCGTCGAAGGCACCACGCGGTGGAGCGCGATACCCCTACCCGACCCGTTCGGTGTGATGAAGAAAGCTGCGAGCCACGGGCTCAAGTACGGCGCTGTTTCTTCTTACGGTCCGATAACTTCGCGCTCGATTGTCGGCGTCAGCCGCTCTGACCGTGAATTCACTGACGAGGAAATAGGCCATCTCAAGGAAGTGACTATTCAGCTGCACATAGAGGCAAAGCCACCCTCCGACCTGACGAAAGCGCAGATCGAGGCGTTGCAATGCCTTGCCAATGGGGACCGGCATGCTGCGGCGGCGGAAAAACTTGGCATCACGGAAAGCGCCTTCAAGGCGCGCGTTCAGTCGGCTCGTATCCGGCTGGAGGCGCGGACAGCCTCGGAAGCGATCCGGAAGGCCCGGGAATATCGGCTGCTTTGAGTCAGGCTGTCCCCTTCGAAGGTTTGACGGACCAGAAGAAGGAGAGTGAGGAATGGAAGCTACGACGTTGTCATATGACAACCTCCACAATCATGGCGAGCTGTTCGCGAACATGTTTCGGGCCCGGCACCGGACCTTCATCCAGAACGCCAAATGGGATCTGCCGGAAGCCAACGGAATGGAGTTCGACCAGTATGACACGCCGGCCAGCCGGTGGGTCTGCGTTCACAAGGATGGCGAAGTCATGGCCGGTGTCCGTCTGACGCCGACGACGCACCGCTGCGGCATCTACACCTACATGATCCGCGATGCGCAGCGTGGCCTTCTGGAAACCATTCCGCGCGATCTCTTGAATTTCGAGGCGCCGGTCGACCCCAATATCTGGGAATCGAGCCGCGTCTTCGTCGCGAACGAGGTTCCGGCCGCCGAGCGTCTGCGGGTGCAGATGCAGCTGATCCACGAGATGGTCGTCTCGGCGCGCAACCTGGGCGCAACCACGCTTCTGGGCATCATCCCCGAGAATTCGCCACGCCTGGCACGTCGCGTCGGTCTGGACTGCATTCCTTCGGGTCCGGTGATGGACACGGGCGGAAGCCGTTCCGTCTGCGTCACGATCAGCATGGCGACGAAGCTGCATTGAACGCGACATTTCGCCGCCACGTCTTCCCGCGGCTAGCGCGACTTGGGATTGGAACGTTGTTTCCGAAGCCATGGCGCTGCGCGGCGCGTGATTCATGTCGAGTGAAGATTGAAGATGAGTATCTGGGCGCATATCGACGTCGAGTTGGGTGAGATCGCACCAATTGCTCCTGCAGGTTATTTCATTGGCCTGCGTATTCACTTCAGCTCGCAGCTTTTCGTTTTCCAGACCATGACCAGCGCAGGGTCGAACATTATTCCGAGAACGGATATGTCCTGCGTGACCCGATGACGGCTTGGGGCTATTCCCGCACCGGCCGGATCAGGTGAAGTGATCCGGCACTCCGGAACCCAATTGCCATGTCAAGGAAGCGGCGCAGTTCGGATTGAACTTTGGCGCCACCGTGGCCAGTGATGGGACCGAGTTGCGCAGGATTGCAGGTTTCGCCCGGTCGGCGCGTCTCGGCGTCCTGCCCGAAGCCCGCAGGTGCGGGCGTGCGCTTCTGGCTTCTGTCCGACGCGCCGCAGGGCTAGAGTTGCGCCATGGCCGATCTGTTCGACACCCCATCCTCCCAGTCCCGCGACGGCGGACCCCGTCCGCTCGCCGACCGGCTGCGGCCAAAGTCATTGTCGGAGGTGATCGGGCAGGAGAAGGTCCTGTCACCCAACGGTCCTCTTGGGGCAATGCTGGCGGCGGGATCGCTGTCCTCGCTCATCCTCTGGGGGCCGCCGGGGGTCGGCAAGACCACCATTGCCAGGTTGCTGGCGGATGAGACCGACCTTGCCTTTGTTCAGGTCAGCGCGATCTTCACCGGGGTGCCCGAGCTGCGGAAGGTGTTCGAGGCGGCGAAGCTTCGGCGGACGAACGGCAAGGGGACGCTTCTTTTCGTCGACGAGATCCATCGATTCAACAAGGCACAGCAGGACGGCTTCCTGCCACATATGGAGGACGGGACGATCCTTCTGGTCGGGGCGACCACCGAAAACCCCAGCTTCGAACTGAATGCGGCGCTGTTATCGCGGGCGCAAGTCATTGTCCTGGAACGGCTTTCCCTGGCCGATCTGGAGCGTCTGGCGCAAAGGGCCGAGCAGGAGTTGGGCCGCCCCCTGCCGCTGAAGGGCGAGGCGCGCGAAGCGATGCTGGAGATGGCGGACGGCGACGGGCGGGCGCTTCTGAACCTGATCGAGCAGGTGGCGGCGTGGAAGGTGGAAGGCACGCTGACTCGCGACCAGGTGGCGCAGCGGCTGATGCGGCGGGCGGCGAAATACGACAAGTCGGGGGACGAGCATTACAACCTGATCTCGGCGCTGCACAAATCGGTGCGGGGTAGCGATCCTGACGCGGCGCTTTACTGGTTCGCCCGGATGCTGGAGGGGGGCGAGGATCCCAGGTTCCTGGCCCGGCGGATCACCCGGATGGCGGTGGAGGATATCGGCCTTGCCGACCCGCAGGCCGAGGCGGTTTGTCTTGACGGATGGCAGACTTACGAGCGGCTGGGCTCGCCCGAAGGGGAGCTGGCGCTGGCGCAGGCGGTGGTCTACCTGGCGCTCGCGCCGAAGTCGAACGCGGTCTACACGGCCTACAAGGCAGCGCGGGCGGCGGCGAGGGAGACGGGGAGCCTGATGCCGCCGAAGCATATCCTGAATGCTCCGACGCGGATGATGAAGGAGCAGGGCTATGGGTCGGGCTATGCCTATGACCACGACGCCGAGGACGGGTTTTCGGGGCAGAACTATTTCCCCGAGGGGATGAAGCGACCGGTCTGGTATCTGCCACCCGAGCGGGGGTTCGAGCGCGAGCTGAAGAAGCGGGTAGAGTATTTCGCGAAGCTTCGGGCGAAGCGGCACGAAGGCTGATCCTGGTTAACGATGGGTGAAGCGGGTTCGGCAACAAGGCACGCAACACCCCGGGGCAGGACAGCGAAACGCCTTGAAACGTTGGCTTAACCCTTGCACTTTTCGAACATTCCCACCGTCTTCTTTCGGTGTGGAAACCGTCTTCCTTCCGTCTCTACGCGCGTATGGCTGCAAAGCCGTTAACCATGCGCGGCGAATCGGCGGCGGCCAGTTCCACTGCCGCCGCATTGACAAACCGCCCGCCTCGCCGCAAAGGACGGCAATGTCCCTGACCCTTCCCCTGATCGCGCTTGGCGGCGCTGTGGGCTCTGTCCTGCGCTACCTGATGGTCTCGGCCATCGGCGCGCCCTGGGGTGTGGCTGCGGTCAACGTGCTGGGCAGCTTCGTGATCGGGGCGCTGTTCATCCTTCTGGACGCCCGCGCCGGCTGGCAGCTGTTCCTGATGACCGGGGCGCTTGGCGGCTTCACCACCTTTTCCGCCTTTTCGCTGGACACGCTGAAGCTGGTGGAACAGGGCCACACCCTGCAGGCTGCGTCCTATGTCCTGATCTCGGTCGCCCTGTCCCTGATCGCTGTCGCGCTTGGCGTGGCCCTTGCCCGGAGCCTGACATGACCGTCCAGACCCTGACCGTGACCGAAGACGAGGGCGAGCAGCGGCTGGACAAGTGGCTGCGCCGACGGTTTCCCCAACTGAACCAGGTCGCGGTGGAGAAGCTGTGCCGCACGGGACAGATCCGCGTCGACAGCGGGCGCGTCAAGGCGTCCGACCGGGTGGTGCCGGGGCAGACCGTGCGGGTGCCGCCGCTGCCCGATGCCGCGCCAAGGACCGAGGCCCGGGTGCAGGGCGTTTCGGCGGCGGATGCGCGGATGATCCAGGCGGCGGTCCTGTTCAAGGACGAGCACCTCATCGTCTTGAACAAGCCTGCGGGCCTGCCGTCGCAGGGTGGGTCGGGGCAGGGCGACCGCCATGTCGACGGATTGGCCGAGGCGCTGAAGTTCGGCTACAAGGACAAGCCGAAGCTGGTTCACCGGCTGGACAAGGACACGTCCGGCGTCCTGATGCTGGCCCGCACCGACCGGGTGGCCCGGGCGCTGTCCGAGGCGCTGCGGCACCGGGCTGCCCGGAAGATCTATTGGGCGGTGGTCGCGGGTGTGCCGCACCCGAAGCAGGGCTCGATCAAGTTCGCGTTGGAGAAGGCACCGGGCCGGGGCAGGGGGGGCGAGGGCGAGAAGATGCTCTGCGTCCACCCGGCGAAGCTGGCCGAGCACCCGGATGCGAAACGGGCGCATACCGATTACTTCACCCTCTGGTTCCTGGGCACGCGACTGTCCTGGATGGCACTGGAGCCAGTGACGGGCCGCACGCACCAGCTGCGCGCGCATATGGCCGAGATCGGGCATCCGATCCTGGGCGACGGCAAGTATGGCGGCGGCGAGACCGAGAACATGGGTGACGGCTGGGGCGCGGGCGCGGGCGGCGATCTGTCGAAGAAGCTGCACCTGCACGCGCGCAGCCTGACAATCGAACATCCGATCCTGAAGAAGGAAATGACCTTCGTGGCGCCCTTGCCGGAGCATATGGCCCGGACCTGGAAGCTTCTGGACTGGAAGGTGGACGATGTTCCCGCCGACCCGTTCGAGGTGATCCGGTGAGCGTCTGGTCTGCCCGGCGATTCTGGAAGACCGAGACTGTCGTGCCTGCCGAGGGCGGCTTCACCGTGCAACTGGACGCGCGACCGGTGCGCACGCCGTTGAAAGCGCCGTTGATCCTGCCGACGCTGGCGCTGGCCGAGGCCGTGGCCGCGGAATGGCAGGCGCAGGCGGCCAAGGTCGACCCCGAGGCGATGCCGTTCACGCGCACGGCGAATTCGGCGATCGACAAGGTGGCGCCGCAGTTCGGGGCCGTGGCCGCGATGCTTGCGGCCTACGGTGAAAGCGATCTGTTGTGCTACCGCGCAGAGGACCCGGTCGAGCTGGTCGAACGGCAGGCGGCGGCGTGGGATCCGCTCTTGCTCTGGGCGGCGGAAGAGCTGGATGCCCCGCTGGCCGTCACCTCCGGCGTCATGCCCGTCGACCAGGACCCGGACAGCATCGCCCGGCTTGCGGACCTGGTCGAGGCGATGTCGCCCTTCCAGCTTTCGGCCTTCCATGACCTTGTCGCAATCTCCGGCTCGCTGGTCCTGGCTCTGGCGGTGACGCGGAAGCGGCTGGATGCCGAGGCCGCCTGGATCCTGTCGCGCATCGACGAGGATTGGGAGATCGCGCTCTGGGGCGAGGATGAGGAAGCGGCCGATGTTGCCGCCCGCAAACGCTCTGCCTTCCTGCAAGCTGACCGATTCTATGGATTGTGTGGGTAACATTCTTGCCCAAACTCTGCGCAATGCAGGGCGGGAAGGCCAATCGCCCTCTTTCTCGCCGGGAAAACAAGCGATTTTCCTGAAAGCCTCAGAGGCCGCTTGACCTGCAAAAGCGCTTTCGCCGAAACTGGCAGCAGTGGGGGGCCGAGCCCTCTGCAAAAACCCAGGTGCGATCTGCTCGCACCAACAAAAAACATGGCCCGTGGAAGGGCCGTCTACTCAGGAAGAGGTAAGAATGAAAAAATCCGTATTCTTCGGCGCGCTCGCGGCCACGACGCTGGTCTCGGGAGTGGCGCTGGCCGGTACGCTTGACGACGTCAAGGCGCGCGGCGAGCTTCTGTGCGGGTCGAACACCGGCCTGACCGGCTTCGGCAATCCGGATGCCAGCGGCAACTGGACCGGCTTCGACGTCGACCTGTGCCGCGCCGTGGCGGCTGCGGTTCTGGGCGACCCGAACAAGGTGAAGTTCATCCCGACCACCGGCGAGACCCGCTTTACCGCGCTCCAGTCGGGGGAGGTTGACCTCCTGGCCCGCAACTCGACCTGGACCGCCTCGCGCGACAGCGAGCTGGCGCTGGATTTCGTGGCGGTGAACTACTACGACGGCCAGGGCTTCATGGTGAAGAAGGACCTGGGCGTTTCCTCGGCGAAAGAGCTTGATGGCGCCACCGTCTGCATCCAGACCGGCACCACCACGGAACTGAACCTCGCCGACTTCTTCAAGCAGAACAACATCACCTATCAGCCCGTCACGGTGGCGGACGATTCGGAGGCGCAGCGCCAGTACCTGGCCGGCGCCTGCGATACCTACACCACCGACGCCTCGGGCCTGGCCGCCAGCCGCGCGACCATGCCGGATGCCGACAACCACATCATCCTGCCCGAGATCATCTCGAAAGAGCCGCTCGGCCCGGTCGTCCGCCATGGCGACAACAACTGGGGCGACATCGTCCGCTGGACCTACTACGCCCTGCTGATCGCCGAAGAGAAGGGCATCACCAAGGCCAACGTCGAGGAAGTGCTGGCCTCGACCACGGACGAGGAAGTCAAGCGTCTGCTCGGCGCCTCGGGCGACATGGGGGCGAAGTTCGGGCTCGACAACGCGGCCTTCAAGAATGCCATCGCTGCCGTCGGCAACTATGGCGAGATCTTCTCGCGCAACATCGGCGAAGGCACGACCATCAACCTGGCCCGCGGCCTGAACGCGCTGTGGACCCAGGGCGGCCTGCAATACGCCCCGCCCTTCCGTTGATCCGGATCCTTGGGGGCGCCTATGGGCGCCCCCGTCTTTTTCGAAGCAAGATGCCTGCAAGGATCGAGGCCTGACCTCACCGCCACCGGAAAATCGGGGCTGCCCGCAGGAGACAGGGGGAAGCCATGGCAATGGCAACGGACGTGCCGAAAGAGGGCTTTCGGCTCTCGATGCTTATCTACGATACGCGCTACCGGTCCTACACGATCCAGCTGGTCGTGCTGGTTCTTTTCGCCATGGCGGTGGCCTGGCTCTTGAACAACACAGTCCACAACCTGGCCTTGCGCGGCAAGGAATTCAACTACGGCTTCCTCTGGCAGCGTGCCGGCTACGACATCGGCCAGCACCTGATCCCCTATACCAATGACGACAACCACTTCCGGGCGCTTCTGGTCGGGCTTCTGAACACCGCCGTCGTCGCCTTCTTCGGCTGCATCTTCGCGACCATCCTGGGTGTGGTCGTCGGTGTCCTGCGCCTGTCGAGGAACTGGCTCGTCAGCCGGTTGATGACGGTCTATGTCGAGACCTTCCGCAACGTGCCGCTGCTTCTCTGGATCCTCTTGTCCTATGTGATCCTGTCCGAAGTGACCCCGCTGCCGAAGGACTTCAAGGTCACGGACGAGATGATCGCGGCGGGAGAGGCGCCGAAGGCGTCCATGATGCTGTTCGACTCGATTGCCGTCACGAACCGCGGCACGAACATCCCCGCGCCGCTGTTCGAGCGGGGGCTTGGGACGCTCGACCTTGGGTTCATGTCGCTGAACCTGACCTTCTGGGCCATCGCGGCGCTGATCGCCGCGTCGATCTGGGTCAACCACCGCATCGTTGCTTCGGCGCGGGCGACGCAGGAATCCACCGGCGTTCGGCCCGTGACCTGGTGGAAGTCGCTTCTGGTGCTGTTCGCCCCGGTCATCGCGCTTCTGGTCGCCTTGGGCTTCCATCTGGAGATTCCGGCGCTGAAGGGGTTCAACTTCCAGGGTGGCATCCTGGTCGCGCACAGCTTTACCGCGCTTCTGATCGCCCTGACGCTTTACACCGCCGCCTTCATCGCCGAGATCGTGCGGGCGGGGATCATGGCGATCAGCCGCGGGCAAAGCGAGGCCGCCTTCGCGCTGGGCTTGCGGCCGAACCGCACCATGAGCCTGATCATCCTGCCGCAGGCGCTGCGGGTGATCATTCCGCCGCTGATCAGCCAGTACCTGAACCTGACCAAGAACACCTCGCTGGGGATCGCGGTCAGCTATCTGGACCTGCGCGGCACGCTGGGGGGCATCACGCTGAACCAGACGGGGAGAGAGCTGGAGTGCATGTTGTTGATGATGCTGATCTATCTGACCATCAGCCTGACGATTTCCACGCTGATGAACATGTACAACCGATCCGTCCAGCTGAAGGTGCGCTGAGATGAGCGAGACCCACGCTGAAACCGTCACCTTCGTTCGCGACACAATGCTGCCGCCCGTCCTGCCCCCCGTGGGCGAACGCGGGGCGGTGAAATGGCTGCGCGAGAACCTGTTCTCCACGCCCCTGAACATCGCGCTGACCGTGGCCGGGTTGGGGGCGATCTGGTGGCTTGTCACCGCCTCTCTACCCTGGTGGTTGAATTCGGTCTGGAATGCCTCGTCGCTGGGCGAGTGCCGCCAGATCGTCGCGGCCAATGCCGGCGAAGGCGCAACCGGGGCCTGCTGGGCGATGATCCGCGAGCGCTGGCACCAGTTCCTGTTCGGCTTCTATCCGCCCGCCCAGTGGTGGCGGCCGGTACTGTCCTTCGGGCTGTTGTTCGCGGCCCTCGCCCCGGTGCTGTTCGCCGGGCAGAAGCGCAACCTGTCCATCATCCTTGGCGTCGTGGCGGCCTACCTCCTGGTGACGCTGTACCTCGCCTCGGCGCCGGGGCTGCCCTTTGTCCTCGCGCTTGTCCTGATCGGGGGGCTTCTGGCCCTGGCGCAGATGATGCCGGGCAGACTGCTGTGGTTCACCCTGATCTATCCGGCGCTGTGCTTCTGGCTGTTGTGGGGCGGGTCGATCTGGTCGCCCATCGTGGCGATGGCGGGCTTTGGCGTCCTTTACGCCGTATTCCGCCTGGCCTCGCCCCTGATCGGGCTGGCACCGGCGGCTGGGGCCGGGATCGTCGCGGCTGTGCTCTGGTGGCTTTACGCCGAGGCGCCCGTCGTTTCGGCGCTGCATGGCGCGTTTCCCATTTTCCTGCAGAGCATCAACTCCGACCAGTTCGGCGGCTTCCTCCTGGCCATCGTCATCGGCGTGACCGGCATCACCTTCTCTTTGCCCATCGGCATCCTGCTGGCGCTTGGCCGCCAGTCGGACATGCTGATCGTCAAGTCGCTGTCGGTCGGGTTCATCGAGTTCATCCGCGGCGTGCCGCTGATCACGCTCCTCTTCACCGCCTCGCTGCTGTTGCAGTACTTCCTGCCGCCGGGCACCAATTTCGACATCATCCTGCGGGTGATCATCCTTGTGACCTTCTTCGCTGCCGCCTATCTGGCCGAGGTGATCCGGGGGGGCCTTGCCGCCCTGCCGCGGGGCCAGTACGAGGCGGCGGATGCGCTGGGGCTGGACTACTGGCGGGCGCAGCGGCTGATCATCCTGCCGCAGGCGCTGAAGGTGTCGATCCCGGCCATCGTGTCCACCTTCATCGGGCTTTTCAAGGATACCACACTGGTGGCCTTCGTGGGCCTGATGGACCCTCTGAAGGGGGTCACGCAGATCGTCCGTGCCGACATCGCCTGGAAGGGCATCTACTGGGAGCCCTACATCTTTGTCGGCGTCATCTTCTTCCTCATCTGCTTCAGCATGTCGCGCTATTCCATGTACCTGGAACGCAAGCTGAAGACCGATCATCGCTAAGGGCACATCATGGCAGAAGCAGCAAAAATGCAGGTTTCGGACGAAGTCGCGATCCAGATCACCGGCATGAACAAGTGGTACGGGCAGTTCCACGTCCTGCGCGACATCAACATGACGGTGCAGCGGGGCGAGCGGATCGTGATCTGCGGGCCGTCGGGGTCGGGCAAATCGACGCTGATCCGCTGCATCAACCGGCTGGAGGAACACCAGCAGGGCCATATCATCGTCGACGGGACCGAGCTGACCAACGACCTGAAGAACATCGACAAGGTGCGGTCGGAAGTGGGCATGGTGTTCCAGCACTTCAACCTGTTCCCGCATCTGACGATCCTCGAAAACCTCACGCTGGCGCCGATCTGGGTGCGCAAGGTGCCGAAGCGCGAAGCCGAGGAAACGGCGATGTATTTCCTGCAGAAGGTGAAGATCCCGGAGCAGGCGCACAAGTATCCCGGCCAGTTGTCCGGCGGCCAGCAGCAGCGGGTGGCGATCGCGCGCTCCTTGTGCATGAAGCCGCGGATCATGCTGTTCGACGAGCCGACCTCGGCCCTTGACCCCGAGATGATCAAGGAGGTGCTCGACACCATGATCGAGCTGGCCAAGGAAGGCATGACCATGCTGTGCGTGACGCACGAGATGGGCTTCGCTCAGGCGGTGGCGAACCGGGTGATCTTCATGGACCAGGGCCAGATCGTCGAGCAGAACGAGCCGAAGGAGTTCTTCAACAATCCGAAGAGCGAGCGGACGAAGCTGTTCCTGAGCCAGATCCTGGGGCACTAAGCCTTCAGAGCGGCTTCACGAACAGGATCCACTCCGTCGCATCGACCTGCCAGTCGCCCTTGACGAGCGGCCGACGGGCGATTTCGCGGAAGCCCTTGGCGCGGTAGAGGCGCAGGGCGTCCTGGTGGGTATCCTCGGCGATCAGGCTGATGGTCTGGTGGCCGCCCTGGCGGGCGACATCTTCGGCCTTGGCCAGAAGGGCGGAGGCGAGGCCCTTGCCGCGGTGGGCAGCGTAGGTCGCCAGTACGTTCAGATACCAGGACCCCGGCGCCAGCGCCTCCAGCTGCAGGAGCGGCACGAAGATCGGCGGGGTGTCGGGGTCGATGGGCGTGGGCTCGGGGTCGGCGGCGTAGCCCAGAAGGCAGGCGGCCACCTCGCCGTCGGCTTCCGCAAGCCAGGCGTTGCGGTAGGAGAAGTTGCCCGTCTCGCGCGCAGCCCGTTCCCGGCCGTAGGCCCAGGGGTCGCCTTCGGTCCCGACCGACCGTTTCCAGAAGTGCAGGGGCAGGTCGTCGGCCGCCATGTTGATGAAGCGCGTCAGATGGTCGGCGTCGGTCGCCCTGGCTGCACGGATCGACATTGCGGTTCCTTCCGTTTGAGTCGCGGCAGACATAGACCATTCGTCTGCGCATTGGCAGGCTTTCCCGGTGGAGAAATCCGTTTCCCTGCACGGCCTATGGACAGGCCGTCGGGCCCGCCCTACCAATCGGGATGACGCCAATTCAAGGAACGACTGACATGAGCGACATGGTTTTCCGCTTCCCCGCCCCCGGCCCCGAGCCGATGCTGACCGACCTGGAAGGCTGGACCAAGATCGAGGGCACCCCCACGATGAAAACCTGGGTGCAGCATACCTCGATCGACGGCAGCGTGATCAGCGGGACATGGGAGGCCACACTTGGCACCTGGCACGCGGCCTACAAGTTCTACGAATTCGTGCATCTGATCGATGGCCAGATCACCATCACGCCGGAGGGTGCGGCACCCGTGACCCTGCGTCCGGGCGATGCCTTCGTGGTCGAACCGGGGTTCAAAGGCACCTGGAAGATCGAAAAGCCGGTCCGCAAGCACTTCTGCATCAAGCTGAAGTGACCGGTCCCTGGACGGCGTCCGTTCCAGGCGCAGCGTTCCGGGGTCATGGGACCTAGATCGATTCCGCCCCGTCGATCACCAGCGCGTGCCCCGTCATGAAGGAGGACTGGTCCGAGGCGAGATAGACGATGCTTTCGGCAATTTCCTCTGCACTGCCCCAGCGCCCCATCGGAATGGCGTCGGAAACGTAGGTTTCAAGCGCCGCGCGCCCGCCCATCTGGGTTTCAAACCCCGCATTGAACACGGTATCCACGAAACCGGGACAGAGCGCGTTGCAGCGGATGCCGTGGCGCGCGTAGTCCACGGCGATCTGCCGGACCATCGCCACAACCGCGTGCTTCGTCGTGCAGTAGGCGATCATCTCGCGGTCATATTGGACGCCCGAGTTCGAGGAGGTGATGATGATCGACCCTGTCCGCCGAGGTTTCATCATCGTCATTGCGGCACGGGCGGCGACGAAATGCGCGCGGACATTCAGCCGCCAGGACAGGTCCATGTCGGCTGCGCTTACGTCCTCAAGACCGCCGGGGATCTGAATTCCCGCGTGGGAATGCAGGATGTCGAGTCGCCCGAAGCGGCGCTCGGTTCCGATGATCGCGTCTTCCAGGTCGGTGTCGATGGTCACGTCCAGACCCAGGGCCTCGGCCTGGCCACCCGATGCGACAATCGCATCGGCGACGGCATGGGCCCGGGCTGGATCAAGGTCGCTTACCACGACGCGCGCACCGTTCCTGGCGAGAGCCAGTGCCCCGGCCCGGCCAATGCCTGCGCCGGCCCCAGTCAAAAATGCCACGCGATCCTTCAGAAGCACCGGGGGTTCCTTTGTTCAGGCCGCGCCACGGCCGCGGCCGCGCTGCAGGATCGACTGGGCGACGACGAGGGTCACGAGCGAGACGGCAAGGACCATCGTGCCTATGGCGTTGATCTCGGGCGTCACGCCCCGGCGGATCGAGGAGAAGACGTAGATCGGCAGCGTCGTCTCGGACCCGGCGACGAAGAAGGCGATGATGAAGTCATCGAAACTGAAGGTGAAGGAGAGCAGGAACCCGGCGAGGATGGCGGGGAAGATTTGCGGCAAAGTGACCTGGCGGAAGGTACCCCAGGGCGTGGCGCCGAGATCCGCCGAGGCTTCGACAAGGCTGCGGTCCATGCCCGCAACGCGCGCCCGCACGATGATGACGACCAGCGCCATGGCGAAGAGCCCGTGTGCGGCAATGAGGGAGCCCTTGCCGAGGTGAAGTTGCGGCGCCTGATCGGCAAGGGGCCATAGCGCGGCAAGGACCGGGTTGACCCAGTCAAAGAGCGTGACCAGTGCGATCAGGGTCGCGATGCCGATCACGATGCCCGGCACCATGACCGCAATGTAGAGAAGCGCGTCGAAGATCGCCCTGGGCTTGCCGCCCACCCCCTGAAGGGCCAGGGCGGCAAGCGTGCCCGCGATGGTGGCCAGCGCGGCGGAGGCGCCGGCGACGATGGCGCTGGTCTGCAGCGCCTCCATCACGAAGGGGTTTGACAGGGCCTTGCCATACCACTGGGTCGAGAAGCCCTGAAGTTGTGCCGCGTGCCGCCCGGCGTTGAAGGAAAAGACCGCGATGACCCCGATCGGGACATAGAGGAACAGATAGACGGCAAGCGCGTAGAGCCTCATCGCGCCCTCACATCAGCGAAACGTCGTCGCGGCCGCCGGACCACTTGCGCGTGGCGCGCATGTAGCCGGTGACGGTGACAAGCATGATGACGACAAGCGCGACCGCGACCGCCGCCCCGAAGGGCCAGTTGCGCGATTGCAGGAAAAGATCGACCAGTGCATTGCCGACAAAGAACACCTTGCCGCCCCCGAGCATCGCCGGGATCAGGAATTCCCCCATCAGCAGGATGAAGACCAGCATGCAGCCGGTGGCGACCCCCGGCATGGAGAGCGGGAGCGTGACTTGCAGGAAGCTGCGCCAGGGCGGGCTGCCGAGGTCGGCGGAGGCTTCGAGGAGGCGCTTGTCCAGCCGTTCCAGGCTGACAAAGATCGGGAAGACCATCAGCGGCAGATAGCCGTAGACGATGCCGGTCAGCACGGCGAAGGGTGTATTGATCAGGCGCGGATTGCCAAGGCCGAGGCTGTCGAACAGCCTTGGGATGCCCTGGCCGCCCAGGAGGTAGATCCAGGCGTAGGAGCGGATCAGGATCGAGGTCCAGAAGGGCACGATCACCAGGATCAGGAGCAGCGTTCGCCATTTCCGGTCCGCCTTGACCGCAAGGTAGTAGGCCAGCGGATAGGCGATCAGCAGGCAGAGGAACGTGCCGACCGGGGCGAGCATCAGGGTGTTCTTGAACGCCGCCCACCGGGTGCCGAGATTGGCGAAGTTCTCCAGCGTGAAGGCGGCGGAATACCCACCCGCCGCCGCGCGTTCGCCAAAGCTGAAGACAAGGACGACCACCAGCGGCAGCACGAGCATGGCCAGAAGCCAGAGCGCGGCGGGCGCGAGCAGGAGTCCTGTCCTCAGCCTTGGCGTCATCAGGTCAGGCCGACTTGAAGCGCGCCATCAGTTCGGCGCGATTGGGGTCGGTCAGCGTGACGGCTGCGCCGAATTCCAGCGCATCCAGAAGCTCTTTCGCCGGGTAGAGGATCGGGTCTGCCAGAACCTCGGGCGGCATCAGCGCATCCACCCGGCTGTCTGCGGTGGGATAGCCGTGGAACAGGGCTTCCTTGGCGTTCACCGCCGGGTCGAGCAGGAAGTTGATCAGCGCATAGGCGGCATCCATATGCGGCGCGCCTTTCGGGATGGCATAGAAGTCCGACCACAGTTCGCCGCCTTCCTTGCCGAGGACATACTCGATTTCCGGCATGTCGCGGTTCATCTGCTTGCCGTCGCCGGTCCAGCAGATCGTCATCCAGGCATCGCCCGACCGCATCGACGGCTGGTAGTCCGACGAGATGGCGAAGAGATGCGGCTTGGCGTCCAAGAGCAGCTTCTCGGCATCGGCCAGTTCCTTGGGGTCGATCGAGTTGAACGAATAGCCGAAATATTTCAGCGCGTTGCCGATGGTGGTCAGCTGATAGTCATGCACCATGGTCCGTCCGCTGAAGTCGGTCATGGTCAGGTCCCAGAATTCTTTCCAGGTGGTCGGCTTGGGTTTGTCGCCAAGGTTCGAGGTGTTCACGGCAAAGCCGGTGGTGCCCCAGTTCTTGGACACGGCATAGACCTTGCCGTCCACCGTGCCCGGCCCGGCGAAGCGCTGGTTGAACGCGGCGGGGTCGTAGTTCGGGATCTTGGCAAGGTCCAAGGGTTCGATCAGGTCTTCGCCGACATAGGTCGTGATCGTGTAGTTCGTCGGCACGAAGACATCCCAGCCCGATCCGCCGGCCTGCAGTTTGGCCAGCATCTCTTCGTTCGAGCCGAAGACGTTGACCTCGACGGCGGCGCCGGTTGCGGCGGTGAAGGCCTCGAAGTTGGCCGGGTCGTGGTAGTTGGGCCAGGTCGCCAGCGCGACACGGTCGCCGATTGCGCCTTGCGCCCAGGCGGCGGAACGCAGGCCCGGCATCGCCGCACCCAGGACTGCCGTCGCGGCGCCAAGCCCCGTCACGCCCAGGAAATGCCGGCGCGTGACCGAGCCCTTCTTGTAGCGGTAAAGCTCGGCCATGAATCTTTCGCGTGAGATGAAGTCATTCCGGTCGGTCATGTTCAGTCTCCCCGTTGGTTTTCAGTCTTTGCTGAGGATAAGGGCCGCGCCCTCGCGCCAGCTTGCATATCCGGTTTCTCCCGGTTCGAAATTGTGGGTGCCCGCTTCGGCCTGGCGCGAGGCAAGCACGAGGAACGGACCGAGGTCAGGGTTCCTCACCAGGTATTCGGTGTGCTCGCCCAGGAAGATGCGGTTGACGACGGTGACGGGCAGGCCGCCCGCGTCGCGTGTCAGGCTGATCTGTTCGGGGCGAAGGCTGGCTGTCGCAGGCTGGTCGCTGCCCAGCCCTTCATTGGCGTGGCCGACAAAGATCGTGCCTCCGGGTCCGACGAGCTTTGCCGTGGAACCGTCAAGCCGCTCGATGCGGCCATCGAAGAAGTTGGACTTGCCGACAAAATCTGCAACGTAGCGGCTTGTCGGGCGGTCATACAGGTCGCGGGGGCTGCCGACCTGGGCGATCTCGCCGTCGCGCATGATGCAGATCCGGTCCGACATCGACAGCGCTTCCTCCTGGTCGTGCGTCACCAGCACGAAGGTGATGCCCAGTTGCCGCTGGAGGGTCTGCAGTTCGATCTGCATGTCATGGCGCAGCTTCTTGTCCAAGGCTGCCATCGGCTCATCGAGAAGAAGCACTTTCGGCTCGTTGACGATCGCCCGGGCAAGTGCCACGCGCTGTTGCTGGCCGCCGGACATTTCCCAGATGCGCCGGGGCCCGAAGCCCGGCAGGCGCATGGTTTCCAGCGCGCGTTCGACAGCGGCGTCGATCTGCGCTTTCGAAGGTTTCGGGCGGCGCTGCCTCAGCCCGTAGGAGATGTTCTCGGCCACGGTCAGGTGCGGGAACAGGGCATAGTGCTGGAACACCATGTTGACCGGGCGGCGATGCGCAGGCACGTCGTTCATCTGGCGCCCGTCCAGGAACACGGCGCCTTCGGACGGCGTTTCGAACCCGGCCAACATGCGCAGGGCCGTCGTCTTGCCGCAGCCGGAGGGGCCGAGGAACGACAGGAACTCGCCCGGGCGGATGGCGAGGTTCAGGTTCCGTGCCGCGACAACCGAGCCAAAACGCTTGGTGGTGCCGCGAAGCTCTGCGATGGGAGAGTCATCCACTTGCGTCACACGTCCTGCAGCCATGCCTATGCCTTGGAAACACAGGAATCGTAGAAATGGCGCGAATGGATGTATATATCACAAAATGCATAGGTTCGCGAAAAGACCGGGAAATGAGCATAGAGCGTCAGTTCGAGCAGATCGGCCGCATGATCGCGGCCGAAGGGTTGCCCGAGTTTCCCCGCTGCCTGGCAGATTTCCTTCGCAGCATAGCGCATCATGACTTCACCGTCATCTTCGGCTATCGCGGCACGGCGCGGCCGCTGGACCTTTACGACGACTTTCCGCGCAGCAAGCACGCGATCTTCGTGACCGACTATCAGGCTGGCCCCTATCTGCTTGACCCCTTCTACCTTGCCGCAACGAGGCCGGTCGCGGCAGGTCTGTACCGCTTGCGCGATCTGGCGCCCGACCGGTTCTATCAGGGTGAGTACTTCCGCAGCTACTACGCGCGGACCGGCTTGGCCGAGGAGATCGGCTTCTTCGTCGAAACGGAACCCGGCGCGATGATCGTCCTGTCGCTCATGCGGTCCGACAAGGTGTTCTCGGCACGGGAAATCGCGACGCTGCGCACCGCGTGGCCAGTGGTCGAGGCTGCCGTCCGACGGCATTGGAACGACCTTTCGGCCCGGTTTGACACGACCGATGCGAGGGGTGCGGGCACGGCAGGCCCGCAGATCGAACGCAGCTTTCAGCGGTTCGGTGAGGGGTTGTTGACCCCACGCGAACGCGAGGTCGCCGAGTATACGCTGAAGGGATACTCGGCGGAAGCGATCAGCCAGATCCTGAACATATCCTCCGGCACGGTGCGCATCCACCGGCGCAACATCTATGCCAAGCTTGGCATCGGTTCGCAGGGGGAGTTGTTCGCCCGTTTCATCGATACGCTGGTCAAGGCGAGCTGATCGCTACCAGGCGGTGAGGCCCGGCAACAGCGATGTGTCGCCCCCCGGAGCGCTAAAGGCCGAGTGCTATTGCCGCTTCGTCGATCCAGCCGCGCGCGAAGGCGTCGAACCGCGCGTCGGGCTGCCGCTTGGCCAGCGTTGCGGCGAGAGGGTCGGGGGCGGTGACAGGGGCGCCCGACAGCTCCTCCAGCACGGCATGGCCGCAGAACGGGACATAGACCTCGGAATAGCCGCCTTCGTGGACGAGGGTCAGCTTGCCGTCACAGAGCCGGTCGGCGGCCTGCATGACCATGCGGGTCATCTCACGGAAGGTTTCGGCGGTGCAGAGCATCCGCCCCAGCGGATCGACCGCCGCCGCGTCGAAGCCGCAGGCGACGATGATCGCTTGCGGTTGGAAGCGGTCGAGCGCGGGCAGGACCACCCGCTCCATCGCGTAAAGATAGCTGGCGTGGCCGGTGCCTGGGGGCAGAGGCAGGTTGAGGTTGAGGCCCTTGCCCGCACCTGCACCCTGCGCCTCGATCCCGCCGGTATCCAGCGGATAGTTTCTCTCCTGATGCAGGCTGATCGTCAGCACGTCGGGGTCTTCCCAGAAGATCGCCTCGGTGCCGTTGCCATGGTGGACGTCCCAGTCGATCACCGCGACGCGCCGGACCAGCCCCTCGGCCTGCGCTGCACGGATTGCCACGGCGATGTTGTTCAGAAGGCAGAAGCCGTTCGGAAAATCCGCCGTGCAATGATGTCCCGGCGGGCGGGACAGGGAATAGGCGTTCCGCGCCTCTCCTGTCAGAACTGAGCGAAGGGCGGTCTTCGCCAGTCCGGCCGACAGTGCGGCGATTTCGTAGCCGCCCGCGCCGAACGGCGTGCGCAACCCGAGTTCGCCGCCGCCCGCGTCGGAGGCCGCCTTGAAGGCCGACAGGTAGCTGTCGGGGTGGACACGGAGGAGGTCTTCCTTCGTGGCTGCCTCTGCCCCGCGCATCGACAGGTGGCGGGTCAGGCCCGTGACCTCGATCAGGTTCCGCAGGCGCCGCTTGGTTTCCGGGTTTTCGGGCAAGCCGCCGGTGACGGGCTGGACCAGGCCCGCAACTGGCAGGGTGAACGCATAGTTGCCGCCGCCATGCCAGAAGCAGCGTTCGTCGGAGAAGAAGGCGGTTTTCATCGGTCGCGTCTCCTGCAGGTCCGTCGACAGTAGGGACGGCGGGGCAGCTTGGCCAGTGGCGGGGGTGCGGCACCGGGGGACAAATCTCTGCGAAGGGACTTGGCCTCTTGCCCGGCGCGAGCGCATGGCATTCAAAGGCGCATGACCGACCTGACCCACCTTGCCCAACCCGGCGCCGCCATTGCCGTTCGTGTCACCCCGAATGCCCGCCGGGCCGGGGTGGACCTGGTCGAGGGCCAGATCCGCGTCGCCGTCACGGAGACGCCGGAAGGCGGCAAGGCCACGGAAGCCGCCCGCGCGGCGCTGGCGAAGGCGATGGGCGTGGCCAAGACGCGACTGAAGCTCGTCCGGGGAGCAACGGCGCGGGACAAGCTGTTCCGGCTGGACTAGGTCTTCCGCTCCAGCCTGTAGCTGCCTTCCGGCAGGTTCAGCGCGGCGGCAAGATCGCGGAGCTGCGTCATCGACAAGGTGATGCGCAAAACCTCGTCCGTCTGCGGATCGACCTGCTCGACCGTCACGCAATCCTCGAAGGCGTTGATCACGATGTCGTCGAGAAGCGGAAGATCGCCGCCTTCGTCTACGAGCGTGATCACGGTGGCGTCGAATTCGTGCTCGATGGTGAACATATGCGCAGGCTAGCCGCCTGTCCGCGCCCCGGCAACGGATTCGATGTCCTGACAGCTTTGTGAGCCACCCTTTCGCTTGGCCATGGATTTGCTAGGTTTGCCCGCCACGGTCGAGGTTTCGCATGCGTCTTCCCCTGCTTCTCGCGCTGTCCCTCGCCTTGGGCGGTTGCGTCTCCACCTACTCGGTCCCCCCGGCCGTGCCGACGAAGGCAACCGCCCCGGTCCAGCCTGCGCGGGCGGCGGCCGAGAACTTCCTGACCGTGATCGCGCGGGTCGAGCCGGTGGCCGAGCGCTACTGCCGGGATCGGGGTGTGGCGCGGAACTGCGACTTCCGCATCGTCATCGACGACCGGCCCGGTCAGCCGCCGAACGCCTTCCAGACGCTCGACAGTTTCAACCGCCCGGTGATCGGGTTCACCCTGGCCCTGATCGCCGATGCGCGGAACCCGGACGAGCTGGCGTTTGTCCTGGGGCATGAGGCCTCGCACCACATCGAGGGTCATATCCCGAAGCGTCAGGACCAGGCGATGTCCGGCGCAATTCTGGCGGGTGTCCTGGCGCAGGCAAGCGGGTTGTCACCTGAAGAGGTGAGGGCTGCGCAGAACCTGGGGGCAGAGGCTGCGGCGCGCAGCTATTCCAAGTCCTTCGAGCTGGAGGCTGACGCGCTCGGCGCCGAGATCGCGCTGGTCGCGGGCTATGATCCGGTGCGTGGAACCGGGTTCTTCGACCGCCTGCCCGATCCGGGCGACAAGTTCCTCGGCAGCCATCCGCCGAACGGCCAGCGCAAGGCGGTGGTCCTGGCAACGGTTCGGCGGCTCCAGGGGTCTTGATCTGGGTCAAGGCAGGCGACCCGGTCGCAGCGCATCCTGCATCAGGATAGCCGGGAGGGCATGACAATGATCGGGTATCCCGAGGCACCGAAAGCCTGGTGGCTCACCCGCGGCATGGCACGGATTTCGGGCGTGAACCTGCCGCGCGCGGTGGTGGAAGGCTGGCTGCAGCGCGACGAGCTGGAGGACCTGATCTCTCGCTGTGCCGCCTGCGGGCGCGCGCCGGAATGCGAACGCTGGCTGATCTGCTCCGGTGCGGCACAGTCGATGCCGGACTTCTGCCCGAACAAGGCCGAGATCGAGGCGCTGGGCTGACGGCCGGGGCAGCGCGCGCCGCGTCTGGTCCGGGGTCCGCGGATCGCCTAGGCTGCGGCCCATGATCGTTCTGGATGACATCTTGCGCGACCGCGGGTCGCGCTATGCTGTCGCCACGGGCTGCGTGACAAGTCGGTCCGAGATCGACGCGTTTCTGCTGTCCCTGCGCCAGCGCCGCAAGTTCGCCAAGGCCACCCATCACAGTTGGGCAGCGCTTCTGGCGGATGGCGGGCCGCTGAAGAACGACGACGGCGAGGCCGGGGCCGGCGCGGTGATCCTGAAGATGCTGGAGCGAGAGGCTGTGCCGGACCGCATCGTCGTCGTCACGCGCTGGTATGGCGGCGTCCATCTCGGGGGCGACCGCTTCGCGCATATCGTCACCTGCACCCGGGCCGCTCTGCAGGCCCTGCGCGAGGCGGCGGGCCGAAAGCCGTAAACGCATTCGCATGATTGCATGAAATCCTTGGTGCTGCGGGGCGGACCTGCTACCTTTTGTCGCACCGGGCCGATAGAGCCCGGCGAACGGGGAACAGACATGTCCATATCTCGTGGTTTCATCGTGATGGGCGCTATATATCTTGTGGTTGGCATTGTGTTCGGTGCCTACATGGGGGGCAGCGGCGACCACACGCTCGCGCCGATCCATGCCCATATCAACCTGCTTGGCTTCACGCTGATGACGGTCTTCGGCATCGGCTACCGCCTGATTCCGGGCCTTGCCGAAGGAACCTTGCCGAAAGTGCATTTCTGGCTGCACCAGGTGGGATCGCTGCTGCTTCTGCTGGCCCTGTTCCTGCTCATGACGGGCCGGGTGGCCGAGGCCACGATCGGCCCCGCCTTTCCGGTGCTGGAAGGGGCGGTCCTTCTGGGGGCGGTCCTGTGGTTGGTGAACGTCCTGCGTCACGCCTGAGGTTGCGGTCCCCGGACGTCTCGACGCGCAGGGAGTCCGGGGCTAACCTTCCGAAGGGGCAGGGGCAGGAGACAAACCGATGCGCGACATGCTTGCGGCCGAGGCACGGCGGCTGGCCAATACGGTGATCTGGTCCTGGGATGGCTTCCGCGCCGCCTGGGCCACGGAAAAGACCCTGCGGCAGTGGACGATCGCCAATGTCCTGTCCGCCGCGCTGGCCTTCAGCCTGGACCTGACGCCCGGCGAACGCGCCCTGATCCTGGCGCTGGGGCTTCTGGTGCTGGCGGCCGAACTGATCAACACCGCCGTCGAGGAGGTGGTCGACCATATCTCCCCCGGCCCGGATCCCCGCGCGAAGAAGGCCAAGGATTGCGGGTCAGCCTGCGTGGCCCTGACGGCGATTGCGGCTGGGGTGGCCTGGGTCGTGGTGCTGGTGGGGTAGGCCGGGAAGGAACCATTGGCCGGGATCGGTGTTGGTTCACGACCCGACATCGCAACGGAGGTTCGGATGCAAGACACCCCTTCCACACCCGCGTCAGACCAACCGGGCCACGCCATGGTTTCCAGTTCCGACGTCAACGGGACCGAAGTCTACAACCCCGCAGGCGAACATCTGGGTCGGATCGACCACTTGGTGATCGACAAGGTTTCCGGCCAGATTGCCTATGCTGTGATGACATTCGGCGGCTTCCTTGGCCTTGGCGAAGGCATGTATCCGCTGCCCTGGAAGAAGTTCCGCTTCGACAAGGCCATCGGCGGCTTCGTTACCGATGTGTCGCGGGAACAGCTGACCGGTGCGCCCTCTCTGACCGAAACCTGGTTCGACGACCGGGACTACCATCGCCGCAATTACGATTACTACGGCGTCCTGCCCTACTGGATGTAGGCCCGCTGCCCCGGCCCGTCAGCGGGCCGGGATTTTCGCGACCAACTGCCCCCAGAGGTCATAGTCGCCCGCCTCGTCCACCTCGACGCGGATGATGTCGCCCGGCGCTAGCCCCTCGAAGCCCTCGTCGATGAACAGGTTGCCGTCGATCTCCGGCGCGTCGGCCTTGGTGCGGCAGGTGGCGCCGTCCTCGTCGACCTCGTCGACAATCACTTCGAGCACTTTTCCAACCTTGGCGGCCAGTTTTGCCGCAGAAATCGCCTGTGCCTTTTCCATAAAGCGATCCCAGCGGTCTTGCTTCACCTCTGGCGCAACATGGTCCGGCAGGTCGTTCGACCGGGCACCGGCGACGTTTTCGTACTGGAAGCAGCCGACACGATCCAGTTGCGCCTCGTCCAGCCAGTCGAGGAGGGTCTGGAACTCGGCCTCGGTCTCGCCCGGATAACCGACGATGAAGGTCGAGCGCAGGGTCAGGTCGGGGCAGACCGACCGCCAGGCGGCGATTTCGTCCAAGGTCCTCGCCGCCGCCGCCGGGCGAGCCATGCGCTTCAGCGTGTCGGGGTGGGCGTGCTGGAAAGGGATGTCGAGATAGGGCAGCACAAGGCCGTCTGCCATGAGGGGAATCAGGTCGCGGACATGCGGGTAGGGGTAGACGTAATGCAGCCGCACCCAGGCGCCGAGTTTGCCCATTTCCCGAGCGAGATCAGTGATATGCGCGCGCACCTCGCCACCCTTCCACGGCGACAGGTCGTGCTTGCGGTCCACGCCGTAGGCAGAGGTGTCCTGCGAGATCACCAGCAACTCCTTGACCCCGGCCTCGACCAGCTTTTCCGCCTCGCGCAGTACGGCGTGGGCGGGGCGTGAGACAAGGCGGCCGCGCATGTCGGGGATGATGCAGAACTTGCAGTGGTGGTTGCAACCTTCTGAAATCTTGAGATAACTGTAGTGGCGAGGGGTCAGGCTGACGCCGGTCGCGGGCAAGAGATCGATGAACGGATCGGGCGCCGGGGGCACCGCGCCGTGGACGGCGTCCAGCACCGCCTCGTATTGGTGCGGACCCGTGACTGCCAGCACCTTGGGATGCGCGCCGGTGATGTAGTCGGGCTCGGCGCCAAGGCAGCCGGTCACGATCACCCGGCCGTTCTCCTGCAACGCTTCGCCGATGGCTTCCAGGCTTTCCGCCTTGGCGCTGTCGAGGAAGCCGCAGGTGTTCACGATCACCGCATCGGCGCCCTTGTAGTCGGGGCTGATCGCGTAGCCTTCGGCGCGAAGCCGGGTGAGGATACGCTCGGAGTCGACCAGCGCTTTCGGGCAACCGAGCGAAACCATGCCGATGGTCGGCTGGCCCTCGCGCCGCAGGTCGGGGACGAGGGCGCGGGCAAGGTCGGGGCGAAGGATCGGCGGGTTTCCGGACATGCGCCGCCTATAGCGCGCGCGCTGCCCTCTGGAAAGCCTCCGGACGCAGGGGCCTCTCGGCTAATTGATGCCAGTCCGGTCCCCCCGACTTGGCAACCCGCCGCGCGGCGGCATAAACTTCGGCAAAACAAGAAAATCCATGGAGGCGGGCATGCGCTGGATCGTCCGGGTCGGGGTAATGCTGGCGGGGATCGTCCTCGTGGCGGTCGGCCTGATGGCCATGGTCCCCTCTGAACGGATCGCCCAGGCGGTATCGGCCCAGTTCGAGGCGATGACGGGCCGCAAGATGACGCTTGTCGGCGAGGTGAAGCCTCGACTATGGCCTTCGCTCGGGGTGACGACCGGGCCGGTCAGCATTGCCAATGCCGACTGGGCAGAGAGCGACCAACCGCTCTTCCGCGCCGAAAGCCTGTCGATCGACGTGAACCTTGGGGCGCTGATGGGGGGCGAGGTGAAGATCCTCGGCCTGTCCGCCGACCAGCCCGAGATCAACCTCGAACGCGACGAGCAGGGGCAGGCGAACTGGGTCTTTGCGGCCTCGTCCGTAGGCGAAGAGGGCGGTGTTCCTGCGGCTGCAACCGGGTTCACGCTGGACCAGGGCTCAATTACGGGCGGTTCCATCCGGTTCAACGACCGGCAGGCGGGGCGCCAGATCGCGCTGGACGATGTGGACGCAAGCCTTTCGATCCCCGATTTCTCCGGCCCGTTCACGCTGACCGCAACCGCACTTTCGGGCGGGCAGGCGGTGGCGCTGGACCTGAAGGGCGGGGCGTTCTCGGCCTTCGCGATGGGCCGGGTGGTGCCCCTGACCGCAAACTTGACGGCGGGCGGGTCCAGCCTGGCCTTCGACGGTCGCGGTGGCTATGCCCCGGTTGCGGCGGAAGGTGCATTTACGGCGAACCTGGCGGACCTTCCAGCGCTGGGCGCGCTGATGGGGGCAGAGCTGTCGCGCCCGAACGCGGGCCTGGGCCATGACAAGTTGCAGATCGGCGGCACCCTCACGATGGACGGAACGGGCGCCGCCTTCCTGCGCGGGGCAGAGATCGTGGCGGACCAGAACCAGGTCAAGGGCGACCTCGATCTTCTGCCGGGCGAGGCGCGCTACAAGCTGAAGGGACAACTCAGCGCCGGACCGATCACCATCGGCACCGGCCCGGAAGGCGAGATGGGCGGAGGCCAGGCAGGCGGGATGGAGGCGGAGGGCTGGCCCACGGGCGAGATCGACGTGTCCGCCCTTGGCGCACTGGATGCCGAGATCGCCTTTGCGGCGCCTTCGGTCGATCTTGGCGTGCTGAAGCTGGGCCAGGCACGCGCGCTTATCACCATCGACCGGGCCCGCTCCGTGATCGACATCCGCGAGATGCAGGCCTACGAGGGCCAGATCACCGGGGATTTCGTCGTCAACGGCCGTGGCGGCCTGTCGGTTGGCGGGCGGCTGAATTTTGCGGGCCTGAAGACCCAGCCGCTGCTGATGGACCTTGCGGGCTGGGACCGCCTCGTGTCGACCGGGGACTTCGAGCTGGAG
The DNA here is from genome assembly GCF_016792905.1 of Tabrizicola sp. Lineage (GTDB taxonomy): Bacteria > Pseudomonadota > Alphaproteobacteria > Rhodobacterales > Rhodobacteraceae > Tabrizicola. The sequence goes on from NZ_JAEULP010000065.1 coordinate 25,389, forward strand.
TTCCTGGGTGTCGGCAATTCAATCGACGCGATCATGAAAAGCCTGAAGGGCAAGGGGGCGCTGGAGTTGGGGCAGGGTGAGCTGCGGGGCCTCGATATCGCCGGGATGCTGAAGAACCTGGACCTGAACTATGTCGGCGAGGGGCAGAAGACGATCTTCGACGGGCTGGCGGGAACCTACACCATCGCCGGTGGGGTATTGTCGAACGGTGACCTGAAGCTGGTGGCCCCCTATGTCACTGCCTCCGGCACGGGCGAGATCGGGCTGGGCGCGCGGACGTTGAACTATCGCCTGCGGCCCACCGCCCTTGCCGCCGAGGACGGGACCGGCGGGGTGATGGTGCCGCTTCTGATCACCGGGACCTGGGCCGATCCGAAGTTCCGGCTGGATCTGGAATCGATCGCCCGCGAGAAGATGGAGTCCGAGGCGAAGGCCGCAGCTGCCCGGCTGGAAGAGGAAGCCAAGGCCGCAGAGGCGGCGGCAAAGGCCGAGCTGGAACAGCGGCTGAAGGAAGAACTGGGGGTCGAGGTGGCCCCGGACGAATCGCTCGGCGATGCCGCGCAGCGCGGCGCGACCGACGCATTGGAGGACCAGGCCCGCAAGGCGCTGGAAGATATCCTGAACGGCAACTGAGGGATTGCACGTCGTGAAATGAGAACGCGCGGCCGACAGCCGCGCGCCTTGGCAGGGATTGCAGGCCCGACCTTACCGCCGCCGGTCGCGCCGGGCACTCATCGGCTGGAAGGCCACGCCGACATGGGCTTCGCAATAGGGCTTTCCGGGCAGGCTCGGCAGGCCGCAGAACCAGAAATCCTCGGTCGCCGGGTCGCCGATGGGCCATTTGCAGGTCCGCTCGGTCAGCTCCATCAGGGTCAGCTTCCGCGCGCGTTTTTCCACTTCGCGGACCGAAGCCAGCGCCTCGGGGCTGATCTCGTTCAGGCTGGGTTGCGGCGGCAGCGGCTGGCCGGCCGGGATGATCGCCTTGCGGACCGGCAACGGCGTCACGTTCGAAGCCGGGGCTGCCGCTGCCGCAGGCGTTGCCGCGGGACGCGGGGTCTCGGCGCGCGGGGCGGGATCGGGCCGGGGCGCCGGTTCGGGTTTTGCAGCCGCTGCGGAAGGGGCGAGGGCTGGTGCGGCCTCGTCCTCGTCCTCCTTGCCGCCCACCCGGTTCGACAGGCCCAGCCGATGCACCTTGCCGATCACCGCATTGCGGGTCACGCCGCCCAGTTCCTTGGCGATCTGGCTGGCCGACTGGCCCTCGTTCCACATCCGCTTCAGCGTCTCGACGCGCTCGTCCGTCCAGGACATCCTGATCTCCGCCTGTCTTGATTGCCCGGGCATACTATCCGTCCGGGGCAGGGGGCCGCAAGGGTGGCTCTTTTCGGGCCGACTTTGACCCTGTCTCCCCTTGTGCCGATGCCGGCCGGATACAGCGCAGGCTGGAGCCCGTCCGACAGCGGGGGACACCGGTTTTTTCGAAAGGCAGGCGATCACGGCAAAGCGAGGGCTTGTCTGGCGCTTCTGGTTGCTTCGACATGATCTAGCGTGGCAGCCGCAAGGCCCGCGCCTCGGCATGGCGCACGATCGGGAAGGCCGCCCGGCGCCGAAGCAACTCTTCCTCGGGAACGACAGCGGCAAGCCCGACCCGCTGCGCCGGATCCAGCGCCCCGAGCCCGGTGCTGCCGGGATGGAAGCTTTCCGAGAGCGCGTGCTCCGCCAGAATGACCTCATGCCGGTCGCACAGAAGAAGCACATACTCCACGCCACTGGCGGGCAGCACCATACGCGCGCCCTGATCGTCGACCAGCGCAAGCGCGGCCACAAGCACCCGATCCTCGCCAAAAAAAACCTCGGCCCGCCAGTCGTCGATCAGCATCCGCTGCTGCGGCGAGACCGACAGTGCGCGCCCGTTTCCGATGGTCCCGGGTGCAAATACCACTGGCCGCAATCCGGGATGTGCCAGCATCTCGATCAGTTCCACCCGCCGCCGCCCGACCCAGCGCAAAGGGCGCGAGCCGTTGGCGAGTGTCGTCACCGCGTCACCCGCCGCCAGGTCCTCTGCCGGGCGCGGACCATCGGGCGTGTCGATCAGAGTGCCGCGGACAAATCCAGTGAGATCCTCTGTCAGGTCGGCGCCGGCTGACGAGTAAGCGCTGCCGCCGGTCCAGGGTTGCGCGCTCGCCAGGGCTGTCGCCTTGCCGGAACAGCGGATCAGGAACAGGCCCGGTCGCCCGGCAACCCGATCGACAGTAACCCGTGTCCCCGCCGGATGGAGCGCGCCCGACAGGTCGGCCGCATCGGCCAAGACCAGACCATCCGGCCCCTCGATCAGGGCCAACGCGACAGGCTCAGCGCCAGCCCGCAGCACCGGCGCCGCCTCCGCCAGCCGCGCTTGCCAGCCCTTCGAGACTGTCGGCCTCGACATGATCATCTGGTCCAGCGCATGGACGCCGACAGTGATGCGCTCAGAAACCATGCCCTGTCCAGAACCCTCGGCTGTCCGCGGCCTGCGCCCCGGCGGGAACCGCGCGCACCTTCCCCGATCCTGCCTTGCCAGCGTTTACAGGTCATTGCCAGAAAAAAACGGCAGGCCCCGGCCCGGGTGCGCGGCCCCGCGGAAAACCGCTTTACCAAGGCGCGCATTCCCGCTACTCACGCCCCATGACCGCTGGACCCCGCCATATTCCTGCCTCGCGCCGACGCCGTCGCGCCTGACGCCTGTCCCGCCGTCATGGGCGCAATTGCGCCTGTCCTCTCCCCAAGTTGACTCCCTGCCTGCCCTCGGGCACCCATTGGCTTTCACCATGCAAGGACCCTGTTCCATGATCCCCTCTGTCCTGCCGACCTACAACCGCGCGCCCATCGCCTTCATCAGGGGCGAGGGCAGCTGGCTCTGGGCGGAAGACGGGCGCCGATACCTCGACCTCGGCTCGGGTATCGCGGTGAACGCGCTGGGTCACGCCCATCCGGCTCTCGTCGCGACGCTGACCGAACAGGCAGGCAAGCTCTGGCATGTCTCGAATGTCTACACGATCCCCGAGCAGGAGCGCCTGGCGCAGCTTCTGACCGAAAACACCTTCGCCGACACGGTGTTCTTCACCAATTCCGGCACCGAGACCGCCGAACTGGCGATCAAGATGGCGCGCAAGTTCCACTACGACGCAGGCCACCCCGAGCGGATCGGGATCGTCGCCTTCGAGGGCGCCTTCCACGGCCGTTCCACCGGCGCCATCGCGGCTGCGGGATCGGAAAAGATGGTCAAGGGCTTCGGGCCCCTGATGCCCGGTTTCGTCCAGCTGAAATGGCCGGCCTCCGAGGCCGATCTCGCCGCAGTCCGCGCCGACATCACCGACCAGACCTGCGCCGTGATCATCGAGCCGATCCAGGGCGAGGGCGGTATCCGCAGCGCCGACGATGCCTTCCTGAAGCTCCTGCGCCAGCGCTGCGATGAAACCGGCACGCTCCTCATCTTCGACGAGGTGCAATGCGGCATGGGCCGGACCGGTCGCCTTTTCGCGCATGAATGGGCAGGTGTGACCCCCGACATCATGATGGTCGCCAAGGGCATCGGCGGCGGCTTCCCCCTGGGCGCGGTGCTGGCCACCGAACGCGCCGCTTCGGGCATGACGGCTGGCACGCATGGGTCGACCTATGGCGGCAACCCCCTCGGCTGTGCCGTGGGCGCGAAAGTGACCGAGATCATCGCCGATCCCGCCTTCCTGGCCGAGGTCGCCCGCAAGGGCGCGCTGATGCGCCAGGGGCTGGAAAGCCTGGTCGCCGGCCATCCGACTGTGTTCGAGGCGGTGCGGGGTGAGGGGCTGATGCTGGGCCTCAAGTGCAAGCCCGCTCCTGCCGACGTGGTGAAGGCGGGCTATGACGCGGGCATCCTTACAGTGGCCGCAGCCGACAACGTGTTGCGCCTGCTGCCTGCGCTCAACATCCCCGACGCCGAAATCGCCGAGGCGCTCACCCGCCTTGACCGGACGGCCACCACCCTGGAACAAGCCGCCTGAATTCATACTGGTCCAAATATCCTGGGGGTCCGGGGGCAAGGCCCCTGGCCGTCAGTCAAAAAGCGAAACGAAATGAACCACTTCCTCGACATCCACAAAACGACCCCCGCTGACCTGCGGGCCATGATCGACAACGCGCAGGCCATGAAGACCGCCCGCAACGGCCGCCCGAAGGGCACGCCCGACGATGACCAGCCCCTGAAGGGGCAGATGGTCGCGCTGATCTTCGAGAAACCCTCGACCCGCACCCGCGTCAGTTTCGACGTGGGCGTCCGCCAGATGGGCGGCGAGACCATGGTCCTCTCCGGCAAGGAGATGCAGCTCGGCCACGGCGAGACCATCGCCGACACGGCCCGCGTCCTGTCGCGCTACGTCGACCTGATCATGATCCGCACCTTCGAGGAAGCGACCCTTCTGGAGATGGCCGAACACGCCACCGTCCCGGTGATCAACGGCCTCACGAACCGCACCCATCCCTGCCAGATCATGGCCGACGTGATGACCTACGAGGAGCATCGCGGGCCGATCAAGGGCAAGAAGGTGGTCTGGTGCGGCGACGGCAACAACGTCGCGGCCAGCTTCCTGCATGCCGCCGGGCAGTTCGGCTTCGACTTCACCTTCACTGGGCCGGAAACCCTGGACCCGGAGGACAAGTTCGTCGCCTTCGCCCGCGGGAAGGGCTCGAAGATCACCATCCAGCGCGACCCCTTCACCGCAGTCGAAGGGGCCGACCTGGTGGTCACCGACACCTGGGTCTCGATGCACGATCCCGAATCCGCCAAGGAACGCCGCCACAACCAGCTCCGGCCCTATCAGGTGAACGAGCAGCTGATGAGCCGGGCCAGGCCCGACGCGCTGTTCATGCATTGCCTGCCCGCGCATCGCAACGACGAGGCGACGAGCGCAGTGATGGACGGCCCGCATTCAGTGATCTTCGATGAGGCCGAAAACCGCCTGCACGCGCAGAAGGCCGTCATGCGCTGGTGCCTCGGCGTCTGACCGCGTAGTCCGGGGCGGTCCCGTTTGACTTTGCACCGCCCCGGGCGCAGCCTACCGGCATTTGATCCCTTGCATTTGCCGGAGCCGCCCATGGACACCCGTTCCCACATTTCGCTTGACCCCGACGACTGGTCCGAAACCCGGGCGCTTGCACATCGCATCGTCGATGACGCGATTGCCGGGCTTGGCGGATTGCGCGACCGCCCGGTCTGGCAGCCAATGCCGGACACGGTCCGCGAAACCTTCCGGTCGCCCGTGCCGTTGCAGCCGACGCCTCTCGCCGACATCTACGACGACCTTGGCGCCACGATCCTGCGCTATCCGATGGGCAACACTCATCCCCGCTTCTTCGCCTGGTACATGGGCGGCAGCAACTTCACCGGCGCACTCGGCGATTTCCTTGCCGCCATCGAGGGCTCGAACCTTGGCGGCGGCGACACCGCGGCAGCGGCGGCCGACGGGCAGGTGGTTGACTGGCTGCGGCAGATGATGGGCTTTCCCGATGCTGCGGGGGGCACGCTGACCTCGGGCGGGTCGATGGCGAACATGGTAGGGCTGACGGTCGCACGGAACGCCATGGCGGGCGTCGACGTTCGGGCGGACGGGATCACCGACCTGCCGCAACCGCTGCGCTTCTACGCCTCCGACCAGGTGCATTCCGCGCACCAGAAGGCGGTCGAGGCGCTGGGCCTTGGCCACAAGGCGCTGCGGCAGGTGCCGACGGATGCGGCGTTCCGCATGGATGTTAACGCCCTCGCCGCGATGATCGCCGAGGACCGGGCGGCGGGCCGTCGCCCGGCCTGCGTCATCGCCACGGCTGGCACGACCAGCACCGGCTCGATCGACGACCTGCCCGCCGTCGCCGCGCTTTGCCGGCGTGAGGGGCTGTGGCTGCACATCGACGGTTGCATCGGCGCCTTCCTGCGGATCGCGCCGGAAAACCGCCAGCTCGTCGAAGGGATCGATCTCGCCGATAGCCTTGCTCTCGACCCGCACAAATGGTTGCAGACGCCGTTCGAGTGCGGCTGCGCCCTCGTCCGCGACCGCCGCCAGCTGTTCGAGACCTTCAACCTGCATGGCGACTACCTGCAGGTGCAGGCGCGAGGCATCGCTGCCGCCGAATTCCTGGGCGACTACGGGTTCGAACTGTCGCGCAGCTTCAAGGCACTGAAGCTATGGATGTCGCTGCGCGAACATGGCGTGGAAAGGTTCGGCGCGCTGGTCGACCAGCACATCGGCATGGCCCGGGCCATGGCCGAACGCATTGCCGCGGAGCCCAGGCTGGAGCTGATGGCCCCCGTCGCCATCAACATCGTCTGTTTCCGCTATCGCGGGGCCGTCGGCAGCGAGGCAGAGCTTCGTGCGCTCAACACCGAGATCATGCTCCGCATCCAGGAAAGCGGCGTCGCCATGCCGACCGACACCACCCTGCACGGCCGCCACTCCTTGCGTGCGGCGATCAACAACCACCGCACGAGGCCCGAGGACCTTGATCTTCTGCTCGACGAAGTCCTGCGCCATGGTATGGCATTGCAGGGCTGCTGACACCGCAGTCGCCCCCTTGGCATTCCCGCCCGCATCGGCCACCTTGGCTGCACCGCCAAAGGGAGGCCCCCATGCACCGCCGTTCCGTCGCCGTCTTCGACCGTTTCCTGTCCGCCCTCGCCGTGATCCTCGACAAGGCCGAGGCGCATTGCGAGGCGAAGAAGATCAAGCCCGAGGTCATCCTCGCCGCCCGGCTTTTCCCTGACATGTTTCCCCTGGCGCGCCAGGTCCAGTTGGCCTGCGATTTCGCCGCGCGCGGCGCGGCGCGGCTTGCCGGGGCAGAGCCGAAGGGCTTTCCCGACACCGAGACCAGCTTTGCCGAGCTGAGGGACCGCATCGCGGCGGCGCGCGGCTACATGGGCAGTTTCCAGAAGGCCGATTTCGCCCATGCGGACGCCCGCGAGGTGCACTTCAAGGCCGGGGGCCGCGACATGATGCTGAAGGGCGACGAGTTCCTGTCCTTCTATTCCCTGCCGCAGTTCTTCTTCCACGTCACCACCGCCTACGACATCCTGCGCGCGAACGGGGTGGAGCTGGGCAAGCGCGACTACATGGGCGCGCCCTGATCTGACGCCGGATCAGACGGGCAGCGGAACGGGGCCCTCTTCGCGCCGCAATCCGTCGGCATCTGCCGCCCTCGCGGCCAGAAGGGCCACGAGGACCAGAAGCAGCGACAGGGCGGCGTAGGTCGGACGGTAGCCAAAATGCTCGGCCGCAAAACCGATCGAGGCCGGAGCGACCAGGATGCCGCAATAGCCGACCATGGTGACGGTCGAAATACCTACCGCAGACGGGACGCCGGGGCGGTTTCCGGCCGCCGAGAACATGATCGGCACCATGTTCGCGACGCCAAGCCCCGCAAGCGCGAAGCTGACGATGGCGAACCAGTCAGCCGGGGCCAGCGCGCCCCCCATCAGCCCCGCCGCGCCCACAAGGCCCGAAACCCGCAGCGTCCTGACGGCGCCGAAACGGTTGCGGGCATGGTCGCCCGCGAAGCGCATCACCGCCATGGCTCCGGCGAAGAAGGCAAAGGCCAGGCCCGACCGGAAAACGTCCGATCCCAGTTCCTTCTGCAGGTAGATCGCCGCCCAGTCGAGCACCGCACCCTCCGGCACCATCGAGAAGAAGGCCATGAAGCCCAGAAGCCAGAGCCCCAGGTCGCGGGGCAGCAGGTGGTGCCGGGCCGGGGCTTCAGTCGTTGCAGCCACGGGGGCCGTGGGCAAGAGGAACGGCATTGCGCCGAAGACCAGCGTGGCGGCGACCGCAGCGGCGACCAGAGACTGATGTTCCGCCCCGAGGTGAGCGATCAGATAGCTGCCAGCCGAGCCGCCGATGAAGCCGCCAAGGCTCCAGAACCCGTGGCTGGAGGACATGATCGCCCGGTGCAGGCGCCGCTCCACCTCGACCGCCTGCGCGTTCATCGCCACGTCCATGCAGCCGACCACGGCGCCGAACACAGCCAGGATCGGCGTCAGAAGCCAGAGGTTCGGCGCGAAGACCACCAGCGGCAGGACCGGGATCGCCGCCAGCGAGAAGATCGTCAGCACGGCGCGGCCGCCAAGCTTCGCGATCAACCGGCCCGAGAAAAGCATGGCGCTGACGGCACCGAAGCCCAGGACAAGGATCAGGAGGCCCAGCGTGCTTTCGCCGATCTCGTGGCGGGTCAGCAGGAGCGGAATCTGCGGCGCCCAGGCCCCCATGACGAATCCGTTCGCCATGAACATCGCCGCCACCGCCCACCGCGCGCGACGCGCCTGAACTTCCACCTGCATGATCCGCCTCACGATTGTTAGCGTGTGTCATAGTCCGCGCGCCCGGCAGGCGAAAGGGTGCGACGATCAATCCGTGTTGCAAGGCTGAAAGATGCAGGCCGCCCAGCGGGCCCTGCGCGAGGCGGCGCGGGCATCAGGCGACGGGAAGGGGCGCCGATCGAGAACCATCGTCACCGGCCGGTGATCACTGGGCGCGGCATGTTTCGGCCGGGCGGACGTTACCCGATGGTGGATGTCATGCTCGACCTTGCCGCCGCCCGCGCGAGCGCGATAGGCGGCTGCCCCCGGGCGATCCGGACCAGTCAGCGCCTGGGTGAACAGGATATGGTCCAGAAGGATGCGGGGCGACCGTCCGGGGTCAAGCCGGTCTCGGCCCAGGTCGTAGGACCACCGGGCCGCCTCGTCGAAGTCGAACAGCGCATGGTTCAGGAAGCGCCGGGCAAAGAAGATGTCGCCTTGCAGATTGTCGACCAGGTCGTGGTACAGGAACCGCCGCTCCACCCGCTCCTTGCCCGGCCCGTCGTTCAGGTCCCCGGCCACGATGATGGCGGCATCGGGCTCGGACAGGAACCGACCGTCAATGTAGTGCCGCACGTCGACGCATTCCGTCGTCAGTTTCGTGCGCGACATCATCACATCGGCCACCAGCGCCGGATTGCGGTCGAAGAAGTCCGGGGCCTCGGCGCCGGGGGGGACCGGGATGCTGTTGATCTTGCTTTTCAGATGGCAGCCGATGATCTCGACCAGCGCGCTGCCGATGGTCAGTTGCAACACCTGTGGATGACGATAGTGACCATGGCTTTCCGGAACCGAGAAGCGCAGCGTCTGGGCGCCGGGGTCGAGGATCGGATAGGACACCTCCCAGCGCCCGCCCCGGTGCGCGCCTTCCGAGGAGGCCTCGGTCAGGGCCCGCCACCTGTCCAGATGCACCAGCTGGGCCGCCACTGACAAGCCGTCGCGCAGGGCGAACCACATCCACTGCGTTCCCTGCGTGCCGTAGTCCCGAGGCTCGCCACCGCGCCGGACCAGCCGATATCCCGGCGCCACGCGTTGCAGGAACTCGCCCGCCCGGGCTTCACCCTTCGGGCCCTCGACAACCAGCAGGATGTCGGGGTTGATGGCGGCGATTTCCTCGGCGATGGCGTCGGCCCGCTGATCCGCCCTCGCGCGGGTCGTGCCGTCGGCGGAGGCAAGCGCCGTCACCAGCTTGTCGGCATGTTCAATGTTCCAGGACGTCAGCCTGAAGTTTCCATGAAATCCTTCTTTCGCCGCCAATGCGCGGCACAATGCAGGGATCATAGCATGGAATGCGGCGTCGAGGGCGGCGAAACCCTCACGTCCCGCGCGGCTTGGCCCTGAGCGTCGGCTCGGCCTGCGTCGGGTCCTCGGGCCAGGGATGGCGCGGATAGGCCCCGCGCATGTCCTTGCGCACATCGCCATAGGAGGTCGCCCAGAACCGGGGCAGGTCGGTCGTCACCTGCACCGGCCGGTGGGCAGGCGACAGAAGCGTGACCCGGACCGGCATCCGCGACTGGCCCACCACCGGATGCACCGCTACCCCGAACATCTCCTGCAACCGCACCTCGATTGCGGGAACGTCGCCCTCATAGTCGATCGGGACCTTCCGCCCGAGCGGCGTCTCGAAACTGCCCGGCACCAGCCGATCCATCTCGGCCAGCCGGTCCCAGCCGAGAAGGCCTTGCAGGGCGGGCAGAAGGTCGACGCCCCGGATGTCGGCTTCCGTCTTCACGCCCGTCAGATGCGGCAGAAGCCAGTCTTCGGCATTGGCGAGAAGCCCGGCGTCCTCCACATCGGGCCAGTCCTCGCCCCGCGCCAGCCGTGCCCGGGCGCGCAACCGCCGCGCTGCCGGGGACCATGGCAGGCCCAGCCCCCGCAACCCTTCCAGCGCCGCCTTCGCCACCACTTCCGGCGGCGCGTCCCAGTGCCGGTCGTCCAGCACCAATGCGCCCAGCCGCTCCTGCCGCCGCGCCAGCACCCGGCCCTCGCGGCGCGACCACTCGCAGACCTCGACCCAACGGATGCGGTCGGAATAAAGCCCCCGCACTTCGGCCTCGCTGATCGCAACCGCCTGCCGTACCGCGGCCTCCCGGGCATCCCCGTCGAGATGGGTCGCCACGATGAGCCGCGCCCCCGACAGCGATAGCCCCGCCGCCATCGCCGCCCCCTTGCCGCCAGACAGGACCCAGCGCGGCGCCTCGCCCTTGCGTCGCAGCCCGATCCGGTCGGGATAGGCGAGTGCCGCCATCTCCGCGAGGGTCAGGCCCGGCTTGCCACCCTTCGGCGCAGAGGATGCCAGCCGCTTCGCCTCGGCCCGGATGCGTTCCACGACGCCCCGGTCTGCCTCGGGCCCCGGTCGCCGGATCGCCTGCATCCGCAGGGTCAGGTCCGGCCCCGCCCCGCGCAACGGGTCGCGTTCGGCCAGAAGTGCTGCCAGTTCCGCTGCTTCCGGCCCCGCCACAGCCAGCATGTGCGCCAACCGCGGATGCAGGGGTAGCCCTGCCAGCGCCCGCCCATGCGCCGTGACGTGGCCCCGATCATCCAGCGCCCCGAGGCCCATCAGCAGCGCCCGCGCCTCGGCCAGCTGGCCCGCCGGGGGCTGCGTCAGGAACGGAAGCTCCGCCCCGCCCCACAGCGCCAGCTCCAGCGCCAGTCCGGCAAGGTCGGCCACCTGGATCTCGGCAGGCGGGAAATTCGCCAGCCCTCCTTCCTCGCCCTTCGTCCAGAGCCGGTAGCATATGCCCGCGGCCACCCGTCCGGCCCGGCCGCGGCGCTGTTCAGCCTCGGCCTTCGTCACCCGTTCCGTCACCAGCCGCGACATGCCCGAGTTCGGATCGAACCGCGCCCGCCGCGCCCGGCCTGCGTCCACCACGACGCGAATGTCCGGCAGGGTCAGCGAGGTCTCGGCGATGGAGGTGGCCAGCACCACCTTCCGCCCGTCGGCCGGGGCCAGCGCCGCCCGCTGCGCGGCGAAGTCCATCGCGCCGAACAGGGGCCGCACCGCCACCCCCGGAAGGTCGCGCAGCAACCCCTCCACCCGCCGGATCTCCCCCTCTCCCGGGAGGAAGACCAGCATGCCGCCTTCCGTCTCCTCAAGCGCCGCCTTCACCGCGCCCGCGACCACGGCCTCCAGCCGTAGCGAGGTATCGGCGGGCCGGGGCAGCCAGCGCGTCTCGACCGGATAGGCCCGCCCTTCCGAGGTGATGACTGGCGCATCCCCCATCAGCGCCGCCACCGGCTCGGCATCCAGCGTCGCCGACATGACCAGGAGCTTCAGGTCCTCGCGCAGCGCTCCCCGGACCTCAAGGCACAGGGCCAGTCCGAGATCTGCATTCAGCGACCGCTCGTGAAACTCGTCGAAGATCACAAGCCCGACACCCGAAAGCTCCGGGTCCGACTGGATCATCCGCGTCAGGATGCCTTCGGTCACCACCTCGATCCGCGTCGCTGCCGAAACCTTCGCCTCGCCCCGGATGCGGTAACCCACCGTCCGCCCCACCGGCTCGCCCAGGGTCTCGGCCATCCGCTCCGCCGCCGCCCGTGCCGCCAGCCGCCGGGGTTCCAGCATCACGATGCGGCCGCCCGCAAGCCCCCGCGCCAAGAGGTCCAGGGGCACCACCGTCGTCTTCCCCGCGCCCGGCGGTGCCTGCAACACCGCCATGCCGCGTGACGCCAGGGCATCGGCCAACGCGGGCAGGGCATCGGTAACGGGCAAGGCATCCATGCCCCCGCTTATCGCGCGGCAGCCCGGCCATGGCCAGTGCCTCGAAGCTTCCCCGCGCCTCCGGTCCATCCTAAGCTTGTGGCCGACCGCAGATAAAGACCCGAAACCATGAGCCTCATCTCCCGTACCATCCAGCTTGCTGCCCGCCCGCAGGGCCTGCCAAAGACCGGCGACTTTCGCCTGGGCGAGGTCCCGCTTCCCGATCCCGGCCCTGGCGAGGTTCTTTTGCAGATGGTCTGGCTCTCGCTCGACCCCTACATGCGCGGCCGGATGAACGAGGATCGGTCCTACGCCGCCCCCACCGCACTGGGAGAGCCGCTTCCCTGCGAGGGAATCGCCCGCGTCCTCGTCTCGAACGACCCGGGCCTCGCTCCGGGCGATCAGGTTCTGGTCCATGATTTCTGGCGCGACCACGCCGTCCGCAAGGCCGCCGACTGCCGCAAGCTCGACCCGTCGCAAGGCCCGGTGCAGACGGTGCTCGGCGTCCGTGGCATGCCCGGCCTCACGGCCTACACCGGCCTGAAGCACATCGGCCGCCCGAAAGCGGGCGAGACCGTGGTGCTTGGCGCCGCCACCGGCGCGGTTGGCAGCGTGGTGGGCCAGATTGCCCGGCTCCAGGGCGCGCGGGTGGTGGGCGTTGCGGGCGGGGCGGAAAAATGCCGCCATGCCGTCGAAGAGCTTGGCTTCGACGCTTGTCTGGACCGCCATGCGCCGGGGCTTGACGCGCGTCTGGCCGAAGCCTGCCCCGACGGCATCGACGTCTATTTCGACCTGACCGGCGGCGATGTCCTGACGGCGGTGCTGCCGTTTCTGAATCCCTTCGCCCGCATTCCGGTCTGCGGCACCATCGCCAGCACCAACGCCGCCGCCACGCCGTCCGGCCCCGATCGCCTGCCCGGATTCATGCGCCTTATCCTTACCCGGCATCTTCTGGTGCGCGGGTTCATCGTCGACGACTTCAGCGCCGATACGGCCGAGTTCGAGACCGCCATGGCGCGCTGGCTCGCGGACGGGTCGATCCGATACCGCGAGGATGTCAGCCAGGGCCTTGACAGCATGGTCCCGGCCTTCATCGGCATGCTGGAGGGGCGGAATTTCGGCAAGACCCTGGTCCGCCTTGGCTGAACCCGGTCGCGCGATGACGAAGTTTTCTGGCGCCGCCCCTCGCCAAGCCCGCGCGCTTCCGGCAAAAAGGCCCGGAACGGAGGCCCGATGGACACCCAGGAACGCGCCCGACTGATCCGATCCGGCGACCGACGGGCGCTTGCCCGCGCCATCACGCTGGTCGAGAGCGCGCGTCCTGATCACCGGGCCGAGGCCCTTGCCCTGCTCGGCGCGCTGCGCCATGGCCCGCAGGCACTGCGCATCGGCCTGTCCGGCACGCCGGGCGTCGGCAAGTCCACCTTCATCGAGGCCTTTGGCCTTCTGCTCACCGGCCAGGGCCTCAAGGTCGCCGTCCTTGCCGTAGACCCTTCCTCCGCCCGCTCCGGCGGTTCGATCCTTGGCGACAAGACGCGGATGGAACGCCTCTCGCGCGATTCCCTCGCCTTCATCCGCCCCTCGCCCAGCCAGAGCCAGCTTGGCGGCGTCGCCCGCCGCACGCGCGAGGCCGTGGCGCTCTGCGAGGCGGCGGGCTTCGACATCGTCCTGATCGAGACGGTCGGCGTCGGCCAGTCCGAGACCGTGGTGGCCGAGCTTTCCGACCTCTTCCTCCTGCTCCTCGCCCCGGCGGGCGGCGACGAGCTTCAGGGGGTCAAGCGCGGCATCATGGAAATGGCCGACCTGATCCTCGTCAACAAGGCCGACGGCGATCTGAAGCCCGCAGCAATGCGCACCGTGGCGGACTATGCCGGGGCGCTCCATCTCCTCCGCCGCCGCCCGCAGGACCCCACAGGCTTCCCCAGGGCCCTGCCGGTTTCGGCGCTGGAAGCCGAAGGATTGGCAGCGGCCTGGGCCGACATGCAAAGCCTGATCCAGTGGCGCAAGGATCACGGCCATTGGAATCGCACCCGCGCCACCCAGTCCCGCCACTGGTTCGAGGCCGAAGTCCGCGAGGGCCTGCTTGCCGCCCTGTCGCGCGAGCCGCAGAAGGGGCTGATGGCCAGCCTGGGTGATCGCGTGGCCAGCGGCGATCTCTCGCCCGAGGCCGCCGCGACCGAGATGCTGCGCCTGTTGGGCCGCCCGGCCTGATCCCTACCGCGTGAAGATCAGTGCCAGGCCGGCGACGGCCAGGGCTCCGCCCGCCCAGCTGGTCAGCGTCGGCCTTTGCCCGGTCCGCAGCCAAAGAAGCGGCAGGATGATCACCGGCGAGGTCGCGGACAGCGTGGCAATGATGCCGGTTTGCGACCCCTGAAGCGCGTAAAGGAACAGCGTCATCCCCAGCAAAAGTCCGATCAGCGCCGTCAGCGCGGTCAGGGCCAACAGTTTGCCGGACACCTGCCGAGGCCGGGACGGCGCGAAGGGCAGGGCGGCGGCCACGCCCATCACCAGCCCCGACGCGCCCACCCGAATCAGCGAACCGACATAGGGGTCGAGGCCTCCCGCCATGTAGGGCCGCGCGATCAGCGCTCCCGCCGCCTGTCCCAGCGCCGCGCCCAGCCCGAACAGCACGCCGATCCCCAGCCCGCCCCAGACCTGCTCCAGCCGGTGCGCGCCAGAGGCGGGCCGACCCAGGATCGCCAGCGCCACTCCGGCGACTGTCGCAGTGATCCCGGCCCAGGCCTGGCCCCCCAACCTTTCGTCCAGCACCAGCCAGCCCAGAATGGCAGCCATTGGCGCGTTCAGCGCGAAGACCGCCCCCGCCCGACGCGGCCCGAGCCGCCCGACGGCGGCAAAGTTCAGCGTGTCGCCCAGAAGGATGCCGACCACCCCCGACACCGCCAGCACTGCCACCGCCTGCCAGCCCGGCAGGGCCAACCCGCCGGAAGCAAGGACCACCACGGCCAGGATCAACGTCACGAAAACCTGCCGGATCAGGTTGAAATGGAACGCCCCCAGCGCCCGGATTGCGTCCGAGGCGATGATCCCCGTCGTCGCCCAGCAGGTCGCCGTGCCGAGCGCCGCAAGCTCGTGGATCGGAAAGGCCATGTCGTCTCCTTCGGGGCCATGGGTCGCATGCGCCATCCGCCGCTGCAAGTCAGCCTGCCCGGTTTGGCCTGAACGATGGTTCGGCAATCTCCGAACTATCCCTACTGGACGCCGCCCCACGCCCGCGCCATGCTGCGGGCATGATCGAAAGCCCGAACATTGCCCGCCTTGCCGCTCCGCTGGCCGATCCGGCCCGGGCGCATATGGTCACACTTCTGATGGATGGCCGCGCGCGCACCGTGACCGAACTTGGCGCCGCCACCGGTCTTGGCAAGGCCAGCGCTTCCGAACAGGTCACGAGGCTGGTCGAGGCCGGGCTCCTGCGGGCCGAGAAACAGGGCCGCCACAAGTATCTCGCGCTGGCCAGCCCTGCCGTTGCCCGGTTCATCGAAGCAATGATGGCGCTTGCGGGACCCACGTCGGCCAAAGGCAGGGTCTTCGGCCCCCGCGACCCGGCCCTGCGCGAGGCCCGGCTCTGTTATAACCATCTCGCGGGCAGCCTTGGTGTCCGTCTGTACCGCAGCCTTTCGGCGCGGGGCTTCCTCACCCATACCCCCGGCGGTTTGGACCTTACCCCGGAAGGTCAGGCCTTCTGCCTTGGTCTTGGCTTGCCGAAGCCGACCTCGCCTCCGCCCGCACGCCCCTCTGCCGCGACTGCCTCGACTGGACCGAACGGCAAAGCCATCTTGGCGGGCGACTGGGCCGCCTGCTCCTCGCGCGGATGGAGGCCGAGGGCTGGATGCGCCGCCGCGAAGGCAGCCGGGCCCTGACTGTCACAGCGAAGGGCAGGGCCGGGTTCGACCTGGCCTATCCGGCCCCCTGACCGCTTGACGCCGCCGGGGATTCCCCTTACACGCCCCCAATCGAATTCGAGGGTCGGGGATTCCCCGCCTTCTTCCGCTTTTGACGAATCGAAGGAACACCAGAATGTCGCGCGTCTGCGAACTTACCGGCAAGGGGCCGATGTCGGGCAACACGATCAGCCACGCCAACAACAAGAGCCGTCGCCGGTTCCTTCCGAACCTGAACGAGGTCACGCTGATCTCCGACGTGCTCGGCCAGTCGTTCAAGTTCCGCGTCACCGCTGCGGCGCTGCGCTCGGTCGACCATCGCGGGGGCCTCGACGCCTACCTGGCCAAGGCCAAGGACGAAGAGCTGTCGGCCAACGCGCTGAAGATCAAGAAGGACATCGCCAAGGCGCAAGCCGCGGCCTGATCCGGCTGACCTGAAAACAAAGGCCCCGCCTTCGGATGGAAGGCGGGGCCTTTCGCGTTTCTGCCGGACTTGCGGCTGGTCATTGGATCGTAGGGTGGCAATCTGCCCACGTTCCATGCGTGGGCAGATTGCCACCCTACCAATAGATGCGGCAGATCACCCGCCGCAATAGGCCTCGGCGGTCTGGCCAAAGCTCTTGTAGCGCTCCCAGAAGGCATCGTCCGACGAGGATTGCGACACCCAGGTCGCATGCGCCGCTTCCGGATCCTTGAAGAACTTCGCTGCCCGGCGCTGGTCGCCGCCCGACAGCGTCATGTCCGCCGCCTGCTGGATGCAGCCGCAAAGCGAGCGGTTGCCGCCCCGGTCCGAGGCCATGCAGGCCTTTTCGATCGGGCCGGCTTCCGCCACGCCCGAAAACACCGCAAAAGACGCCGCCACAGCGGCCGCAAACAGGTAGGATTTCATTCGCTCTGCCTCATTGCCGGTCCCGGGGCCGCGCGATGCAGCCTCCCTCGCCGGTCGTTTTCTGCCGATCATCATGCCGCGTCCAAGGGATTTTTTCAAGCCGGACAGTGACTTGGCGGATTTTGGCCGACCGTCGCAATCTCTCGCGGGGCATTTGCGCCGGGGCCACAAGATGCAGTAGGACTTGGCGTGTCCCGCCCGGACCTCCCGAAAACGTGAGCCGCCATGCCGCATGCCGCCCCAAGCCCCCGGACCCGCGTCCGCCGCCTGCATGACAAGGCCGCCTACGACCGGGCCGTGATCAATGCGATTCTCGACGCAATGCCTGTCGCGCATGTCGGCCACGTCGTCGACGGTGTCCCCGTCGTTACCCCGACCCTGCAATGGCGCGAGGGCGACCGGGTCTACTGGCACGGCTCCTCGGCCAGCCGGATGCAGAAGCGCGCCGCCCGGGAACAGGTCTGCCTGACCGTCACCCTGACCGACGGCATGGTCCTCGCCCGCTCCGGGTTCGAACATTCGGTCAACTACCGCTCGGTCATGGTTTTCGGGCAGGCCGAGGTGGTGGCTGATGCGGCCAAGACCGCCCATCTGCGCGCGATGATGGACCAGATGTTCCCCGGCCGCTGGGACCAGCTTCGCCCGATCACCGCGCAGGAGGTGAAGGCTACCCGAATCCTTTCGCTGCCCCTGACCGAGGCCTCGGCCAAGATCTCCGCCGGTCCTCCGACCGACCCGCCGGAGGACTGCGCCTGGCCCGTCTGGGCCGGGGTCATCCCCATCCGCCTGATCGTAGGCGAACCCGTGCCCGCCCCGGACCTTGCCCCCGATCTGCCGGTTCCCGATCACGCCAAGGGCTACAGCATCGGCTGATCCTGACCCCTCGGCTCGTCGATGACGTCGTCATTCCTCGCGCCCCGCAACGAGGAGGTGACCTCTAACGAGGAGCCCCTTTCGCGGCCTTGCAGGGCAGGCTATACGCCCAGCCCATGATCACGCTCGACCGCATCCGCAATTTCTCCATCGTGGCGCATATCGACCACGGCAAATCCACCCTGGCCGACCGGCTGATCCAGTCGACGGGCACGGTCGCCGAACGCGACATGCAGGCCCAGCTGCTCGACTCGATGGATATCGAGCGCGAACGCGGCATCACCATCAAGGCCAACACCGTCCGCATCGAATATCCGGCCAAGGACGGCAAGACCTATATCCTGAACCTGATCGACACCCCCGGCCACGTCGACTTCGCCTATGAGGTCTCCCGCTCGATGCGCGCCGTCGAAGGCTCGCTGCTGGTGGTCGACGCCTCGCAGGGGGTCGAGGCGCAGACGCTGGCCAACGTCTACCAGGCGCTGGACGCGGGGCACGAGATCGTCCCGGTCCTCAACAAGATCGACCTTCCGGCCGCCGAACCCGAGCGGGTGAAGCAGAACATCGAGGACGTGATCGGTCTCGACGCCAGTGACGCCATCCCGATCAGCGCCAAGACCGGCCTCGGCATCCCCGACGTGCTGGAGGCCATCGTCCACCGCCTCCCCGCCCCCAAGGGCGACCGCAATGCACCGTTGAAAGCGATGCTGGTCGACAGCTGGTATGATGCCTACCTCGGCGTTGTCGTCATGATCCGCATCGTCGACGGCGTGGTGAAGAAGGGCGACCGTATCAAGATGATGCAGACCGGCGCCGTCTACGGCATCGACAAGCTGGCGGTCCTGAAACCCCAGATGGTCGACATCCCCGAGCTTGGCCCCGGCGAGATCGGCGTCTTCACTGCCTCGATCAAGCAGGTCCGCGATACCAAGGTCGGCGATACCATCACCCACGAGAAGAAGCCCTGCGCCGAACCGCTCCCCGGCTTCAAACCCTCGGTCCCCGTCGTCTTCTGCGGCCTCTTCCCGGTCGACGCCGCCGATTTCGAGGCGCTCCGCGACGCCATCGAGAAGCTGGCGCTGAACGATGCCAGCTTCACCTACGAGATGGAGACCAGCGCGGCCCTGGGCTTCGGCTTCCGCATGGGCTTCCTCGGCCTCCTCCACCTGGAAGTCGTCCGCGACCGCCTCGAACGCGAATACGACCTCGACCTGATCACCACCGCGCCTTCGGTGGTCTTCAAGCTGCACATGAAGGACGGCGAGGTCCGCGACCTGCACAACCCCGCCGACATGCCCGACCTCACCTACGTCGACCATATCCAGGAGCCGCGGATCAAGGCCACGATCATGGTCCCCGACGACTATCTCGGCGACATCCTGAAACTCTGCCAGGACCGCCGCGGCATCCAGCTGAACCTGACCTATGCCGGGTCGCGGGCGATGGTCGAATACGACTTGCCCTTGGCCGAAGTGGTCTTCGACTTCTACGACCGGCTGAAATCGGTGACGAAGGGCTACGCCAGCTTCGACTATTCCATCTCGGAATACCGAGAGGACAACCTGGTCAAGATGTCGATCCTGGTGAACGACGAACCGGTGGATGCTCTCAGTATGATGGTCCACCGCGACCGCGCCGAGGCGCGCGGGCGTTCGATGGTCGAGAAACTGAAGGACCTGATCCCCCGCCACATGTTCAAGATCCCGATCCAGGCGGCCATCGGCGGCCGCGTGATCGCCCGCGAGACCCTCTCCGCCATGCGCAAGGACGTGACCGCGAAGTGCTACGGCGGCGACGCGACCCGGAAGAAGAAGCTCCTGGAGAAGCAGAAGGCGGGCAAGAAGAAGATGCGCCAGTTCGGGAAGGTGGAGATTCCGCAGGAGGCGTTTATTGCGGCGTTGAAGATGGATGGGTGAGGCGTCAAGTACAGAATCTTTGCGCGTTTCTGGGAATGGAGGTATACTAGCCTAGAGCAATCGTTAGAGGTCCGTTATGACTATCCGATTGGCTGTCCTAGGATTTTTTCTGTTTTTTTCTTTTGTAGAAATGGCTGCATCAGATAGCTGCGAAAAAGATTGCAATGCAGAGTGCTGCCAAACAATCAGGATTACGCCATGGGACAAGAATACGGTTTGTGAGCCTGCGTGCAAGACCACTTGTGAGGCGTCGAAGTCCGCCTGTAAGCTTTCAGGCGGTGCTTTGCCAACAGTTGCCGCACCGAATACCATTGAGCTTGTTGAAAAGGCCCTGCGCGCATCCTGTGCTTCCGGGTTTGAGGTAATTACAAAGTCGGTAATTTTATCTCAAGGCAGCTATGCTGCGGGAAGCGAAGTCCTTTTGAATGATGCTAAGAGCCTGCTAGTGGCAGCTGGACTTTTTGGCGCACGAGAATTTGATGGTGTATCGATTCGTTGGGGACGCATCACTGCGGAGGGCATTGCCCCTGATAGGGACACAATATTCATTTCAGAGAACTACTTGGGTTCCAACGATTTATATTCAGTTGCTACAATTCTTGGTCACGAGATGATCCATGTAAGGCAATATCGTAACTTAGGGACAGACAATTTCAAGTGTGAGTACACACGTAAGTATTTGGACTGTGGCGCCTGCCAAGACAATGGACATCCGTTAGAAGCGGAAGCCTACCAGTGGAATACTGAGAATAACGGCACTGTGGCGAACGCGGTCAACTCCGCAGCGATGAACGGTGGCAATCAGTCGAATGTCGGCTACACCTGTTACACGCCGGTTGGTTATTGCCAGTACCCTTCTCCTGCGCCTGTAGGATGGCAATGTGAGTGTAGCTCACCGCAGGGTCTTATTTATGGTGTTTTTGGAACGCCATAACCAATGAGCCTCCGTAGTTCGTTCGAAGCAAGCGCAGGGTCGGTTACAACCCAACTCCTTCATCCCTCAAAGCAATCCGTCCGCGTCGTCGTCGCGTTCGTGCGCCTCCTCCACCGCCACTGCGGTCTTCGCGCGGAATGGCATGCCGCACGCGGCGACCCGCAAGCGTAGGGTACGTACCCTTTTTTTCGACCTACCAATAAACCTCCCCCCTCGGTGCGACCCTCACCACCAGCACCACCACCCGGTCCTCCTCGATCTGGTAGATCACCCGCCAGGTCCCGACCCGGACCCGCCATTCGTTCTCCCGGCCTTCCAGCTTGCGGCATCCCGGCGGCCTCGGATCATCGGCTCGTCGCAGGATCGCGTCCCGTATTCGCCGCGCCAGGCGCATGTCCTTGATGGCGAGGAACTCCTTCTTCCCCCGCCGGTCGAACTCCACGGTCCGCCGCGTCATTCGGCGGCTTCACCCTTGGCCAGTTCCGCGAACACCTCTTCCGCCGAATACCGCTCGTTCGGGTCATAGTCCGGCCGTGAATACTCTTCATCCAGTTGCTTGCGCCAGAACGCATCCTCGGCGCTTTCCATGAAAGCGAGGTCCTCCATCGTGACAATCGCCGCCACGGGCTTGCCATGCCGGGTGATCGTCACCTGCGCATGCGCATGCTCGACCTGCCCCAGCAGGTCCGCCAGCCGCTCCCGCGCCTCCGATACGGTGACCTCGATCATCGCCGCCTCCGTTTTGTACAAAATGTAACATGCGTTACATCCGTACAAAAATCAACGGTACAGCAAAAACGGGGCGGTCTCCCGCCCCGCGTAGGTCGGGGCCCGCCCCGACTTCCTCGCAAGAGGTGCTACTTGCACACCCCGAGGTCGTCGCAGAACACCCCGGCAGCCCCGCCGACGACCGCCCCGGTCACGGCGTTCCCGCCGGTCACGTCGGCGATCACGGCGCCGCCTGCCGCTCCGGCAAGGCCGCGTTCGGTGTCAGTATCGAGGCAGCCCGACAGGGCCAGGGCAACGGCCATCAGGCCGGACAGCTTCACGAGTTTCATCGGTCATCCTTCCAGGTTCACGGACCCGATCCTGCCCGCCCGCCGCGGCCTTCGCATCGGACAAAGCGGCCCGCCCCGACGGCTCGGCAGCCTTCCACGCATGGAGACCGGCGAAACCGGCGGTTGTCTGCCTACATCCCCGCCCGGGTCTCCTGCGCTTCCTCGGTGATCGCCTCTCCGGCGGTCTCAAGGTCGCGGCCGGCACCTTCGATGGTTTCACAGCCGGAAATGCCCAGAAGGGCCAGAAGGGCTAGGGTCCGGGTCATGGGTCAGGTCCTTGGTTGCGTATGTTTCCACCAACTCGCCAGACCGCATCCCGTTCCGGGGCCTTGCAGCATGGAATTCACCCCGGGCAGGCGCCACCCTGCAGAGAGACCGACGGACGAGGCTTAACCCGCCGTTAACCAATGCCTGCGACGCTGACCACATGAAAGCCATCATCCCCCTTGTCTTCCTCGCCGCCTGTGCCTCTCCCGCCCCCGAATTCATGGGGGCCACCCGCACCGACATCACCCTGAACGGCCGGGATTACACGGTCTTCCAGAAGGGCGAGCGGGTGGAAGTCATCCGCCTCGGCTATGCCCGGCGCGGCGAGCACCAGGAGATCCGCGCCACGATGATCGAGCTGATCCCCCGCGTCACCGGCTGCCGTTTGCGCGAGAACACCCTGCAAGGCGACAGCGGCGAAATGCGTGGGTCGGTCGACTGCCCGGCTTGACTTGGCCCCCTGAAACGCCAAGAAGCAGGCACCGAACGCGGGGGCCTGCCATGCCGAAGATCGACCTTTCCAGAACCCTGCCGCACGCCAGGATTCCCGAGCTTCCCGACCCCTATTTCGGCAAGGTCCGCGACTGCTACGACCTGCCGGATGGCACCCGGCTCCTGATCTCTTCCGACCGGATCTCGGCTTTCGACCTGAACCTTGCGGTGATCCCCTGGAAGGGACAGGTCCTGACCCAGCTGGCCCGCTACTGGTTTGAAAAGACATCGGATATCGCGCCGAACCACGTCATCTCCTACCCTGATCCGAATGTCGTCCTGGGAAAGAAGCTCACCATCCTCCCCGTCGAAATCGTCGTCCGCGGCTACCTGGCGGGCACCACCTCGACCTCGATCCTGACGCAGTACAACAAGGGCGCGCGCAGCATGTACGGCCATGCCCTTCCCGACGGCTTGAAGCCCAACCAGGCCCTGCCGCAAGCGATCATCACGCCCACGTCAAAAGCCTTTGACGGTGGCCATGACGAGCCGCTCACGGCAGCGGACATCATCGCCACCGGCCTGTTGACGAAAGCGCAATGGGACGAGGTCAGCGAGAAGGCTCTGGCGCTGTTCGCAAGGGGGCAAAAGATGGCGGCCGAGCGGGGCCTGATCCTCGCCGACACCAAGTACGAATTCGGCACCGATGCCGAGGGCAACATCCTGCTGGCCGACGAAATCCACACTCCGGATTCCAGCCGCTACTGGATCGCGGAGGGCTACCCGAAGGCCTTCGAGAACGGGGACCGCCCCCCCAGTTTCGACAAGGATGTCATTCGCTCCTGGGTCGTCGCGCGCTGCGATCCCTACAAGGACAAGGTGCCGGATATCCCCCCGGACATGATCGAGAAAACCGCGCTGGTCTACATCGACGCTTTCGAGGCGATCACCGGGCAGACCTTCGTGCCGGATACCAGCTGCGCCACCGTGCTTGACCGCATCCGCACCAACCTGACGCCGTTCTTCACGGCCTGACCTGTTTGCGCTAACAGTGACGAAATCCAAGGGGGGACGACCATGATTCTCAGCTGTGGCGAAGCGCTGATCGACATGCTGCCGCGGACTTCGACCGACGGCGAGGCCTGCTTTGCCCCCTATGCCGGGGGCGCCGTCTTCAACACCGCCATCGCCCTTGGCCGGCTGGGTGCGCCATCGGCGTTCTTCTCGGGCGTTTCCAACGACATGCTGGGGGAAATCCTGGCCGATACCCTGACCGCCTCGAAGGTCGACACGCAGTATCTGGCCCGGTCGGACCGGCCGACCACGGTCGCCTTCGTCAAGCTGGTGAACGGCCAGGCGACCTATGCCTTCTACGACGAGGCGACGGCGGGGCGGATGCTGTCGACCGCCGACCTACCGGTGCTTCCCGCTGACATCTCGACGCTCTTCCTGGGCGGGATCAGTCTGGTCAACGACCCGGCGGCCAGCACATACGAGGCGTTGCAGGCCCGCGAATCTGCAACCCGCGTCACCATGGTCGACCCCAACATCCGCCCAGGCTTCATCGCCGGGAAGGAAGTCCAGTACCGCGCCCGGATCGAGCGGATGGTGGCGAAGGCCGACATCGTGAAGCTGTCGGATGAAGACCTGCACTGGCTGGAAGGGCAGGGCGACCTGACCGCGCTTGCGCGGGGCATCCTGGCCAAGGGACCGAAGGTCGTCTTCATCACCGAAGGCGCCAAGGGGGCGCGGGCGGTGACGGCGACGCAGGACATCTTCGTTGCGGCGCAGAAGGTCACGGTCGTCGATACCGTCGGCGCGGGCGACACGTTCAATGCGGGCGTGCTGGCCGCGCTGCATCAGGCGGGCGCGCTGACCAAGGCCGGGGTAGCGGCGCTTGACGATGCCACTTTGACCGCCGCGCTTTCGCTCGGCACCCGCGCCGCCGCCGTCACCGTCAGCCGCGCCGGGGCCAACCCGCCCTGGGCGAACGAGCTGTGAGGGCGGTCCTCCAGCGCGTCAGCGAAGCGCAGGTCCGGGTGGATGGAGAGCTGCTCGGCGAGACCGGCAAGGGCTTCCTGATCCTGGTCTGCGCCATGGGTGGCGACACCGAGGTGCAGGCCGAAAAGCTTGCCGCCAAGGTCGCCAAGCTGCGGGTCTTCAAGGACGATCAGGCCAAGATGAACCTGTCGGTGCGCGACATCGGCGGTTCTGCGCTGGTGGTCAGCCAGTTCACCCTCGCCGCCGATCTGCGCGGCAACCGGCCGGGCTTTTCCACCGCCGCCCCGCCAGCCGAGGGTGAGCGGCTTTACCTCCACTTCGCCCAGTCGCTGGAAAAGGAAGGCGTCCCGGTCGCCACTGGCCGGTTCGGCGCCGACATGGCGGTCAGCCTGGTGAACGACGGGCCCGTGACCATCTGGATGGACACCGACCAGCCCTGATCAGTTGAACGGATTTCCCGGCGTCTTCTTGGTGATCACGTCGCCGCAGTCGACCAGCGCGCCGATCGAGGCGCTGGACCCCGCCAGCGAATAGTTCTGCACGTCCGCCCCGTCCTTGTCGCGCAGGTACAGCCGGTTGCCGCGCGCGACCTCGGTGACGAAGTTGATCCCGGCCTGGCTGTCGGGCAGGTAGAACAGCACGGAATTCTGGTAAAGCTCGGCCCCCGTCAGGCTCCACGGCGCGCGGCGGTCGATCTGTACGCCCAGGTCGGCGGTCTGGCCTTCGCCGAATTCCCAGGCGGTGGAATAGAACTGCAACTGCACCGCGCCGTCGGGGAAGGTCCAGATACTGAAGCTTTCTCCCGGCGCCTTCACCTCGGCCACGCAGCCGACCGAGCCGTCATCCCAGCCGACAATCGAAACCTGCCAATGCTTGTGCGAGAACAGGACTTCCGAGTCCTGCGCGCCTGCCACCCCCGCCGATGCCGCGATCAATGCAGCGGCCAACCCCATGCGAATGCTCATCGTCCCTTCCCGTAACAAGGCCCTTTCACAAGGTTTTCGCGCCCCGGGGCGATTCAGGCAAATGAAACTTGCTGTCACGCAAGCGACAGTCGGCGACTGTGGCGCGATCAGGGTGCCCATTCCCAGGGGTTCGAGAACTGCCCCAGCACCGCCTGCACCGCCGCATCCTCGACCGTGGCCGATTTCTGCACCTGCGCCACCAGCCCGCGCTTCTTGTCCTCGATCACCGCGCCGACCCGGACGGGAAGGCCGGCCTCGGCCAGCGCCGCGTCATAGGTCCGGGTGATCGCCATCCGCCGCAGGTCGGGCTTGAACACCTTGCCCACCGCCGTCTTCGGCAGTTCCGCCATGATTTCCAGATGCTTGGGCACCGCCGCGCGTTCGCTGATATGCTTGGCCGCATAGGCCATCAGTTCCTCGACCGTGGCCTGCGCGCCCTTGACCAGCTCGACATAGGCGCAGGGCAATTCGCCCGCATGGGCATCGGGCTGGCCGATGGCGCCGACGAAGCCCACCGCCTCATGCCCCATCAGGGCCTCCTCGATGATCGCCGGGTCGATGTTGTGGCCACCGCGAATGATCAGGTCCTTCGCGCGGCCGGTGATGAACAGATAGCCCTCCGCGTCGATCCGCCCCAGGTCGCCGGTGCGCAGGAAGCGGCCATCGGCGAAGAGCTCGCGGTTCTTGTCGGCCTCGGTATAGGTCGACCCCTCATAGACGCCGGGGTTCGAGACGCAGATCTCGCCCACCTCGTCCACCGCGCATTCGCGGTAGTCCGTCGCCCCCTGCCGGGTCAGGATGCGGACGTTGCAATAGGGGAACATGAAGCCGACCGAACCGATCTTCTTCACCCCGTCGGGCGGGTTGACCGAGACGAGGCAGGTGGCTTCGGTCAGCCCGTAGCCCTCGACGATCTCGACCCCGGTTTCTTTCTTGAAGCGGTTGTACAGCTCGACCGGCAGCGGGGACGACCCGGAGAACGCGTTCTTCAGGCTGGAAATGTCGGCATTGACCGGGCGCTGCATCAAGGCGGCAAGGGCCGTTGGCACGGTGATCATGTAGGTGACGCGGTAACGCTCGACCAATTTCCAGAAATTGTCGAACACCCCCTCGCCGCGATAGCCCTGCGGGGTCGGGAACACGACATGCGCGCCCGAGCCGATCATCGACATCAGGATCGGATAGCAGGCGAAGACATGGAAGAGCGGAAGCGGGCAGATCACCACGTCGGTCGGCCTGAAGAGCAGCGTCGCACCAAGCCAGCCGTTGTAGACCATGCCGCTGAGCTTGTGCTGGGCGACCTTGGGCATTCCCGTGGTGCCGCCCGTATGGAAATAGGCGGCAACGCGGTCGTCCTGGCCATCGGTGAAGGTCAGCCTGTCGGCGGGCATTCGCGCCATCTCGGTCCTGAAGTCCTTGACATTGGCGGTATGCCGCACCGGGTTCTTCGGTCGGACGAAGGGCACGATCAGCTTCTTCAGCCCCGAAAGGTAGGGCACAAGATCGACCTCCAGCACGGTCTTGACGTTCGGCGCGAATTGCACCGCCTCGCCCACCTTTTGCGCGAGGTCGGTCTTGGGAAAGGGTTTCAGGGTGACGACGACCTTGGCATTGGTTTCGCGCAGGATCGAGCTGATCTTGTCGGGTTCCAGCAAGGGGTTGATCGGGTTGACGATCCCGGCCACCGCCCCGGCCAGCAGCGTGATCACCGTCTCCATCGCGTTGGGCAGGATGAAGGCAACCACATCCTTCTCGCCGATGCCGAGGCTGCGAAACAGGTTAGCCGCCTGCGTCACCTTGCCGTGCAACTCGGTCCAGGTGAACGTGATCTTCTTCGTCTCCGGCCCGGACAGCAGCTGATAGCTGACCGCAGGCCGCGCGCCATGCGCCGCCTTGGCCCGGGTCAGGAAGTCATACATCGACCGCGCCTGGCCCCGGTCGGCCCAGAGCATCTCGGCTTCAATGGCCTTCAGGTCCGCAGCGGTTGCGAAAGTGGTCATCGGTTCCTCCCCCCATGCCCCGCTGTTGCCGCGGGCTTCCGTCGAAGATGGGGGTGGAAAACGGGTTTGTGAAGCCGGTTATTCCCGACCAGGGCGGCCGGGACGCGACGTCAGACCGCGCCTTCGGTGAACTGAAGCCGGGCGAGGCGCGCATAAAGACCATCTTCCGCGACCAGCTCGTCATGCGTGCCCTGCGCGACGATCTTGCCGTGATCGAAGACCACGATCCGGTCGGCGCGCTTGACCGTCGCCAGCCGATGCGCCACGACCAGCGTCGTCCGGGTTTCGGCCAGCTTCTCCACCGCCGCTTGCACCAGCCGCTCGCTTTCCGCGTCCAGCGCCGAAGTCGCCTCGTCCAGAAGCAGGATCGGCGCATCGCGCAGGATCGCCCGCGCAATCGCCACCCGCTGCTTCTGCCCGCCTGACAACATCACCCCGCGCTCGCCCAGATAGCTGTCATAGCCCTGCGGCAAGCCCGTCAGGAAGTCATGCGCGGCAGCGGCCTTCGCGGCGGCCTCCACCTCGGCATCGGTCGCGTCCAGTCGGCCAAAACGGATGTTCTCGCGGGCCGAGGTGGCGAAGATCACCGGGTCCTGCGGCACCAGCGCGATGGACTGGCGGAAGTCGGCGCGCGCCAGATCGGTCAGCGCCAGCCCGTCCAGCGTGATCCGGCCCGCCTGCGGATCGTAGAACCGCATCAGGAGTTGCAGGATCGTGGTCTTGCCCGCGCCCGAAGGACCGACCAGCGCCACCGTCTCGCCGGGGCGGACATGCAGGCTGACGCCGTTCAACGCCGAAGCCTCGGGCCGCGCCGGATAGCGGAAGGTCACGTCCTCGAATGCGATCTCGCCCCTGACCGGGCGGGGCAGGGGCGCCGGGCGCAGCGGGTCCTGCACGGTATCTTCGGTCCCCAGCAGTTCCACCAGCCGCTCGGTCGCCCCCGCCGCCCGCTGCAACTCGCCCCAGATTTCCGACAGCGCCCCTACGGCCCCCGCCACCATAACCGCATAGATCACGAACTGGATCAGCGCGCCGACCGACATCGCCCCCTCGCGCACGTCCCGCGCGCCGATCCACAACACGCCCACGACGCCGGCAAAGACCAGGAAGATCACGATCACCGTCATCACGGCCCGCGTCTTGATCCGCGACTTGGCGGATGCAAAGCTTTTCTCCGTCACCTCCGCAAACTCGCGCCGGGTTTCGCCTTCGTGGGTGAAGGCCTGCACGGTCTGCACCGACAACAGCGCCTCGGACGCCGAGCCGGAGGAGGCCGCGATCCAGTCCTGGTTTTCCCGCGACAAGGCCCGCAGCCTGCGTCCCAGAACGATGATCGGCACGATGATCGCAGGCACGACCAGCAGGACCAGCCCGGTCAGCTTGGCCGAGGTCAGCATGAGAAGCACCAGCCCGCCCAGCAGGATCAGCACGTTGCGCAAGGCGACGGACACCGACGAGCCGATGACCGACAGGATCAGCGTCGTATCGGTGGTGATCCGGCTCAGCACCTCGCCGGTCAGGATCCGCTCGAAGAACGCAGGCGACATGCCCATGACCCGGTCGAAGAGCGCGCGGCGGATGTCGGCCACCACGCGCTCACCCAACCGCGTCACGAAGTAGTACCGCAGCCCCGTGCCCACCGCCAAAAGCGCCGCAATCGCCAGCGCCGCGCCGAAATACTTGTCCAGAAGCTCGACCCGCGCCGAGTTGAACCCGTCCACCACCCGGCGCACCGCCAAGGGCAGGACCAGGCTGATCCCCGCGGTGAGCATCAGCGCCAAGAGCGCCAGCGCCGCCATGCCGCGATAGGGCCAGAGGAACGGGACCAGCCCGCGCAACGCGCCGACCCGTTTCGACTTTGGCCGATCCTCGACGTTTGAGCTGTCCGACATCCGTCTTGCCTCGCTGACTTCGGGCATGCGTTTAGCCCCAGCCGATGCGGCTCACAAGCGCGACTCTTGCCGCATCAGGACGCTTCGATCTCGGCAATTGTCGCATCGGCCGACCGTCGGGCGAATGTGCCGTCGTAAAGCGGGGCCAGGCTCGGGACCTGGTCACTGATCGGCGCCATGTGCTCGCTGAAGGCATAGGGATCGAACTTGTAGCCAACTTCGCAGACCAGGATCCGCCCGGTTCCGCTCTCGATCAGCAGGTCATGGTGATAGAACCCCGCGCCGATCGCCTCATGCAGGCGCCCGGCAAGGTCCCGCAACTCGGGCTCGCGCTTCACATACAACTCGTCGAACACACGGTTGTACAAGGCCGCATCGCGCGGCGTCGAAACGCCATGCACGGAAGGCCGCCGCATGTCTTTCTCCCGAATGCCAAGATAGGGAAGCACGATCTGCCGCCCGACTGCCATCAACCGCAGCGTCGTCAGATAGTCCTTCCCGTCCACGGTGATCGTGGTGTCGATGAACTCGGTGTTGTAGCGCTCGTCGTCAAGCGCCCCATCGCCGGACAGAACCCAGGCCGGTTTCGACGTCGAGGCCGCCGCGTTGGAAAATACCGGCGCGCCCGGGGACGGCGTCATGCTTGGCATCAGGATGCCCCGCTCCGTCAGGCGGCGATTGGTCGGCGCCTTCTTCCCGATGATCCGGCCGGTTGGCAGGTTGTTGAAGACGCAGCGCGCCCGGGCTTCCGCCCTTGCCACCTCGGCATCGTCGGGAATGATGTTCTCTTCGTTGTAGAGGTGGATGATCGAAGGGTTCGGTTGCGCCGACAGCGTGAGAAGCTCGTCGCCCGTAAAGGCAAAATGCGTCGCGTAGCCTCGCTCGGCAAGCCGCTGGCAGAATCCCGGAAAGAACCGCTGCGGGTTGACCTTGCCGCGGGACTTGATGGCCCGAGGGGTCAACGCTGCCACGATCACATGGCCGATCGGCCTGGACACGACAGGCAGCGGGCCGATCTCTGCAAGCTCGCTTTCGCGACGGCTTCTGATGCGCAGTTCGGCCCGGGTCAGATCATCGGAATTTGCCTTCTGGTCCATCGCGCTCCCTCATGCCGATGCGACCCTAGGTGAAATGCGCCCCTTGTTCAAACAGGTCGCACGGCGCGGATTTCGTGATGGAAGCCTCTGGGAAAAGGCGCCTCCCGGCTGGTATATCGGGACTGCAAGCCCGGAGATGACGATGTACCGCTTCACCGCCGAAGACGGCGCCAGCCTCGCCTACCGCGACGAAGGCGCTGGCCTGCCCCTCCTCTGTCTGCCCGGCCTGACACGGTCGATGGCGGATTTCGACTACCTGATCCCGCACCTGCCCCCTGTCCGGTTGATCCGGATGGACTATCGCGGCCGTGGGGCCAGCGACCGGACCGGCGCGGCCACCTACACGGTGGATCAGGAAGGTCGCGATGCGCTGGCCCTTCTGAGCCACTTGGGGGTGCAGAAGGCGGCAATCCTCGGCACTTCGCGCGGGGGGCTGATCGGTATGGTCCTTGGCGCGGTGGCGCGCGACCGGGTGCTGGGCCTGTGTCTCAACGACGTCGGGCCGGAAATCGCCCGCGACGGCCTGAGCCGCATCTTCGACTATGTTGGCCGCAACCCGGCGGGCGGCACGCATCAGGGCTATGCCGAGCGTCTGTCGCGCAGTCCCGGCTTCGGCGGCGTGCCGATGTCCCGCTGGCTGGATGAGGCGCGAAAACTCTCCGTCGAAACCC
The DNA here is from genome assembly GCF_016792905.1 of Tabrizicola sp. Taxonomy (GTDB): domain Bacteria; phylum Pseudomonadota; class Alphaproteobacteria; order Rhodobacterales; family Rhodobacteraceae; genus Tabrizicola. The sequence continues at coordinate 56,333 of NZ_JAEULP010000065.1, forward strand.
CCGACGGGTTGCGCCTTCCCTATGACCCCGCCCTGCGCGAAGCCTTCCTCAAGGCCTTCGAGGGCCCGCCGGTCGATCTCTGGCCGCTGTTCGACGCGCTGCAAGGCCTGCCGCTGGCCCTGATCCGGGGCGCGAACTCCGACCTCTTGACCGCGGACACCGTGTCGAAAATGCGCGCACGCCGCCCCGACATGGGTTTCGCGGAAGTGCCCGGTCGCGCGCATATCCCCTTCCTCGACGAACCCGAAGCCGTGGCCCTGATCCGCAGCTTCCTGAAAGGCCTTGCATGACCGACATCGCCCTGATCGAGGCCGCCGCCGCCCGCATGGCAGGCCATGTCCGCCGCACGCCGCTCCTGAACGCCCCGCTTCTCGACAAGGCGGCGGGACGGCGCATCTTCGTCAAGGCCGAATGCCTGCAAGTGACCGGCAGCTTCAAGGCCCGGGGCGGCTGGTCCGCGGTCTCGGCCCTTTCGCCCGAAGCCCGCAAACGGGGCGTCATCGCCTATTCCTCCGGCAACCACGCACAGGGCGTCGCCCATGCCGCCGCCCGCCACGGTGCGCCTTGCGTCATCCTGATGCCGTCGGACGCGCCGCAGGTGAAGATCGCCAACACCCGCGGCTATGGGGCCGAGGTTGTCCTCTACGACCGCGCGACCGAGGACCGCGACGCTATCGGCGCCCGGATCGCCTCCGAAAGGAGCCTCACGCTGATCAAGCCCTATGACGACCCGCAGGTCATTGCAGGGCAGGGGACCGTGGGGCTGGAACTGGCAGAACAGGCGCAGGAGGCCGGGATCACCCAAGCCCCGGTCTTCGTCTGCTGCGGCGGGGGCGGCCTCTCTTCGGGCATCGCTCTGGCGCTTGCCGCCCGCGTCCCGGGCCTGAAAGTCCGCACCGCCGAACCCCAGGGCTTCGACGACATGGCCCGCTCCTTGGCCACCGGGCAGCGCGCACGCAACCCCGCCCTCAGTGGTTCGATCTGCGACGCGATCCTGACCCCCACCCCCGGCGATCTGACCCTTCCCATCCTCTCGCGCCTCGCCGGGCCGGGGGCCGTGATCACCGACGACCAGGCCTTGCGCGCCATGGCGCTGGCCTTCACTCACCTGCGCATGGTGCTGGAACCCGGCGGGGCTGTCGCGCTTGCCGCCGCGCTGTTCGCCGCCGACCTGCCCGACACCGTCATTGCCGTCGCCACCGGTGGCAACGTCGATCCCGCCACCTTCGCAACCGCGCTGGACCGCTTCGCGTGAGCCTCGTCTGGCTCGACGACCTCCGCTTGAATGCCGAGCTTTCCGGCCCCGATACGGCGCCGCCCTTGGTGCTGATCCACGGCCTCGGCCTGGACCTCCGGCTCTGGGACGCGCTTTTGCCGCGCGTGCCCGCCCGCACCCTGCGGATCGACCTGCGCGGGCACGGGCTCTCTGACACGCCCGCTCCGCCCTACGCGATGGGCGCCCTCATCCGCGATGTCGAGCGCCTGATGACCCATTTCGCCCTGAAGGACGCCGTCGTCCTTGGCGCAGGAGAAGGCGGGCTGATCGCACAGGGCCTGGCCGTCAAGCGCCTCGACCTTGTCCGCGCCATGGTCCTGACCGGCTCCGCCACCCGCTTTGCCAACCCTTCCGTCTGGGAGGTCCGCCTCGCCCGCCTGCGCGATTCCGGTCCCGACCTCGACGCCGAATGCGCGCAACTTCTCGGCCCGCGCTGGCAGGGGGCGCCCGCGCTGGCCCCGGTCCGCGGCATGCTGGAGCGCACCCGCCCCGCCGGCTGGCAGGGCTTCGCTGCCGCGATCGCCACGGCCGATTTCTACCAGACCACCGCCACCCTGAAACTGCCGACCCTTGTTCTCGCCGGGTCGGACGACCGCAAGACGCCTCCGGACCTCCAGCGCGAGCTTGCCGACCTTGTCGCCGGTGCGCAGTTCCACCTCCTGCGCGGCGGAAGCCATCTGTCCATGCTGACCCATGCCGAGGCTTTCGCCGAAACCCTGCGCGGATTCCTGACCCGGATCGGCCATTTCTGACCGCCGTACCGTTGCTGAACTTGCAGATTCCGAACGCTGATCTGACGTGAAAGTCTGCAGAATGGCCTAAGCTTGATGAATCCATACATCTGCGCGCCAAGAGAAGAACGGAAATCCGCATGAAGGGTCTTTGACAGCGCCATTCCATCCGCGCCACTTTCTGTCGTGAATGAATAGGCCTTGTCCGGCCTTCCCCCGTAGCTTTCTCATGGTCGACATGCTCCACCGGGGCACGGGGGCGTGAAACCCCTTGCCTCCTTCCAGCCAGAGGGGACCGCCATGAAACTCAAGGACCTCGAAATCTTTGTCGTCGCGCCCCCTTTCCCCGGCTGGGGCGGGCGCTACTGGATCTTCCCGAAGCTCACCACCGACACCGGGATCGTTGGCTACGGCGAATGCTATGCCTCGACCGTCGGCCCCAAGGCGATGCGCGCGGTGATCGAGGATGTGTTCGAACGGCACATGCAGGGCGAGAATCCGGAAAACATCGAGCTGATGTTCCGCCGCGTCTATTCCTCCGGCTTCACCCAGCGCCCCGATCCCACCGTGATGGGTGCCTTTGCGGGGCTGGAGATCGCCTGTTGGGACATCCTCGGCAAGGCCCGCAACCGGCCGGTCTGGGCGCTCCTTGGCGGGAAGATGAACGACCGCATCCGCAGCTACACCTACCTCTACCCGGAACCCGGCCAGGAATCCGCCGAGTTCTGGGTCAGCCCGGAAATGGCCGCCCAAGCCGCCGCCCGCTTCATGGACCTGGGCTTCACCGCCGTCAAATTCGACCCCGCCGGCCCCTACACCATCCGCGGCGGGCATGAACCGGCAATGTCCGACATCAGCCGCTCCGTCGCCTTCTGCAAGGCGATCCGCGAGGCGGTGGGCGACCGCGTCGACCTTCTCTTCGGCACCCATGGCCAGTTCACCACGCCGGGCGCGATCCGCCTTGGCCGCGAACTCGAACCCTACAACCCGCTCTGGTATGAAGAACCCATCCCCCCCGACAACCTCCTCGAATTCGCCGAAGTTGCGAAATCCGTCCGCGTTCCCCTCGCCACAGGTGAGCGCCTGACCACCAAGGCCGAATTCGGCACCCTCCTCCGCGCCGGGGGCGTCAAGATCCTGCAACCCGCGCTTGGCCGCGTCGGCGGCATCTGGGAGGCGAAGAAGATCGCCGCCATGGCCGAAATCTTCAACGCCGAGATGGCCCCGCACCTCTACGCGGGTCCAGTGGAATGGGCCGCCAACGTCCACCTCTCCACCTCGATCCCGAACCTCCTGATCGCGGAAACCATCGAGACCGGCGGCGCCTTCCACCAACGGCTCATCCGCAACTCGATCCGCTGGGAAGACGGCTACATCCTGCCCCCCGAAGCCCCCGGCCTTGGCATCGACTTCGACGAGGATGTCGCCCGCGCCCACCCCTACACCGGCACCGCCCTGCACCTGCAGATGCAGGAGGCACCCTGCGACTATCGCCACGGCAACCGCTTCGAAGGCGGCGCCCCCAGCACGCCCACCTGACCGCCGGATCCGCGGCAGCGCCGTCCGAGTGGCTCGATGCCACGAGGACGGCTCTCTGTCTGAAGACATGGCGGGCCCAGGAGGACTCGAACCCCCAACCTCGGACTTAGAAGGTCCTTGCTCTATCCAGTTGAGCTATGAGCCCGCGCCCCCGCCTTTTGGGCCAAGGGAAAGGATCAGGCAAGCACCTTCGTCATGTAGACCGAGTTCGGGTCAAGGACGTATCCCTCGAACGGCGGGCATTCGGTGAACCCGGCCCGCTCGTAAAGCCGCCGGGCCGGTTCGAACATCGGTTGCGACCCGGTTTCCAGGCTCAGCCGGGTGAACCCCGTCGCAAGCGCCTCGGCCATAAGATGCGCCAGCATCGCCCGCGACAACCCGCGCCCGCGCACCTCGGCCAGGACATGCATCGACTTGATCTCGGCATGGCTCGGGTCAATCCGCTTGAACGCGCCCATGCCGACCGGTGTGCCCGCCTCGCGCATAACGTAAAAGGCGATCTGCGGCTGGTCGAGCTCCGAGGCATCCATCATGTGAATGCTCTCCGGCGGGGTATCGGCATGCATGTCGGCTGTATGCCTTTCCATCAGCAGCGCCAGATCAGGGCCGGTCGGCCGCTCGCGCGTGATGGTCAGATCGGGCGCCATTCAGTGCGTCCAGGCGCCCTTGCGGTCGGTGGCAAAATTCTCGCCATAGCCGCGCGCACGGATGTTGGCCTTGCGCGGCTTCGGCGCGACGAGGTCAAACTCCAGCCCCTTCTCGGTGGCATAGGCCTCGGCCGCCTCGCGGGTCTCGAAGCGCAGCCGCACCTGAGCCTGCGTGTCCCCGGACGAGGTCCAGCCCATCAGCGGGTCCACCTCGCGTTCCGAGGCAGGCGCAAACTCCAGCACCCATTGATGCGTCTTGGCAGTACCGGACTGCATGGCGGTCTTGGCGGGCTGGTAGATGCGGGCGCGCATGGGCAAATCCTCTGAACCTGCGCCCTGTGTTATTCCGAACGCCGGGCCAAGCGCAAGCGCGAGCTGCGCCGGAAAAGGCTGCCGGTCGACGTCTGGGAGTGTGGGGTGGGGTAGGGTCGACGCCGACCGGCAGCGGAAGTTGCTGCTTGCCCAGTCAGCATCCCTGAAGCGAAGCGAAAAATCAACCTAAAGTTGCATTGATTCCCGCGAAATCAGCCGCCACGCCTTTGCAGCAGGCAGATCATGTAGTGGTTGTAGCGGCGAAATGCCTCGGACGTGCGGCTGGTGCCGGTCAGCCTCTGCATCAGGTTGTCCCGCCGCTTGCGCGACAGGAAGACCCCGACCAGCCGCGCCAGCGCCCAATGCGCGGCGGGCCGTTTGCTGTGGATTTCATCCGACACGCGAGTGACCCCATGGCCAAGGACGTGGAACAGGGCCTGTTCCAGGTCGATCGAGGGCGCGACTGCGGCCGTGATGTCCTCTTCCGCCGCGGTATGGAAGGCCGAAGCCGCGACTGTCTCGCGGAAGTTTGTCAGGCGATGCCCGCCCCCCGCCTGCGGCCCTTCGGACCGGCGGCCCTGATAGGCTTCGGTGCGGAAGCAGTCGGCGATCAGCACCATTCCGCCCGGGGCCAGAAGCTTTGCGCATTTCGGCAGGCTTTCGGACATCGGGATGTACTGGAAACTTTCCGAGAACAGGCACAGGTCAAAGGGCCCCTGGCCCGGGAACGCCTCGAAAGTGGTCTCATGCACCACCGCCCCCTTCGCCGTCTCGCGGCAGCGCGCCGCCAGGAAGGGCGAGGGCACGACGATCTCCACCGAATGCCCCAGCGCCAGAAGCTTCTTCGCCGTCTCGCCCGCGCCGCCCCCGATGTCCAGGATGCGCAACGGTCCCTTGGGCAGATAGCCGAACAGCTTCGCCGTATAGGCATCCTGCGCGGTCCGCAGGTTGCCAGCCGTCACCTCAAGCCCGGTCCACAGCCCGTAATGCAGGTTCTCGGCGCCGGTCAGCCAGCGGATGAACGCCAGCCCCACGTCCAGGCCGACCGCCCGCGTATCGATCTTCTTCGACATCATGCACCTCTTGCCCGTGCCTTAGCCGCTTCGGCCCGCCGCGGCAACGGTTTCGCCGGTCAGGAGGATCAGCCCTTGAAACGGAACAAAAACGGATCAAATCTGTCCTGCCCCGACTCTGCCAAGGGACCGGCCATGCCCCACAACAACTCAAACGCCCTGACCGACCGCCCCGACGTCCTGACAAAGCCCAAGCTTGAGGGCGGTCGCCGCTTCGTCATGCAGACCCCATTCCAGCCTGCCGGGGACCAGCCCACGGCCATCGTCGAACTGACCGCCGGGGTGAATGCAGGCGAGAGGGACCAGGTCCTGCTGGGCGCGACCGGCACCGGCAAGACCTTCACCATGGCCAAGGTGATCGAGGAAACCCAGCGCCCCGCCATCATCCTGGCGCCCAACAAGACGCTTGCGGCCCAGCTTTACGGCGAATTCAAGGGCTTCTTTCCCGAAAACGCCGTCGAATACTTCGTCAGCTACTATGACTACTACCAGCCCGAAGCCTATGTCGCCCGCACCGACACCTATATCGAGAAGGAATCCCAGATCAACGAACAGATCGACCGGATGCGCCACTCCGCTACCCGGGCGCTTCTGGAACGCGACGACGTTATCATCGTCGCCTCCGTCTCCTGCATCTACGGCATCGGCTCGGTCGAGACCTATTCGGCGATGACCGTCGACCTGGTCGTCGGCCAGCTATACGACCAGCGCAAGGTGATGGCCGACCTCGTCGCCCAGCAGTACCGCCGCCTTGATGGCGCCTTCCAGCGCGGCGCCTTCCGGGTGCGTGGCGACTCCCTGGAAGTCTGGCCCGCCCACCTGGAAGACCGCGCCTGGCGCTTCTCCTTCTTCGGCGAGGAGTTGGAGGCGATCACCGAATTCGACCCCCTGACCGGCGCCAAGACCGACAGCTTCAAGCAGATCCGCATCTACGCCAACAGCCACTACGTCACCCCCCGACCCACGCTGCAACAGGCGATCACCGGCATCAAGGACGAGCTGTTTCACCGCCTCAAGCAGCTGGAAGCCGAGGGAAAACTACTCGAAGCCCAACGCCTCGAACAGCGCACCCGCTTCGACCTCGAAATGCTGGAGGCCACCGGCTCCTGCGCCGGGATCGAGAACTATTCCCGCTATCTCACCGGCCGCGCCCCCGGTGAGCCGCCGCCGACGCTCTTCGAATTCATCCCCGACAATGCCATCGTCTTCGCCGACGAAAGCCACGTCTCCGTCCCCCAGATCGGCGGCATGTACCGCGGCGACTTCCGCCGCAAGTTCACCCTCGCCGAACACGGCTTCCGCCTCCCCTCCTGCATGGACAACCGCCCCCTCAAGTTCGAGGAATGGGACGCCATGCGCCCGCAGAGCGTCTTCGTCTCCGCCACCCCGGCGGCCTGGGAGATCGAGCAAACCGGCGGCGTCTTCACCGAACAGGTGATCCGCCCGACCGGCCTCCTCGACCCCCCCGTCGAAATCCGTCCCGTGGAGATGCAGGTCGACGACCTCCTCGACGAAATCCGCAAGGTTTCCGCCCGGGGCCTCCGCACCCTCGTCACCGTCCTGACCAAGCGCATGGCCGAGGACCTGACCGACTACCTGCACGAACAGGGCATCCGGGTGCGCTACATGCACTCCGACATCGACACGCTGGAACGCATCGAAATCCTCCGCGACCTCCGCCTCGGTGCCTTCGACGCGCTGGTCGGGATCAACCTTCTGCGCGAGGGTCTGGACATCCCGGAATGCGGGCTGGTGGCGATCCTCGATGCGGATAAAGAGGGCTTCCTGCGCTCGGAAACCTCCCTCATCCAGACCATCGGCCGCGCCGCCCGCAACGCCGATGGCCGGGTGATCATGTATGCCGACCGGATCACCGGGTCGATGGAACGCGCGCTGACCGAAACCAACCGCCGCCGCGAAAAGCAGGAGGCCTACAACCTGGCGCACGGCATCACGCCCGAGACGGTGAAGAAGAACGTCGAGGACGTGCTGGCGGGCCTCTGGCAGGGCGACACCGACCAGAGCCGGATCACCACCCGCGTCGACAAGCCGATGGTCGGCCAGAACCTCGCCGCCCATCTGGATGCGCTGCGCACCCAGATGCGCAAGGCGGCGGAGAACCTGGAATTCGAGGAGGCCGCCCGCCTGCGGGACGAGGTCAAGCGACTGGAGGCGGTGGAACTGGCGGTCGCTGACGACCCGTTTGCGCGGCAGGAGGCGGTCGAGGAGGCGGTGGTGGAGGCGACGAAGCGGACCGGTCGGAGCACAGGGGGCAGGGCGGGGATGCGGGGTGGGAAACGGTCGAGGGGGCGGAGGTAGGGCGGGAAATTTGCCCGCGCGCTCCGAAACGTGGGTAGCAAGCGCGGGGTGGGTGCCAACCCGCCATCCCCGTCACCTTTGCACGCAACCGTCGCGCCGTCCTCTCATCCCCGCTTCCGCGCGAATGACAGATTGCAGGGTGCGCTAACGCGCCCCACCCGTAGGTCGGGCTTCAGACCGACTCCCCGCCGCTCATCAAATCCCCACCGCATCCCCCCCGAAACCCGCTACACTCCCCCCACTCACAGGAGAACCCCCATGCCCCATCCCATCCGCATCGGCGTCGGCGGCTGGACCTTTGAGCCCTGGCGGAGCACCTTCTTCCCGCCGGGCCTCCGCCAAGCCGAGGAACTCCACTTCGCCTCCCGCGCCCTGACCACGATCGAGGTCAACGGCACCTACTACGGCACCCAGAAGCCCGAGACCTTCGCCAAATGGGCGAAGGAAACCCCCGATGGTTTCGTCTTCACCCTCAAGGCCCCCCGCTTCGCCACCGCCCGCCGCGTGCTGGCCGAAGGGACCGAGTCGATTACCCGCTTTCTCGCCTCGGGCCTGACCGAGTTGGGCCCCAAGCTCGGCCCGATCAACTGGCAACTGCCGCCGACCAAGAAATTCGATCCCGCCGATGTCGCGGCCTTCCTCGACTTCCTGCCCGACCGGCTGGAGGGCCTTCCCCTCCGCCATGCCATCGAGGCCCGGCACGACAGTTTCGCCTGCGACGAGTTCACCACGCTCCTGCGCGACCGCAACATTGCCGCCATCCAGGCCGAAGACACCGACTATCCCCTGATCGACGCGGCTACCGCCCCCTTCGCCTATCTCCGCATCATGGGCACCCGCGAAGCCGAGCCGCTCGGCTACTCCGAAGCCGACCTCGACCGCTGGGCCACCCGCCTGCGCGACATGGCCGCCGCGCGGGAGGTCTTCCTTTTCGTCATCTCCGGCCACAAGGCAGCCAACCCCGCCGCCGCCCTGGCCCTGATCCAAAGGTTGTAGGGTGGGCGCCAACCCACCTCCAATGCCTCACTCGACCAGCACGATATCCTCCTCCCCGGCGCGGAGGCTCGCGATCTCGTGGCAGGTGACGACCTCGCTTTCCCGCTCCTCCCAGTAGCGCGGATCGGCCAGCACCGTTTCGGGCAGGCGGTCCTTGAGGAACACCCGGCGTTTCTGTCGCTTCACCGTGATCTCGAAGCGGTTCGACCTGAGCCGCGCCCCGGGCCGCAGAAACCCCTCGCGCAGCGCGTCCGCCCGCTCCTGCAAGCGCCTGATCTCGGCCTTCAGCCGCGCAAATTCATCCACCGGGTCCATGCCGCACCTCCGCAGTCGCCGCCCATGGGCCAGTCTCGCCAAGAGACGTTGCTGCCAGGTTAACGCTATTCGAAACGTAGGGGGCAATCTGCCCAGACCGCGTCGGGCAGGTGGCCAGATCGCCTCCGCCCCCCGATTCGCAATGCAGGGTTAACGCCCTCCCGTCACCCCGTGCGCAGAGACGGAAGGAAGACGCGAGGAAGACGGGAAAAAGACCGCGAAGCCCGACCTAACCCCTTGACTTAACACGCCGCGCTCAGAAAACCCCCGTCACCTCGTACATCACCGGCTCGAACCCCCGGCACAGCTCGTTGATCTTCCGGTTCCGCTCCCGCATCTCGGGCGTCCGCAGCATCGCCTGGTAATCCTCCCGCCGCTTCCATTGCGAGTAGTTGCAGACCCGCGTCCTTGCATCGTTCATGTGCAGCCCCGCCGCGAGGAACCCCGGCTGGCGGCTGATGCAGTCGCGGTAGGCATCCTCCAGCGCCTCGACCAGGTCGAAGGCCATGGCGGGCGTGGTCTCGAAGGTGGTGATGACGGTTTGTCCTTGGAAATCCTTGACAATCTTGGGCATGTGGGCCTCCCCTTTCCGGGAAGGATGCCATGAACGGGGGCCGAAGGCATGAAGTTTCTCGATCCGAACGACCCGTTTTTCGCGAAACCCTGGGTGCGCTGGGTGACGGTCCTTCTGCCGCTGGGCTGGGGGCTGGTCGAGCTTTGGCAGGGCTCGCCGTTCTGGGGGGTGCTGTTCCTGGCCGCCGGGGGCTATGCAGGCTGGCAGCTATTCTTCAACCGCAAGTCCGACTAGTCCATCCACTCCGGCCGGGGCAGGTTCAGCGCCTCGGGATCGGAAAGATACACAGCGCCAAGTGCCAGAATTGCAACGAAAATCACCGCGAAGGCGATCTTCCAGACCGACCAGGGCCGCTCGCCCTGAACCTCTCCGGTCTGGCCGTTGACCAGGAAGCGGTAGCTCTTGCCGTTGTACTTGTAGGCCGCCATCCAGATCGGCAGAAGGATGTGCTTGAAGGTCTGGTCCGACCAGTCCGTGTCGACGTTGTGCACCCGCTGCTCGTCCCCGCCGATGTCGCGGCGGACGTCCTGAAGGATCACGTTCGACATGCGGTCGCGGGCCTCGTCGTCGCCGTCGGCCAATGAGACGGTGTAGCCCTCGGCCTGGAATCCGGCAAGGAATTCAGGGTTGTAGGGCACCAACGCGCCCAGGTCCCAGGGGGTCAACTCGTCCCCCAGCCGCTCGGGCAGGCTGCGCGAGGCCATGATCAGCACGTCATCGAAATCCCGCGCGACATGGCCCGAGGTGGAATACCAGCGGGTATGACGGACCTGTTCCTGCCGCGTCTCCATCCGGCCGTTGACCCGGACCTGCACGGTCCGCGTCTCGTAATAATACTCGCCGCGTTCGCCGGTGTAGCGGCTGGAGGTGTCTGCGTCGAAGGTCCAGAATGGCACATAGACCCCGTTCAGTGCCCGGCCTTTGCGGGCGTATTCCAGCAGGGTCCCCGGCGCGAACCACAGGCTGCCCATCCAGGCCACCATCGCCCTGCGCGCCTCGGGTTCGGTCAGGACGAAGGGCACCAGCGCCTGTGGCTTGATGTGGCGCTCGCTGCCGGTGTCCAGCACCACGGGCGTATCGCAGAACGGGCATTCGGTGGCATGGGTGGCCCCGCTGATTTCCACCTTGGCGCCGCAGTTCGGGCAAGAGGTGGTGCGCACCTCGACCATCTCGCCGCTGCCAAGGTCGTCGCGCAATCCGCGAGCCAGATCAAGCTCTTGCAGCGCCCGCGCGCGGGTCCTCGGGGCTTCGGCGGGGATGTCCTGGACATGGCCGCAATGGTCGCAGACCAGGCGCGTCTGGCCCGGCGCGAAGCGCAGTTGCGCCCCGCACTGCTCGCAGGGCCAGCGGTATTCGTCCTGCGGCATGGTCGGGCGTCAGGGTTTCGGCGGCGGGGGTGGAACGCTGTCGAGGAGCCGGGCGAGGTCGGTTTCGGCGGCCATCTTCCAGCCGTCCTGGCCGGGCGTCCAGACCATCGTTGCCCGCGAAAGCCGACCTTCGGTCGCCAGCTTCGACAGCTCCGCCTCGCCGAACGGCCCGGAGGTGGCGCCGTCAACCGCCAGATGCCACTGCTTGCCCGCAGGCGGCGGCGGGGGAGGGGGTGGCGGGGCGGCGGCGGCACCGGGCTGCGACCCCCAGGGCCCCATGTTCTGCGCCATCGAGGCGCCCATGCCCATGCCCATCCCGGCCCCCATCGCAGAACCCATGGCCGAGCCCGGCTGTGACATGCTGTCGGCGGCGTTGAACTGCATGTAGCGGTTCAGATCGCCCACCACGCCCATCGAGGTGCGCTTGTCCAGCGCCTTCTCCACCTCTTCCGGCAGGCTGATGTTCTCGATGTAGAATTCCGGGATCGACAGCCCGTATTCGGCAACTTTCGGGGTGATCGCATTGGCGATGATCTTGCCCAGGTCGGCCAGGTTCGCCGCCATGTCCAGCACCGGGATGCCCGACTTGGCCAGCACCTGTGAGACCTCTTGCACGATGATGTTGCGGATCTGGAAGCTGATCTCGTCCGCCGTGAACTCGCCGTCCGTGCCCACGATCTCGGTGATGAACTTGCCGGGGTCCGAAACCCGCATCGAATAGGTTCCGAACGCCCGCAGGCGTACCGGCCCGAACTCGGGGTCGCGCGCCATGATCGGGTTCTTGGTGCCCCATTTCTGGTCGTTGAACCGCGTCGTGTTGACGAAGTAGATCTCGGACTTGAACGGCGACTGGAAGCCATGGTCCCAGTGCTGCAACGTGGTCAGGACCGGCATGTTGTTGGTCTCGAGCATGTAGAGACCAGGAGTAAAGACATCCGCAAGCTGGCCCTCGTGGATGAAGACCGCGGCCTGTCCCTCGCGCACCGTCAGCTTGGCGCCATACTTGATCGCCTGCCCGCGCCGGTCAAAGCGCCAGACCATCGTGTCGCGCGAGTCATCCAGCCAGGAGATGACGTCGATAAATTCGCCCTTCAGGAAATCGAAGACCATGGCACCCTCCGTTTGGGTTCAACTGTCGCCGCCGGTCAACCGGCGCGCAAGGGAATAGACGATGGGACGCGCCTCGGTCGCAGTCATGCCGGGGCGCAGTTCGGGACTGTAGAGCATGCGCAGCATCATCTCGTCCTGATCGGTCAAGAGCGCGAATTCCTCGTCGTCGTTGAAGATCGAAGGTCGGGCGCGCGGGCTGTCGTTCGGCAGGCCCATGGCCTGGGCGATCTCTTCATGGAAGCAGGACAGCCGCAGCAGATCGGGGTTTTCGGACCGGATGACTGCGACCGCCGCGCTGTAGGTATGCGTTTCCGACCCGGACAGACCGAAGACGTTGCAATAGGTGGTCGGCGGCATCCGGGTGATGGTCTCGATGACATCATTCCGGATATCCAGGCCAAGGCCATTGAGGACGGGCCCCATCGCCTCGCGCTCGTCCTCCGACACGATGTAGACCCAGAAGTTGGGGGCGGCGTCGCTCAAGGCGATCGATTGCCCGGTCAACCGTGACAGCCGCGCAAGGTAGCTGGCGATCCGCGCCCGGTCGGTCGCCTGCTTGTCGGCCGGAACCGAGGCGCCGAAGTTCAGGCTGACGCGCAGCGGAACCGTCCAGCGCGTGAGCTGGGTTTCCGTCTCGCCCCGGACGATGCCGGTGTTGCTGCGCCTGAATTCGTGGAACAGCGCGATGCGCAGGAAATTCTCGGTGAGGGCCTCGGCCGAGACCGGAATGTCGGTTCCCGGATCGGTGCGCAGCATGCTTTCGCGCAACAGCACCTGCTGCACCTGCGCGTAGTAGCGACTGGCGGCAGCGCTTTTAGGCGTGGGCTCGGTCGGCACGGCCGGAATCGGCGCGGATGGCGGGGAAGTCGGGCGGCCGGTCCCCAGCCCCTCGCAGGCACCAAGCGCAAGGCAGACGGCACCGGCCATCAGGAACCGTGCTGAAGCTCTGCGTGCCATGCCGCCCTTTCCGTCCGTCAGGCCTGCGCCGGAGCGGTCTGGCGCGCCTTCGCCGAAGCCAGCGTATCGCGCAGTTCCGCCTCCATCTTCACCAACTCCGCCTCGGCTGCCGCACGTTTCGCCTTGCCCTCGTCGGCGATGGCCAGGCTTTCGTTGATCGTCGCGATCAGCGTCGCATTCGCGGCCTTCACCGTCTCGATGTCGAAGACCCCGCGCTCCATCTCCTCGCGCACCACCTTGTTGGCGGTCTGCAGGTTCTCGGCGTTCGACTTCAAGAGCTCGTTCGTCAGGTCGTTCGCGTCACGCACCGCATCGGCCGCTTCCTTCGACCGCTGGATCGTCACCGCCTGCGCAAGCTGCGTCTCCCACAGCGGGACTGTGTTCACCAGCGTCGAGTTGATCTTCGTCACCAGCGACTTGTCGTTCTCCTGCACCAGCCGGATCGAGGGCAGCGACTGCATCGTCACCTGTCGCGTCAGCCGCAGGTCATGCACCCGCCGCTCCAGATCGTCCCGCGCGGCGCGCAGGTCGCGCAGCTCCTGCGCCTTCATCACCTTGTCGGCCTCCGGCACGGCACCGACCTCGGCCTCCTTGGCCGGGATGGTCCTGCCGTCGGTCTCGGCCAGTTTCGCCTCGCCCGCCGCGATGTAGAGCGCCAGCTCGTTGTAGAAGGTCAGGGTCTTTTCATAAAGGATATCAAGGCTCTTGATGTCCTTCAGCAGCGTGTGCTCGTGGGTCAGGAGATCGCCGGTGATCTTGTCGATCTGGCCCTGCACGTCCTCATACTTGGCGACGAACTTGGCGAAGGGCGCGGCGCGGCCCAGAAGACGCTCCCACCAGCTTGCCTCGCGGCGCAGGTCCAGTTCGCTGACGGCAAAGCCGCGGATCGTGGTGACGATGTTGCGAAGCGAATCCCCCGCCGGGCCGACATCCTTGTTCTTCACGTCCTGCAACATGGCCTGGCTGATCACCTGCAACTCGGCCTGAGCGGCGGACCCGAAGGAAATGATCGACTGCGTATTGCCCAGGTCCACCTCGGCCATCCGCTTCCTGATCGCCTCGGCCTGGTCGGCGGGCGCGGCTTCCAGCGGAACGACCTCGGCCATCGGTTCGGCCAGGATCACGGCATTGACCTTCTCGACCTCGGTCAGAAGGGCTGCGGCATTGGCTTGGACGGTTTCGGACATGGGCAACTCCCCTTGGGGTTCAATAGTCAAGCTTCAGACGGTCGCGCAGGACGGAGATTTCCACGTCCAGATCGGTGCGGTTGTTCGACAGGAACGCGGTGGTCTTCTCTGCGAAGGTGGTTTCCAGGTCGGTCAGAAGCGCCTCGTAGTCGGCGCGGGCGGATGCGTCGCGGGTCTGGGCATAGTGGTCGGCGAACTTCACGGTCGCGTCGCGGGCGCCCATCAGGTAGATCGACAGGTACTTGCGGGCGGCGGTCAAGTCGCCCGGATCGGCCTCGACCGTGCGGAAGAGGCCGCGGGCGGCGGCGGCGAACTGGTCGACGCGGCGTTCCAGGCTGCGGTCCCTGGCGCGCAGGATCGCGTCCTGCATTCCGGCCAGATAGGCCTCGCCTTCCGCAACGGCATTGGCGACACGGCCGGTCTGGAAGGCGTCGATCCCCTCCATCCCCTTGTCGGCCATCGGGTCAAGGCCGAAGGCGCCAAGATGCAGCGCCGCGCCGACGAGGGCGTAGAGCAAGGGGTAGACCACTTCCTGACCGGCGATGACACCGCCAATGGCCAGCGCGGCCCCGGTCAGCACCGCGCCCAGAACCTTGCGCGGCAGGGCAGGGCGGCGGGCAAGCTTGCGGGCAGCATAGGCGGCTTCGGCCTTCAGCCCCTCGCGGGTCAGCCAGGCCGCCAGGATGAGGAGACCACCGGCGGCAAGGCCGAGGAGCATGTCCTGCGGGTCGTCGCCGAAGGCGGGAACGAGGAACAGGAAGGCCGACAGGAACAGAAGATTCGCCCGCCAGAGACCGCTTGCCCTTGGCGCGGGCAGGATCGGCGGGGCGGCGGGGCTGCCTGCGGGGCCGATGCCCTGCGGCGAGTATTTGCCGCCGAAGCGTTCCGCCATCACATGCCCCCCGACCAGGCCACATAGGCCAAAAGGGCAAGGAGCAGGGCCAGCGACAGGTTCCGCAATCCGCTTCCTGACATGGTCCCCCTCGCGAACCGGCTTCACGCAACCGACCTTAGCCGATGCCCTTCGCCCTTGCCAGCCGCCAGCAGGGGGAATAGGCGGCATTATTCCCCTGCGCGATCAACCCTGTCGCGGGCCTTTCGACCGCGGTCCCGGACGCGGGCCTGCGCCCCGCGCGGGCTTCGGCCGATCCGCCTGCGGCCGCTCATCCGCGCCGCGCGCCGGGGGACGGGTCGCCTTCTTCCAGGCATCGGACAGGGTCTTCAGCCCATCGCCGGGTTTGAGCATCTTCCGGGCCGGTTTCGCGGCGGCCTTCGCCTCCAGCTTGGCGACTGTCCCGCCCGAGGACCGGGGGGCAGGTTTTTCGCCCGCTCGCTTCGGTCTTTGCGGCGTCTCCGGGTCCGAGAGGCCCAGTTGGTCGCGCAGGATGCGGGGCTTCACCTCTTCGACTTCGCCGGGCTTCAGCTCGTTCAGGCGGAACGGCCCGTAGGAAGTGCGGATCAACCGGTTCACCGTCAGCCCGATATGGGTCATTGCCCGGCGGATTTCGCGGTTCTTCCCCTCGCGCAGGCCGATGGTCAGCCAGGCATTCGCGCCCTGGTGGCGGTCGATCTTGACCTCCATCGGCAGGAATTTCTCGCCCTCGATGATGATCCCCTTGCGCAGGGGTTCGATCTCGGGCTCGGTCGGGTTGCCCTTCACCCGCACCCGGTATTTCCGCAGCCACCCGGTCGAGGGAAGCTCCAGCCGTCGCTTGAGTTCGCCGTCGTTGGTGAGAAGCAGAAGGCCCTCGGAATTCAGGTCGAGGCGGCCGACCGACATCACCCGGGGCATGTCCTCGGGCAGGTGGTCGAAGACGGTGTCGCGGCCCTTTTCATCGGAGGCAGAGGTCACGAGGCCCTCGGGCTTGTAGTAGAGCCAGAGGCGGGGCGGTTCGGGTTCGGCGACGGGCTCGCCGCGGACGGTGATCTTGTCCTTCGCGGTCACGTTCAGGGCGGGCGAGGTGATGGTCTTGCCGTTGACCTTGACCTCGCCCAGCTCGATCAGTCGCTCGGCTTCCCTGCGCGATGCGATGCCGGCGCGGGACAGGACTTTGGCGATGCGTTCGCCTTCCGGGGTGTCGGTTGCCTTGTCAGCGGCCTTCGCGGCGGCTTTCGGCTTTTCTTTTCCGGTCATGGCCATCATCCTTCGGGCCGGGGTGGCCGGAAGCCAGAGGATATTGAAGCCCGCATGAAAGAGCAACGCGAAGGGTTCCGGTCGTTCATGGAGGCCGCACTGGTAGAGGCGCGGGCGGCGGCTGGCCGTGGCGAGGTGCCGGTGGGGGCGGTGATTGTCGCGGGCGACCGGGTACTGGCGCGGGCGGGCAACCGGACGCGGGAACTGGCGGACCCGACGGCCCATGCCGAGATGCTGGCGATCCGCGAGGCCTGCCGGGTTCTGGGGTCTGAGCGGCTGGTAGGCTGCGACCTCTATGTGACGCTGGAGCCCTGCCCGATGTGTGCGGCGGCGATCTCGGCGGCGCGGATCGGGCGGCTCTATTATGGGGCCGCCGATCCGAAATCGGGCGGGGTCGCGGTCGGGGCGCGGGTCTTCAGCCACCCGCAATGCCACCATGTTCCCGAGGTCTACGACGGGATCGGGGCGGGGGAGGCGGAGGCCTTGCTGAGAGGGTTCTTCATGGAGCGACGGGGGTGAGTGTCCACAGTGGACACGGCTGACAGGGTCAATCGTTTCAATGGGTTGGCTGCGGGCGTTGAGGATTTCTTAAGGTTTGCCGGTGGGGCAACGGGCTGGCCCTGCACGGGTCAAAATTCTTGAAGGAAGAATTTTGGGCGCCCTGCTGCCCGGCGCAGCACCTACGGCTTCTGCCGGAGCCTCCGGCGGGGATATTTGCGCCAGTATGAAAACGCGGGCAGGGGTGAGGGGGCAGGAGCCTCCGGCGGGGATATTGTGGCAAAGATGAAAGGGGAGCGGTCGTTTGAAACATGCTTGACCGCGGGTAAATGCCCACAGCCAAGCTGTTGATTTCACGAATTTCGCTACCGTTGTCCTGCGTGGACAGACGCCCGGCTAGATCCGGATCGGGTCCAGCACTTCGGGCTCGATCACCTCGATCCCCGGCGGCAGGCCCGCTTTCAGGACGGTGGCATCCTGGGCGAGCAGACCGAAGGTCTTGTAGTGGCAGGGGATCACCCAGCGGAAGTTGAACCATTTCCGCGCGGCCCAGGCGGCGCGTTCCATGTCCATCGTGTAGTGGCCGCCGCAGGACAGGATGCCGATGTCGGGCTGGTGGAACTCGGCCATCCAGGCCATGTCGGCCATGATGTCGGTATCGCCCGAGAGATAGATCACGTGCCCCTCGCCCGCGATCATGAAGCCTGCGGCGTCCCCGGCGGGCAGAAGACCTTTGGCCCCGAAGTCGATGCTCGCGGAATGGACGGCATTGACCATCGTTACCTTCGCGCCCCCCAGGTTGAGCGTCCCGCCCTTGCCGAAGCCCACCGTCTCGGCCAGGCCGCCCGCGTTCATCCATTCGGAAAGCTCGTGGATGCAGTGGACCTTGATCCCCAGCTTCTTCGCCAGCCGCGCGGCATCCGACGCATGGTCGCCATGGGCGTGGGTCAAGAGGATATGCGTGGCGCCCTTGACCGCCTCATCCTCGCGTCCGGCGGGGAACATCGGGTTGCCGGTCAGCCAGGGATCGACCAAGAGGACGGCCTCTTCGATCTCGATGCGGAAGCCGGAATGGCCGAACCAGATGATCTGCATGGGTCTCTCCTTCAGGGGTCTGCAAAGCGTCAGGCTAGGAGGTAACTTGTATCCATGACAATCGTACCGTCGGGTCATGCGCGGGAATGCCCCGGTCGGGCTGTGGCGCGACCGGCACAGGGGGCCGGAAACTGGCGGCAGGGCGAAAGGAATCCGTGCGCGGGCGCGTGGCCTGAGGTAAGAGGGCCGTCTTGCAACCGTTCAGCCAGGGAGGGCGGACATATGACTGCATGCATCCGCCAAGATAATTCCCGCGGACTGACCGCCTGGGCAACCGCCACGCTGCGACTTTATCGCCGTTCGTGAGGCTTGCCGGACCTGAGCGCCAGGGCGCGAGGGGTCCGTTCCTTCCAGAAGACTGAACGCTGACCGTCGGGCAAGTGGCCCGTTTTCGGTCAGCCCCCATCCCCAACAGAGGACCGGCCGTCCTGTGCGGCGCCGGGAATGATCATGAGCCATACGACCTTTCCCCATCCGGTCCCGCTGCGGGCGACGCTGGACGAGATCATCGACGCCCACGGGCTTGTCCCCGTGCTAAGGGCGCTTGTCCTGCGGCCGTTCCGGCGCAGGCCGCCCTTGGGCCTGAACGCGCATCTGCGGCGCGATATCGGGCTGGAGCCACTGGCGACCGGCGGCCTGTTCCGGGACCCCCTTCTCTAGGGCTTGCCCCCGGCCTTACTCCCGCTTGCGGGGCGGGGCGGGGGCGGCTAAACGGGGCCAAACCCTAAGGAGAGCCCGATGGCGATTGACATCGACACCGCCCGCAAGGTGGCAAAACTGGCCCGGATCCGGGTCGAGGAGGCCGACCTGCCGAAGCTCGCCGGGCAGCTTTCCGGCATCCTTGGCTTCATGGAAGAGCTGAACGAGGTCGACGTGACCGGGGTGGAGCCGATGACCTCGGTGACGCCGATGCGGCTGAAGCGGCGGGCGGATGTGGTGACGGACGGGAATATCCAGGCGCAGGTGCTGAAGAACGCGCCGGATGCGCGGGAAGGCTTCTTTGCGGTGCCGAAGGTGGTGGAATGAGCGCGAACAGCTGGACCATTGCCGCCGCCCGCGATGCGCTGCGGAAGGGCGAGATTTCGGCGGTCGACCTGACCATGTCCTGCCTGACGGCCATCGACGCGGGCGACGGGTTGAACGCGTTTGTCCACAAGACCCCGGAGATCGCGTTGGAGCAGGCGCGGGCGGCGGATGTGCGGATCGCAGCGGGCGATGCTCCGGCGATGTGCGGGATTCCGCTGGGGATCAAGGACCTGTTCTGCACCAAGGGCGTGCCGTCGCAGGCGGCGTCGAACATCCTGAAAGGGTTCAGGCCGGAATACGAATCGACCGTGACAACCAGGCTGTTCGGCGCGGGCGCGGTGATGCTGGGCAAGCTGAACATGGACGAATTTGCCATGGGCTCGTCGAACGAGACCTCGGCTTACGGCAACGCGGTGAACCCCTGGCAGCGCAAGGGGTCGAACGTGCAGTTGACGCCGGGGGGGTCCTCGGGTGGCTCGGCTGCGGCGGTGGCGGCGGACCTGTGCCTGGCGGCGACCGGGACGGATACCGGCGGGTCGATCCGGCAACCGGCGGCGTTCACCGGGATCGTCGGGATCAAGCCGACCTATGGCCGGGTCAGCCGCTGGGGGATCGTGGCCTTCGCCTCGTCGCTGGACCAGGCCGGGCCGATGACCAAGTCGGTGCGCGATGCGGCGATCATGTTGCAGGCGATGGCGGGGCATGATCCGAAGGATTCGACCAGCGCCGATATTCCGGTGCCGGATTTCGAGGCGGCGCTGACCGGGGATATCCGGGGCAAGGTCATCGGCATTCCGAAGGAATACCGGATGGACGGGATGCCTGCCGAGATCGAGGCGCTGTGGGCGCGTGGCGTCGAGATGCTGAAGGATGCGGGGGCGGAGGTGCGGGATATCTCCTTGCCGCATACCAAATACGCGCTGCCGGCCTACTATGTGATTGCGCCGGCCGAGGCGTCGTCGAACCTCGCCCGCTATGACGGGGTGCGCTATGGCCATCGGGCGAAGCTGGCGCAAGGTGACGGGATCACCGAGATGTACGAGAAGACCCGGGCCGAAGGCTTCGGGCCGGAAGTGCAGCGGCGGGTGATGGTGGGGACCTATGTGCTGTCCGCCGGGTTCTATGACGCCTATTACAACCGCGCGCGGAAGGTCAGGGCGCTGATCAAGCGCGACTTCGAATTGGTGTTCGCGGAGGGGGTGGATGCGATCCTGACCCCGGCCACGCCCTCGGCGGCGTTCGGGCTGGGCGAGATGGCGGATGCGGACCCGGTGAAGATGTATCTGAACGATGTCTTCACGGTCACGGTGAACCTGGCGGGGCTGCCGGGGATCTCGGTTCCGGTGGGGCTGGACGCGCAGGGGCTGCCCCTGGGGTTGCAGCTGATCGGGCGGCCCTGGGAAGAGGCGGCGTTGCTGAATTACGCACATGTGTTGGAAAGCCGCGCAGGCTTTGTGGCCAAAGCGGAAAAATGGTGGTAAGGGCCGCAAAACTTTCCGACTTGAGGCAGTGATGAGCCGTACTTTCCCTGGTCCCGCCGCTGGCGCAACCTTTGCTGCGCTGATGCTGGCCGCCTGTACCCCCACGACCCGCGACAACGGGGCAGGCGTGGGGTTCCAAGACTACAACAGCTATGTCCGTGGTGCAGCCCCGGCCCCTGCCGGCGCACCGGTGACGGTGGTGCCGCCGGGCGGCGGCTTCGATCCGGCGGCGGCAGCGGCGGCAATCGACCGGTCGCAGGGCGTGGCGCCGGTGGCGGGGGCCCCGGTGGTTGCGCCGACGCCGACCGCGACCCCCTTGCCGACCGACAGTGCCGAGCGTCCGCGCGGCGGGGCTCCGGCCGGGATCAAGGAGGAATCGGGCGAGGTGGCAAGCCACACCGGGATCTCCGACGAGCAGGATTTCGATGCGGTGTCGTCGCGCGAGACCATCGAGAGCGACAAGGAACGGATCGAGAAGAACCGGGCGGACTATGTCGTGGTCCAGCCGAAGGACCTGCCGGTGCGGCCGGGCGATACCGGGCCGAACATCGTGGAATTTGCACTGGCGACCACCCATGCGCCGGGCGTGCAGATGTACAAGCGGTCGGGGATGAGCCTGCGCAGCGCGGATTCGGCCTGTGCGAAGTATTCCTCGCCCGATCAGGCGCAACAGGATTTCCTGGCCAAGGGCGGCCCGGATCGCGACCGGATGGGGATTGACCCGGACGGCGACGGATTCGCCTGTTCCTGGGACCCCCGCCCGTTCCGCACCGCGCTGCAGTGAGCCTGAGCCACCCCTCGCCGAACTTTGGCGAGCGGCGGGGCGGGGCCCGGGTGGAGCTTGTCGTGCTGCACTACACGGCGATGCCGTCCTGTGGCGAGGCGCTGGAGCGGCTGTGCGACCCCCTGGCCGAGGTGTCGGCACACTACCTGATCGACGCGGACGGCACGGTGCTTTCGCTGGTCGACGAAGATCTGCGGGCCTGGCACGCCGGGGCCGGGGAGTGGGGCGGCAAGGGCGACATCAACTCGCGGTCGATCGGGATCGAACTGGCAAACAGGGGGCGGGAGCCCTTTGCCGAACCGCAGATGGCGGCGCTTGAGCGGCTGCTGGCCGGGGTGCTGGAGCGGCATGGGCTTGGGCCGGAGGCGGTCATTGCGCATTCCGACATGGCGCCGGAGCGGAAGGGCGATCCGGGGGCGCGGTTCGACTGGCGGCGGCTGGCGCTGCAGGGGCTGTCGGTGTGGCCGGAGCTTGACCTGACGGCGTCCCCCCCACCCCATCCCTCCCCCACGGGGGGGGAGGGAGGCGCTTTGCGGGATATGGCGGGATTTCTGGCTGACCTGCGTGCCTTCGGATACCCGGACGCCGCCCCGGGAACCTTGCTGACAGCCTTCCGCCTGCGGTTCCGACCCTGGGCCACCGGGCCGCTTGATGACCGGGATCGTGCCATGGCTGCCGGGCTGCGGCGGATTACGGTTGACGCAGCGCCCGGGGCCGCCTAACTCACCCCTCGCGCGGAGGGCTGGATGGCCGCGGGGAAACCCGAGGAAAGTCCGGACTCCCGTTGGCAAGGGTGCCGGGTAACCCCCGGCGGGGGCAACCCCAGGGAAAGCGCCACAGAGAAGAGACTGCCCCGCCGTTTGAGAAGGTTCGCCTTCGGCTTGGCAGGGCGATGGTGAAACGGTGGGGTAAGAGCCCACCGCGGACTTGGCGACAAGGACGGCACGGCAAGCCCCACCCGGAGCAATGCCAAATAGGGGCCTCGCGCGGGGGCCGGTCCCGCAAGGGATACCGCCCGCAGGGACGCCAACGCCCGAGAGGCCCGGGTTGGCAGCTTGACCGCCGTGGCGACACGGTTGGCAGAGGAATGGTCATCCAGCCCCGGGTCACGGCCCGGGGTGGACAGAATCCGGCTTACAGGCTCTCCGCGCAAATCGACCTGAAGCCGGTGTTTCGCGGTTGACTCTGCCGCCCGCGTGGCTAAAAGGCGGGCTTCAAGGATTAGACCGGGGCCCGCTGGGATTCCCCGACGCAGAGGAAACGACCATGGCAAAGCCCGCCACCATCAAGATCCGCCTGAACTCGACCGCGGGCACCGGCCACTTCTATGTGACCAAGAAGAACGCCCGTACCATGACCGAAAAGATGGTCATCAAGAAGTACGACCCCGTCAAGCGGGAGCATGTCGAATACAAGGAAGGCAAGATCAAGTAAGGTCTTCGCCGATCCAAAGGATCAGGGGCCGCGTCCGTTGGATGCGGCCCTTTTTCATTGCGGGTAAGCCTGCGCTGACAGCACCTCGGGTGCTTTGGCTTGACGGAGTGCCAGTGGCGGGCGAGGACGGGACCGTCGCCAATGGAGGCCCCATGGAACGCAATCACCGGGAAGACCACTACGTCGCGCGGGTCGGCTGGCTGCGCGCGGCGGTGCTTGGGGCGAATGACGGTATCGTCTCGACCGCCTCGCTGATCGTGGGCGTCGCGGCGGCTTCGGGTCGGGCCGAAGTGTTGCTGGCGGGGGCTGCCGGTCTGGCCGCCGGGGCGCTGTCGATGGCGGCGGGGGAATATGTCTCGGTCTCGTCGCAGTCTGACACCGAGGCTGCCGACATCGTGCGGGAGCGGGCGGAGATCGCCGCCGACCCTGAGGAGGAGCTGCGCGCACTTGCGGGCATCTACGAAGACCGGGGCGTTCCGCCGGAACTGGCGCGGCAGGTGGCCGAAGCCCTGCACGCGCGGGACCCGCTGGCGGCGCATGTGCGCGACGAGCTTGGGATCTTCGAGCATACCGAGGCGCAGCCTTTGGTGGCGGCGGGGGCATCGGCGCTGACTTTCGCGGTGGGGGCGGCGCTGCCATTGACCGCGGCGGCGCTGGTGCCGGAGGCGGTCATCAGCCTGTGGGTCACCGGGCTGTCGCTGATCTTTCTGGCGGTGCTGGGGGCAGTGGGCGCGAAAGCGGGAGGGGCTTCGATTCCGCGCGGGGTCTTGCGCGTAACCTTCTGGGGCGCTGTGGCAATGGCGGTCACTGCACTGGTCGGCAAGTTGTTCGGTGCGGTGGTCTGAGCCGCGCAAACGAAAAGGGCCGGTCCTGCGACCGGCCCTTTCGTCATTCTGTCAGGCGATCACTCGCGATTGCCGAAGAACTGCAGCAGGAACATGAACAGGTTGATGAAGTCGAGGTAGAGGTTCAGCGCGCCCATGATGGCGGCCTTGCCCAGCCATTCCTGGTCACCGTTCACGGCATGCTGGATATAGGTGTTCTTGATGTTCTGGGTGTCATAGGCGGTGAGGCCCGCGAAGATCAGCACGCCGATCACCGAGATCGCGAAGGCCAGCGCCGACGAGGCGAGGAAGATGTTCACGATCATCGCGACCAGAAGCCCGATCAGGCCCATCATCAGGAAGGTGCCCATGGCGGACAGGTCGCGCTTGGTGACGTAGCCGTACAGCGACAGGCCCGCAAAGGCGATCGCGGTGATCAGGAAGGTGCTGGCGATCGAGACGCCGGTGAAGACCTGGAAGATCCAGGCCAGAGACAGGCCCATCGCGCCGGCGAAGGCGTAGAAGAACAGTTGTGCCGCCCCGACCGACATCCGGTTGATCAGCGCGCCGAAAGCGAAGACCATGCCCAAGGGCAGGAACATCGCGATCCAGCCGAGGATCGTCATCTGCCCGGTCACCGGGTTGCGCAGGAGCGAGAAGAGTTGCTCGGACGAGCCGACCGCCCAGGCGACGCCAGCGGTCACGACCATCGCCACGGACATCAGCCCGTAGACCTTGTTCATATGGGCGCGAAGCCCTTCGTCGATCTCGGCGCGGGCGCCAACGCCTACGCTGCGGATCGTGTCATATTCAGCCATTGAAGCCTCCGATGTTGTCCCGAGGGGCAACGCCGGGGGAACCGGCGCGACCTCATGCGTGAAATATTGGGGACGCGCCCCCTGATTTCAAGCAGTTTGGCCGCACCAAAGGGATGAAACTGCGACGGTTTCACCCCCTCCAGTGTGGCGGGGCGTTCCAGGTGGCGCAGTCTGCTTCGGCCATGGCCTCGGCGCGCGTGACGCCAATGTCGCGGAGAAGGTGATCGTCAAGCCGGGCCAGCCCACGCCGCGACCGGGACAGGGCAGTGATGGCGAGGATGCTGGCGGGCAGCCCGGCAAGCGCCGAGCCGGTCCGGCGCAGGCGGAGGGAGAGAGGAAGGGCAAGGCGGTGGGCGGACATGGCGGCTCCTTTCATCGGAATTCGTGATGCTATTGTGTCGGTGCATCAGGATACTTGAACAATGCTCCTGGTCGATGCATAATGGAAACGAATGATTGTGAACCCATGGATCAGGATCTGTGATATGCCGCGCAACCTCGACCTGTCCTCGCTGCGGTCTTTCGTGACAGTCGCCGATGTCGGCGGGGTGACGCGGGCGGCGGGCTATCTGAATCTGACGCAATCCGCGGTCTCGATGCAGATCAAGCGGCTGGAGGAGTCGCTGGGGCTTTCGCTGTTCCTGCGCGCGGCGCGGAAGCTGGCGCTTTCGCCGGAAGGGGAGCAGCTTCTGTCCTATGGCCGCCGGATGCTGGCGCTGAACGACGAGGCGCTGTCGCTCTTGTCCTCGACCGCCTGCGAAGGGGAAATCCGGCTGGGCGTGCCGCATGACGTGGTCTACCCGGCGATCCCCGGCATCCTGCGGCGGATGGCCCAGGCCTATCCGCGGGTGCGGGTCAATCTTACGTCGTCGTTCACGCTTCTGATGAAGCAGGACTTCGCCAGGGGCGGGTTCGACGTGATGCTCACCACCGAGGAGGCGCCTGATCCGGGGGCCGAGGTCCTGTCCTCGCGCGGGCTGGTCTGGGTGGGCGCGCCGGACGGCAACGCCTGGCAGCGGCGGCCGCTGCGGCTGGGGTTCAAGGACACCTGCATCTTCCGCAGCCGCGCCCAGTCGGCGCTGGAGACGGCGGGGATCCCGTGGGAACTTGCGACCGGTGGCGAAAGCGAGCAGGCGGTCGAGGCGACCGTGGCGGCGGACCTGGCGGTCTCGGTTCGGATGCTGGGCAGCATTCCCGAAGGGATGGCGCCGATCGCGGGGGACAACCAGTTGCCGCCGGTGGGCGAGATGAAGCTGGGGCTTTATCGCGCGAACCGGCGCAGCGACGAGGCGGTCGACATGCTGGTCAGCGAGTTGCGCTGCGCCTACGGCTGCTGAACCCGGATCACCACCTTGCCGGTGGCCTTGCGGTCGCGCAAGAGCGCCAGCCCCTCGGGGAAGGCCTCGAACGGGAGGACGTGGCTGACATGCGGGCGGATAAGCCCCTCGGCCCGCCAGCGCAGAAGACGGGTCATGCTGTCTGCGACAAGCTGCGGGGCGTGGCTTTCATAGCCGCCATACCAGAAGCCCGAGACGGTGAGGTTCTTGACCAGGAGCAGGTTCGCCGGAACCTGCGGGACCTCGCCGGACGCGAAGCCGATGGCCAGAAGCCGACCGTCGGGTTTGCAGGCCCGCAGCGCCGCGTCGAAACCGGCCCCGCCCACGACATCGTAGACCACGTCAATGCCGCCCTCGGCACGAAGCCGGTCCTTCAGGTCGGGGGCGTCGCTGTCGATCAGCACATCGGCCCCGCCCTCGCGCGCGACGGCAAGACGTTGCTCGCCGCGGGCCGAAGCGATCACCCGAGCCCCGAGCCGCTTGCCGATCTCGACCGCAGTGAGCCCGACGCCACCGGCGGCGCCAGTCACCAGCAGCGTCTCGCCGGGCTGCAGGCGCGCAGCATGGGTCAGGGCAAGATGCGAGGTGCCGTAGGCGATGGGAAAACCCGCGGCCTCCTCGAACTCCATCGCATCGGGCAGCGGGTGGAGGCGGTCCGCAGGCAGGCAGACCCGCGCGGCCAACGCTCCCGCAGGGCAGGTCGCCAGCACGCGGGTGCCGACGGCGGGGCTGTCAACGCCTGGCCCCAGAGCCTCGACCGTGCCAGAAATCTCCATCCCGGGAATGAAGGGCAAGGGCTGGCGAACCTGATACTTGCCCTGAATCGCAAGCATGTCCGCGAAGTTGAGCCCGGCCGCGGCGACCCGTACAGCGACCTCGCCTTTTACGGGAATCGGCGTCGGCACATCGCTCAGCACCGGCTGCCCCCCGAGTTCCCTGATCTGCCAGGCCTGCATGCAGGAGCCTTTTCGTCGCTGTTGTTTCTACTACCTACGGTGTATGCTTCTTAACCTGCGTACAGTTTCTTGCAACGCAATGATCGTATTCTTTGCAAAATGCTATGATCCGTTAAGGGCATGTGCAAAATGCAACGCGAAATGCGATACCACCCTAGGGCGAGTGCTGATTCGGTCCAGACTCTCCTGCGGGTATTTCCGGACAACCGCACCGTGTGTTATACGGTTGGATAATTGGACATATCCAAAAGGACAGGTTTTGGCACCCCGGGAAAATTTTTTGTTAACACTCGCCGATCAGGCAATTCTGGCACGAAACTTGCTTATACAACACCGAGGGGAACGGACACACGTTTTGGAGTATAGAATGAAGCATCCTGTTGACGCACATGTTGGTAAGCGGATCCGTCACCGCCGCTGGATGGTTGGAATGACCCAGCAGCAGCTGGCCGACAAGGTCGGAATCAAGTTCCAGCAGATCCAGAAATATGAGACCGGGATGAACCGGGTCAGCGCCTCCCGTCTCTGGGACGTGGCGGACGCGCTGGGCGTGTCGATCTCGTTCTTCTTCGAAGGGCTGGCAGAAGGCCAGGCCGCGCCGACCTATGCCCATGGCGACATGATGTCGGACAAGGAAGCGCTGGAACTGGTCCGGTCGTACTACGCGATCCCGGAAGCGCAGCGGCGTCGCCTGTTCGATCTTGCCCGGGTTCTCTCCGAAGCGGCCTGAACCTCGTCTTGACCTCGTCCCCGCGTGCGTTTAGCGCCCGGGGACGTGGGCCAGATGGCCCGATCAGGTCAGGGAGAAGACCATGCAGGTTTCACCGGCGCTTGCGGCAGAACTGATCGCCACTGCGCATGAACTTGCCGACGTAGCGCGCATTGCCACATTGTCGCATTTCCGCACCCGTTCCCTTGTTGCCGAGAACAAGGAAACCGACCGCTTTGATCCGGTGACGGCGGCCGACAGGCTTTCGGAAGAACGGATGCGCGAAGTCCTGGCCCGCCATCGCCCGCAGGACGGCATCCTTGGCGAGGAATATGGTAGCTCGACCGGGTCCAGCGGATTGACCTGGGTGCTTGATCCCATCGACGGTACACGCAGCTATCTGGCGGGAACCCCGACCTGGGGTGTCCTGATCTCGGTGCGGGATGCCGAGAGGGTGCTCTACGGCATCAT
Source organism: Tabrizicola sp. (assembly GCF_016792905.1). Classification (GTDB taxonomy): domain Bacteria; phylum Pseudomonadota; class Alphaproteobacteria; order Rhodobacterales; family Rhodobacteraceae; genus Tabrizicola. Next base: position 84,303 of record NZ_JAEULP010000065.1, read on the forward strand.
CGACCAACCCTATATCGGCGAGCGGTTCGAGGGCGGGCTGGGGCGCGCGCTTGTGAAGGGCCCGATGGGAGAGGCGCAGCTCGGCGTGCGCGCTGCCCGCCCGCTGGCGCAGTCGCTTTTGTTTTCCACCTTTCCCGAGGTTGGCACACCCGAGGAAGGCGCGGCTTTCCGCCGGGTGGCGGCCAAGGCCAAGCTCGTCCGCTACGGCACCGATTGCTACGCCTATGCACTGATCGCCGCCGGCCAGATCGACCTGGTGATCGAGGCGGGCCTGCAAGCGTATGACGTGCAGGCGCCGATCGCGGTGATCGAGGCGGCCGGGGGCATTGTCACCGACTGGCAGGGTCGCCCGGCGCTGGAGGGTGGGCAGATCCTTGCCGCCGCGAGCCGGGAAGGTCACGCCGAGGCGCTGGCGCTGCTGAACGGCTGAGGCGGCATTCCTGCCGCCGGGCTTGCCCGGACCGGGGCGGTCTTGCTATCATCGGCTGCGGCCCGTGTCCTTCTCCCTTCTGACGGGCTGCTCTGGTTTCCCCTGAAACCGAAGGGTGTGCGAAAGGTGCACCCATGAAAGACCTGCTGATCCGCAATGCCGATGTCGTGGTGACGATGAACGCCACGCGCGACGAACTGTCCGGCGCCGATGTCCATGTCCGCGACGGGGTGATCCTTGCGATCGGGCCAGGGCTATCGGCGCCGGGGGCCGAGGTGATTGATGCGACAACCTGCGTGGTGACGCCGGGCTTGGTCAACACGCATCACCACCTGTACCAGACGCTGACCCGCGCGGTTCCGGGTGGGCAGGACGCGCTCCTCTTCGGTTGGCTGAAGACGCTGTACCCGATCTGGGCGCGCTTCGGGCCGGAGGAAATGTTCGTCTCGGCCCAGGTCGGGCTGGCCGAACTGGCGCTGTCGGGCTGCACGATGACCTCGGACCACCTGTATCTTTATCCCAACGGGGCCCGGCTGGACGATACCATCGCGGCGGCGGCCGAGGTGGGCTTGCGGTTTCATCCGACGCGGGGGGCGATGTCGATCGGGGAGAGTGCCGGGGGACTGCCGCCGGACACACTGGTGGAGCGGGAACCGGCGATCCTGGAGGACATGATCCGGGTGGTGGATCGGTTCCATGATCCAAGGCCGGGGGCGATGGTCCGGGTCGGGCTGGCGCCCTGTTCGCCCTTCTCGGTCAGCCGCGAGCTGATGCGGGACGCGGCGGTGCTGGCCCGCGACAAGGGGGTGATGCTGCACACCCATCTGGCCGAGAATGACGAGGATATCGCCTATTCCATGGCACAGTTCGGTTGTCGTCCCGGCCAGTATGCAGAGGAGTTGGGCTGGACGGGGGCGGATGTCTGGCACGCGCATTGCGTGAAGCTGGATGGTTCGGAAATTGAACTTTTCTCCCGATCTTGGACCGGTGTTTCCCATTGTCCATGTTCGAATTGTAGACTCGGGTCCGGGATTTCCCCCGTCCGAGCGATGCGAGATGCGGGGATGAAAGTGGGGCTTGGGGTCGACGGATCGGCCTCGAACGACGCAGGCAACCTGGTGGCCGAGGCGCGCATGGCGATGCTGTTGCAACGGGTGGCGCGGGGGGCCGATGCGATGTCGGCGCGCGAGGCGCTGGAGATCGCGACTCTGGGCGGTGCGCAGGTGCTGGGGCGGGAGGACCTAGGCTCGGTGGAGCCGGGAAAGAGGGCCGATCTGGCCATCTGGGACCTGTCGGGGGTAGAGGCTGCGGGGTCCTGGGATCCGGTGGCCGCGCTGCTGCTATGTGGGCCGACGCGGGTGCGGCATCTGGTGGTCGAGGGGCGGCAGGTGGTGCGGGACGGGCAGATGGTGACGCTGGACCTGGCGAGCGTGCTGGACAGGCAGCGTTGGTTGGCGGAACGACTGGCGGGGTAGGGGCGGGTTTTCCAGCCCTTTCGCTTGCGCCGCTACGGCGGCAAGGTCGGCGCACCTTGCCATGGAGCCCCGAATGCGACTGTTGCCCGCCCTTGCCGTGACCCTTTCGCTGTCCCTTCCCGCCGCTGCCGAGACCGTGCTGTCCGAGGCAAGCGGCAACTGGGCGGGGACGTCGGGGGAGGGGTTCACCTTCGTCGCCCGACTGACCCAGAACGAAGACATGGTGCGGTTGACGATCTGGGGCGGGGGGCCGGGCAGTCCGGCACTGGCCGAGGGCGAGCCGCAGTTCGACAACCCGGTGATCGCCATCGGGGCCTTCGCGACGAAGCAGGCGCTGGAAGTGGTGGAGGCGGGGGACGGCAGTACGTTGCAGATCGTGACGGACTATGCCGACGAGGAGGGGACGGGAAGGATCGTGACCGAGCTGCAGTTCCTCGACAACCAGTTCACGGTGGTGGGCTACCATCATCAGGGTGAGACGGCCGGGCGGAGCCACACTTGCGACGTTGACCTGTGGAACATGACGGCGGTCGAGGATGGCAACGCGCGCGTGCTGGAGCCGGTGGGGTTCGAGGCCCTGAACGCCAGCGACTGGACCTGGGATGCGGCCTATGAGCGGGGCTTCTGTCACCGGGCCGAGTGAGGTAGAAGGCGGGGAGGGAGACCCCGATGGACCACAATTTCGAAGCCCAGCGTCGCGAGACCTTCGATACCTTCCGGCAGTCGAAGGGGATCAGCCTGCCGAAGACCGCGGTGGTCGACTATGCCTTCTTCATCGAGGAGATGGATGCCTCCTGGCCGGCGCTGGAGCGGGCCTTGCGGCTGGAGGGGTTCCGGACCCGGCGGTTGAAGGACGGCGAGACGCTGGTGGCCTCGATCGGGCCGATTGCGGTGACGGCGGAGGAGATCTGGAAGTATGAGCGGATCGCGACCTCGATCGCGTTGAAGCATGATTTCTACCCGGATGGCTGGGAGCTGGCGGAGTAGCTGTCCACGGTGGACAGATTTTTCGAGCGTTTGATTTCAATGGGTTGGTCGCGGGCATTCAGAAATTCTTAACTTGTGGCGCTGTGCGTGTTGCCCCCACGCCCAGCCCCCGACGGAGGGAAAGGGGAGGCGCCTTGTGCGGTGGTCGGCGGAGTTGCGGGTCGGGGCGGCTTTTGAATCGAGCGCTGGCGCGCAAGTCTTTTGTCTCGTCGTCGGGCTGCGCCTCCTCCTCGGGGGTTGGGGGCGCTTCGCCCCCCAAACCCCCAGAGGATATTTCTGCCAGTATGAAAGGCTGTGCCTGGCTTTGCGGGTGGCTGCGCGCAGCGCGGGGATATTTGGGCAAATGTGAGAGGCCGGTCGGTCAGAGAGGGTGGCGTTTGCCGCCGACCCAGACTTCGGCCACGGCGCGGTCGTCGCCCATCATGATCGTGGGGAACAGCTGCTGCCAGAGGTCTTCGGCGCGGCGGGTTGCCTGTTCGATGGCGGGAGTGGAGGCGAGGTCGATGACCACGAGGTCGGCCTCCATCCCGGGGGCGATGTTGCCGATCTGGCCTTCGCAACGGAGCGCGCGGGCCGAGCCCTGGGTCGCGAGCCACCAGAGCTGCGCGGGGTGCAGCGACTGGCCGCGGAGTTGCGCCACTTCATAGGCGGCAGCCATGGTGGGCAGCATCGAGAAGTTCGAGCCGCCGCCGGTGTCGGTGGCAAGGCCGACGCGCAGGTGTTGCGCGAGGCTCATGTCGAAGAGGCCGGAGCCGATGAAGGTGTTCGAGGTCGGGCAGTGGACGAGGGAGGCCCCGACCTCGATCAGGCGGGCTTTCTCGCGGTCGGTCAGGTGGATGGCATGGCCGTAGACGGCGCCTTCGCGGAGGAGGCCCTGCGCTTCGTAGGTGTCGAGATAGTCGCGGCATTGCGGGAAAAGGTCGCGGACCCAGGCGATCTCGTCGGTCTGCTCCGACAGATGGGTCTGCATCAGGCAGTCGGGGTATTCCCGCCAGAGCTGGCCCAAGGCGTGGAGTTGTTCGGGCGTCGAGGTCGGGGAGAAGCGGGGGGTGATGACGTAGGAGAGGCGGCCCTTCCCATGCCATTTCTCAAGCAGGCGCTTCGAGTCGTCATAGGCGGACCCAGCGGTGTCGCGCAGGCCTTCAGGGGCGTTGCGGTCCATGCAGGTTTTTCCGGCGAAGACCCGCATCCCGCGCGATTGCGCCGCCGTGAAGATCGCATCCACGCTGGCCGGGTGGATCGTGGCATAGGAGCAGACGGTCGTGGTGCCGCGCGCGAGGATCAGGTCAAGGTAGCGGTCGGCGATGTCCGTCGCATAGGCGGGATCGGCGAAGCGCATCTCCTCGGGGAAGGTGTAGGTGTTCAGCCAGTCGATCAGCCGCTTGCCCCAGGAGGCGATGATCGCGGTCTGGGGATAGTGGACATGGGCGTCGATGAAGCCTGCCGAGATGAGCTTCTGCCCATGGTCGTGGATGCGCGCCTGCGGGTAGCTGGCCCGCAGGGCGGCGGCCTCGCCCAGGGCCGCAACGCGCCCGCGCTCGACCGCGACGGCGCCCTGGGTCAGGACGCGGGCTGCGGAAAGCCCCTCGGTGAAGGGGTCGCCGGAGTAGCTCAGCACTTGGCCCAGGATCAGGTCGGTCATGCGTTCCCCTTTCAGACCCGCGCAGGGTAGAGCCTTTCCGGGTTTGGGTAAATTTCCCTCACACGATCATGTCTTGAAACTGTTTCGCAAAAGGGCGAAGGCGAAGCGGCGGGGGATCGGCTTTGCCGTGCCCGGAAAAGCGGCCTAAGGTCGGCGAAAAGCGGGGGGTCGCATGGCGGAAACGACGGTCAGGACGACGCCGGACGCGATGGATGCGGCGAAGCTGGAAGCGACCCTGGATGCAGCGCTGGACGCCGCCCGCGCCGGGGACAGTGCGCGGGTCGAGGCGCTGCTTGATCCGGTCCACCCCGCCGACGTGGCCGACCTTCTGGAGCAGGTCAGCGAGACCGACCGGGAGGCGCTTCTGGCGATGGGCTCGGCGGTCATCGACGGCGAGGTGCTGTCGGAGATTTCGGATGCGATCCGCGAGGAGGTGCTGGACGCGCTGTCCGACGACGTCGTGGCGGACGCGCTGCGCGAGCTCGACTCGGACGACCTTGTCGACATCGTCGAGGATCTGGAGGCCAAGGACCAGGGCCGCCTTCTGGGCGCGATGGACGCCGCCGACCGGATGGCGGTGGAACAGGCGCTGGCCTGGCCGGAGCATTCCGCCGGGCGTCTGATGCAGCGCGAGACCGTGGTGGCGCCGGAACATTGGACCGTTGGCGAAGCGATTGATTTCCTGCGGAAAGCCGACCATCTGCCGGACCAGTTCTATCATGTGATCCTGGTCGATCCGCGGATGCAGCCGGTGGGCTATGTGACGCTGGGCCGGGTGCTTTCGGCGGCGCGGGCGGTGCGGCTGAAAGACATCACCGAGGACAGTTTCCGTACCGTTGCCGCCACGGACGAGGAGGCGGATGTTGCCTATATCTTCAACCAGTATCACCTGATTTCCTGCCCCGTCGTCGATGGCTCGGGCCGTCTCGTGGGGGTGATCACCATCGACGACGCGATGATCGTGCTGGACGAGGAGCATGAGGAGGACATGCTGCTCTTGGCCGGGGTGGGCGAGGAGGCGAGCGTCAGCGACGGGCCCTTGGAGACGGTGAAGCAGCGCCTGCCCTGGCTGGTGGTGAACCTGTTCACGGCGTCCTTGTCGGCGCTGGTGATCAGCCAGTTCCAGAACACGATCGCGACGCTGGTGGCCTTGGCGGCGCTGATGCCGATTGTCGCCTCGACCGGGGGGATCGCGGGGACGCAGTCGCTGGCGGTGGCGGTCAGGGCGCTGGCGACGCGCGACCTGACGCGGGCCAATGCGGGGCGGGTGGTGCGGCGCGAGCTGCTGGCGGGGCTGATGAACGGGGTGGGGCTGGCGCTGATCCTGGGGGCAGCGGGGGTGCTGATCTTCGGCGACTGGCATCTGGGCGCGGTGCTGGCGCTGGCGATGATGGTCAACCAGGTGGTGGCGGCGCTGGGGGGCGTGCTGGTGCCCTTGACGCTGGAGCGGATGGGGCTGGACCCGGCTTTGGCTTCGGGGACGTTTGTGACCACGTTGACGGATGTGATGGGGTTCTTTGCCTTTCTGGGGCTGGCGACGGTGATGCTGACATGACGACCGCAGTGGATTTCAAGGCGGCGGCGCGGGCAGCGGCTTTCGCGCGGCGGGCCGAGGCCTTTGCCGGGGGGCAGGGGCAGGCGGCGGAGATCCTGGCGGATTACCTGGCGCCGCATCGGGGCCGCGTGCTGTCGGGCTACATGCCGATGCGGTCGGAGATCGACCCCTTGCCCGCGATGGCGGCGCATCAGGGGCCGGTGGGGGTGCCGGTGATCCTGGCAAGGGACACGCCGCTGAAGTTCCGGGAATGGTCGCCGGGCTGTCGGCTGGTCCAAGGTGCGTTCAGGGCGATGATCCCGGAGGAGGGGGCCTGGGTCGAGCCGGAGGTGATGATCGTGCCGCTACTGGCCTTCGACGCGCGGGGCTATCGGCTGGGCTATGGCGGGGGGTTTTACGACCGGACGCTGGAGTGGCTGCGGGCGCGGGGGCCGGTGCTGGCGGTGGGGTTTGCATTTGCGGCGCAGGAGGTGGAAGCGGTTCCGGTGGACGGGTTCGATCAGCGGCTGGATGCGGTGGTGACGGAAAGGGGCGTCACGGTTTTCGCGTGACGCCCCTGCTGTCGTGGCAGCGACAGGATCAGTGCGCGATGTCTTCCTGGCGGACGAACATGTTGCCCCAGGCGCGGTCGATCAATTCCGGCGTCATCTGGTAGGGGATGTTCTCGAATTCGCAGACCGCGATCATCTGGTCGATCAGGAAGACCGGCTGGTAGTTCGCGTAGTTGTTGGCGATGGTCGGGAACTTGACCTTCATCAGGTGCATCAGCGCGGTTTCGTCGAGCGGCATCTTCTTCTTGCGGGCGACCATGGCGAAGATCTTCAGGAAGTTCTCCTGAGACGGGCCGTCGATCTTGATCTTGAAGAAGATCCGGCGGAGCGCGGCACCGTCGAAGATCTGGTTCGGGTGGAAGTTGGTGGAGAAGATCACCAGCGTGTCGAAGGGCACGGTGAATTTCTCGCCCGATTGCAGGGCCAGGATGTCGCGGGATTCCTCCAAGGGCACGATCCAGCGGTTGACGATCTTCTGCGGCGGTTCCTGCTGGCGGCCAAGGTCGTCGATGATGAAGATGCCGCCGGTGGCCTTCAGCTGCAGGGGCGCCTGGTAGGTGCGGGCGGTGGGGTTGTAGTTCAGGTCGAGCATGTCGAGGCTGAGTTCGCCGCCGGTGATGACGCTGGGGCGTTCGCAGTAGACGTAGCGGTTGTCGAAGCGGTTCGAGGTGCGGCGCAGCGAGTTCGGGTCGTCGACGGCGGCCTCGGCGGCGGAGTGGACGATGGGGTCGTAGACCGAGATGATCTGGCCGGAATATTCGATGGCGCGGGGAACGTAGACCTTGTCGCCAAGCGCGGCGCGGATGCCGTGCGAAATGGACGACTTACCGTTGCCGGGCGGGCCGTAAAGGAGGATCGAGCGGCCCGAGGTGACGGCGGGGCCGAGGTTGTCGATCAGGTCGGGCGGCAGGATCAGGTGGCCCATGCCGGACATGAGCTGTTCGCGGTTGAGGCGGATGTCGCGGACCGACTGGCGCTTGATCTGGACCTGGTACTGGTCCAGCGGCACCGGCATCGCGCCGTAGTATTCCGACTGCGACAGCGAATCGAGCGCGCGGGCCTTGCCGGCATCCGTCAGCTCGTACCCCATCTCGTTGCCGGCATTCGCGTGCATCGTGCCGGTCGCGGTGACAAGCTTCTGCGTGCGGCAGAGGTCCATCAGTTCCTGGGTCAGCGGGACCGGCAGGCTGATTGCCCTGGACAGAATCGAGACCTGGTCCTGGTTGGTGCGGAACATGGTCTTGAGAAAGATGTCCCGCATCATGATCGTCGACAGCCCGGTATCGGCGAGCGATCGGGGCGACGGGGGCGGTTGGACTCCGGACACGGGGGCGGAAACCGGGGCTTCAGCGTTCATTCGACAAGCTCCGTGGACAATCGTAGCGCAGTGCTGCGATTTGAGTCGTAAACGTAACTTGTGTCAGCCCTGTGGCCATATGGCGGCAAGAAGGTAGAAGACCACGATGACCGAGAGTGCCATGCCGAAGGGGAAGTAGCGGCGGCGGGTCCAGCTTTCCCAGTCCGGCGTCGCATTCCGGACGACGGGCAGGCTGCGCAGGACGCGGTGCAGGATCAGCGAGCCGACCATGCTGACGAAGATGATGAGGAGAATCTCGCCGATATTGCCGCCGACGAAGATACCGGCCATGGCGGCCGCGAACTTTGCGTCGCCAGCGCCGAACGTGCCGGTCAGGTACAGGAGGAATCCGGCGGCGAAGACGATGACCATCAGGGCAAAGCCCCAGAACCAGGCAGTCAACGGCACCAGATACCAGCCGAGGAGCGGCCAGACCGCCGCCATGGCGATCACGGCGTTGTTGGGGATCTTCATCCGCTTCAGGTCGGACAGCGCCGCCCATATCGCTATGGGCAGCACCGGCACCAGAAGGATCATCGCATCGGTCGGTTCGAGCATCACATCTTCACGTTGGCATCGAGCGCTTCCAGGCTGCGCGCGGCGGCTTCGAAATATTGCGGATGAGTTTCGACCGCCTCGTTCAGGAGACCCTTGCCGACGGTGACGTCACCCTGCTTGATGGCGGCGAGCGCCATGGAATACAGAAGCTCGGCGCGTTCGGTCTGGGTCATCTTGACGACCGGAAGTTCGTATTTACGCTGAGCGGCGCGGGCGAGCACCAGGTTGTTCTTTGCGGTAAAAAGCTGCGGATCGTAGGTCAGCGCCTCGACGAATAGCTTTTCGGCGCCCTGCGTGTCACCCCGCGTCAGCTTCGAGAAACCCCAGTTGTTCAGGACACCCGCCGGGGTGGTGGTCAGCCCGGCTGCGGTTTCGTAGAAGCTGTCGGCTTTCTTCCAGTTCTTGTCCGAATCCGCGATCATCGCTTCGAGACGGTAGCGGTCGAAGCTTTCGTGGGTCGGCGGGATCTGGTTCAGCTCGGCCTTCGCCTCGGCCCACTGGTTCGACCGGATCAGCGCATCGGCCAGCATCACGCGATCTTCGGGCGTGGCTTCGGGATGGGCCACGACCTGCCGCCAGACCTGGGCGGATTCGGTGGTCTTCTGCGCCCGGATCAGCGACCGCGCCAGTCCGCGCATCACGTCGATGCGGTTGGGGTTCTGTTCCAGGGTGCGGGTGAAGTACTCGACCGCCTCATTCGGGTCGGCGACCGAGAGCATCACGTCGTTGAGGTTGGATTCGTCGATGACGTTGACGTCCTTGAGGGCCCTTTGCACCTGTGCGTCAGAATTGTCCTGACAGGCGGACAAGAACACTGCGCCGCCAAGGCACAGCATGATGGAAACCGGATGGCGCATCTTCAGCGTCCTTTTTGTTGACTGCCCGTAACTTCACCGAGCGCGTTGCCGTCTAGAGATCGGAGAGAAGGACGAACTTACCCTTTTCCTGCCGGACGAGACGGAACCCGCCTTTTTCTTCTTCTTGGGTCGGATCATACACACTCGCCTCGCTTCGTGCGATAGCGAGCATCAGATTTTCGCGGATCGAGTCCGTTTCGCCACTATCCAGCGCGAAGGCCTTCTGGAACATGACGCGCGCCTCGCCGTAATTGTCCTGCTCCATCAGGACGACGCCGAGGTTGTTGAGCGCGGGCACGAAGTTCGGGTCGAGCTCCAAAGCGCGGCGGAGGATTTTTTCGGCTTGGCCAAGCCGTCCAAGCGCGAGGTTGGCGGAACCGATGGAGGAGAGCACATCGGCGTTGATCCCCACTTCTCCGGCGCCGCGCAGATAGGCCTTGAGCGCCAGTTCAGGCTCGCCCGCGGCCATCAGCCGGTGGCCGACGGTCATGCCATCCACGCCCTGACCATGGCTGTCGGCGCCATATGGACTGTTCCGGGAAACACCAGTGGCCGGCGTACAGCCGGCCAGCATGGCAACGCAGACAGTCAACATCGCCGTTTGGCGCAAGTTACATCCTGTTCGAGCGTCAGAGGCCGCTTGCGAGCTGGCCCAGCATTGTCACCATCCCGTAGATGGACGGCCCGATGAGAATGACCAGAAGCGGCGGAACTGTAAACAGCATAGTGCCGAGGGTGAGTTTCGTCGGCAGCATGTTGGCCTTTTCCTCGGCCCGCATGATGCGCTTGTCGCGCATGTCGGCGGAATAGACCCGCAGTGCGTCGGCGATCGAGGTACCGAAGGTCGCGGACTGGATGATGGTGGTGACGAAAGAGGCGACATCGGGGACGCCGACCCGTTCGGCCATGTCCTTCAGGACGGAGATACGCTCTTTCCCGGCCTTGACCTCTTGCGCGACCATGTCGAATTCGTCGGCAAGCGCGGGATAGCCGACGCGGCTTTCCTTGCCGACGCGGATGATCGACTGGTCGAGCGATTGCCCGGCCTCGACGCAGACGAGCATGAGGTCGAGGGCATCGGGGAAGCCCTGGATGATCTCGGTCTGGCGCTGCTTGACACGCTTGTTCACCCAGTAGCGCGGCAGATAGTAGCCGATGGCACAGGGCAGGAGGCTATGCAGCAGGAGGTCGGACATGGTCATTTCCTGGGAGAAGGACTTGACCAGCGCCAGGATCAACCCGCCGATGAGGAACAGGATGGCGAGCAGGAACTGGATCGCGTGAAACAGCCGCACCGAGTTCTTGCCGGTATAGCCCGCGCGCAGCAGGTGCAGCTTGGCGGCGGAAAGCTCTTCCTTCTTCTGCGGTTCAAGGAAGTGGGCGAACTTTTCAAGCTTGTCCACCCGTTCGGTCTTGCGCAGCGCGCGCTTCTTTTCGGCCCCGGCCCGGGGCACCTGGTCCTTCAGCTCGCGAAAACGGTCGCGCTGGCGCTTCATCACCACCGGCAGGGCCAGGAGGATCAGGAGCATGCCCAGAAGGCCGACGCCCAGAAGTGGCGCCATGGGGCCGAAACGGTCGGTCAGCCCGGTGAGGAAGTCGGAAAAGAAGCTCATGGTCGACCTACACTTTGATGTTGGTCATCACCTTCATGTAGATGATGTTGATGATCAGGAAGACGACAACGAACAGCGCCGCCGGGACATAGGCCGAGGTCGTCTTCACCTCGTCGTAGTAGTCGGGCTGGACCACGTTGATCATGACCAGCGCGGCGATGGGGAAGCCCGAGAGGAACATGCCGGACCATTTCGCCTCGGCCGTGATGGCGCGGACGCGCCGGAACAGCTTGAAGCGGGCGCGGACCACTTTCGACAGGCCTTCCAGGATTTCGGCCAGGTTGCCGCCGGACTGCTGCTGGATCGAGACGGCGACGGCGAGGAAGCGAAGGTCCTGGCTGTCCATCCGTTCGGCGAAGGCCTTGAGCGATTCCGACACGTCGCGGCCATAGGCGGCCTCGTCGGAGATCACGCCGAATTCGGAGCCCAGCGGATCGGGGATCTCTTTTGCGACGATCCCGATGGCGGTGGAGAACGGGTGGCCGACCCGCAGGGAGCGGACCATCAGTTCGATGGAGTCGGGGAGCTGTTCCTCGAGAAGGGTCATCCGCTTCTTTGCAGTGCGGTTCACCCAGACGAAGACCCCGCCGACGCCCATGGCGATGCCAAGCACCACGCGCAGGCCGAAGGCGGCAGCGGTGAAGGTCGAGAGCATCAGGAAGGCGAAGACGGACAGGAGCGCCATGATCCCGATCAGGGCCTGCGGAGAGAAGGCGATATTCGCCCGCTGCGCCTTCTTGGCCAGCATGGAATAGAGCGGGATGTTCTTGGCGTTCAGATGCTGGTTCATCTCCTTCCGGAGTTGTTCCAGGACCAGTTCGCGGTTCGCGTTCTTTTCCAGAAGCGTGAGGCGGCGGCTGACCTTGCTGTTCAGGCTGATCGATTTACCGAAGACGATCAGATAGATACCGTTGACGATCACGACGACCGCAACGAAGATCATGAGGTAGATGAGTGGGGCGGTACTGATCTGCATGGCGTTCAGACAATCGGTTCGTAGATCGAGGCCGGCAGGTCGAAGCCCCACTGGCGGAAGCGGTCGGAATAGGCAGAGCGGATGCCAGTCGCGTTGAAGCGGCCAATGATCTTGCCCGAAGGTTCGACCCCCAGTCGCTCGAAGCGGAAGACTTCCTGCATCGAGATGACATCGCCTTCCATCCCGGTGATCTCTGTCACCGAAGTCATGCGACGGGTGCCGTCCTGCAGTCGGCTTGCCTGGACGATCAGGTTGACGGCGCTGGCGATCTGGCTGCGCATGGCTTTCAGGGGCATCTCGATGCCGGACATGGCCACCATGTTTTCCAGACGACTGACGGCGTCACGCGGGTTGTTGGCGTGGATCGTGGTCATCGAGCCGTCGTGGCCAGTGTTCATGGCCTGCAGCATGTCGATGACTTCCTCGCCCCGGGTTTCCCCCACGATGATGCGGTCGGGTCGCATACGAAGGGCGTTGCGCAAGCAGTCGCGCTGGGTGACGGCACCCTTGCCTTCGACGTTGGCCGGGCGGCTTTCCATCCGGCCGACATGGACCTGCTGGAGCTGGAGTTCCGCGGTGTCCTCGATGGTCAGCACGCGTTCGTGGTTGTCGATGAAGGAGGACAGCGCGTTCAAGGTCGTCGTCTTACCGGAGCCGGTCCCGCCCGAGACGATGATGTTCAGGCGGCAGCTGACGGCGGCCTGCAGGTAGGCGGCCATTTCCTCGGTGAAGGCGCCGAAGCGGACGAGGTCCTCGATGCGGAGCTTGTCCTTCTTGAATTTCCGGATGGAAACCAGCGAGCCATCCACCGCGATCGGCGGGATCATGCAGTTGAAACGGCTGCCGTCGATCAGGCGGGCGTCGCAATAGGGGTTCGATTCATCGACGCGGCGGCCCACGGCGGAGACGATCTTGTCGATGATGCGCAGAAGATGGCGCTCGTCGCGGAAGGTGACGTCGGAAAGCTCCAGCTTGCCCGCGCGTTCGATGAAGATGCGCTTCGGCCCGTTGACGAGAATATCGTTGATCGTCTCGTCCTTCAGCAGCGGTTCCAGCGGACCAAGACCCATGACCTCGTCGTAAAGCTCTTGCGTCAGGGCAAGGCGGTCTTCCTTGTTCAGCGCGACGGACATGTCGTCGAGCGCCTCGGTGGCGAGCGCCGCGATTTCGCCGCGCAGGCTTTGCTCGGTCGCGGTTTCGATGGCCGAAAGGTTCAGGTCATCCAGAAGGCGCTTGTGGATCTCGACCTTGAGTTCGGTCAGCCGCTCCTTGCGCTTCTTTTCCTTGTCGGCGGCGACGGCTTCGGCGGCGGCGCGCTGCTGCACCGGCGCCTGGGCGGGTTGACGCGCGAAAGCGGCCTTGTCCGCCGGTGCGCCGGCCGGTGCTGCGCCACCCTGGCTGGGGCGTGCGTCGGGAGTGTCTTTCTTGAAGCGACTAAACACTGGTCATTCCCCCTGGTTCAGGCTCTGGCGGATTCAGCGGATTTGTTGAGATCGTACAATGATTTGGCAAGCTTCTGCAGTTCCTTGCGGAGCGGGTTCTTGGCCGCGCTCTCGGCGATGGGCAGGCCATGGTCGTTGGCCTGGGTCACCTGTTCGCCGCCATCGGGCAGCTGCACTTCGATGTCGATGTCGAGGCTTTCGGCCATGCGCTTCACGCGCGCCTTTGCCGAAAGGTCGGTGAACTTGGGCGCGCGGTTCAGGACATAGCGCACCTTGTCGTGCGGCAGCGCCTCGGCCTTGAGGGCGCGCACGAAGCGCAGGATGTTCTGTGCGGATCTCAGATCAAGCTCCAGCAACGCGAAGTAGACATGCGCCCGCGTCAGCACGGCCTCGGTCCAGGCCACGACGGTCGAAGGCATGTCGACGATGACGAAGTCGAAGTTGGCTTGTGCGGTGTCGAGGATGCGACCGATGTCCTCGGGCGTCAGCATTTCCAGCGGCAACATGTCGGCCGGGGCGGTCAAGACATGCAGCTTGTCGTTGAAGGTGAGCATCGACTTGATCAGCGAGTCGGCATCGACCGAAGCGGTGTCGGTGAGGATTTCGAGGACCGCTTCCTTGCGTGGCAGGTCAAGGTATGTCGCGATGGAGCCGAATTGCAGGTCGAAGTCGATGACGCAGACGCGCATGCCTTCGGCTTCCTGCGTCAGCGCCAGTTCCCAGGCCAGGTTCGCGGCGAAGGTGGTGGCGCCCACGCCGCCGGCCATGCCATGCACGGGCAGGATCACGCCGTTGCGGTCGCCCTTCGGCTTGAACACCGGGTTGAAGGCGCCGGTTTCCGGGTCATAGCCTTCGGGCATGACCGGCGCCGGTTTGCGCAGGCGTTCGATGGAGTCGTGCAACGCGCCTTCTGGCAGCGGGTAGGGCACGAAGTCATCGGCGCCGAGCTTGAGCATCTGGTGCAGGACGGAAGGGCTGACCTGGTTGGCGATCAGCAGGACCTTGATCCGCTTGGCCTTGGCCGCCTTGATCACGTCGTTCATCTTCGACAGCTCGCTCTCGTCCTCGCTGTCGACGGCGATGGCGACGAATTGCATGCCGGTGCTGTCGGGTTGCTTGAGGAAGACGAGGGCGTCTTCGAAATTCAGGTCGCCCCAGGCTTCGCCGAGTTCCTGCTCCATGTCGTCGATGAGCAGATCGAATCGCTGGACGTCACGCGAAATCGTGCAGGCGAGGATCGGTGCCGGATCGCTCTGTACAGTGGCTTTGCTCGTCATCTCGCGTCGCGTCCTTTCGGTACGGGGTCGTTATCTATTGGTATTCCAATGGGTTACTACTGCAATCCATGCATCGGCCTCACCCAAGGAAACCAGACCCCTGAACTCACCCTTAGGATCGGACCTTGGTCAAGAATGGTGGCGATAATTGGGCTAAAAATGCTTGATTCTGGGATTATCAAGAATCTGGAAACGAAGAGGCCGGGCGCTTGGCCCGGCCTCGGATTGTCGTGATCCAGGTAGAGGTCAGCCGCCTTCGGCACCTGCGGTCGCTGCCACGCCTTCGTGCGGGCGCACGGCGCTGTTGACATATTCGCGCCAGATGATCTCGGCGTACTTGCCGTTCAGGACCAGCGGATGCGACTTCACGAAGCCCGACACTTCGGTCACGGTGCGGCGGTTGCGGACTTCGGCCGCGTTGGTCGCGATGATCGGCCTGGTTTCGCCGTAGGACACGACCGCCTCCAGCCGCGAGCGGCTGATCCCGAGCGAGGTCAGGTAGGCGACCGCCGCCTGGGCACGACGCAGGCCGAGCCGCTGGTTGTAGCCGTTCGAGCCGACCTTGTCGGTGTGGCCGAAGACGCGGAAGCGGACTTCAGGGAACTGACGAATGAAGTCCGCCTGTTTTTTGAGGATCGACCGGGCCTCGTCCGACAGTTCCGAGCTGTTGAAGGCGAAGTTGATCGTGTCCGGAACCTCGGCCGAGAAGCGTTCGGCCAGCGCCACGGTGTAGGACATCTCACCCGTCTGGATGAGCGTGTTGTTCATCGTGGCGTTGCCGAACTGGCCCTTGTCGACTTCGGAGCCAAGCTCGCGGTCCCAGCTGACCGAGGATTCGCCGCAGGCGGTCAGTGCGAGGAGGGCAGAGGCTGCAAGCAGCTTGGGAAGCATGCGGGTCATCTCCTTACTCCATCACATAGCCGTAGGACGAGCTGAAGTCCTGCCGGGCCACTTCGGCTGCGGCACCCTTCTTCGGGCCGGTGGCCACGTCGCCGAACAGGAACAGCTCGCGTTCGGTCGGGATGCGGACGCGGTCGGTCGGCAGCGCCAGAGCCTCTCCTGCCACCGGAGTGACAAGATGCGGCGTGACGATCACGACCAGTTCCGATTGCGCACGCTGGTATTCCGAGCTGCGGAACAGCGCGCCCAGGATCGGGATGTCGCCCACCCAGGGAAGCTGCGCGTTCAGATCGCGGAAGTCGTCCTGGAGAAGACCCGCAATCGCGAAGCTTTCGCCATCACGCATTTCCACGGTGGTCGAGGTCTCGCGGCGCTTGAAGGCGCTGATCGTGAACTCGCCCGAGGTGAAGCCGTTTGACGGGTCGATGGAGGAGACGGCGGCGTCGATGGTCAGGTTGATGATGTCCTGATCGACGACCACGGGGGTGAAGTTCAGTTCGACACCGAAAGGCTTGAACTCGACCGTGACCGTATTGTTGTCCTGCGCGACGGGCACAGGATATTCGCCGCCTGCCAGGAACTTGGCCTGCTGCCCGGAGAGGGCCGTCAGGTTCGGTTCGGCGAGAGTGCGCACCATGCCCTTGGATTCGAGGGCTTCCAGGAGGACGTCGAACTCCAGCCCGCCGATCGACCCGCCAAGGCCGATGGCCCCGGTGACGTTCGAGCGGTAGGGCACGTTCTCACCGGCTGCGATCAGGGCGCCTGCCCCGAGCAACGTGCCGGTTTCCCCGCCGAACTGTCCGCCGTCGCCGAACTTCAGCGACGAGGAGAAGTTCTTCGACACGGTACGGTTCATTTCGGCGAAGCGAACCTTCAGCATCACCTGCTGCGTCCCGCCGACGACCATCAGGTTCGACACCCGATCCGGCGCATAGCGGTTGGCGAGGTCAAGTGCGCGGTCGAGCTTGGCGGTCGAGGAAACCTGGCCCGAAAGCACGATGCCGTCATTGGCGGTGCGAACCTCGATGTTCTCGCCCGGGAGGATCTGTTGCAGACGCTCCTTGAATTCGGCGATGTCGGGCGTGACATGCACGTCGACGTTCGAGATCAGTGTCCCATCTGGCGACAATAGCGTGAGCGTGGTGCGCCCCGGCGCCTTGCCCAGCACATAGATGGATTTGTCCGACAGGGTGGAGATATCCGCGATGCCGGGGTTCGCGATCGAAAGCTCGGCGAACGGAACGTCGCTTTCGACGACAACGGCCCGGTTCATCGGAACGTTGAGTGCTTCACTGGCCTGGCCCTGCATGACGCGCAGGACTTCGGCGGAGACCGGCGTCAGTGCCGTCGATGCGAGAATCGCACCAAGATAACCTGCTACCAGGAGTCGTTTCATGTTCATGTGATCTGCCCTTTCGACCACGCCTCGTTTGGGTCTTGAACGCCCTTATCGGAGGCAGAATGAACCAGCCCTGGTTTTTTTGCAAGAATCAATGCTTTGGGACGAATAGTTGATGTGGATAAACTGCAACACGTCGCAAAGGGTTGGAAAAATGAAAGGGCGCGGCCCCAGATAATGTGGCCGCGCCCTGTGGTTGAGTGAGCTAAGGGTCAGCTCTTGCAGGGGATCTCGACATCAGTGTCGACAAGCACCCCGCCGCTGCGCTGCTTGGCGTAGCACTTCTTGACTTCGGGCGCGACAACCTCGGGAACCACTTCCTCTTTCTGGATGCCCAGCATCGCATTGGTGTCGGTTTCCACTGTCCCATCAACGGTTTCGCTGGAGTCCCGCGCAAGAGACAGAGTCAATCGACCCGTCGACTGGGCTTGCGCAAGACGTGCCACCTGTTCGGGCGTGGCTGCGACCGTCACGGTTTTTGCAACAGTATCCGAGGCGACCTGCCCCTCGTTGAGCGCGTTGTCGACCGCGATGACCAGGATTGCGCTTTCGATCTGACGGGTCATGCCGCCCTCGACGCCGGCAACGTTGCCGGTCCACAGGATGTCGATGTAGTCATCCGGCTTGACGAAGTTGGAGACGCCGCTGTCCATGCCGATCTTGATCGCGAAGGCGCGCTTGCCCTTTTCCAGCTTCGAGGTGAGGCTGGCCAACTGCCCGGGCTCGGTCACGCGGCTGGCCAGAACGGGTTCGAAGGCTTCGGTCGAGCGCATGATGTAGCGCGGGCCATCGGCGTTTTCCGGGAAGAGGGTTGCCTTGTCCTTGTAGATCGTCTTGGGCAGGGCCTTTTCCGGCCAGTAGATCAGCTGGACATCGTCCTCGGCGAGCGCGTCACCGTATTTCTTGGGCTTGGCGAAGACATAGACCTCGACCAGCTTGCCGGCCTTGGCATTGAAGGCCTGTTCCTGCTGGAGAGCGCCTTCCAAGTCGGCCATGTAGCCCTGGATCATGTAGACGGCCATGCCTGCCAGCGCCATGCCGACAAGAAGGACCAACGCGAATATTGCTCTCATTTCAACCTCTGCTTGGTGGAGCTGCCCTCGGTCTCACCCTGGCGGCCCGGCGGTGCTTCTAGTGCTGCGTCGGCGGGCCATCAAGATGATGAGCGGTCGCTTGGCGGCGGGACAGGTTCCAATATCGCGACAATGGTGCCGGAATACGGCGAAAGTATAACGGATGTCGGGCATGGTGCGATTGTGATCGGGTGGCACCGGCAAGACGAAGGCCGCGCTTCTTGCGAAGCGCGGCCATGAAGGGTCTTGGGGATGCGTATCAGCAGGTGATCGTATCGTCGCTGAGCAGGCACTCCTGCGCGTCGCCCAGTTCGTTGCCGATGCCTTCGGCCAGGTTCGACACGGCCGGGCGGATGAAGTTGAAGACAAGGAGGCCGAGGCCCACGATCGCGGCGGTCAGAACCACCCAGTCAACGGTCACGGCGCCGGCTTCGTCTTTCAGGAAAGCGGAGAATTTGGTCATTTGTCTTGTCCCTTTCTGTGGTGTTCATGTGTCACTCAACCGGTTCGGGCGGGCCTAGCCCCATGCCGCCGTTCGGTATGCATCCATTTGGCCTTGCAATCATGGCAGGAATTTGTGCGCGGCGGGGTATTTCCGGGGTTGCGGGCGGTATTCTGGCCTTGCGCTGAAGGACTTCGGCCACGCGCAGAAGACGGTGCCAGCGTTGGCGGGATTCGCGCATGGCGGGAGACGCGGCGCGTGCACTATACCAAGGCGTGTTGGGCCAGGTTGAGCTTAGGGACAAAATGAAACTGGCCGCACTTTCGTGCGGCCAGTCCCGAAAGAGATCGCAGTGACGATCAGCAGCTGGTGCCGCCCGAGGTCATGCAGGTCTGAGCGTCGCCCAGTTCGTTGCCGATGCCTTCGGCCAGGTTCGAAACGGCCGGACGGACGAAGTTGAAGACGAGGAGGCCGAGGCCCACGATCGCGGCGGTCAGAACCACCCAGTCAACGGTCACGGCGCCAGCTTCGTCTTTCAGGAAAGCGGAGAACTTGGTCATTTGTCTTGTCCCTTTCTAAGGTGCTCACTTAACATTCAACCGCTCCGATCCAGGCTTCGTCTGCTGCCGTTGTCGTTCGGTATGGGTCTATAAAGCCCCCCAAACGTGGCAGCAGTTTGGACGACTTTCGAAGAATCTTGGTCCTTGTAGAAAATCTGCGTGATATTGGCCAAGCCACGGAAAACAAACGAAAGAAAAGTTAGCAATCTGTTCACGCCTGCATGGTAGGGCGTGGTTTTTCGGTCAATTCGGGCAGAAATGCCATGATTTGGCGGGAAAAGTTCTGGCCGGTTGCACGGGAACCTGCGATTCTTCGGGCAAAACGACAAGGCGAGCAGGCCAACGACATGCCGAAAACTTCATGGATCGCAGCGATTCTCTGCGTGGCTGCCCCGTTCGCGGCAGCTGCGGACGATTTCAGCTTCAAGCGCGTCAAGGTGGGTGACAGCCTGCCGGGCAAGCGGATCACCGTGCAGATCGACCCGGAAGAACAGGCGCGCTATCTGGCGGCCTTGCCAAAGATCGATCCGAACCCGGTGCACGAGCACGAGGAGCCGAAGGTCGCGGACGAGGCGACCGAGAAGCCCGGACCGGCGCCGGCCTCTTCCTATGCCTGGTACTGGGACAAGGTGCCTACCGGCCTGGGCGAGGCGTCGGACCGCTTCGATCTTGCGCTGGCATCACTGTCCGATGGTCCCAATGGCGCGGCAGTCGGGGCGCCGCGCTTGCAGCACATGCAGGAGGTCGCCGATGAATACGGCAAGGATATCCTGCGCGCGACGCTGGACACGCGCGTCTCTCCGGCGCTGGTTCTGGCGGTGATCGGAATCGAAAGCGCAGGCCAGTCGGACGCCGTAAGTTCGGCGGGGGCGGTAGGGTTGATGCAGCTGATCCCGGCCACGGCCGAACGCTTCGGGGTGAAGGATTCCACCGACCCTGTCGAGAACATCAGGGGCGGGGTCGCTTACCTGGACTGGCTGCTGAAGGAATTCGACAACGATCCCGTCATGGTGCTGGCAGCCTATAACGCGGGTGAGGGCGCGGTGCGCGACAACGGCGGCGTGCCGCCCTATGCCGAGACGCGGGACTATGTGCCGAAAGTCCTGGCCGCCTGGCAGGTGGCACAGGGGCTTTGCGTCAGCCAGCCCCTGCTGGTGACGGACCCCTGCATCTTCCGTACCGACATTGCGGGGCTTTGAGCCCTAGACGAAGGCGTCGGCCCAGTCGGGGTGCTTGTGCGCCTGCGCCTTCACGAAGGGGCAAAGGGGGACGATCCTGAAGCCGTCCTTGCGGGCGGCATCAACCATCGCTTGCACCAGCGCAAGTCCCGCTCCGGTGCCGCGGAAGCTGTCGGGGACGCCGGTGTGGTCAGCGATGAAAAGCGTGGGCGTCGTGACCGAATAGGTAAGTTCCGCCTCTTCCCCGTCGCGGCGGATCACGAAGCGGCCCCGGGCCGCCTCGTGTTCGCGGGTGACGACGTGGTCAGCCAACGATCGTCGCCTCGGTCGCGTCACGCAATTCGGCTTCGGTCACGCCGGGCGCAAGTTCGACGATATGCAAACCCTTCTTGCCGACATCGAGCACGCCGAGGTTGGTGATGATCCGGTCGACCACGCCCTTGCCGGTCAGCGGCAGGGAGCACTGGTGCAGGACCTTCGACTCGCCGTGCTTCGAGGTGTGGTCCATCACGACGACCACCCGGCCAACGCCCGCCACCAGGTCCATTGCACCACCCATGCCCTTGACGAGCTTGCCGGGGATCATCCAGTTCGCGAGGTCGCCGTTTTCCGCCACCTCCATCGCGCCGAGGATCGCCATCGCGATCTTGCCGCCACGGATCATCGCGAAGCTGGTGGCAGAATCGAAATAGGCGGTCTGCGGCAGTTCGGTGATCGTCTGCTTGCCCGCGTTGATCAGGTCGGCGTCTTCCTCGCCCTCATAGGGGAAGGGACCCATGCCGAGCATCCCGTTTTCGGATTGCAAGGTCACGCTGACACCCTTGGGGATGTAGTTCGACACCAGCGTTGGGATGCCGATACCGAGGTTGACATAAGTGCCGTCGCGAAGCTCTTGCGCGGCCCGGGCGGCCATGCCGTTGCGGTCCCAGCCTTTGGTTTCCTCGGCCATCATGCATTCTCCCGCTTGCGCACGGTGCGCTGTTCGATCCGTTTCTCGTGCTTGCCGGTGACGATGCGACTGACGTAGATGCCCGGCAGGTGAATCGTGTCGGG
>NZ_JAEULP010000041.1 GCF_016792905.1 Tabrizicola sp.
TCGCACCGCCGCTCATTTGAACCTCACCACGCTTTCCGGCACCAGTCCGGGGTCTTCCGCGTCGATATTCACCCCCTGGAAGGCCGCGAGTCGCCGGGAATAGTGGTCACGGACGAACAGGCTCAACCCGCAATGGCTGCATTTGAACGGGTCCGTCGCCACGTTTTCCGTGATCCCCTTGCAATGCACGCATTGCACCCGCCGCAGCGTTGACCCGCGCTGTTCCTTCTGGACCGAGGCATGCGGAAAGCCCGTGTTCATGATCTCGCGTTCCGCCTGTCCAATCAGACCTTCCGACCCCGCGAGATAGAACTGCGTTCCCATATGCGCCGCCGACAGCACCCGCGCCAGCCGGGGCAGCAGCGCCGGGATCGAGGGGGCACGGAAGTATTGTGCCGCGCCAAGGTCTTTCAGATGCGCCGACTGGTCGCTGCCATCCGGCCCGGGGCAATACATCACATGGGCTGACGCAAGCATTTCAGAACGGTCTGTCGTCGTGGCCAGAAGGTCCGTCACCGCGCCCGCGCCTTCGCCATCGGCGATGATCAGATGCAGGCTGGCGGGGCGCGGCTCAAAGGGGGCGTAGACCGGACGGCTTCGGATCGAGGGGGCGTCCACGGGGGTCAGCAAGGTCTTCACGTTTGGGATTCCCTGGCAGGGAGGCCTGCCTGGCGGGCAGGCCCCGAAGGTTGGTCACTTCGCTGTGCGGCGCTTCTTGTCCACATCGTAGAACGGCAGCGCGGCCGACTTGGCCTTGATCGGGCCATGGGTGCCGCAGCGCACCTCAAGCTCGGTGCCGTTGTTGGCATCGGCAACCGGCAGGCGGGCGATGGCGACGGTCCAGTCGTTCAGCGGCGAATACATCGCCTGCGTCACGACGCCGACCTGATTTCCGCCCTTGAACACCGGCGCGCCGTTGCCCGGCACGTTCTTGCCTTCCAGCTTCAGACCCGAAATCTTGAAGCGCTCCTTGCCCTTCAGCCGGTAGTGCTCTTCGGCGCCCCGAAAGCCGGTCTTGCCGGGTGAAACCGTGAAATCGAGACCAAGCTCCCACAGCGTGTCGCCGGGGCCTTCGTCTTCGAACGGGTACATTTCCGAGTTGTCGAAGGGGAAGAACAGCAGGTAGCTCTCGGTCCGCAGCATGTCGAGCGTGGTGAAGCGGCACGGGATGATCCCCATCGGCTTGCCTTCCTCCAGGATGCGGTCCCAGATTTCCACGGCGTCCTGGCCCCGGCAGAAGATTTCATAGCCGCGCTCGCCGGTATAGCCGGTGCGGCTGAGGGTGATCGGCTTGCCGAAGAGGCTGGTCGGCATGTGCCCGAAATACGGGAGCGCGCGGACGCCGGGGACGTGCTTCTCCAGATAATCCACCGCCAGGGGCCCTTGCAGCGACAGATCGTGCAGGTTGTCGTCGAAGCGGATCGAGACGTCGCGCCCGGTCGCCGCCATCGTCAGCTGCTCATGCCCCTGTCCCGAGCCGTGGACGACGGTGAACGAATTCGGCCCCATCCGGTAGATCACGCAGTCGTCGACGAACTTGCCCGCGTCGTTCAGCATGCAGGCATAGACCGCGCGGCCCGGCATCAGCTTTTCCATGTTCCGCGTCGTGGCGCGCTCGATGACATGGCTGGCGGCGTGGCCCGTGATATGCACCTTCTTAAGGCCCGAGACATCCATCAGCCCCGCCTTGGTGCGGATCGCCTCGTATTCGGCATCCGGGTCGCCCTTGGAATAGGACCAGGCGGTGCCCATCCCGCTCCAGTCCTCAAGGTTGGACCCAAGCGCGCGGTGTCGGTCGATCAGCGTCGAGAAACGCCAGGAGTTGGTCATTGGTCGGCTCCCTGAGACATGTTGATTTTCGTCCAGTGTCGGGTGATTCCCGCCAGAAAGCAATAATGAAGTGCAACAAAATTTCTTGTGAGAAAACATTTGCGCAAGAAAAAGGCCGCCCGGAAGAGCGGCCTTTTCAACGGTATCCCGGACGGATCAGCCAGGCAGGACGAAGAACCAGTTCGCCCAGATCACCACCACCGCCCCCGCGACCAGCGCCAGGTAAGGCAGCATCCCGGCCTTCCGCTCGCCCAGCTCGCCATAGGGCAGGCCCAGGTCGTCATAGGCCTCTTTCGGGAACTTGCCCTTGTCGACGACATAGTGGCGATACCAGAACACCGGGAAGATGAAAGCCGCGAACACCAGCCCCGACACCAGCGCGCCGGAATAGCCCCAGACCTTCGCGCCCGCGCCCAGGAACAGGATGTTCACGAAGGCGAGGATCGTGTTCAGCCCGATCAGCCAGGTCGGCGCCTTCCAGGGACGCTCCATGTGTGCACTGTCCAGGCGGTGGATCCAGCCGGCGTTCAGGTTCAGGAAGTTGAACAGGATGTAGCCGACGTTGGAAATCGCGAGGACGTAGAAATACCCTCCCACGTCCGAGGCCAGCGCCAGGAGGATCACGTTGAAGGTGAAGTCGGTCCACATCGCGTTGCGCGGCGCGCCGTGGCTGTTGACCTCGCCCAGGTACTTCGGCAGCCAGCCATCGCGCGAACCCTGGTACAGCGTCCGCGACGAGCCGGCCATCGCGGTCATGATCGCCAGGAACAGCGCCATGATCATCAGGATCACGAAGATCTGGGTGATCACCGGCCCACCGCCGATCATGTTGCCAAGAGCCTCTCCGACGCCCGAGCCATCGACGATGCCCGAGGCGAGCATGCCTTCCTGCCCCAGCACGCCCTGGAACGAGAACGGGATCAGGAAGAAGAACAGGCAGCACAGAAGCCCCGAATAGAAGATCGCCCGGAAGGTGTCGGTCTTGGGGTCCTTCAATTCGCGGGTATAGCAGACTGCGGTCTCGAAACCGTAGGTCG
>NZ_JAEULP010000001.1 GCF_016792905.1 Tabrizicola sp.
GGTCGATCTGGCGGACATGGGTGATGCCGATCCCGCGCAGGGCCTTGGCGATGGGGTTCTTCGTGGCCTTTGACGCGTTGTCGGCACGGGAGGACATGACGTCCTGCCCCCCGGTCGCGGCGGAGTAGTAGTTGTCGACGATGATCGCCACGCCGTCGGACTTGTTGAAGGCCATGTTGGTGAAGCTGGAGGAGAGGCCGTTGTGCCAGAACCCGCCATCGCCGATGATCGCGATGGGGCGCTTTTCGCCGCCGCCGTCGAAGGCCCCGTTCGCGGCGGGGCCGAGGCCGTAGCCCATGGTGGCGCCGCCGATCTCGAACGGGGGAAGGCTGGCGAAGAGGTGGCAGCCGATGTCGGCGGCGATCTGGTGCTTGCCGAGTTCCTTTTCCACCAGCTTCATCGCGGCGAAGATCGGGCGCTCCGGGCAGCCGGTGCAGAAGCCGGGGGGACGGATCGGGACGGTTTTCGTCAGGTCCGGGATCGCCGGGCGGTCGACGTTCGGCGCGCGGACTTGGGCGGAAAGCATGTAGGGGGCGGCCTGACGCAGAAAGCCCTCGACGGCGTCCAGCATCACCGCGCCGGTGTATTCCCCGGCCATCGGGAACAGGCCCTTGCCGTGGAGTTTCACCCCGGACCCGGCGCGGTAGAGGAAGCTGCCGAGCTGGGTTTCGATGAATTCCGGCTGGCCTTCCTCGACGACGAGGATGTTGTCCTTGCCCTGGCAAAAGTCGAGAAACTCGCTGGAAATCAGCGGGTAGGTGACATTCAGGACATAGATCGGCACCTCCGTCGCGCCGTAGATGTCGGCGAGGCCGAGGCGTTGCAGGGCGCGGATCAACCCGTTGTACATGCCGCCCTGCACCACGATGCCGAAGGGGGCGTCCTTCGGGCCGAAGATCTCGTTCATGCCTTTGTCACGGATGAAGGCTTCGGCGGCGGGCCAGCGGTTCTTTACCTTGTCCTGTTCATGCGCATAGGACATTGGCGGCAGGACGACGCGGTTGAAGTCGCTGCGGGGGTTCGAGAGGGCGTCCTTCACGGTCAGCTTGGGGCGTTGGTTGTCCCGCGCGGTGAAGCTGCCGGTGACATGGCAGGACCGGATGCGGACCATCAGCATGACCGGGGTGTTCGAGGCCTCGCTGAGGTCGAAGCCGTCCGACACCGCCTTGACGATGGAGGGCAGGTTCGGGCGCGGGTCCAGAAGCCACATCTGCGCCTTCATGGCGAAGGGGTGGGTGCGTTCCTGCATGATCGAGGAGCCTTCGCCGTAATCCTCGCCCACGATGACCAGCGCCCCGCCGGTCACGCCGGAGGAGGAGAGGTTGGCGAGCGCGTCGGAGGCGACGTTGACGCCGACCGGGCCCTTGAAGGTGACGGCGCCGCGGATCGGGTAGTGGACCGAGGCGGCCAGCATGGCGGCGGCGGCGGCTTCGTTGGCATTGGCTTCGTAGCGGACACCAAGGTCAGCCAGCAGCTCCTCGGCGTCGGCGAGAACGTCCATCAGGTGGCTGATCGGCGCGCCCTGGTAGCCGCCGACATAGCCCACGCCGGATTCGAGGAGCGCCTTGGTGATGGCAAGGATGCCTTCGCCGGTGAAGGTTTCCCCCGCGCCCAGCTTGAGGTCCTGCACCTGCGCCTTGAAGCTGCGTTCGGCCATGTCAGATCTCGTGCTTGCGGATGTTGACCAGCATCTTCTGGAGCGTGGCGGTGAAGGCCTGCCGCTCGGCGGCCGGAATGCCGCGGAACATCCGCTCCTGCGCGTCATGCATGTGCGGCCAGAGGTCGGCGAAGACGGCACGTCCGGCGTCGGTGATGACGATCCGGACCGCGCGGCTGTCACTGGCATCGGCCTCGCGGCGGATCAGGGCCTCGGCCTGCAACTGGTCAAGCGCGCGGGACAGGGTGGATTGCTCGGTGACGGTGTAGACGGCAAGTTCCCCGACGAGGGGTGCCTCGACGACCGACAGCACGGCAAGGGCGCGGGCCTTGGGCGTGGTCAGGCCAAGCCCGGCCAGTTCCTCGCGAAAGCCCGCGTTGTAGCGGCCCATGATCCGGTTCATCAGGTAGGGGGCGAAATTGGTCAGGCCAATCTCGCCCAATCCCCGGGGGGCCGCGCCGTCCATGGCTCAGGTCCGGGGGACGAGCGCCAGCGCACGAATGGGCGAGCCGGTGCCGTGCTGGATCTTCAAGGGCGCGGCGATCAGGATCGCCCCCTTCGGCGGCAGTTTCGACAGGTTGGCCAGCGAGGCGAGGCCGTAGCAGTTGTTCTTGTGCAGCAGGTTGTGCGCCGGGAAGGGCGGGTTCATGCCGCCCGCCTGACCGGCGTCGGTGCCGATGCACTGGCTGCCCCAGCCGACGATGCCCTTGTCGATCAGGTACTGGATGACCTCGGCGGTCGGGCCGGGCGTGTGCGGGCCGGTCTCGTTGGCGTTGAGGAACAGGTTTTCGTCATGCGATCGGCTGTCCCAGTCCGACCGCAGGACCACCCATTCGCCCTTGCCGATGGGGCCATGCTTGGCCTCCCAGGCCTTCACATGGTCGATGGTCAGGAGGAAGTCCGGGTCGGCGCTGCATTCCTTGCTGAAGTCCAGCACGTTGACCGGGGCGACAAGGCGCTGGACCGGCAGGGTGTCGGTGTAGCCGTCGGCATAGTCCTTGCCGGTGATCCAGTGGTGCGGCGCGTCGAAATGGGTTCCGGAGTGTTCGCCCAGCTCCAGCCAGTTCCAGGCCCAGAACGGCCCGTCCTTGTCGTATTCGCTGATCCGGTGGATCTTGATCGGCGGGGTGTCCTTGGCGAAATCGGGGGGAAGCTTCAGAAGCGGCGTGTCCGGGCCAAGTACGCCGGTGCAGTCCACCACCTGAATCCCGCCCGAGGCGATCATCGCGCCCAGTTGCGCCAGAACATTTTCCGCTGCCATCGCAATCCCTCCCCGGTGGTGACATGCTTCTTTGCGGGAATCGGTACGTCAATTTAAATGCAAATGCAAATAAATTCGGGGCTGGCGCCGAAGGGCGCCGGACCGCCCGGGGCGAAGGCCGGACGCAGACTGCCCATTGCGGCTTCGCGCCGGGTGCAGCAAAGTCAGGAACGAGCGGCGACGGCAGATCGCCAGCAGACAGGTCAGGGAGGCGCTGATGCGATACCACACCCCGAGGAGTTTTTCCGACGCAGCGACGATAGCCGAGGCTTCCACCGGAACCCTGCGGTTCCTGGCCGGGGGCACGGATGTCCTGGTGCAGATGCGCGCGGGCATGGTGCAGCCGGACGACCTGATCGATCTGAAGCACATCCCCGGCGTTGACCGGATCACCCCGACGCCCGAGGGCGGTTGGCGAATCGGCGTGGCGGTTCCGGGGATCGTGCTGGGCGCGCATGAGGGACTGCTGCGCGACTGGCCCGGCGTGGTCGAGGGGATGAACCTCGTGGGCTCGACGCAGGTGCAGGGCCGGGCAACACTGGCGGGCAACCTGTGCAACGGCTCACCGGCGGCGGATTCGGTGCCGGGGATGGTTGCGGCGGGCGCAGTGGTCACGGTGACGGGGCCGAAGGGCGACCGCGACCTTCCGGTGGAACAGGTGCCGACCGGGCCAGGGCGGACCAGCCTTGCGAAGGGCGAGGTGATCTCGGCCATCACGCTGCCGCCAAGGGGCAAGAACGGCGGCGACGCCTATCTGCGCTTCATTCCCCGGACCGAGATGGACATTGCCGTCGTCGGCTGCGCGGTGAACCTGCGGCTGGACGGCGACAGGATCGTCGAGGCGCGGGTGGCACTGGGAGCGGTGGCGCCGACGGTGATCCTGTCCGAAGCGGCGGCGAAGGCGATCATCGGCACCACGCTGGGCGAGGCTGCTTTGGCGGCACTGGCCAAGGCGGCAGAGGCGGCGGCAAAGCCGATCTCCGACAAGCGCGGCACGAAGGAGTTCCGGATCGAGGTGGCGGGGGTTCTGGCCCGCCGGGCGGCGCAGATCGCCTATGACCGGGCGAAAGGATTGAAAGCATGAGCAAGATTCACGTCACCACCACCGTCAACGGCGACCCGGTCGAGTTTCTGGCGGACCCGCGCGAGACGCTGCTTGACGCGCTGCGCAACCATCTGGACCTGACGGGGACGAAGGAAGGCTGCGGCACGGGCGACTGCGGGGCCTGTTCGGTCACGGTCGACGGGACGCTGGTCTGCTCCTGCCTGATGCTGGCGGCGGAAGCCAACGGCAAGCGGGTGGAAACCATCGAGGGAATGGCGGGCGAGGAGCTGCACCCGTTGCAGCGCAAGTTCATCGAACATGCGGCCTTGCAGTGCGGGTTCTGTACTCCTGGTATTCTGGTGGCGGCGAAGGCGCTCTTGGAGCGGAACGCGAATCCAACGGATACGGAAATCCGCTATTGGCTGGCCGGGAACCTGTGCCGCTGCACGGGCTATGACAAGATCATCCGCGCCGTTCAGGACGCGGCGGCGGAAATGCGGGGGGCTGCGTGATGGCACGGGATGATGTGAAGACCGGATACAAGCTGATCGGCACCCGGCCGAACCGCCCCGACGGGCTGGACAAGGTGACGGGCCGGGCGCGCTATGGCGCGGATTTCGCGCTGCCGGGGATGCTGCACGCCGCCGTGGTGCGCTCGCCCCATGCCCATGCGCGGATCGTGAAGATCGACGCCTCGAAGGCCTTGGCGCTGGACGGGGTCAAGGCGGTGGTCACGCGGGCCGACCTGCCGACCGGGCTGACGGGCGAGGACCTGAACCTGCAGGACAACACGCTGGCGGGGGAGAAGGCGCTGTATGACGGGCACGCCGTGGCAGCGGTGGCGGCGACCTCGCAGCTTCTGGCGCAGGACGCGGCGCGGCTGATCGAGGTCACCTATGAGGTCCTGCCGCATGTGACCGATGTCGATGCGGCGATGGCGCCCGGTGCCCCGGTCATCCGCGAGGGTGTGGCGGACTATTCGGTGCCGGAAGGCATGAACGGCAACGTCGCGCGGCACATGGAGTTCGGGCATGGCGACGTCGAGGCGGGTTTTGCCGCTGCCGACATCGTGCGGGAGCAGACTTACAAGACCGAGGCGACCCATCAGGGTTACATCGAACCGCATGCCTGCGTCGCCCAGATGGGCGAGGACGGGCGCGGCGAGATGTGGGTCTGCACGCAAGGGCACTGGTATATCCGGCGGATGTGCGCTTCTGTGCTGGGGATCGAGGCGGCGAACCTGCGGGTGACGCCCTCCGAGATTGGCGGCGGCTTTGGCGGCAAGACCACGATCTTCATGGAGCCCTTGCCGCTGGCGCTGTCGAAGAAGGCGGGCGGGCGTCCGGTGAAGCTGGTGATGAGCCGGTCGGAAGTCTTGCGGGCGACGGGGCCGACGGCCAGTGCCTCGATGGACGTGAAGATCGGCATGAAGAAAGACGGCACGATCACGGCCGGACAGGTGTTCTTCCGGATGCAGGGCGGGGCCTTCCCCGGCATGTCGCCCATCGGCGAGGCTCTGCCTTGCGCCTTTGCCTGCTATGATATCCCGGCGCTGAAGCACGAGGCGGTGGAGGTGATCGCCAACCGCCCCAAAGCGGCGGCCTATCGTGCGCCGGGTTCGCCCATGGCGGCGTTTGCGGTGGAAAGCCTGGTCGACGAGATGTGCCGCGAGTTGAAGCTGGACCCGATCGCGGTGCGGCTGAAGAACGGGGCCAGGAACGGGTCGAAGTCGAGCTACGGCCCGGTCTACAACGTGATTGGTCTGGCCGAGACGCTGGAGGCCGCGAAGGCGCATCCGAACTACGCCATCCCCCTGGGCAAGAACCAGGGCCGGGGTGTCGCCTCGGGCTTCTGGTTCAACCATGGCGGCGAGACTTCGGTATCGCTGGCGGTGGGCGAGGACGGGACGGCGACGGTGATGATCGGGACGCCGGACATCGGCGGGAGCCGCGCCTCCATCGGGCTGATGGTGGCCGAGACGCTGGGCATTCCCTATGAGGATGTCCGGGTGAACGTGGTGGAGACTGGGGCGCTGGGGGTCAACGAGCCGACCCACGGCAGCCGGGCGACCTTTGCCAGCGGCAAGGCGGCGGTGGAGGCCGCGCGGGCCGCGATCAAGGAGATGTGCAAGCGCGCGGCGGCGGAATGGGAGATCGACGCCGAGGCCGTCGAATGGAAGGACGGGGCGGCGCATCCCGCTGGCCCGAACGCGGGGAAGTTCCCGCCCATGACCATCGGCGAGATCGGTTCTAAGATGGGCGGCTCGGGCGGGCCGATCTCGGGCCACCATGAGGTGACAGCCGAAGGTGTCGGCGCCAGCTTCGGCACCCATGTCGTCGACGTGGAGGTCGACCCGGAAACCGGGCGGACCACGGTGTTGCGCTATCTGGTGGTGCAGGATGCGGGCACGGCGATCCACCCGGCCTATGTCGAGGGCCAGTATCAGGGCGGGGCGGCGCAGGGCATCGGCTGGGCGCTGAACGAGGAATATGTCTACGGGACGGACGGGCGGTTGCAGAACCCGATTTTCCTGGATTATCGCATCCCGGTGGCCAGTGACCTGCCGATGATCGACACGGTGATCGTCGAGGTGCCGAACCCCGGCCACCCCTATGGCGTGCGCGGCGTGGGCGAGACGGGGATCACCCCGCCGCTGCCTGCGGTTGCTTCGGCCATCGCGGGGGCGACGGGTGTGCGCATCCGCAGCCTGCCGTGTTCGCCGCCCAAGGTGCTGGCGGCGATCAAGGCGAAAGGCTGATGGCGAAGGTCCATCTCTGGGCCAGCCTGCGGCGGTTCGCCGAGGGGCAGGAGGTGGTGGAGGTGGAGGCTGCAACCGTGGGACAGTTGCTGGATGCGCTTGAGAGGGCGCATCCGGGGCTGGGACCGGCGATCAAGGCCGGGCTGTCGGTGGCGGTGGATGGCGAGGTCATCGCCAACAACCGCGCCGCGCCGGTGGCCCCCGGAAGCGAGGTCTTCCTGTTGCAGCGCCTGAAGGGCGGTTAGGCCGCCGGTCCAAGCGAGACGATGGGCGCGTCCTTCAGGTAGTTCTGCTTCATGTAATTGATGAAGTTGTCGCGGAACTGCCGGGTATGGGCATGCGCCAGCGCATCCGCGCGGGCCAC
Organism: Tabrizicola sp.; assembly: GCF_016792905.1. GTDB lineage: Bacteria > Pseudomonadota > Alphaproteobacteria > Rhodobacterales > Rhodobacteraceae > Tabrizicola. The sequence goes on from NZ_JAEULP010000001.1 coordinate 7,086, forward strand.
GTCGCGGTCGCGGATCGCGGCCAGCATCTCGTCATGCTCGTCGGTCAGCAGCACCTCGCCATCGCCCTGCTCCAGATAGGCGAAGTGGAGGTGCAGCATGCGGCGGCCCTGGTTCAGCAGGCGTTCGTAGAAGGCTGACAGGTAAGGGTTCCGCCCGGCATGGGCGATGGCCATGTGGAAGTTCTTGTTCCCTTCCGACATTGCCAGATGCTCGCCCTTGTTCACGGTCGCGACGAATTCCTTCTGGCGCCGCGCGATGGTCTTGAGGTCGAGCTCGGTGCGCAGCTCCGCCGCAAGCCGGGTGTTCATCCGCTGGGCGACGTCCAACGCCTCGACGTATTTCGGGAAGCTCTGCAGGTCGATCGGCGCGACGACGGTTGAACGGTTCGAAAGCGTGACGACCAGATCGTCCCCGGCCAGCCGGATCAGCGCCTCGCGCACCGGCGACCGGGACATGCCGAAGCGTTCGGCCAACGAGGTTTCGTCCAGCACCGCACCGGGTTCGAGGTCGAGGGACAGGATTTCGTCGCGCAGCGTCTCGTAGGCGAACTTCACGCCCGAGCCCTTGACCCGTTTCGGTTCGGTCTCGTCGCGCATTGCGGCCCCCTCGCTGTATCCCGGCAGCATAGCGAAGCGAGGCGATCAAGTCGACACGGTACACTCTCGATTTGACATGTCGTCACCATGTCGTCATGATGGATACGAAATCGGGCGGGCCGCGGCGCTGCCTTTCAGGAAAGGAATCGCCTCATGCTGAAACTCTCCGGCGTCATGCCTGCGCTTGTCACGCCCTTCGACGCCAAGGGCCAGATCGACTTCAAGGCCTTCGAGAAGCACCTTGTTGCCCTGCGTGCGGCCGGGGTTTCGGGCTGGGTGCCCTGCGGGTCCTCGGGGGAATACAACCTGATGAGCGACGATGAGCGCGACCAGGTGCTGCGCTTCGTGAAGGACTTCGCCAAGCCGGGAGAGACACTGATCGCCGGGACCAACGCCCCCTCCACTGCCGGGGTGATCGCGAACACGCGGCGGGCCAAGGACATGGGCTATCACGCCGTCCTTCTGGCGGTACCGTTCTACACCAAGCCGACGCAGGCCGAGATCATCCGCCATTTCAACGCGGTGATCGAGGCGACTGACATGAATGTCGTCCTCTACTCCTACCCCGGCAAGGACGGGGTGGAGATCGAGTATGAGGCGCTGGACGCGCTGGCCGACAATCCCCGGATCATCGGGATCAAGGAGTCTTCGGGCGTCTTGCAGCGCGCCATCGGGATTTCGACGCGCTACAAGGGGCGCATCCAGCTGGTGTCGGGGTCCGACGACATCGCCTGGGACTTCATGCACTGGGGGGCGGATTCGTGGATCTGCGGCCCGGCCAACTGCATGGCGAAGCCGGTCTGCGAGATGGACGCGGCCTTCCGGGCGGGCGACCATGCCCGGGCGAAGCAGATCATGCAGGCGGTCTGGCCCGCGATGAACGTGCTGGAATCGGGCAAGTTCGTGCAGAAGCTGAAATATGGCTGTGAGTTGCAGGGCAACCCGGTGGGCGAATGCCGGATGCCCTTCGGCCCGCTGACCGATGCCGAGAAGGCCGAGTTCGCGGCGGCTATGCGGCCGATCCTGAACTGGAAATGACCACTGTAGTCGTAGGCGCGGGCATCATCGGCACCGCCATCGCGCATGATCTTCAGAAGCGCGGCCGTCAGGTGGTGCTGGTCGACCGCGATACGCCGGGCATGGGGGCCTCCTTCGGCAACATGGCCAGTATCGCGGTGACGGAGTTCATGCCCGCCTCGCGGCCTTCGGTCTGGCGGCAGATTCCGGGCTGGATGCTGGACCCGGAGGGGCCGGTGCGGGTGCGACCGTCCTACATGCCGAAGCTGGCGCCGTGGTTCCTGCGCTTTATCGCGGCCTCGCGCCCGTCCAGGCTGAGGGAGCTGGAGGCGCAAGGGGCGGCCCTCTGTTCGCGGGCACTGGACGATACAATGGCGCTCCTGCGCGAGACGGGGCTGGAGGACCAGATCAGCGCGGAAGGCTGTCTGTCGCTGTATGCGGACGAGGCCGAGTTCAGGGCCGACCGTGAGCACATCGAAATTCTCGAACGCTTCGGTTTCCCGCATGAGGTGATCGGGCGGCAGGCGATCAATGCGCTGGAGCCGGAGCTGTCTGACCGGATCGGCATGGCGGTGCTCTTCCCGCAGAATCGGTCGATGAGGGACCCCTACAGGCTGGTTCTGGCTTTGGCCGAACGGTTTGCGGGGCTTGGAGGCCGAATCGAGCGCGAGGAGGTGGTGGGTTTCACCAGATCCGACGCGATGCGGGAGGTGGTGCTGAAGGACGGGCGTCGCCTGCCCGCCGATGAAGTGGTGATCTGCGCCGGGGCGTTCTCGGCCAGGCTTGCGAAGGCGTTGGGCGAACCGATCCCGCTGGAGACGGAGCGGGGCTATCACACGCAGATCATGGCGCCGGGGATCTCGATGAAGCATTCGATCATCTGGCCCGCGAAGGCGTTCATGGTGACGCCGACGGCGGGCGGCATCCGGGTCGGCGGCACGGTGGAAATGGCGGGGCTGGATGCCGCTCCGGACTATCGCCGCGCAAAGGTGACGGTGAAGCGGGCGAAGGAGGCCCTGCCCAACCTGCGCTGCGAGGCGTTTACCGAATGGATGGGCCACCGCCCTGCCCTGCCAGACACGGTGCCGATACTCTCGGCCAGCGCGAAGATGAAGGGGCTGTTCTACGCCACCGGGCACGGGCATCTTGGCCTGACCTATGCCGCGACGACGGCAAGGTTGATGGGAGAGCTGATCACCGGGGCGAAGCCTTCGGTCGATCTGCATCCCTATCGGGTGAACAGGTTCTGAGGGGGAAGCGATGCGCTGGAGCCGGACGATACAGACGGTGGATGTCCATTGCGCGGGCGAGATTGGGCGCGTGATCACCGGGGGCGTCCTGAACGTTCCGGGCGTGACGATGGCCGAGAAGCTGCATCACCTGAATACGGTCGACGACAGCCTGCGCCGCTGGCTGTGTTCGGAGCCCCGGTCGGGCCCGGTGGGGTCGTTCTGCCTTCTGGTCCCGGCCTGCGACCCCCGTGCCGACGTGGGCTTCATCGTCCTGCAACCGGATCAGGCCCATGCGATGTCGGGCTCGAACGCGATGTGCGCGACGACGGCGCTCTTGGAAACCGGGATGATCCGGATGGTTGAACCCACCAGTATGGTGACGTTCGACACGGCGGCGGGACTGGTGGTAGCGACGGCGACTTGCCGGGACGGCAAGGTGGTGAAGGTGACGCTGGACATGCCGCCGGCCTTCGTCGTGCAGCAGGACGCGGTGATCGAGACGGCGGAATGGGGGCCGGTACGATATGACCTTTGCTTCGGCGGGGTGTTCTACGCACTGGTCGATGTGGATCAGATCGGGCTGGCCATCGCGCCCGAGAACGCTCGGGAGCTGGCGACGATCGGGGTGGACCTGCGCAGCAGGATTGCCGCAGTGGAACCTGCGTTGCATCCGGTGGTGCCCGCCCTGAACGGGCTGGCCTACGTCATGTTTCGCAGCAACGAAGCGGATGGCACCCTGCGCACATGCACCACCATGCGCCCGGGTCGCGCGGATCGGTCGCCCTGCGGGACGGGATCGAATTCCAGCATGGCCTCGCGATATGCCCGGGGTTTGGCAAGACCGGGGGATGTCGTCGTGTCACGGTCGATCATCGGTGGCGAGTTTGTGACCGAGTTCGTCGAGGAGACCACGGTCGGCCGCTACAGGGCGACACGGAACCGGGTGTCGGGCCAGTCGTGGATCTATGGGGTCAGCCAGATCGGACTGGACCCGAGCGATCCGTTCCCTACGGGATTCACGCTATCGGACACCTGGGGTGGGTGACAAAGACGGTGGCTATGGTGCGGGGCTGAAGTCGAAGCGCATCAAGTGGCGATAGGTCTGCCCGGGGTTCAGCCGCGCCGAGGGGAATTGCGGGTTGTTCGGTGCGTCGGGGAAGCGCTGGGTTTCCACCGCGAAGCCGGCGAAGCGGGAATAGCGGGCGCCGACCTTGCCGGGCCCGTTGGCGAAATGCGCGCCGGTGTAGAGTTGGACGCCGGGCTCGGTGGTGGACAGACGCATCCGGCGGTCCGAGGCGGGGTCGCTGGCGATGAGGCAGGGGCGGAGGCCATCCGCACCGGCAGGGCCGGAAAGACAAAAGTTGTGATCGAACCCGCCTGGACCGGGAATCGCGGCACCGATGGGGCGGGACTGGCGAAAATCGAAGGCGGTGTTTGCGACCGAAAGAACCTCGCCCGTCGGGATCAGCTGCGCATCGACGGGAAGGTAGTGGCGGGCTTCGATCTGAAGCTGGTGGTCCATGATGTCACCTGCGCCCTGTCCGGCGAGATTGAAGTAGGCGTGGTTGACAAGGTTGACGATGGTTGGGGCGTCGGTGGTGGCTTCCATCTCGATCGTCAGGGCGGCGCCGTCGATCCGGTAGGTTGTCCGGGCCTGAAGGGTGCCGGGGAAGCCCATCTCGCCATCGGGTGAGGTGGTGGCGAAGGTGACATGGGCGTCGGAGTGGCTGTCGATGGTCCAGTGCTTCTGGTCGAATCCGTGGCTCCCGCCATGCAGCGTGTTCCGGCCTTCGTTCCGGTCGAGTTGAATGGCCCTGTCATCAAGCGGGAAGCGACCTCCGGCGATGCGGTTGGCATAGCGTCCGCAGGTGGCCCCGACATAGGTGCCGTGGGCCTGCCAGTCGGAAAGGGTGTCGTGACCGAGGACGATGTCGGCAAGCGAGCCGGTGACGTCAGGTACCCAGAGCTGGGCCAAACGTGCGCCCCAGGTCAGGAGGACCACGCGGAGACCATTCGGGCCGGTGAGGGTGGCCTGATGAACCGCGAGCCCGTCGATCTGCCCGACCCCGGTGATCATGGCCATCTGCTCAGGCCCAGTCCGGCGGCAGAAGGGCGTCGGGCATGTTCTGGTAGGCCACGGGACGGAGCCAGCGGCGGATCGACATCGTGCCGACCGAGGTTGCGCCGAAGTTGGTCGAAGCGGGATAGGGGCCGCCGTGGACCTGTGCGTCCACGACTTCGACCCCGGTGGGGAACCCGTTGGCAAGGACGCGGCCCGCCTTGCGTTCGATGACGGGCATCAGGGCACGGGCCAGGTCGGTGTCGGCACCGTCGAGGTGGAGGGTGCAGGTGAGCTGGCCTTGCAGGCTGCGGGCGATGTCCTGCATTTCGGTCGCGTGGCGGACGCGGACGATGAGACCGAGGGGGCCGAAGACTTCCTCGGCGAGGGCGTGGTCGGAGAGCCAGTCGCTGCCGGAGACTTCGTAAAGGTAGGGAGTGGCATTGCGAAGGTCGCAGGTAGTGGCGAGGACGGACCGCACGCCGTTGCCCGCCGCGATCCGGTCGCGCCCCGAGCGGTAGGCTTCGGCGATGCCGTCGGTGAGCATGGTCTGGGGGCCAACCGCGCCGAGGGCGGTCTTGGCGGCCTCGACGAAGCTGTCGGCGGCCTTGCCGTCGATCACCACGGCTATGCCGGGGTTGGTGCAGAACTGGCCCGCGCCCTGGGTGAGCGACCCGGCCCAGCCTTTCGCGATGGCTTCTCCGCGCGCGGCGAGGGCGGCGGGGAGGAGGAACATGGGGTTGACCGAGCCAAGCTCGCCGAAGAAGGGGATCGGCTCGGACCGTGCGGCGCAGAGATTGAAGAGCGCGCGGCCCCCGGCGAGCGACCCGGTGAAGCCGACGGCCTTGATCAGCGGGTGCTGGACGAGGGCTTCGCCGACGTCACGCTTGCCGCCTTGGATGAGGGAGAAGGTGCCTGGGGGCATGCCGGTGGCACGGATGGCGGCGTCGATGGCTTGCGCCACGATCTCTCCGGTGCCGGGGTGAGCGGAGTGGCCCTTCACCACGACCGGGCAACCGGCGGCGAGGGCCGAGGCGGTGTCGCCCCCGGCGGTGGAGAAGGCGAGCGGGAAGTTCGAGGCGCCGAAGACGGCGACGGGGCCGATGGGTCTTTGGACAAGTTTGAGGTCGGGGCGCGGGGCGGGCTGGCGGTCGGGCAGCGCCGCGTCATGGCGGCGGTCGAGCCAGTCGTCTTTCAGGATGTGGTTCGCGAAGAGGCGGAGCTGCATGGTGGTGCGGCCGCGTTCGCCTTCGAGGCGGGCTGCGGGGAGGCCGGTTTCCTGGGTGCCGATCTCGGTGATTTCGGCGCCCCGCGCCTCGATCTCGTCGGCGATGCGGTTCAGGAAGGCGGCGCGTTCGGCGCGGGACCTGGCGATGTAGGCTGGAAAGGCGGTTTCGGCGGCTTCGCAGGCGGCGGCGACATGGGCGGGGGTGCCGATGGAGAACTGGTGCGACGGACCATGCGCGGGGGAAGAGGCGAAGGTCTGGTCGTTTGCGATCCAGTCGCCCGCGATCAGGTGGTTTCCGGTCAGCATGGTCGGTCCTTTCAGAAGTCGAAAGCGTCGGTGGTGAGCCGTTCGCCAAGGGTCAGGGCATCGGCGACATGGACCATGGGGGAGAGGTCGACGTCCGAAGCCTTGCGGCGCACGAGGTCGGCCATCCGGGCGTAGAGGGCGGGGTATTCGCCCATGATGCTGCTTTCACCCGCCACCGGCTTGCCGTCGATCTCCAGCATGTTGCCGCCCATGCGGAGGGCGAGGTGGCTCTTCTCAGTTTCGATCTCGATGTCCCAGGTCTGCGGACCTTCCTGGCGCCAGTCGAAATCGGCGGTGACGTTGCCGGAGAAGGTCAGTTGCGCGGCAATGGGGGTCTGGCGGTTCTTTGGGAAGTCGAGCCGGGCGGTGGTCATGTGGACGGGCTGGGGCAGGATTTCGGTCAGGATGGAAAGGGCGTTGATGCCGGGGTCGAAGACGCCCATCCCGCCGGGTTGGAAGACCCAGTCCTGGCCGGGGTGCCATTTGCGCACGTCCTCGCGCCAGGTGATGTGGGCTTTGCGGATGCTCTTGTCCTTGAGCCACGCCTTCGCGGGCGCGACCGCATGGGCCATCCGGCTGTGCCAGGTGGCGTATAGGGTGACGCCTTTGGCTTTGGCCTGGGCCTCAAGGGCATGGACCTCGGCGAGCGTCGCGCCGGGCGGCTTTTCCAGCATGAGGTGGCGCCCGGCGAGGAGCGCGGCTTCGGCATAGGCGAAGCGGGGGACGGGGGGCATGCAGAGCGAGACGACCGGCACGTCGGGGCGTTCGGCAAGGAAGGCGGCGAAGTCGGTGAAGGCTTGCACGCCCGGGACTTGGCCGTTGCGGCTGACGGTCGCCGCCAGTTCCCAATCGGGGGAGGCATGGATCGCCGGGACGTGCTGGTCGAGGGCGATCTTGCCGATGCCGACGAGGGCGATCTTGGTGCGGGTCATGGGATCGTCTCATTTCTTGCTGCGTCGGAAGCGGGGTCGGTGTGGCTCCCCCTCACCCCATCCCTCTCCCCCGAGGGGAGAGGGGGCGTCTGGGCGTAGCGTTGGTCGCCGTGACGAACGCTGCGCAACTTATCAATGGCTCTCCCGGGCCACCGCGTTGCCCCGGCAGCCGACGAGGAAGTCCATGTCGGCGCCCTTGTCGGCACCCTGGACGTGGTCGTGGTAGAGCTTGGCGTAGCCTCCGGTCGGGGGCTCGACGGCGGGTTTCCAGGCGGCGAGGCGGGCTTTCAGTTCCGCGTCCGTGATGTCGAGGTGCAGGCGGCGGTTGGCGACGTCAAGCTCGATGAAATCGCCCGACCGCACCACCGCCAGCGGACCGCCGCGCGCAGCTTCGGGCGAAGTGTGGAGAACCACGGTGCCATAGGCGGTACCGGACATGCGGGCATCGGAAATGCGGACCATGTCGGTGATACCCTTGCGCAGGACTTTCGGCGGCAGGCCCATGTTTCCAACCTCTGCCATGCCGGGATAGCCGCGCGGGCCGCAGTTCTTCATCACCATCACGCAGGTTTCGTCGATATCCAGAGTCTCGTCCTCGATCCGGGCCTTGTAGTCGTCGATATCCTCGAACACGACAGCGCGGCCCCGGTGCTGCATCAGGGCTGGCGTCGCGGCGGAGGGTTTCAGGACCGCGCCATCGGGGGCGAGGTTGCCCTTGACCACAACGATGCCGCCGGACTGGGTGAGGGCCTTGTCGGCGGGAAGGATCACGTCGTCATTGTCGATGCGGGCATCCTTGACCTCATCCCAGACGCCGCCACCGGACACGGTCAGCGCGTCCTTGTTCAGGAGGCCGGCTTCGCCGAGGCGTTTGATCACGGCGGGAAGGCCTCCGGCGTAGAAGAATTCCTCCATCAGGTATTTGCCCGAGGGCATCAGATTGACCACGGTCGGCACGTTGCGGCCCCAGTCGTCCCAGTCGTTCAGCGTCAGCGGCACGCCGATCCGCCCCGCGATGGCGAGGAGGTGGATGACGGCGTTGGTCGAGCCACCGATGGCGGCATTGGTGCGGATCGCGTTCTGGAAGGCCTGGCGGGTGAGAATGTCGGAGGGTTTCAGGTCGTCCTTCACCATCTGGACGATGCGCCGCCCGGTCAGTTGCGCCATGACGCGGCGGCGGCTGTCGACAGCCGGGATCGCGGCATTGCCGGAGAGGGTCATGCCCAGCGCTTCGACCATGGAGGCCATCGTGGAAGCGGTGCCCATGGTGTTGCAGGAGCCGGGGGAACGCGACATCGAGGCTTCGGCCTCGACGAATTCCTCGGCAGTCATTTCGCCCGCCTTCACCGCCTCGGAGAATTTCCAGAGATGGGTGCCCGAGCCGACCCGTTCGCCCCGGTAATAGCCGTTCAGCATCGGGCCGCCGGAGACCATGATGGTCGGCAGGTCAACGCTGGCCGCGCCCATCAGGAGCGAGGGCGTCGTCTTGTCGCAGCCGACGAGGCAGACGACTCCATCCATCTGCTGTCCGCGGATGGTTTCCTCGACCGCCATGGCGGCGAGGTTGCGGAACATCATCGCGGTGGGGCGGAAGCCGGATTCGCTGACGCTGAAGACGGGGACGATGACGGGGAAGCCTCCTGCCTCATACACGCCATGCTTCACCCGTTCGGCAAGGTCGTTCAGGTGGGCGTTGCAGGGGTTGAGTTCGCTGAACGTATTCAGGATGCCGATCACCGGGCGGCCGTCGAACAGGTCGGCGGGGAGACCCTGATTCTTCATCCAGGAGCGGTGATAGATCGCGTCCTTCGAGGTGCCCGCGAACCATTCCTGCGAGCGCAGTTTCCGGGGCCACTTGGCGGGTTTGAAGGTCATGACGCGGACTCCTTACAGCGGGTGGACCCTGGTGGCGCCGTGGGTTTTCGGCGCGAAGGTCAGGGTATTGCGGAGAGGCTGGCCGAAATCGGCGACTTCGATTTCGAAGGTGTCCCCGGCTTCGGTCCTGACCCCGTCGGCAAAGGACAGGGTGGCCGTGCCGAAGTAGTGGACATGCAGGTCGCCCGGCTGGCGGAAGATCGGGTATTTGAAGTGATGGTGCTCGAGGTTGGTGAAGCTGTGGGACATGTTCGCCTCACCCGACAGGAAGGGCTTTTCCCAAAGGGTCTTGCCGTCCCGCAGGATACGGCTGGAGCCGCGCAGATCCGCTGGCAGGTCGCCGACCAGAATTTCGGGGCCGTAGGAGGCGACACGCAGCTTGGAATGGGCGAGCCAGAGATAGTTCACCCGTTCCGTCACATGGTCGGAGAATTCGTTGCCCAGGGCCCAGCCGATCCTGTGCGGGGTGCCGTCCGGGCCGATCAGGTAGATCCCTGCGATTTCGGGTTCCTCGCCGCCATCCTGGGCGAAACCGGGGGCTTCCAGCGCAGCGCCGGGGGCGACGGCGGCGTAGCCGTTGCCCTTGTAGAACCATTCCGGTTGCGCCCCGACCTGACCGGCAGCGGGGCGACCGCCTTCGAGGCCCATGCGGAACATCTTCATACTGTCGGTCAGGCTCTCCGCACCTTCCAGTTTCGCGTGCATCGCATCGCGGGCAGAGGCCGAGCCAAGGTGAGTCAACCCGGTGCCGGTCAGGTGGAGATGCGCCGGGTCCGGGTGACTGACCGGCAGGTCGAAGGCGACGCGGTTCAGGTCGACCGTCTCGCCCAGACCGCGCGCGGCGACTTCGGCGGCAAGGGAATGGCCCGCCTTGATGGCCGCATTTGCCAGGTCGTAGACCGAGGCGGTGTTGCGCAGGGTCCTTGCTTCGGCGCCGTCGCGCACGACGACTCCGGCGCCCCTGACGGTGGACAGATGCATGGCGGAACTCACTTGTTCTTGTTGTAGACGTCGAAGATCACGGCGGCCAAAAGGACCAACCCCTTGATCATCTGCTGGTAGTCGATGCCGATGCCGAGGATCGACATGCCCATGTTCATCACACCCATGATCAGCGCGCCGATGACGACGCCGATGATCTTGCCCGAGCCGCCCGTCATCGAAGCCCCGCCGATGAAGACGGCGGCGATGGCGTCAAGCTCGAACCCCGTGCCGGCCTTGGGCGTGGCGGAGTTGAGGCGGGCCGTGACCATCATGCCGGCAAGTGCTGCAAGGACGCCCATGTTGACGAAGCAGAAGAACACCAGCCGGTCGGTGCGGATGCCGGAAAGCTTGGCGGCTTTCTCGTTGCCGCCGACGGCATAGATGCGGCGGCCCTGGACGGTGTTTTCGGTGAAGAAGGCATAAAGGACGATCAGGATGGCCAGCACGACCAACACGTTCGGCAGGCCCCGGAACGAGGCCAGCTGGTAGCCGACGAAGGCCATGGCGGCGGCGATGATCGCGGTGCGGCCCCAGAACAGGCCGGTGGGTTCGGGGGTGATCCCGAATTCGGCATCACGGGCGCGGGCGCGGAGGCCGACCCAGACCACGGCGGCAATCACCAAAGCGGTGATGATCAGCGTCAGGCCGTGGGGTTTCATCAGTCCGGTCAGGTCGGGAATGAAGCCCGAGGACATGGACTGGAAGGCCTTGGGGAACGGCCCGATGTTCTGCCCGCCGAGAAGGAGCAGGGTGGCACCCCGGAAGACCATCATCCCGGCCAGGGTCACGATGAAGGACGGAATGCGCCAGAATGCGACCCAGTAGCCCTGCGCCGCCCCGATCAGCCCGCCGACGATCAGGGTCAACGGAATCACCAGCCAGAAGGGCAGGCCTGCGTCGACGGTCAGGTAGGCGGCGACCGCTCCGGTGAAGGCGGCGACGGAGCCCACCGACAGGTCGATGTGGCCGGAGACAATGATCAGCAGCATCCCCAGCGCCAGGATGATGACATGGCCGTTCTGCAGGAAGATGTTGGTGATGTTCGGCGCCTGCAGGAACATCGGCTTGCCCTGCGCCGAAACGAGGATCGAGAACAGCGCGACGATGGCGACCAGCGCCAGGAGCATGCCGTTTTCCCGCAGGTGGCCGCCGAGAGAGCTTTGCTTGTCAGCCATTTACGCCACCTTGCCCTTGTTGTTGTCCCTGACGATCAGCGCCATGATCTTTTCCTGGTCCGCTTCGTCGCGGCCGAGTTCCCCGACGATCCGGCCTTCGTTCATCACATAGATGCGGTCGCACATGCCCAGAAGCTCGGGCATCTCGGAGCTGATCATCAGGACGCCCCGGCCCTGTTCGGCCAGATCCTTCATTATAGTGTAGATCTCGAACTTCGCGCCGACGTCGATGCCGCGGGTGGGTTCGTCAAGGATCAGAAGCTGGGGGTCGGTGAAGAGCCACTTCGACAGGACGACCTTCTGCTGGTTGCCCCCCGAGAGGTTCACCACCTTCTGCTGCACCCCCGGCGTGCGGATGCCAAGCTGCTTGCGGTAGCCTTCGGCGACCTGCGCCTCGCGCCGCTTGTCGAGGACCGAGCGTTTCGCGATGCCGACAAGGTTCGCGAGACTGATGTTGCGAAGGATCGGCTCTTCCAGGATCAGGCCCAGCGCCTTGCGGTCTTCGGTGACATAGGAGATGCCCGCCTCGATGGCCTTGCCGACCGTCGTGACGTCGACGGGCTTGCCGTTCATCCGGACCGTGCCTTCGTGGCCCTTGCCGTAGCTGTGGCCGAAGATCGACATGGCAAGCTCGGTCCGCCCGGTGCCCATCAGACCGGCGATGCCAACGATCTCGCCCTTGCGGACGTTCAGCGAGACGCCCTTGATCATCTTGCGGCCCGCCTGTTCGGGGTGCCAGCAGGACCAGTTTTCCACCTCGAACAGCACGTCTCCGGGGTTCGGGGTGCGTTCTGGGTAGCGGTGCGCCATATCGCGTCCGACCATGTCGCGGATGATGCGGTCTTCCGAGATTTCGTCCTTGGACAGGGTCGAGACGGAGGTGCCGTCGCGGATCACGGTGATGCGGTCGGCGACGCGGGAGATTTCGTTCAGCTTGTGGCTGATGATGATCTGGGTGACACCCTGCGCCTTCAGTTCCAGCATCAGATCAAGCAGGCGGTCGGCGTCGGCTTCCTGCAAGGCGGCGGTCGGTTCGTCGAGAATCAGAAGGCGGACGTTCTTCGACAGGGCCTTGGCGATCTCGATCAGCTGCTGCTTGCCGACGCCCAGCTTGCCGACCACGGCGCCGGGGGGTTCGTTCAGGCCGACCTGACGGAGCAGGGCCTCGGTCTTCTTGAAGGCCATCGGCCAGGAGATGACGCCGTTCGTCGCCACCTCGTTGCCCATGAACAGGTTCTCGGCGATCGACAACAGCGGGATCAGCGCGAGTTCCTGGTGGATGATGATGATGCCCTTGTGCTCGCTGTCACGGATGTCGCGGTTGGCGAGGGGTTCGCCGTCATAGGTGATGTCGCCGTCATAGCTGCCATGGGGATAGACCCCCGATAGCACCTTCATCAGCGTGGATTTCCCGGCGCCGTTCTCGCCGCAGATGGCGTGGATTTCGCCGACTTCGACCGTGAGACTGACCCGGTCCAATGCCTTGACGCCCGGGAAGACCTTGGTGATCTCCCGCATTTCCAGAAGTGTGGTCATGTCCCCTCCCCCAAGGGGACCTGCCCGCGCGGGAGCCGCGCGGGCAGGCCCTTCGGATGAAGCTTACTTCAGCTGGTCGGCGGTGTAGTAGCCCGAACCGACGAGGATCGCTTCGTAGTTCGTGGCGTTCACCGGCACCGGCTCCAAGAGGTAGGACGGTACCACCTTCACGCCGTTGTCGTAGGTCGAGGTGTCGTTGATTTCCGGCTCGCCGCCCGAAAGCACGGCGTCGACCATCTTGACGGTGACTTTCGCCAGCTCGCGGGTGTCCTTGAAGATCGAGGAATACTGCTCGCCAGCGATCATCGACTTGACCGAGGGGACCTCGCAGTCCTGGCCGGTGACGATCGGCATCTTCAGGTCGCCCGAGCCGTAGCCCACGCCCTTGACCGACGACAGGATGCCGATCGACAGCCCGTCATAGGGCGACAGCGCGCCGTGCAACTGCTTGTCGCCGTAGTTCGAGGACAGGAGGTTGTCCATCCGGGCCTGCGCCACCGCGCCGTCCCAGCGCAGGGTGCCGACCACATCCATGCCCATCTGGCCAGACGGAATGGCAATTTCGCCGGAGTCGATCATCGGTTGCAGGACCGACATCGCGCCGTTGTAGAAGAAGAAGGCGTTGTTGTCGTCGGGCGAGCCGCCGAACAGTTCGACGTTCCAGGGCTTCACGTCGGGGAAGCGTTCCTTGAGGCCCTCGACCAGCGAGGTGGCCTGCTGCACGCCGACCTTGAAGTTGTCGAAGGTGGCGTAATAGTCGACCGAACCGGAATCGCGGATCAGGCGGTCGTAGGCGATGACCTTGATGCCCGCAGCGGCGGCGTTGTCCAGCGCGTTCGACAGCGTGGTGCCGTCGATGGCCGCGATCACCAGCGCCTTGACTCCGCTCGTGATCATATTCTCGATCTGGCTCAGCTGGGTCGGGATGTCATCTTCGGCATACTGAAGGTCGGCGGTGTAACCTGCATCGGTGAAGGCCTTCACCATCGACTCGCCGTCCGAAATCCAGCGCGACGAGGATTTGGTCGGCATCGCGATACCGACGGCGCCCTTGTCCTGGGCAAAGACGGGCAAAGCCGACAGGGCGGCGGTGGTGCCGGCAAGGGCCATCAGGCCACGGCGGGTCAAGATCATCTGTTTCCTCCCGATGATTCTTCGTTTGCATCCGCTTTGGGCACGCCTTTGCGCCCCCTGCACACGGACGAGGCGCAGATTGCGCAGAAGACCCATATCTGTCAAATAGGGCTTGAGCGCTCAATCATGGCCAGATTGTTATGAATATCGTCGCCTCGTCCCTCGCTGGCCAGTTGCGCCGTCTCAAGCCGGTGCATCTACGCCTGCTTGCCGAGCTTGACCACACCGGCGCCCTTGGCCTTGCCGCCATTCGGATCGGCATTGCCCAGCCCGCGGCTTCGCGGCTGCTGGCCGAGATGGAGGAATTGCTCGGCCTGTCGCTGCACGAACGGCAGGGCCGCGGGCTTCGGTTGACCCATGTCGGGCAGGCGCTGGCGCGGCGGGCCGCCCGGATCGAGATCGAGCTGACCGATGCCGCCCGTGATCTGGCCGAGGCCGCCACTGGGCGCGCAGGCGTCGTGCGGGTCGGGTCGGTGACCGGTCCGGCACTAAGCCTGGTGCTGCCGGTGCTGATTGCGATCCAGCGCGCCCTGCCCGACTTTCGCGCCGAGGTCACGGTGGCGACGTCTGTCAACCTTTGCGATCTCTTGCGCGATGGGCGGCTGGACTTTGCCCTTGCCCGCCTCAGCCCCGGCGAAACCCAGCTTGAGGCGCAGGTCATTGCCGGCGAACCCCTGTCGCTGGTCGTACGCCGGGGGCATCCCGTGCTGGTGCGGCCGGAGATTTCGATAGATGACCTGCTCCGTCACGACTGGGTCATGGGTGATGACGAAACCCTGCTGACGCAGACGGTCATCGCCCGGCTTTCCGAACTTGGGCTGCCCCTGCCCCAGCGGCGAATCTCGACCTCGTCCTTCCTGTTCACGCTTGCGCTCTTGAACCAGACCGATGCCATAGCGCCGTTGGCGACGTCGGTTGTCGACAGTTTCGCGGGAAACCCTTCGGTTCCGTTCGTGTCTCTGCCGGTGGACTTCGGCCTGTCCGTCGCACCTTTCAGCCTGGTGACCCGGACAGGCGCACAGATGACCCCGTCAGCGCAGCGGCTGATCGACGGAATTCTCGCCGCCGTCTAAAGGAAAGGGCCGGACCAGGGGGAGCGCCCGGCCCGGCCCTTCGCAGCGGATCAGGCGTTCTGATCCAGCCAGTCGGCGAAGGCCGAGACGACTTCGGGCTCGCAGTCCACCAGATGCTGTGGCGCCGGGTAGTCGCCCTCGTGCACGTCCCTGGCGAAGCGGCCCAACGCCTCGATCCGCATCGCCTGGAGACGGTCGTACTCGCTGGCGAAATCGGCATAGACCTTGGCATGGCGCGGAATCTTGCCCCGGTTCTGGCCCAGCACATCATCGGTGAAGAGATACTGTGCATGGCCCGCGACACCGGCGCCCATCGAGATCAGGAACAGGTTGGTGCGCTCGGCGATCAGCCGGGTGATGGAGTGCGGCACGACCTCGATTTCCACCGCGAAGGCGCCTGCGTCTTCCAATGCCTTGCACTGGTTCCAGACCAGTTGCGCGGTTTCCAGTGTCTTGCCCACCGCCTTGAACCCCCCGGTCCAGGTGCGTTTCGAGGGGATCAGGCCGACATGGCCGCAGACCGGGAGCGCATGGTCGGCCATTGCCCGAACCGTCGCGAGCGAGCCCGAGCAATAGAAGGCATCCGCGCCCTGCTTGTAGAGCGGGAAGGCCCAGCGCAGGAAATCGTCGGTCCCGCCGATTTCGTAGAAGTTGTCGCCGGGGAAAATGAAAGCGTCCGGGGCAACCTCGCGGAAGCGACGGTCCATGACCATGGACGGCGGAACCGAGAGCAGTTCCACCCCGGCTTTCGCCGCTGCTTCGGCTTCGTCCAGAGTCTCGACCCGCAGCATGGCGAATTGGTGTTTGCCGCGCTGGTCCAGCAGGTCGCGGACGGTTGGCGGTGCCATCACGCGACCTCGACGAAGACGCGGTCGCCTTCGACCTTCACCGGGAAAGTCCGAAGGTTGATGCAGACCGGAGCGCGCATCGCCTCGCCCGTGCGATAGTCGAACTGGCCGTTGTGCTTGGGGCATTCGATCAGGTTGCCCATCACGAGGCCGTCACAGAGGTGGACGTTCTCATGCGTGCAAAGCCCGGCGGTGGCGAAGAAATCTCCCTCGGGAGAGTGGTAGATCGCGAAGGTCTTCCCGGCGTGATCCCAGCGGATCAAGTCTTCCTCGTCGATGTCGTCGGTGGCGCAGGCGTCGATCCAGGGCATGTCTTGTCCTTCATTCTGCGGCGGCGGGGCGCATCATGCCCGGCACATACTGGTGGAAATCCTCGCGGTAGGGCTTGGCGGTGGGCGGCAGGTCGCGCTTGAGGAAATACTCCTCGCTGAGGACCTGGCGCTTGATCGCCGGCCACATCTCGCGGAAGGCCTCGGCAATGGAGCGGTTCGGCGGGGGCAGGTCGTCCTTGATGGTCGCGTGCAGGCGCGGCAGGGCGTGGTAGGGCACCATCGGGAACATGTGGTGTTCGACATGGTAGTTCATGTTCCAGTAGATGAAGCGGCTGACCGGGTTCATGTAGACGGTGCGGCTGTTCAGGCGGTGGTCGATGACATTGTCGGCCAGCCCGCCGTGCTGGAGAAGGCCAGTCATGATGTGGTGCCAGGCGCCATACATGCGGGGCAGGCCGATGATCATCAGCGGCAGGATCGAATGCCAGGCCATCGCCGACAGGATCGTCGCGGCATAGATCGCGACATAGATGATGGCGACCTTCTGCACCTTCGGCCATTCGCTTTCCGGCACGAAGGTCTTTTCCTCGGGCGTCGGGCCAGAGATGGCGTTGCGGAGGATCAGCGGGACGAACTTGATGACGTCGATGATGCCGAAGAAATTCAGGATCAGCTTGGCCAGTTCTGGCGGCCGCATCACGGCAATCTCGGGGTCGCGGCCGACGAGGTAGGTTTCGGAGTGGTGGCGCGCATGGCTCCAGCGCCAGGTCGCGGAATTGCGCATGATCATGAAGCTGGCGATCTGGTAGACCCAGTTGTTCATCCAGGGCGTCTTGAAGGCGGTTCCATGGCTGCATTCATGCCAGCGCGAATCGGAGGCGGATCCGTAGAGCACGCCGTAGGCCAGCCAGAAGGGGGCCGACCACCAGGACGGCCAAAGCGCGATGCCGATCGCGACAAGGACGATCATGCTGCCGTAAAGGATGATCGTGTCGCGGATGGCGGGCTGGTCGCTGCGCGCCATCAGGTCCTTCATCACCTTGCGCGGCACTTCGGTATGATACCACTCCGCCGCCGTCAGCCCGCTTTCGACCGCGCGCTTGGCGTCGGGCCCGAAGGGGCTGTAATCCCGCTTGCTCATCTGTGACCTCCATTCCCCCGCCCCCGGTGTCGGGAGCGCCTCATCGAGTCGTGGATAAGTCGGGCGTGACCAAATCTCCAATAGTCCTGCTTGCAGGTTTCGTCATGATCCATCATGGTCTGGCAAAGGCCTGATGGGATTTCGTCAAGCACGATGGCAAACCGCCCCACCATCCATGATGTGGCCCGCGAGGCCGGGGTATCCAGCGCGACGGTCGACCGTGTCCTGAACGGGCGCGAGAAGGTGCGCGAGGAAACCGCCCGCAAGGTCTATGAGGCCGCCCGGCTGATCGGCTATCACGCGGCGCCGCTGATCGGGCAGCGGGTGCAGGCGGATCTGCCAAGGCTGCGGCTGGGGCTGGTGCTGCACAAGGAGCGCCAGGCCTTCTACCAGCAGTTCAAGGCCGAGGCGGAGCGCGCGGTCGGCCAGGCCACCGGGGTGCGTGCGACGGTGCAGGTGGCCTTCGCTTCGTCGCAATCGCCCAAGGATTTCACAGAGCTGATGGAGGGGATGGCGGGCCGTGTCGACGCGATTGCCGCGACCGCCGTTACCCATCCCGAAGTGACAGAGGCGGTGATCCGGCTGAATGCCAAGGGTATCCCATGCTTTTCGCTGCTGAACGATTTCGGGCAGGGGGTTCGGCAAAACTACCTTGGACTCAACAACTTGAAGGTCGGGCGCATCGCTGCGCACATGATCGCCACCGCCTCGCACCATGCCGGAAAGATCGCGGTTTTCGTCGGAGGCTACCGCTGGCACGGGCACGAGCTGCGCGAGACCGGGGTGCGCAGCTATTTCCGCGAACATGCCCCGCAGTTCCAGATCCTCGACACGCTGATCAACCTGGAAACCCGGCAGCTGACCTATGAGGCGACGCTCGACCTGCTGGGCCGCCACCCGGACCTGCGCGGCATCTATTGTGCCGGGGGCGGGATGGAGGGCGCCATCGCTGCGGTGCGCGAGGCGCGGGCACCGGGCGAGGTGGCGCTGGTCGTCAATGAGCTTACCCCCGAAAGCCGCGCTGCGCTGATCGGGCGCCATGTGACGATGGTCATCGGCACGCCATTGCCCCGGCTGTGCGATGACCTCGTGCGGCTTGCCGCCGAGACGGTCAGCGATGGCATGACCCCGGTGCAAGGCCAGCACTTCCTGCAGCCCGACCTTTACCTTCCCGAAAGCGTCTGACGAAAAAGCGTCAGCGTCATGCGCGTCATTTCGTCACAAATGATGCGTTCGCCCCGCGACGGATTGACGCGACCTTGCTGTCTCGGGGATGGTCCGGCCAACGAAATTGCCGCGGTTGGGGAGGCCGGGAATGATCCACTTCGCTTTGAACCACATGACGGTGGCCCGGCTTTCCTTCCGCGAGCTTGTGGCCTTGTCGAAGGGCCTTGGCTGCGTCGGCATCGAGGTCCGCAACGACCTGCCCCAGCCGCTGTTCGACGGTATGGACCCGGCCGAAGCAGGAGCCTTCATCCGCGACAGCGGGCTGCGCCTGCTGGCCGTGGCCGAGGTGAAGCGCTTCAACGACTGGTCCACGGACAAGGAAGCCGAAGCGCTGGCGCTGATGAAGATCGCCAAGGCCGCCGGGGCCGAAGCGGTCAGCCTGATCCCGCGCAACGACAATCTTGGGATGGGCAACGGCGAGCGGCAGGCAAACCTGCGCGTCGCGCTGAAGGCGCTGAAGACGATGCTGGAAGATCACGGCCTTGTCGGCATGGTCGAGCCCCTGGGGTTCGAGATCTGCGCGCTGCGCTACAAGGCGGAGGCGGTCGAGGGGATCGAGGCCGTCGGCGGCAAGGGCCGCTTCAAGCTGGTGCATGACACGTTCCATCACACGCTGGCCCACGGCGGCCCGCTGTTCCCGGACCATACCGGCATCGTCCATGTCTCTGGCGTCGTCGACCAGCAGGTGAGCGTCGCCGACATGCGCGATCCGCATCGGGTGCTTGTCACCCCGGCCGACCGGCTGGGCAATGTGGAACAGATCGCCGCCTTGCAAGCCGCGGGCTGGAACGGTCCCGTCAGCTATGAGGCCTTCTCGCCGGAGGTTCACGCCTATGCCGATCCGGCGGGCGAACTGTCCAAGTCTTTTGATTTCATCCGCCAAAGCCTCGCTGCGCGCGCGGCCTGAGCGACGGCTTCAGACCCAGGGAGAACGGGTCTTCCGGTTCAATCCAGGATGTGCCGGACATCCACCAAGGGAGAGAGACATGAAAAAGACGCTTCTTGCTGCGGGCCTGACCGCGCTGATGGGCACGACCGCCATGGCGGACGGCATCGGCGTGTCGATGGCGCTGTTCGACGACAACTTCCTGACCGTGCTGCGCAACGGCATCCAGTCGCAGGCCGATTCGGCCGGCCTGAAGGTGCAGATCGAGGATGCGCAGAACGACGTCGCCAAGCAGCTGGACCAGATCAACAACTTCATCGCCTCGGGCGTTGACGCGATCATCGTGAACCCGGTCGATACCTCGGCGACGCAGGCGATGTCGGATGCCGCCGCTGCCGCGAACATCCCGCTGGTCTATGTGAACCGCCAGCCGATCAACGTCGACACCCTGCCCGACAACCAAGCCTTCGTCGCCTCGAACGAAGTGGAATCCGGCACGCTGGAAACCATCCAGCTCTGCGACAACTGGGCGGCCGAAGGGAAGACTGAGGTCAACGTCTATGTCATGCAGGGCGAACTGTCGAACCAGGCCGCCGTGCAGCGGACCCAGGACATCCATGATGTGATGGGCGACGGCCGCTGCAAGGTGAAGATCAACATCATCGACGAGCAGACCGCCAACTGGTCGCGTGATCAGGCCCAGACCCTGATGACCAACTGGCTGTCGACCGGTGCGGCGTTCGATGGCGTGATCGCCAACAACGACGAAATGGCGATCGGCGCGATCCAGGCGATGAAGGCCGCGGGCATCGACATGGCGACGGTGCAGGTCGGCGGCGTCGACGCGACGCAGGACGCCCTGGCCGCGATGCAGGCGGGTGAACTGGACGTGACCGTGTTCCAGAACGCGGCGGCCCAGGGTGGCGGCGCGCTGGATGCGGCGACCAAGCTCGCCAAGGGCGAGGCGGTTGACCAGAAGGTCTATGTTCCGTTCGAACTGGTCACTCCGGCGAACGTCGCCGACTACGCTTCGAAGAACTGAGCCCCTTCCGGGCACCTGGGGCGGCTGGAGACAGTCGCCCCTTTCTTGCTGGTCCAGATGGGGCAACATCGGCCAGAGTTTTCCGAAATCGCATCTTTGGGGAGGAGGAAGCGACGTGGCTGAAGCGACCCATGGCCTTGGCGGCCTGAAATACGACCCGGCAAAGCGCACCCGCGCGCCGGAGTGGAACGTGTTCGGCGCGCTGGTGCTGATCGTCCTGATCTTCGAGATCCTGAACCGGATGCAGGGCGGATCCTTCCTGTTCAACATGCGCGACAACGTGGATGCGATCTTCAACCAGCAGCGGCTGGATATCATGATTCTCCAGGTTGCCATCGTCGGGATCATCGCGCTGGGCGTGACGCAGGTGATCATCATCGGCGGGATCGACCTGTCGTCGGGGTCGGTCGTCGGCGTGACGGCGATGGTGGTGATGAGCTTCGCTCAGACGGCCCTGGTCAACGGCAACCCGAACCCGAAGGCGATCTTCGGCGACTGGGCGATGGACCTGCCGGTCATCGTGCCGATTGTCGTGGGACTGGCCTGCGGGCTGCTCGCCGGGCTGATCAACGGCTTGCTGGTCGCCTACACCAAGATTCCGCCCTTTATCGCAACGCTGGGCATGATGGTTTCGGCCCGGGGCGCGGCGCGATGGTGGTCGAACGGCCAACCGGTGAGCTTTCCGACGGAAAACTTCGGCAGCCTGGCAAATGGCGACCTTCTGGGCAGCATGACCTTTGGCGTGCTCCACTGGCCCGGACAGAACCCGGCGGTGGTCTTTGTCCTGCTGGCGATCCTGTTCCATGTCATCATGACGTACACGCTGTACGGCAAGCGCAGCTATGCCATCGGGTCGAACGAGGCGGCGGCGCGGATGTCGGGGATCAACGTCGATCACCACAAGGTGCTGGTCTATACCATCGCGGGTATCCTCGCGGCAGTCGCGGCAGTGCTTTTGACCTCGAAGAACCTGACCGCACAAGCGGGAATGGGGGTCATGTACGAACTTGACGCCATCGCCATGGCGGTGATCGGCGGCATCAGCCTTGCGGGCGGGCGCGGCTCGATCCTTGGAACGGTGCTGGGCGCGATGATCTTTTCGGTCATCATCTCGGGGTTCACCTCGATCAAGCTGGACGCCTATTACCAGGAGATGGTCAAGGGCGCGATCATTGTCGGCGCCGTGGTGCTGGACCAATGGCGGCAACGCAAACGGACCCGGGGGTAACGGACATGTCGAAGATCATTCTGGAAACCCGTGGCCTGACCAAGCACTATGGCGGCGTACATGCGCTGGAAGACGCGAACTTCATCCTGCACGAAGGCGAGCATGTCGCCGTGGTGGGCGATAACGGGGCGGGGAAGTCCACGTTCGTGCGCCAGGTCACGGCGGTAGAGCAGCGGTCCTCCGGTGAGGTTATCTTTGACGGCCAGCCGGTGAATTTCTCCGGCCCACTGGAGGCGCGACAGGCCGGGATCGAGACGGTCTTTCAGACCTTGGCGCTGGCTGACGATCTGGACGTGCCCTCGAACCTGTTCCTGGGGCGCGAGCTGTTCAAGTTCAAGCTTGGGCCATTCTCCTGGCTGGACCGCAAGACGATGCGCGACCGGACGATGGAGGCGCTGAAGACCACGGCGGTGAAAATCCCCAATGTCGACAACCCGATCCGCAACATGTCGGGCGGGCAGCGGCAGTGCGTGTCCATCGCCCGGACGGCAGCCTTTGCGTCGAAGCTGGTGATCATGGACGAACCGACGGCGGCGCTGGGGGTGCAGGAGACGGCGCAGGTCGAGAACATCATCCGGGGGCTGAAGGAGCGCGGCATCCCGATGATCCTGATCAGCCACAACCTGCGGCAGGTTTTCGACCTGGTGGACCGGATCGTCGTGTTCCGTCGCGGGCGCATCGTGGCGTCACTGCGGAAGGATGAAACCGACGGCAATGACATCGTGAGCTACATCACCGGGGTGAAGGGTGCCTCGGATGCGGCGTTCGCCTGAGCGCCTTGCAATGATCGTTGCAGGAAGATAGAAGTTCGGCAACCTTGTTGCCAACAAGAAACAGGCTTTGAAAGAGGACAGGCTATGACGATCAGGTTCGGGCTTCTGGGCGCGGGGCGCATCGGGAAGGTTCATGCGAAGGCGGTGACGGGGAACCCGGCCGCGAAGCTGGTGGCGGTGTCGGACGCGATGGCCCCGGCGGCGCAGGCGATTGCGGATCAGTATGGCTGCGATGTGCGCAGCATCGACGCGATTGCTTCGGCGAAGGACATCGACGCGGTGGTGATCTGCACGCCGACGGATACCCATGCTGACCTGATCGAGCAGTTCGTGAAGGCCGGGAAGGCGGTGTTCTGCGAAAAGCCCATCGACCTGTCGCTGGCCCGCGTCAAACAGTGCCTGGAGGTCGTCCACGCCGAGAAGGGGGTGCTGATGGTCGGCTTCAACCGCCGCTTCGACCCGCATTTCGCTGCCGTCCGGGGCGAGATCGACAAGGGCAGCATCGGGACGGTAGAGATGGTGACGATCACCAGCCGCGACCCGGGGGCGCCGCCCTTGGACTACATCGCGCGGTCGGGCGGGATCTTCCGGGACATGACGATCCATGACTTCGACATGGCGCGGTTCCTGCTGGGCGAGGAAGTCACCGAGGTTTCGGCGATGGCGGCGGTGCTGGTCGATCCGGCGATCGGGAAGGCGGGGGACAGCGACTCGGTTCAGGTCATGCTGAAGACGGGCTCGGGCAAGATGGCGGTGATCTCGAACTCGCGCCGGGCGACCTATGGCTACGACCAGCGGATCGAGGTGCACGGGTCGAAGGGGGTCGCCTCGGCCGAGAACCAGCGGCCGGTTTCCATCGAGGTGGCGACCGGGGCGGGCTATACCCGGCCGCCGCTGCATGACTTCTTCATGACCCGCTATACCGAGGCCTATGCGGCCGAGATCGCGGCCTTCATCGACGTGATCGGCGGCAAGGCCAAGGCGAGCCCGTCGGGCGAGGACGGGCTCTTGGCCCTGGCCCTGGCCGAGGCTGCGCTGAAGTCGGTCGCCGAGGGGCGGACTGTGAAGATGAGTGAGGTTCTCTGAGTTGAGCCGGAGGATGTGTCCACGGTGGACAGATTTTCCAGTCCAATGAAATCAAGGCCTTGCTTGCGGGTGTTCATGAAATCTTAAGACTCGGCCGACCTTCGGGTCGGCCTTTTCCGTGCTGGACAACCGCAGCATTGAGAGCGGGCCGCTGACCTGATAGAAGGCGGCAAATCCGTTTGGGAGACCCGGAAATGGCAGACGAAACCCCGGCTGGGAACGGCGCTACCGCCGCTCCGCAACAAGTCAAGATGCAGGTGCTGGCGCAGTATGTGCGCGACATGTCCTTCGAGAACATGGTGGTGCAGAAGGGCCTGTCGGCTGGCGAAGTGCAGCCGGACATCCAGGTCGCAGTGAGCCTTGACGCCCGCAAGCGCCCGGTGCCGAACCAGTACGAAGTCATCACCAAGTTCAAGGTGACGTCGAAGAACAAGGTCAACGGCGACGTGCTGTTCCTTCTTGAGCTGGAATACGGCTCGACCTTCCACGTCGAGGGTGTCAGCGACGACCAGATGCATCCGTTCCTGCTGATCGAATGCCCGCGACTGATGTTCCCCTTCGTGCGTCGGATCATCTCGGACGTGACGCGCGACGGTGGCTTCCCGCCGCTGAACGTGGATACCGTCGATTTCATGGCACTTTACCGGCAGGAGCTGGCGCGTCGGGCGCAGGCACAGGCGGCAGCTGCGGCGCCGACCGAAAAGGTCAACTGAAGCGTTTTCCCCTCACCCTGACCCTCTCCCCCAGGGGGAGAGGGGACGCGGGCTGGACCGGCGGTGCGTGACGATCAGCCGTTACGCGTTCTGCTTCCAGATCGCAGCATCGCCCAGTTTCGCGAGCATCGCCGCATGGGCCGCGGTTTCTGCTTCGGTGATCCGCGGCGGCAGCGGTTCCGGGCGGGGACGGGGGCGCCAGGTTGTGTCGCCTGTCGCGCCCATTGCCGGGGCCGGGGCAGCGCTGCCGAGCACCAGATCCGGTTGGCGGCCGCCGATCAGTTCCAGATAGACCTCGGCGAGAATTTCGCTGTCGAGGAGCGCACCGTGTTTTTCGCGCATGGAGTTGTCGATGCCGAAGCGGCGGCAAAGGGCATCGAGCGAAGCGGGCGAGCCGGGGAATTTGGTCCGGGCCATGGCCGCCGTGTCGATGGCACGCGCGCCCGGAAGGCCGGGGAGACCGGCCCGTTCCAGTTCGAAGTTCAGGAACTTCATGTCAAACCCGGCATTGTGCGCCACAAGCCGCGCATCGCCGATGAAATCGAGAAAGGCCTGACCGATGCGGGCAAAGACAGGCTTGTCCCGCAGTGTGACGCCGCCTGGAACCGGCTGGCCGGGCTGTTCCAGGATGTCGTGCCCGATGCCGTGGATGTTGAAGGCCCCGAGCGGCATTCCGCGTTCCGGGTTGATATACTGGTGGTAGGTCTTGCCGGTGGGCAGGTGGTTGAACAGTTCCACCGCGCCGATTTCGACGATGCGGTCGCCCTCGGTCGGTTCAAGCCCGGTGGTTTCGGTGTCGAGGACGATTTCACGCATGTCTGGTGATCCGGCGGCGGATGTCGGCCAGCACATCCTTTACCGCCTGACGCGCGGCTTCAAGGCTGGTCGTTGGGATGATGTAGTCCGCCCTTGCGCGTTTCTCGGCATCGGGCATCTGGCGGGCGAGAATGGTCCGGAACTCGGCCTCGGTCATCGCGCCGCGCGACAGGACACGGTCCCGCTGGACTTCGCGCGGCGCGGAGACCACGACCACGGCATCGCAGGCTGTGTTGACGCGGGATTCGAAAAGCAGGGGCACGTCGAGGAGGACGATGGGGGCGCTTTCGTTCGCCGTCAGGAAGGCCGCGCGGTCATCCGCGACGAGCGGGTGGACGGCGGCGTTGAGGCGGTCGAGCACGGTGACGTCGGTCCGGATCAAGCTGCGCAGGGTGGCGCGGTTGACGCTGCCGTCTTTGTCTATGGCAACGGGAAAGAGCTGTCCGACGGCCAGTGCTGCTGGCTGACCCGGCTGATAGAGGCGATGGACGGCGGAATCGGCGTCCCAGACGGGCAGGCCCGCATCGGCGAACATCTGGGCCGTGGTGGACTTGCCCATGCCGATGGAGCCGGTAAGGCCGAGGACGAAGCTCATGCCGCAAGAACGGCTTTGCGGGCGGCCTCGTCCACTTCGGGGCGGGTGCCGAACCAGCGTTCGAAACCCGGGGCGGCCTGGTGGAGCAGCATGCCGAGGCCGTCGACCACTGAGGCGCCCCGTTCTTCGGCCTCGATCAGGAACTGCGTCTTGAGGGGGGTGTAGACCAGGTCATTGCAAAGCGCGCCGGGGTTGAGGCGGTGGAGGGGTACATGAAACTCTTGCTTGCCGGTCATGCCGAGCGAGGTGGTGTTGATGACAGTGATTGCATCGTCGAGGAGGTTCGGGGCCTGCACCCATTCGTGAACATGGATCTTGGCGCCGAAGTCCTGGCGGATGGCGTCGGCCCGGGCGCGCGTCCGGTTGGCAAGGCGGATTTCCGGCACGCCGACCTCGATCAGGGCGGCGACGACGGCCCGGGCGGCCCCGCCTGCGCCAAGGACGACGGCGGGACCGGAGGCGGGTTTCCAGTCGGGCGCGTTCTGGCGCAGGTTGGCGATGAAGCCGGAGCCGTCGGTGTTGTCGGCGTGGATCTTGCCGTCCTTGCGGAAGATCAGCGTGTTGGCGGCCCCGATCAGCGCGGCGCGGTCTGTCACCACGTCGGCGATCTGGAGGATGGCCTCCTTGTGCGGGATAGTGACGTTGCAGCCGACGAAGCCAAGCTCGGGCAGGGTGCGCAAGAGGCGCGAGAGGTCGACCGGAACGATGTCGATGGGAATGTAGTGGCCCTTGATGCCGTAGCGTTTCAGCCAGTAATTGTGCAGCGCGGGGCTGCGGCTGTGGGCGATCGGGTGGCCGATGACGGCAGCAAGCGGGATACGGGGGTGGTCGGTCATCGGGCGATCATGCCCCGGTTGCCCATCCATGCCAACAGCGGCAGAAGCGGCAGGCCGAGAATGGTGAAATGATCGCCGGCGATGGCGGAAAACAGCCGAACGCCTTCTTCCTCGACCTTGTAGCAGCCGACGGAGTGGCGGACGCTGTCCCAGTTTCTGTCGAGGTAGGCGTCAAGGTAGGCGTCGGAGATGTCGTGCATGGTCAGGCGGGCCTCGCCGACATGGCGCCAGACGGGTTCGGCATTTTCGTAGATGACGAGGGCGGAAAGGAGCTTGTGGGTCTTGCCTCTCAGGCGGCGGAGGTGCTGGCGGGCGTCCTCGGGGGTTTCGGGCTTGGCGAAGGTGTCGCGGTCAAGCGCGAGGACCTGGTCGCAGCCGAGGACGAGGGCCTCGGGGTGTTTCTCGGCGACCTTGCGGGCCTTCATCTCGGCCAGGGTGTCGGCGATGTCGCGGGGGTGGGCGCCCTCGGCTGTCAGCGCGTCGCGGATGCTGGCTTCGTCGACGCGGGGGGCGATGGGCGTGGGGTCGAGGCCCGCGGCGCGGAGCATCTGGAGCCGGGTGAGCGAGGTGGAGGCGAGGATCATGGGGGCTGTGGATATCCGCGGTTTGTTCCTGAGGCCCTGACGGGGGAGAAGGCGGGTGTTGCGGGCTGGCTGTGGGCATGTGCCGCAATCCGGGGCTGTTGGGGCAGAGATATCCCGCTGTTGAGAGGCTTGTCACGCGGGACGGGAGAAAATCTTGTGCCTTGGGTGGGGATAGGGCTGACCTGTGGATGGCGGCGGTTGCGGCCTTTCTGTAAGTAGTTGAAATGTTTATGTGTTCTTTGTGATATGTTCGCTGCTGCGGTCTTTTCCCGGATTTGTCCCCAAGCCCCTCCTTGTGGAGCGTTCTGGGGGCGGTCGGGCAAATCCCGTTCTGCACAGGGCCTACATCATCCACATTCCTTCTTTTCTTTATTCTTTATAGAAGACAGGCGTGGCCTGCAGGGTGGACGAGATGCTTGAGACGATCACGGATTTTCTGGCCGACTGGTATCCGGTCACGAAATCGCTGCACGTCGTGTCGGTGATCTCCTGGATGGCGGGGATGTTCTACCTGCCGCGGCTGTTCGTCTATCACGCCGAACAGGTGGAGCCGGGATCGAAGACCGACGCGATGTTCCAGACCATGGAACGGCGCCTGCTGCGGGGGATCATCAACCCGGCGATGATCGCGACCTTCGTCTTCGGGCTGGCGCTGGTCTTCACGCCGGGGGTGGTGGACTGGTCCTTCGCCTGGCCCTGGGTCAAGGCGGGGGCCGTGCTGGTGATGGGCTGGTTCCACGGCTGGCTGTCGGCCCGGCGCAAGGACTTCGTCCGGGGGACAAACACCCGCAGCGGGCGGACCTACCGGATCATGAACGAGGTGCCGACCGTGCTGATGCTGATCATCGTCTTCTCGGTGATCCTGCGCTACTGATTGACTTTTGCCGCAGGTGACATTACCTGCGGCGGTGCAGGGCCGTCCGGCCCACCGCATCTCCCTTGCCATCCTGCCCGTGATCCGCCCTGTAGGGGCCGGTCCGCCCAAAGGTTTTCCATGAACGTTGAACGCTTGAACCTCGCCCAACTCAAGGCCAAGACCCCGGCCGATCTTCTGGCCATGGCCGAAGAGTGGGAGATCGAGAACGCCCCCTCCATGCGCAAGGGCGAGATGATGTTCTCGATCCTGAAGGAGCATGCCGAGGAAGGCTGGGAGATCGGCGGCGACGGCGTGCTGGAGGTGTTGCAGGACGGGTTCGGCTTCCTGCGGTCGCCCGAGGCGAACTATCTGCCCGGCCCGGATGACATCTACGTCTCGCCCGAGATGATCCGCCAATTTTCGCTGCGCACCGGCGATTCCATCGAAGGGGTGATCAAGGCCCCGTCGGAGAACGAGCGCTATTTCAGCCTGACGAAGGCCACGAAGATCAACTTCGACGACCCGGAAAAGGCCAAGCACAAGGTCCACTTCGACAACCTGACGCCGCTTTACCCGGATGAGCGGCTGAAGATGGAAGTCGAGGATCCGACGATCAAGGACCGCTCGGCCCGGATCATCGACCTGGTCTCGCCCATCGGGAAGGGTCAGCGCGGGCTGATCGTGGCGCCGCCGCGGACGGGTAAAACCGTGCTGTTGCAGAACATCGCGCATTCCATCGCGACCAATCATCCGGAATGCTACCTGATCGTCCTCTTGATCGACGAACGCCCCGAGGAAGTGACCGACATGCAGCGGTCGGTGAAGGGCGAGGTGGTGTCCTCGACCTTCGACGAACCGGCGACGCGGCACGTCGCGGTGGCGGAGATGGTGATCGAGAAGGCCAAGCGGCTGGTCGAGCACAAGCGCGACGTGGTGATCCTGCTCGATTCGATCACCCGCCTGGGCCGGGCCTTCAACACCGTGGTGCCGTCTTCCGGCAAGGTGCTGACCGGCGGTGTCGATGCGAACGCCCTGCAACGCCCGAAGCGGTTCTTCGGCGCGGCGCGGAACATCGAGGAGGGCGGGTCGCTGACGATCATCGCCACCGCGCTGATCGACACCGGCAGCCGGATGGACGAAGTGATCTTCGAAGAATTCAAGGGCACGGGTAACAGCGAGATCGTGCTCGACCGCAAGGTTGCCGACAAGCGGGTGTTCCCGGCGATGGACATCCTGAAGTCCGGCACAAGGAAAGAGGACCTGCTGGTCGACAAGACCGACCTGCAGAAGACCTATGTGCTGCGCCGCATCCTGAACCCGATGGGCACGACGGATGCCATCGAGTTCCTGATCTCGAAGCTGAAGCAGACCAAGACCAACTCGGAATTCTTCGAGTCGATGAACACCTGACAGGCGGGCGGCGATGGACACGATCTATGCCCTCGCCACGGCGCGGGGTCGGTCGGGCCTGGCCGTGGTTCGCGTCTCGGGGCCGGCGGCGTTTGCGGCCGGTCTCGCGCTCTGCGGGTCGCTGCCTGCGCCGCGGGTGGCGGGCTTGCGGCGGCTGACCTGGGGCGGCGAGTTGCTGGACGAGGCACTCGTTGTCAGCTTTGCCGAAGGGGCGAGCTTCACCGGCGAGGCGGTGGTGGAGCTGCACTGCCATGGCGGTCCGGCGGTGGTGGGGGCGGTGCTGCGGGCCTTGGCGGACCAGCCGGGGCTGCGGCTGGCCGAACCGGGCGAGTTCACCCGCCGCGGGCTGGAGAACGGCGTGCTGGACCTTGCGCAGGTGGAGGGGCTGGCTGACCTGATCGATGCCGAGACCGAGGCGCAGCGGCGGCAGGCGGTGCGGGTTCTGTCGGGGTCGGTCGGGCAGAAGGTGGAGGGCTGGCGGCGCGACCTGATCCGGGCGGGGGCATTGCTGGAAGCCACGATTGATTTCGCGGATGAGGACGTGCCGGTGGATGTTTCGCCGGAAGTTCTGACACTCATCGACGGCCTGATGACGGACTTCGGGCGCGAGGCGGCAGGGGTTGCGGCGGCGGAACGCATCCGGGACGGGTTCGAAGTGGCGATTGTCGGTGCGCCGAATGCGGGCAAGTCGACGCTGTTGAACCAGCTGGCGGGGCGCGAGGCGGCCATCACCTCGGAGATCGCCGGGACGACGCGGGATGTGATCGAGGTGCGGATGGAGATTGCCGGGCTGCCGGTGACGTTCCTGGACACGGCAGGCCTGCGCGACACCGAGGACCGGCTGGAACAGGCGGGGATCGACCGCGCATTGGCGCGCGCCGAAGCGGCGGATTTGCGCCTGTTCCTGACGGACGGCTCGGCTGTACCGGGGCTGGAGCCGACCGGGGATGATCTGGTGGTTCTTGGCAAGGCTGACACCAAATCTGGTTTTTCCGGCTTGGCTGTGTCGGGCAAAACGGGTGCAGGGGTCGCTGAAGTGATGGCCCGGATCGGCGCGATCTTGCAGGAAAGAGTGGCGTCGGCAGGCGCTTTGGTGCGTGAACGGCACCGGCTGGCAGTAACATCTGCAATTCGCTCTCTGGCCGAGTCACGGGCGGAAGTGGTAAGACCTGACTCGCGCGTCGAGCTGGCGGCGGAACATCTTCGACAGGCTGTGCGGGCGCTGGATGCGTTGGTTGGCCGGGTGGATGTGGACGACCTGCTCGGCGAGATTTTCGCCAGCTTCTGCATCGGCAAGTGAAGGGTGTTCCCAGGGAGTGTTCCACGTGAAACACTACGACGTCATCGTGATCGGCGGCGGCCATGCGGGCGCTGAAGCGGCTGCCGCAGCGGCCCGGATGGGTGTGTCTGTTGCACTGGTGACGCTGCGGGTGGAGACGCTGGGGGCGATGTCCTGCAATCCGGCGATAGGGGGCCTCGGGAAGGGGCACCTTGTCCGCGAGATAGACGCGCTGGATGGCGTGATGGGCCGGATAGCGGATCGGGCGGGCATCCAGTTCCGCTTGCTGAACCGGCGCAAGGGACCGGCTGTGCAGGGGCCGCGGGCGCAGATCGACCGGCGGCTTTACCGCGAGGCGATGCGGGCAGAACTTCTGGCGACGCCGGGGCTGGAGGTGATCGAGGGCGAAGTCGCCGGGCTGCGTCTGGTCGGCGGGGCGGTGGCCGGGGTTGTGCTGGCCTCGGGGGTAGAGTTTGCGTCGGGCCGGGTGGTGCTGACCGCGGGGACTTTCCTGAATGGGGTGATCCACATCGGCGACCGGCGGATGTCGGGCGGGCGGATGGGCGATTCGCCGTCACGGCTGCTGGCGGCACAGCTTGCCGAGCTGGCGCTGCCGGTCGGGCGGCTGAAGACGGGCACGCCGCCGCGGCTGGACGGGCGGACGATCGACTGGGCGCGGCTGGAAAGCCAGCCGGGGGACGAGCATCCGGCGGTGTTTTCCTTCCTGAACCGGGTGCCGGAAGCCCGGCAGATTTCCTGCGGGATCACGCATACTTCGGAGGCGACCCACCAGATCGTGCGGGACAACCTTGGCCGCTCCGCTATGTATGGGGGACATATCGAGGGCGTCGGCCCGCGCTATTGCCCGTCGATCGAGGACAAGGTGGTGCGCTTTGCCGACAAGAGCTCGCACCAGGTGTTCCTGGAGCCGGAGGGGCTGGACGACCATACGGTCTATCCGAACGGGCTGTCGACCTCGCTGCCGGAAGAGGTTCAGCACGCCTATATCCGCACGATTGCGGGGCTGGAGCGGACAGCGGTCCTGCAACCGGGCTATGCGATTGAGTACGACTATTTCGATCCGCGCGGGCTGCATCGGACGCTGGAGACGCGCGCGGTGCCCGGGCTGTATTTCGCGGGCCAGATCAATGGGACAACAGGGTATGAGGAGGCCGGGGCACAAGGGCTTGTAGCTGGGCTGAACGCTGCTGCTGCCGCTGGTGGCCGCGCGCCGGTCGAGTTCAGCCGGACCGACAGCTATATCGGCGTGATGATCGACGACCTCACTTCGCGCGGGGTGACGGAACCCTACCGCATGTTCACGTCGCGGGCCGAGTTCCGGCTGACAGTGCGCGCTGACAACGCCGACCGGCGGCTGACGCCCATCGGATTGCAGGCGGGCTGCGTGTCGGAGGCGCGGCGAGTTGCGTTTGATGCGAAGCTCGATGCCCTGGAATCCGGGCGCGATGCCCTGTCCGAAGTGCTGATCGGGCCGAAGGCGCTGAACGATGCGGGGATCGCAGTCAGCCGGGATGGCGGGAAGCGCTCGGCCTATGACGTGCTGTCGCTGCCGGGGGTGGAACTTGATGTAGTAGCGGAGGCTTTTCCTGCCTACCAGAATTTGAGCATCGAGGTGCTGGCGCAGCTGCAGATCGATTCGACCTACAACCAGTATTCGGATCGCCAGGCGAAGGAAGTTGCTGATTTGCGGCGCCAGGAAACGCAGCGGATACCCGGGGACTTCGACTACAGCCGGATTTCCGGCCTTTCGAATGAGCTGAAGCAGAAGCTTTCGCGCGCTCAGCCGGATACGATTCTGCAAGCTTCGCGCATTGAAGGCGTTACTCCGGCGGCTTTGCTGCTTGTGCTTGCCCATTTGCGGAAACCGCAGTCGGAACGGCTGGCGGGATGACGGACGCAGCAGAAGAGTCAGTTGCGGGTCTGAATGTTTCACGTGAAACATTCGCCAAGCTGAGGGAGTTCGAAGCGCTCGTGCGGCGCTGGAACTCCGCAATCAACCTTGTGAGCAAAGCAACACTTGCAGATCTCTGGAGCCGACACATTGTTGATTCAGCACAGGTCTTTTCGCTTTACCCGCCGAAAGCGCAGTCCTGGGTCGACTTGGGGTCGGGCGGCGGCTTTCCCGGGCTCGTAGTGGCCATACTTGCGCAAGAGATGAAGCCGGACCTGCGCGTAACGCTGGTCGAATCCGATCTTCGCAAAGCCACATTCCTGCGCCAGGCCTCACAAGCGCTTGGCGTTCCCGTGACGGTGAGGACCGAGAGAATCGAATCGCTTGCGCCGCAGAACGCTGATGTCCTGTCCGCGCGCGCTCTTGCGTCGCTTGCGGACCTTCTGGGCTTTGCCGAGCGGCATTTGCGTGCAGACGGCCTCGCGATCTTCCCGAAAGGCGCGCGTTGGGCGGAGGAGCTTGCTCAAGCCCGAACGATGTGGGCGTTTGACCCTTACAGTCGGCAAAGCCTGTCCGAGGCCGAAGCTGCAATTCTTGAGATCAGGAACATCCATCGTGCCAGACAAGACTGACCGGCAGCCTCATATCCTCGCGCTGGCGAACCAGAAGGGCGGCGTTGGCAAGACAACGACTGCAATAAACCTGGCTGCCGGGCTTGCCGAGCTGGGCAAGAGAATCCTGCTGGTGGACATCGATCCGCAGGGCAACTCATCAACCGGGCTTGGCATCCGGCCGGATGCGCGCAAGAAGACCAGCTATGACTTGATTGTTGATGGCGTGGCTCTACAGGATGTTGTGATCGAAACCGGCATTCCGGAAGTGATGATCATTCCAGCCAATGCCGACTTGTCCTCGGCCGACCTCGACATCGTGTCGAACGAGAAGCGCAGCTACTTGCTGCATGATGCTCTCCGCCGCCCCGAAATGGAAGCTTACGGTTTCGACTACATCCTGATCGACTGCCCGCCCGCGCTGAGCCTGCTGACTGTCAATGCACTTGTCGCCTGCAACTCGGTCCTTGTCCCGTTGCAGTGCGAGTTCTTCGCGCTGGAAGGCCTGTCCCAGCTGATGCTGACGATTCGCGATGTGCGCCGGTCGGCCAACCCGGACCTGCGGATCGAAGGGGTTGTGTTGACGATGCATGACCGCCGCAACAGGTTGACGGCCCAGGTCGAAGCGGACGCTCGTGCCAACATGGGCGATCTGGTGATGAAGACGACGATTCCCCGCAACGTGCGAATCAGCGAGGCGCCGTCCTATGCACTGCCCGTCCTGACCTACGATCCGGGCTCCAAGGGTGCCGAGGCCTATCGCGCCCTTGCGCGGGAGATTTCGGACCGCCGCAAGACACCAGAAGTATCAGAGGCTTGATTGATGAGTGGCAAGAACGAAAAGCGGGGCCTGGGGCGCGGACTTTCGGCGCTGATGGCGGATGTCCATCTGGCGGGGCCGGAGCAGATGGCGACGCCGCGCAGGGCTGAGCAGCATCTGCCTGTCGACAAGCTGGAACCGAACCCGCAGCAGCCTCGGATGGACTTCAAGCGCGAGGAGCTTGAGTCGCTGGCCGATTCGATTCGGCAGAAGGGTGTGATCCAGCCGCTGATCGTGCGGCGGAAATCGGGGCGCGACGTCTATGAGATCGTCGCCGGCGAACGGCGCTGGCGGGCGGCACAGCTGGCGCAACTGCATGAAGTTCCTGTCATTGTTCGCGATCTTGACGATACCGAAGTGCTGGAAGTCGCGATCATCGAGAATATCCAGCGGGCCGACCTGAACGCGATCGAAGAGGCGCTGGGCTTCCGGCAGTTGATGACCCGATTCGGGCACACGCAGGAGAAGCTGGCCGAAGCGCTGAGCCGCAGCCGCAGCCATGTTGCAAACCTGTTGCGGCTGCTGACTCTGCCAGCCGATGTGCAGGACATGGTGCGGGACGCCGCGCTTTCGGCCGGGCATGCGCGGGCGCTGATCGGCAGCCCGAACGCATCGGATCTGGCGGCGCAGATTGTCGCCAAGGGGCTGTCGGTTCGCGAGACGGAGCGACTGGTCAAGGCCGAGGCAGCGATGAAGCCCGCCGGGAAGCCTGCCGTCAAGGCGCCGGAGAAGGATGCCGACACCAGGGCGCTGGAGGCCGATTTGTCCGCGAACCTTAAGATGGCGGTGCGGATCAACCACGCTTCCGGCGGCGAGAGTGGTGAGCTGACGATCCGCTATGCGTCGCTGGATGACCTCGATACCTTGTGCCGCATGCTTTCGCAGCTACCAGATGAAGATTGATCAGCCCGCGCTCTGCCGGTCTGCCAGCAGGGCGCGGAGGATGCCGTTCAGCACCATCACCCCGGATCCGGTGGTGCGGAGCTGATCTTCCTCCTGGTGCAGGAACCCGAGATCGGCCATTTCCGACAGCGCGCCGGGGGCGAGCGGGGCGCCCGCAAGCGCCGCGAACCGGCTGAGCGACGCGCCTTCCTTCAGGCGAAGCGCGAACATCAGGTATTCGGCGGCGCGGTCTTCGGGAGAAAGGCGGTCGGATGTCTCGGCGGAACCGGAGCGGTTGAGGGTCTGGTCGAGCCAGGGCATCGGCTGTCGTTCCGCTTCCGTCGCGAATCGGGCCGAATCGAGGGTGAGTCGGCCATGCGCCCCGGGGCCGATTCCGGCGTAATCGCCCATGCGCCAGTAGATCAGGTTGTGGCGCGATTCGTCACCGGGGCGGGCATGATTCGACACCTCATAGGCGGGGAGACCGGCGTTTGCCGTGATCTCCTGTGTCAGATCGAACATGTCGGCGGAGAGGTCTTCCTCGGGCAGGCCGCGCAGGAGGTTCTTGGCGTGCATCTGGCCGAAGACGGTGCCGTCCTCGATGGTGAGCTGGTAGAGCGAGAGATGCGAGGTGCCAAAGTCGAGTGCTCGGTGCAGTTCGTCGCGCCAGGCGGCGAGGGTCTGGTTCTGGCGGGCGTAGATCAGGTCGATGGAGACGCGCTGGAAGGTGGATTGGGCGATGGCGATGGCGGCGCTCGCCTCGTCAACGGAGTGCATCCGGCCCAAACGGCGGAGGTCTTCCGGGTCAAGTGATTGGATTCCAAGGGAAACCCGGTTAACGCCTGCCTTGGCGTAGGCCTCGAACCGGGCGGCTTCGACCGAACCGGGGTTGGCCTCCAGCGTGATCTCCACGTCGTTGGCGAGAGTCCAGGTGCTGCGGACGCGGTCGAGGATGCCCTGGACAGTGGCGGCCTCCATCAGCGAGGGGGTGCCGCCGCCGAAGAAGACAGTGTTCAGGATGCGGCCCTGCGTCAGGGCGCCGATGCGGTCGATCTCGGCTTCGAAGGCCCCTAGCCAGCGGGACTGGTCGACGCGGGCGGCGACGTGGCTGTTGAAGTCGCAGTAGGGGCATTTCGACTGGCAGAAGGGCCAGTGGAGATACAGGCCGAAGCCGGCGTGGCGCCAGTCTTCCATTACGGGAAGCAGGCCGCGACCAGTTTGGCGAAGGCGTCGGCGCGGTGAGAGAGGCGGTTCTTCTCCCAGCGGCCCATCTCGCCAAAAGTCTGGCTGTGGCCGTCAGGCATGAAGATCGGATCGAAGCCGTGACCTTGTTCACCGCGACCGGGCCAGACCAGGTGGCCGGGGGATTTTCCTTCGAAGACAAGGTCATGGCCATCCGGGTGGGCGAGAACCAGGGTGCAGCAGAATTGCGCGCGGCGGGGTTCGGGGGCGCGGATGGCTTCAAGCTCGCGCCAGACACGCTCCATGCCGACCGCGAAGTCGCGGCCTTTTGACGTGGTGGCCCAGTCGGCGGTGAAGACGCCGGGTGCTCCGTTCAGGGCATCGACTGCCAGGCCGGAGTCGTCGGCCAGAGCAACCAGTCCGGAGGCCCGGGCGGCGGCATGGGCCTTCAGGCGCGCATTGCCGATGAAGGTGGTCTCGGTTTCCTCGGGTTCGGGCAGGCCGAGGTCTCCGGCGCCGAGGACGGTCACGTTGAAGGGACGCAGAAGATCGGCGATCTCTTCCAGCTTGCCACGGTTGTGGGTGGCGACCAGCAGGCGATCCCCGCGTTTCAGCATCTTAAAGGCCCAGCGCCGCCCGTTGCGCCGCAACCAGCGCGGCGTTGCCCTGACGGGCGAGGTCGAGGAGGTGGAGAAGCTCGTCCTGGCTGAAGGCGGAGCCCTCGGCGGACATCTGCACTTCGATCAGCTTTCCCGCGCCGGTCATCACGAAATTGCCGTCGGTTCCGGCGGCCGAATCCTCGGCATAGTCGAGATCGAGCACCGGCTGGCCCGCATAGATGCCACAGGAGACCGCGGAAACATGGTCCAGGATCGGGTCCGACACGATCACGCCCGAGGTCAGGAGCTTGTTCACCGCCAGCCGCAGCGCGACCCAGCCGCCGGTGATCGAGGCGCAACGGGTGCCGCCGTCGGCCTGGATCACGTCGCAGTCCACGACGATCTGGCGTTCGCCCAGCGCCTGGCGGTCGACGCCTGCGCGCAGCGAGCGCCCGATAAGCCGTTGGATTTCCTGCGTCCGGCCCGATTGCTTGCCTGCCGCCGCCTCACGCCGGGTCCGCGAGTTGGTAGCGCGGGGCAACATGCCGTATTCCGCCGTCACCCAGCCCTGACCGGTGTTCTTCAGGAAGGGGGGCGCCTTGTCCTCGATCGTCGCGGAGCAGAGGACGTGAGTTTCGCCCATCTTGATCAGGCACGAGCCCTCGGCATGCTTCATCACGCCGGTTTCGATTGAAACCGCCCGAAGATCGCTTAGTTTTCTGCCTGACGGGCGCATGATCCGACCTTTCAAAGGAATGCGGCCACATATGCAACCACAGGCGGGGGATGCAACCCCGAAACCCGAACCGATGTCGAGCCCGCAGGCCATTCTGACCGAGATGAACGACCGCACGCGCGAGGTGTTTCGCCGCGTGGTGGAGGGCTATCTGACCTCGGGAGAGCCGGTGGGGTCGCGGACGCTGACCCGGACGCTGTCGGAAAAGGTCTCGGCCGCGACGGTCCGCAACGTGATGCAGGATCTGGAATACCTGGGGCTTCTGGACAGTCCGCATGTCTCGGCGGGGCGGGTGCCGACGCAGGCCGGATTGCGGATGTTCGTCGACAGTCTGCTGGAGGTTGGCCAGGTCGCGCCGGAGGATCAGGAGAAGATCGACGCCACCTTGGGGATCAACGACCAGGATGTGACGACCCTGCTGGACGAGGTTGGGGCCGCATTGTCGGTGATCACCCGCGGGGCCAGCGTTGTGCTGGCGCCGAAGCGGGAAGCGGCGATCCGGCATATCGAGTTCGTCAGCCTCTCCGCCGACCGAGCGCTCGTGGTGCTGGTGCTTGCGGATGGCCAGGTGGAGAACCGTGTGTTTGTGCCGCCGCCGGGGCAGACCCCGTCTTCCATGCGCGAGGCGGCGAATTTCCTGAATGCGCTGGCCGAAGGGCGCACCCTGTCCGAGCTGCGCACCAGCATGGTGAGGGAAATTGCCGTTCGCAGGCAGGAAATCGATTCGCTGGCGCAACAGCTTGTCGAAAGCGGGCTGGCGCTGTGGGAAAATGCAGGGGAATCATCAGAGCGGCTGATCGTGCGCGGGCGGTCGAACCTGATCGGCGAGGCGGCGGATCAGGCGGAGATCGACCGGATTCGCGTTCTGTTCGACGACCTGGAGCGCAAGCGCGACATCGCCGAGTTCCTGAACCTGACCGAGGCAGGCGAGGGTGTGCGCATTTTTATCGGCTCGGAGAACAAGCTTTTTTCACTTTCCGGTTCAAGTCTGGTGGTTTCTCCCTATATGAACGCTGATCGAAAGATCATCGGCGCGGTGGGCGTCATCGGTCCGACCCGGCTGAACTACGGCCGTATCGTTCCGATCGTCGACTACACCGCACAGCTGGTGGGCCGCCTGGTCAGTGACCGCGGCAAGGCGTGACAAGAGGACGTGAGAATGCCGCAGGATGAAGCCGCTTCGCCGCAGGTGGAGCTGGAAGAGTTTGAAGTGACCCCGGAGGACGCCGAGCTAGACGCTCTGCGGGCCGAGCGCGACGAGCTGCGCGACAAGTTCATGCGGGTGCTGGCCGACGCCGAGAATTCCCGCAAGCGGGCCGAGCGCGACCGGAAAGAGGCCGAGATGTATGGCGGGACGCGGCTGGCGCGTGACCTTCTGCCGGTCTACGACAACCTGAACCGCGCGATACAGGCGATCCCCGAGGAAAGCCGGGCAGCCTCGTCTGCGCTGATCGAGGGGGTCGAGCTGACCCTGCGCGAGCTGACCAACGTGATGACCAAGCACGGGGTGACGCCGATTTCTCCGGCGGTGGGCGACATGTTCGATCCGCAGATGCATCAGGCGATGTTCGAGGCTCCCCTTCCTGGGACGAAGGCCGGGCAGATCATCCAGGTGCTGACGGAGGGCTTCCTGCTGCACGACCGGCTGTTGCGCCCGGCGCAGGTGGGCGTGTCGTCGAACACGGCGGGATGATCGTAGGGTGGGTGTCAACCCACCGTGCCCGCCTTGAACCTTGGGATGGTGGGTTGGCACCCACCCTACATCAAGCCCTTGATTTCATAAACCAAACGCAGCGCCTCCATCGGCGTTAGCTCATCGGGGTGGACCCCTTTCAGCCGCTCCTCCACCGCCGAGGCTTTCTGCGCCTTTGGTGGAGGGGGCGGTGCAGCGCGGAACAAGGGAAGGTCGTCGATCAGCGTCGATTGTTTCCCGCCCTCGCGGTCGCCTTGTTCCAGTGCCTCCAGCACCACTTTCGCCCGCTCGATCACCGAAGGCGGCAGGCCCGCCAGCCGGGCGACCTGCACGCCATAGCTGCGGTCGGCGGCGCCCTCGCGGACCTCGTGCAGGAAGATGACCTCGCCCTCCCATTCCTTCACTGTCACCGTGGCGTTCTTCACTCCCGGCAGCTTGCCCGCGAGAGCCGTCATTTCGTGGTAATGCGTGGCGAAGAGGGCGCGGCAGCGGTTGACCTCGTGCAGGTGTTCCAGCGTGGCCCAGGCGATGGAGAGGCCGTCATAGGTTGCGGTGCCGCGGCCGATCTCGTCCAGAATCACCAGCGCGCGGTCATCGGCCTGGTTCAGGATGGCGGCGGTTTCCACCATCTCGACCATGAAGGTCGACCGACCGCGTGCCAGGTCGTCGGAGGCGCCCACCCGGCTGAACAGTTGGCTGACAAGGCCGATCCGCGCCTCCGTCGCGGGGACATGGCTGCCCGCTTGCGCCAGCAAGGCGATCAGCGCGTTCTGGCGCAGGAAGGTGGACTTCCCGGCCATGTTCGGGCCAGTCAAAAGCCAGATGGCAGGGGTCGTGCTGTCAGTCAGGGCGCAGTCGTTGGCGACAAAGGGCTGGCCCTCGCGGCGGAGCGCGCGTTCCACAACGGGGTGTCGACCGCCGGTGATCTGAAACGCGCGGCTGTCGTCCACCTCCGGCGCGCACCATCCCTCTTCCGCCGAAAGATCGGCGAAGGCGGCGGCAAGGTCGATCTCGGCAAGGGCGCGGGCAGCTAGGGCGATGGGGGCGGAGGCGTCGAGAATCCGGGCTTTCAGGCCATGATAGTGACGCTTTTCGATCTCCAGCGCATGGTTCCCGGCGTTCAGGATCCGGGTTTCCAGATCGCTGAGGGGCAGAGTGGTGAAGCGCACCTGTCCGGCCGTGGTCTGGCGGTGGATGAAGGTCTCCGGCATGGCGCGCATCCGGTCTTCATGAGTCGTGGTGGTCTCGATGAAATAACCGAGCACATTGTTGTGCTTGATCTTCAGGCTGGGGATGCCCGTGGTCTGTATATACTCGGCCTGCATCCGGGCAATGACGCCGCGGCCTTCGTCGCGGAGCGCGCGGGTCTCGTCGAGTTCGGCGTCATAGCCGGGGGCGATATAGCCGCCGTCGCGGGAAAGGAGCGGGGGTTCGGCAACGAGGGCTTTGGCCAGGAGGGTGACGAGGTCGGTGTGGCCGACGAGGGCGGTGGCGGCCTCGGAGAGGAGCGGTGGGGCGTCGGTCAGGAGGATTGCGATCCGTTCGGCCTGTTCCAGTCCGGCGCGGATGGCGGTCATGTCGCGGGGGCCGTCTCGGTCGAGGGCGAGACGGGAAAGGGCGCGGTCGATGTCGGGGACGTGGGCCAGGGCGTCGCGCAGCTGACCGCGGAGCGAGGGAGCTTCGAGGAGGTGGTCGAGCGCAGCCTGCCGGGCGTGGATGGTGTGAAGGTCGAGCGAGGGGGAGGAAAGGCGGCGTTCAAGGAGTCGCGCACCCCCGGCGGTGACGGTGCGGTCGATGGCGGCGAGGAGCGAGCCGTCGCGGCCACCAGTGAGGGACTGGGTGAGTTCCAGGTTTCGGCGGGTGGCCGCGTCGATCTGCATCGTGCCGCCCGAGGGTTCGCGAACCGGGGGGCGGAGAAGCGGCATGCGGCCGCGCTGGGTCAGGTGCAGGTAGTCGACCAAGGCGCCCATGGCGGAGACTTCGGCACGGTCGAAGGTGCCGAAAGCGTCGAGGGAAGCGACGTGGAAGAGGTCGCAGAGACGCTTCCCGGCGTTGGTGGAATCGAAGCTGCCACGGGAGAGCGGGGTGACGGAAACCCCGGTTTCAGCCATGTCAGAGACGATTTCCCGTTCCCGCGCCTCGCTAAGGAGGAGTTCGCGGGGGGCGATGCGGGCGAGGTCGGGGCCAAGGCGGGTGAGCGAGGAGGGCATCACCCGGAACTCGCCGGTCGAGATGTCGGCCCAGGCGAGGGCGGCTTGGTCACGCACCTCGGAGAAGGCAGCGAGGAAGTTGTGGCGGCGGGCTTCGAGGAGGGAGTCCTCGGTCAGGGTGCCGGGGGTGACGAGGCGGACGACGTCGCGTTTGACGACGGCCTTGTAGCCGCGCTTCTTCGCCTCGGCCGGATCTTCCAGCTGCTCGGCGATGGCGACGCGGAAGCCCTTGCGGATCAGGGTGAGAAGGTAGCCTTCCGCCGCGTGGACCGGGACGCCGCACATGGCGATGGGCTCGCCCAAGTGGAAGCCGCGCTTGGTGAGGGCGATGTCCAGCGCAGCGGCGGCGGCCACGGCGTCGTCGAAGAACATTTCGTAGAAATCGCCCATCCGGTAGAACAGAAGCGCGCCGGGGTTCTGTGCCTTGATCGCCAGATACTGCGCCATCATCGGCGTGACGGTGTCGTCAGTCACTTTGGACTCCCCGGTTGCGCGACGACCCTACAAAAGCCACGGCAACGGGGGAAGCCCGGTTTCCGGCGATCAAAGAACGTAGCGCGAGATGTCGGCGGAGCGGGCGAGCGCGCCCAGATTCGTCTCTACGAAGGCCGAATCCACCGTCACCCTGTGGCCGGAGCGGTCGGGCGCGTTGAAGGAGAGCTCTTCGAAGACGCGCTCCATCACCGTGTAAAGCCGCCGCGCGCCGATATTTTCCACGCTGCGGTTCACCTCGGCGGCGATGCGGGCCAGGGCCGCGATGCCGTCGGGGGTGAAGGTGACGGTCACTTCCTCGGTCGCCATCAGGGCGGTATATTGCCGGGTGAGCGCGTTGTCGGTTTCGGTGAGGATGCGGACGAAATCCTCTTCGGTCAGCGGCGCGAGTTCGACGCGGATCGGCAGGCGGCCCTGGAGTTCGGGCAGGAGGTCCGAGGGCTTGGCGATGTGGAAGGCGCCGGAGGCGATGAAGAGGATGTGATCGGTCTTCACCGGGCCGTGCTTGGTGGAGACGGTGGTGCCCTCGATCAGCGGCAGCAGGTCGCGCTGGACGCCTTCGCGTGAAACATCGGCGCCGCGCGCGTCACTTCGGGCGCAGATCTTGTCGATCTCGTCGAGGAAGACGATGCCGTTTTCCTGCACCGCCTCCAGCGCGGCGGTGCGGACGGCCTCATCGTCCAGAAGTTTGTCGGCTTCCTGCCCGATCAGGATGTCGTAGCTTTGCGCCACGGTCATCCGCTTGCGGCTGCTTCGGCTGCCGAAGGCCTTGAACAGGTCCTGCAACCCCTGCATCTGGGTTTCCATGCCGGGCATGCCGAAGCCCATCGGCATGGCGGGGGCGGCGTCCGCGACCTCGATCTCGATCATCGTGTCGTCCAGCTCGCCACGCTTCAGCTTGCCTCGGAACATCTCTCGGGTCTGCTCGCGCGCCTCCTTGCCGGCCAGCGCCTCGACCACGCGGTCCTCGGCGGCCTTGTGGGCGCGGGACTTCACGTCTTCCCGCATCTGGGCGCGGGTGTCGGTGATCGCGACATCGACAAGATCGCGCACGATTGAATCTACGTCGCGGCCGACGTAGCCGACCTCGGTGAACTTGGTTGCTTCCACTTTCAGGAACGGCGCCTTCGCGAGTTTGGCAAGGCGGCGGCTGATCTCGGTCTTGCCCACCCCTGTCGGGCCGATCATCAGGATGTTCTTCGGATAGACCTCATCGCGCAGGTCATCGCCCAGCCGCTTCCGACGCCAGCGGTTGCGCAGCGCCACAGCGACGGCGCGCTTGGCTTCCTTCTGGCCGATGATGAAGCGGTCAAGCTCGGAGACGATCTCGCGGGGGGTCAGGTCGGTCATTCGGTGGATCCATAGGGCGGCAGGCGGGATTTGCCGGGGAAATCAGGGAGCATCTGCATGACCTTGGCCCGAAGCTGCACCCACCAGGTACCGATGGCGGTGATGAAGGCGCCAAGGGCGAGGAGGACGAAGATCCAGCTGGTGCCCGCACCTTCGCCCATCACCCAGGCGATGACGATGGCGATATAGGCGATGGCGGCGGTGAGGAAGCTGCGGCGGTCGATGACCAGGGCCAGCACGGTGATCAGGACCAGCGCGATGGTCAAAAAGCCGATGCCGCCGCCATTCAGGAGGGTGACGGCGACGGTGTTGACCAGCGCGGGCGCGGCCAGGAGGTGGCACCAGAAGGCCGTGGCGGCGTAGCGGCCAAGGCGATAGGGGTCGCGGATGTCGAACCACATGCCGGTGAGGAAGGCGCCGATCCCGAAGACCAGTGTGGCGCTGGCGAAGGCGGGGCTTTCGCCAAGGTCGAACAGTGAGCGGTAGCCCTGGAAGCCGGTGAAGAGCCCGGCGAGGTTAGAGGCGGAGGCCGTGAAGGCATAGATCGCAGCCAGGACGAAGCCACCGGTCAGGAAGGCGGAAAAGGGCAGGCGGAATCGCCGATACCAGGCAACCATTGCGAAGGCCGAGAGTGCAAAGCCCAGGATTGCCGTCATCCGATGATCCTGCCCGGCGTTTCCAAGCACGGTGAAGACGAAGATCGCGATGCCGATGCCGAAGGCGGTGGCGAGCACCATCGAGGGCAGGGTCATCCGACGCTTCAGGGTGAAGTAGCCTGCCCACCACCAGGCGATGGCGGCCGTCGCGAGCGGGACGAGCGTCAGGAGCGCGAAGCCACCGAATGCGGCGAGGAGTGCCGTGACGCCGACCAGCAGGATGACAAGGCCTATGGAGATGAAGATCTCCGAGAAGCCGCGGAAGAACTCGAACGGCTCATCTTCGGCCGG
The DNA here is from genome assembly GCF_016792905.1 of Tabrizicola sp. Taxonomy (GTDB): domain Bacteria; phylum Pseudomonadota; class Alphaproteobacteria; order Rhodobacterales; family Rhodobacteraceae; genus Tabrizicola. The sequence goes on from NZ_JAEULP010000001.1 coordinate 51,260, forward strand.
AAGGGTGGCGCGCTTGCCGGAGCGGTCATTCGCCAGGGCCGAGAGCGAGGCCGCCTGCGCTTCGGTCACGATGCCGGCGGCGACGGCGGCGCGTAGGTCTTCTGGGGTCATCGGTCGAATGCCTCGGCAAGAAACTGTCTTTGCAGAGATAAGGGGTTTGTCGAGGCAAACCAAGTGAGGTAAATTCCGGACCACGGGCAGTATATACGGCCTCTGGTTGCATATATACAGGATGTATATATAATTCCGGGCCGGAAGTGACTGAAAAATAACGATAACGTCACAGCGGCAAACGCTGGGCATCTGAGAGGGGCATGTGAATGGTTGACGAAGTACCGAAGCGGCTGAGCATCGCGGAAAAGCGCGCCCTGGCCAGTCCGTTGGTGTTGAATCCGAACGATCGGATCAACGAGTTGCCGGTCGAGGCGCTTGCGACGGGCTGGACCGACGCGGTGCTGCCGGAACAATCGCGGAAGAAGCTGATCTCCCTGCGGGTGGACCCGGAGGTGCTGGACTTCTTCAAGGCACAGGGGCCAGGCTACCAGACGCGGATGAACGCGGTGCTGACGGCCTATATGCAGGTGAAGAAGGAAATGGGGCAGGCCTAGGTCTTCGCCGGAGCCGTGATCCGTTCGACCGTCAGGTTGCCATTGGTGTAGACGCAGATGTCGGCGGCGATGGCCATGGCCTTGCGGGCTACGTCCTCGGCTGGCAAGTCGGTGGCCATCAGGCCCCGGGCGGCTGCGAGGGCGAAGTTGCCGCCGGAACCGATGGCGGCTACGTCATGCTCGGGCTCCAGCACGTCTCCGGCGCCGGTTATGACGAAAAGGGCGGAGCCGTCGGTCACGATCAGCATGGCTTCAAGATTGCGCAGGTATTTGTCCATGCGCCAGTCCTTGGCCAGGTCGACGCAGGCGCGGGCCAACTGGCCGGGAGCAGATTCCAGCTTTTTCTCCAGCCGTTCCAGAAGGGTGAAGGCGTCGGCGGTGGAGCCTGCAAAGCCGCAGACGACGTCATGCCCGCCGGGCGACAGGCGGCGGACCTTGCGGGCGGTGCCCTTGATAACGGTCTGGCCGAGCGAAACCTGGCCGTCGCCCGCCACAACAACCTCGCCGCCGCGGCGGACGGCGAGGATGGTGGTGCCGTGCCAGCCGGGAAACTTGTCGTCTGCCATGAATGCCTCCGTTTGGTCCTATATGGGCGCGCGACGGTTCCGCGGCAACGCAAAACGCCCGCACCTTTCGGTACGGGCGTTCGCGAAACCCTTGGCCGGTCTTAGCGGCGCAGGCCGAGACGGGTGATCAGCGTGGAGTACCGCGCTTCGTCCGTCTTCTTCAGGTAGTCCAAGAGCTTGCGGCGCTTGGCCACCATCATCAGAAGGCCACGACGCGAGTGGTTGTCCTTCTTGTGACCCTTGAAGTGTTCGGTCAGAGTGGCGATCCGCGACGACAGGACCGCGACCTGAACTTCCGGCGAGCCGGTGTCGTTCTCTTTGGTGGCGTAGTCCTTGATCAGGCGGGCTTTTTCTTCAACGGTGATCGACATCGGGGTCTCCTGTTCTGAAGGGTCATGGCGCAGGCCGGGATGTCGTCCAGCAAGGCCCTTGGAGGGTCCGCCCGAAAGCGGATGCGGGCGTATAGGCGGATTCGGACGGCAAGGGAAGCGGATTCAGCGCGACCCATCAAGCCACGGTTAACCCTGAGTCGAGATTCCGGGTTGCGGGACGCGAACGCCGCTTTGGCGACGGCCCGATCCATGGTATTTCTGGCCAGAGTTTCCATGCGTTACCAAATGGTTAACGTGGGTTCTGCGGTATCGGCCCGATGGTCGAAGTGGTAGGGAGTTTCGGGTTTGCTCGCCATGCTTGGCCTTTTCGGTGTGATGATGGCCGGCCTGGCTGCCGATGCCGTGTTCTCGTTCCGGGACGATGACAATGATGAGGCCGAGCCACCCGCTCCGGACGACGGCGAACCATCGCTTGATGACGGCGACCTCCTGGACGACCTGTCGGGCGATCCCACCATACCCACCTCCGATGACCTGGACGACCCGGTCGATCCGTCGGTCACGCTTACCGGCACCGACGGTGTGGACCAGCTTTCGGGCAACGACGCGGGGGATGACCTTCAAGGCGGCGGCGGCGACGACATGATCAACGGCCGCGGCGGGGATGACCTGATTGATGCAGGCGGCGGCAATGATGCCATCTGGGCTGGCGACGGCGATGACAGCATCCTGGCCGAGGGCGGGAGCGACACCGTCTATGGCGACGCGGGCGAAGACAGCATCGCGGGGGGTGACGGAAACGACTCCCTCGCCGGATGCGAGGGCAATGACAGCCTGCAGGGCGATGCGGGCAAGGATACGCTTCTGGGCGGGACGGGTGACGACTGGCTGGATGGCGGCGACGACGAAGACTGGCTGGTCGGTGCAGACGGAAATGACCTTCTGACCGGGGGCGGCGACCGGGACGAACTTGATGGCATGAATGGCGACGACACCATATCGGGCGTCGAGGAGGGGCAGCAGGAGGCCGACTTCCTGAACGGCGGCGATGGCGATGATCACCTGCTTCTGGGAGCGGGGGATTTCGCCACCGGCGGCGCAGGCCATGACGAATTTGTCCTGCAGGACGGGCTGTCGAGAGATTCGGTCACGCAGATTTCCGATTACGACCCGAGCGAGGACAAGCTGGTCATTGTCTATGACTCAGCCGTCCACCCCGATCCCGTGCTTAGGGTCGAGGCGAACGAAGGCGGCGGTCACGCGATCTATCTCGATGGGGCGAAGCTCGCCGTGGTCAACGGTGCGCCGGTGAGCGAGAGCGATGTCAAGATGGTGGCCGCGTGACCCGGCTACCAGGCCTGTGGCTGCTGGCCGTAGCCGACGTAAAGCGGATGGCGCGGCTGTCCCTGCCCGGTCAGGCCAAGATGCGAAAGCGGGGCGCCGGTGCCGCGCAGCAGGGCGGCCACCTCGTCGCCCCGGTTCAGGTGCAGCCCGTGGTTGCCCCATGCGCAGAGAATGCTGTCCGACCAATCCACGCTGTCCAGGATCGCGCGGTCGTTGTCCGGACCAACCGGGTCATCGGCCGCGCGCATGACTTTGGGGTCGGTAGCCCGGAAGGCAAAGATGTTCGTCACCCGGAACGCCCCATAGCCCAGCGCGCGCGCGCGCCGCTCGCAGCGCTCGACCGTCGGGTCGTTCTGAACTTCGGTCGCGGTGGAGGGATTCAGCATCACGAACAAGGCTTTCGGTCCACTACCCCAGACCCGGGTCAGCAGGTAGCGGTAGCGTTCGCAATCGGAGTAAACAGCCTCGGACAGCGCATCGCCCTTGGTAAACCCGCGCAGGATCATCGTGGCAGCCCGGTCCTTCCATGCACCGGCGCGGAGATAAGCGGCGATCCGCCCCGGCGTAAAGTCCTTTCTGCCCCGACGCGCGTGACGCCCGCAGAGTCCGGTGCCCAGGGTCTGCGGTTGTGGCGATTTCCCTTGTTGGCACTTTGCTCTCCTGCCTAGATTGCCCTTCAAGCCAACCCGACGCCGGAGCTTCGGTCGTGTCCGATCTGATCATTGTTCTTTACGGCAGCCAGAACGCCGCCTTCGTTGCCGGTGAGGCGCTGGCCGTTTTCCAGCAAGAGGCCGGAACCGAGCCGGAGGATATTGTCGTCGTGACCAGGGCCGAAACCGGTCGGGTGTCGGTCAACCAGTCGATCGACCTTGCCTCCGGTCGGCCATTGGGCGGCGGTCGCTGGGGGACGCTGATCGGGATGCTGTTTCTTGACCGCCGGAAACCGGGGGAACAGGACAGGGGCCTCACCGCCCGGTTTCTGGAGGCGGGCGTGGAGCAGTCCTTCCTGCTTGCGGTTGGCCAGGCGCTGGACAAGGGCGGTGCTGCGGTGGGGATGCGGGTTCGGCTTCTTGGCGCAAACCGCGTCCTGGACCGGGTGAAAGCCCTGAAGGGCGCGCCGAAAATCCTGCAAACCCGGCTGAGCGCCGAAACCGAAGACGCGCTTTACGATATGCAGAACCAGATTCCGCAAGGCGTGCTGAACCAGTCGGCGGATGGCCCGTTCTGATCGAGGACGGGCTTGACGGGCCCCGCCGCTCTGCGTCCATGTAGCAGCATGACCGAGAAGACCGCCGAAAAACCGGCAGACCGGGCCAAGCCGGCACCGCGCAGGCGCAAGGCAAAGGCGGAAGCGCCTGCGCCGCGATCCCGGTTGCGCGTCGTGTTGAGATGGCTTGGCCGCGGTCTGGGCGCAGTCGCGGCTCTCTATGGCTTTCTGATCCTGCTTTTCAGCTTTGTCCCGCCGCCGATCAATCTTTACCAGATGAGCGAGGCCTGGCGCCTGGGCGGGATCGAGAAGGATTGGGTCGCATGGGAAGATATCGCGCCGGTGATGGGACGGTCGGCGGTGGCCGCCGAGGATGCGAATTTCTGCAACCACTGGGGCTTCGACATGGCCGCCATCCGCGAGGCGATCGAGCAGGGCAGCAACCGCGGCGCCAGCACGATCAGCCAGCAAGTGGTGAAGAACGTCTTCCTCTGGCAGGGTCGCAGCTGGGTGCGCAAGGCGATGGAGGCCGTCCTGACCCCCATGGTCGAGCTTGTCTGGTCCAAGCAGCGCATTCTTGAAGTCTATCTGAACGTTGCCGAGTTCGGCGAAGGCGTGTTCGGCGTGCAGGCGGCGGCGCAGCACTATTTCAAGGTCGATGCGAAGGACCTGACCGCGGTGCAGGCGGCCCGGCTGGCGGCGGTCCTGCCGAACCCCAAGGAATGGAGTGCTTCGAAGCCTTCGAGCTATGTCAGAAGCCGGGCGCGGACGCACATGTCGGGCGCCGAGACCATTGCGGCGGACGGTCGTTCCGCCTGTTTTGAGGACTGACCGGCGCAAGGGATTGAATTCCGGGCGGGCTCGCGGCAAGGAGGGTGCAAGACCGGAGGCCGCAGCCCGATGAACCGCCCCTCGAACCGCCTGTATCACGTTCCGCTGTCGCCCTTCTGCCGCAAGGTGCGCCTGACGCTGGCGGAAAAGAAGATCGAGGTCGAGCTGGTCGAGGAACGCTATTGGGAGCCCTCGCCGGAATTCCTGCGCCGAAATCCGGCGGGCAAGGTGCCAATCCTGAAGATGGGCAACCGCGTGATGAGCGAAAGCCAGGCGATCTGCGAGTTCATCGAGGAAACCGCGCCGGAACCGGCCCTGATGCCGAAAGGCGCAGAGGGGCGCTATGAGGTTCGCAGGCTATGTGCCTGGTTTGACGACAAGTTCCACAATGAAGTGACCTCGAAGCTTTTGTACGAGCGGGTGAACAAGAAGGTCACTGGGCAAGGGTATCCGGATTCGAAGAACGTCAAGCTCGGCTCGACCCGGATCAAGTATCACCTGGATTACATGGCCTGGCTCCTCGACCAGCGCCGCTGGTTGGCGGGCGATGCGATGACGCTGGCCGATTTCACCGCGGCGGCGCATCTGAGCTGTCTCGACTACATCAGCGATGTCGACTGGAACCGCCATGCGGTGCTGAAGGACTGGTACGCCAAGATCAAGTCGCGGCCGTCGTTCCGGCCGCTGCTTGCCGACCAGATCTCGGGCTTTCCTCCGGCGCCGCATTATGCCGACCTGGATTTCTAGACCCTCCCCTCGGGGCGCTGCCCGCCGCCTTTGGTTCTCGAACCGATGGCGCTCCATAGGCGGCCCCGGGATACCTGCGCAAAGATGAAAGGGCTGACGAAAGAGCAGCTGGTGGCGCGGGCCCTGGAGGAGGGGTTCGTGAAGGCGGGCGTCTGCCGCCCTGATGCGGTGCCCGAGGCGGCCGGGCGGTTGCGGATGTTCCTGGCCGAGGGGCGGCACGGGCAGATGGGATGGATGGCGGACCGCGAGGCCTGGCGCGGGTCGGCGGCGGCCCTTTGGCCCGAGGCGCGGTCGGTGATCATGCTGGCCGAGGCCTATACGCCCGATGGCGACCCGATGGCGGGGCTTTCGGCGCGCGACCGGGGGGTGATTTCGGTCTATGCCCAGGGGAAGGATTACCACGACCTGGTGAAGCCGCGGCTGAAGCGGCTTGGGCGTTGGCTGATCGACCAGGCGGGGGGCGAGATCAAGGTGTTCGTCGATACCGCCCCGGTGATGGAGAAGCCCCTGGCACAGGCGGCAGGGCTGGGGTGGCAGGGCAAGCACACCAACCTGTTGGGGCGTGATCTGGGAAGCTGGGTGTTTCTGGGGGCGATCTTCACGACCTTGGAGTTTCCGCCGGACGCGCCGGAGGTCAGCCATTGCGGCAATTGCACCGCCTGCCTGGATATTTGCCCGACCGAGGCTTTTCCTGCGCCTTATCAATTGGATGCGCGACGATGCATCTCGTACCTGACCATCGAGCACAAGGGGCCTGTAGATACGGAGCTGCGGGGCCGCATAGGCAATCGTATATACGGTTGCGACGATTGCCTGGCCATTTGTCCCTGGAACAAGTTCGCCGTCGCGGCGCGGGAGATCGGCTATCAGCCGAAGCACGGGCTGCCGGAGCTGGCCGAGTTGGCGATGCTGGACGATGCCGGGTTTCGCGAGCGGTTTGCGGGCTCGCCGATCAAGCGGATCGGGCGCGACAGGTTCGTGCGGAACGTGCTTTATGCTATCGGGAACTCTGCCCTGCCGCGGCTGGCGTTGGGAGCGGCGGAACTGGCAGAGGATGCCGACCCGGGCGTCGCCGATGCGGCGCGCTGGGCGGTAAAGCGGCTGAAGGGGGACTGAATGGACAGGCTGAAGGGCAAGACCGCGATCATTTCGGGCGGGGCGACGGGAATGGGTGCAGCTTCGGCCCGGCTGTTTGCGGCGGAAGGCGCGGCGGTCGGTGTGATCGACCGCAACGTCGAGGCCGGGCAGGCGCTGGTGGCGGAGTTGAAGGCCAAGGGTCACAAGGCGCATTTCGCGAAAGCCGACGTATCCTCGAAAGCCGAGGTCGAGGCGGCGGTGGCCGCGGTCAATTCCGAACTGGGGCCAGTGAACGTGCTGTTCAACCATGCTGGAACCATCGTGATCAAGCCGTTCCTCGAGACCGAGGAGAGGGACTGGGACTTCCTGTTCGACGTCAACGTCAAGTCGATGTACTTGATGACCCGCGCGGTCTTGCCGCAAATGCTGGCGAACGGCGGGGGGTCCGTCGTCTGCACGTCCTCGATCTCGGCGGTCTATGCGACGCCGAACGAGGTGCTGTACGATGCGACCAAGGGCGCCGTTCACATGTTCGCGCGGGCGATTGCCGTGGAATTCCGCGACAGGGGCATCCGCTGCAACGCGGTTTGCCCGGGCTTCATCCAGACGCCGCACGGCAACCGGGAGGTCGAGGAGCTGACGAAATACGGGGTTGATGTCTCGGACGCGGCGATCATGGCGGCGCAGGGACGGATGGGAAAGCCCGAGGATGTGGCGCGGGCGGCGCTCTACCTTGCCTCGGACGATGCGGAGTTCGTCAACGGCGCGCAGCTTTTCGTCGACAACGGGTTCTCGGCGGTCTGAGGGCCGCTTCCGGTCCCGACGGGCAAGCGGGAGTCGGCGGGATCGCGCCGGGAAGGGCCTGCAACGGGGTTGGCGGAGCGGCGATTCGGGTGCAAGCTGGGGAAAGAGCAGCCTGGGAGGAGAGCATGAGCCGTCATCTTGCCGATCATCGCACCCGCACGACCGGGGGTCGCGTCAAGCATTTCCTGCGCCTGGCCCGGACACCGCGGGAAACCTGGCAGCGGTCTCGGGGATCCTCGGGGTCTACCCGGTTGATCCAGTTCCTGCGGATCGAACGGGGCCGCACCGCCTGACTGTCCACGGTGGACAAGAACAGAAAATCAATCCAAATCAAACGTTTGGATATTTCTGTTTACGATTTGTCAAGCTTTGCCGGCTTCAGGTGGTCGCGCAACCCTATGAGGATGTCCCGCAGATCGGCAAGGTCCGACAGCTGGAATCCGGTCCTGTCCGCAAAGGCGCCAGGCACCGATGCCGTCCGCGCGAAAAGGGCGCGGCCGTCATCTGTCAGAGAAAGCAGAACCTGGCGTTCGTCCCGCGCGTCACGGCTGCGGTGAACCCAGCCCGCACGCTCCATCCGCTTGAGCAGAGGGGTGAGCGTGTTCGAATCCAGCCGGAGTTCAGCCCCGAGCTTCCCAACGGTCCTTGCATCGCCGGAGTTCAGCGCCGCGAGGACCAGATATTGCGGATAGGTCAGGCCCAGCGGTTGCAGAAGTGGAGCATAGGCCGAATGCATCGCATGGGCTGCGGAATGCAACGCGAAGCAAAGCATGTCTGAGGGAGCGGTTGCCATGGCCGCACTTTATATCGTGTGCGACGGAAAAGCAATGAGTTGACAGCGGAGCGATTCTGTCGCCATTATATATCGTGCACGATATAGTCGAAAACGATTGGAGGAATTGATGACGGTGGATGCCAAGTACTGGACCGAAGCCAAGGCAACTGGTGGCGGTCGAAACGGTGTGTCGGGGTTGGTGAACGGACAACTTACGGTCACGCATGCCAGCCCGAAGGAACTGGGCGGCTCGGGCCTGGGGCACAACCCGGAAGAACTGTTCGCCGTGGGTTATTCGGCCTGCTACCTGGGCGCGATGCGCTTTGTGGCCGGGGCCGAGAAACTGGGCAGCGTGCCAGAGAATGCGACCGTGAACGCCCATGTCGGCATCGGACCACGGTCGGATGGCGGCTTCGGCCTGAAGGTGAAGCTTGTGGTTTCGATGCCGGGGCTTGACCGCGCCGTCGCGGAAAAGATCGCAGAGCGCGGACATTTCATCTGCCCCTATTCCAACGCGACGAAGGGCAACATCGAGGTCGTGACCGAGATCGCCTGATCCGGTTTGGTGCTGGTGTGCAGGTGGGCAGGCTATCGGGCCTGCCCGCAAGCCGTTCAGGTGCGGACCAGCTTCTCGTAATCGGTGGCCACGCGCCTTGTCAGATCACCCACTTCGAAAGTGTAGGCGCCGATCTGGCCGACGGGCGTGACTTCCGCCGCCGTGCCGGTCAGCCAGCATTGTTCGAAGCCCTCCAGCTCTTCTGGCAGGATGTGGCGTTCATGGACCTTGATCTGCATGTCCTTGAGCATCTGGATCACGGTCTGACGGGTCAGGCCGTTCAGGAAGCAGTCGGCCTTGGGGGTGTGAACCTCGCCGTCCCTGACGAAGAAGATATTGGCGCCGGTCGCCTCGGCAACATAGCCGCGATAATCGAACATCAGGGCGTCCGAGCAGCCTTTCGCCTGGGCGGCGTGCTTGGACATGGTGCAGATCATGTAAAGACCGGCAGCCTTGGCTTCTGACGGGATGGTCTCTGGCGAGGGGCGCTTCCACCTGGCAATGTCGAGCTTCGCGCCCTTGAACTTGGCGTCGCCGTAATAGCTGCCCCAGGACCAGCAGGCGACGGCCATGCGGATCGGGTTGCCAAGCGAGGCAACGCCCATCTCGTCGCCGACACCGCGGAAGGCGATGGCGCGGATATAGGCATCGGTCAGGCCGTTGGCCTTGAGCACGGCCTCCTTGGCGGCATCGATCTCTGTGGCGGAATAGGGGATCGGCATGTCGAGCAGGCGTCCGGATTCAAGGAGCCGCAGGGAATGTTCGTGACCCTTGAAGATCCTGCCGTTGTAACAACGTTCGCCCTCGAAGACCGACGAGGCATAATGCAAGGCGTGGGTCAGGATATGGACATTGGCCGAACGCCACTCCACCAGCTTGCCATCCATCCAGATGATTCCATCGCGATCGTCGTACCCAGCCATCTCAACCTCCTTCTTTGCAAAAGTTGCGCGAGATAGGGCCGTACCGGACAGATTCTTGCGCAAAATCGGCGGAGGGTTACGGGTTCGTACTTGGAAAGTCAACAAGGCTGACGTAAATTTGGAGGAAAGGAGAGAGCGATGGCCGAGACACCGGGTGGCGAAAGCCTGTTGTTCCTGACGGATGAACAGCTGCGCAAGGGTATCGAGGCGATGTTCTTCGCCTATCGCGGATTCACGTCGGACCCGGACCGGATTCTGGAAGGCAAGGACTATGGCCGGGCGCATCACCGGGCGATCCACTTCATCCATCGCTCGCCGGGGACGACGGTTTCGAACCTGCTGTCGATCCTCGGTGTTACAAAGCAGTCGTTGAATCGTGTGTTGCGGACACTGATCGAGGATGGCCTTGTGCGAAGCGAGAAGGGCAAGGCGGATGCGCGGGAACGGCATCTGCATTTGACGGACAAGGGACAGATGCTGGAACGGGAATTGTCGGACGCGCAGCGGGCGCGGATGCGGGCGGCCTACCGTGCGGCGGGCCCCGTCGCGGTGGCAGGCTTCCGGCAGGTGCTGGAGGCGATGATGGACCCGGAGATGCGCAGGCAATACAGCCGGTTGAAAGAGGGCGGCTGATGGGTCCCGATGCTCACCTGCTGATCGTGGATGACGACGAGCGCATCCGGGGCCTGTTGCAGAAGTTCCTGATGCGGAGCGGATTCCTGGTTTCGGTCGCGCGCGATGCGGCGCAGGCGCGGCGGATCCTGGGCGGGTTGGAGTTCGACATGATCGTCATGGACGTGATGATGCCGGGCGAGGACGGGGTGACGCTGACCCGGGAGTTGCGCAAGCGGATGCAGACGCCGATCCTTCTGCTGACCGCGCGAGGCGAGGCCGCGAACCGGATCGAGGGGCTTGAGGCGGGGGCGGATGACTACCTGGTCAAGCCGTTCGAGCCGAAGGAATTGCTGCTGCGGATCAACGCGATCCTGCGGCGGGTGCCTGCGGTCAAGGCGGCGGAGCCGGTGCGGCAGGTGATCCATATGGGCGCGGTGCGCTATGATCTCGACCGGGGTGAGATGTGGCGCGGCGAGGCTCCGGTGCGGCTGACGGCGACGGAGGCGCAGTTGATGCGGGTGTTTGCGGCGGCGCCGGGGGTGGCGATCAGCCGGGAGAAGCTGGTGGCCGACCAAGGCAGCGTCGACGCGGCGCAGGAGCGGGCGGTGGACGTGCAGATCACCCGGCTCCGGCGGAAGATCGAGGACGACCCGAAGGCGCCGCGCTACCTGCAGACGGTGCGGGGCGAGGGCTATATGCTGCAGCCGGATTGAGCTGTGGCTGGCGTCGACCGGGGGCCAGCCCCCGGACCCCCGGGATATTTTTCCCAGTATGAAAGGGCTTTGCGGTGCTTGTCTTCGCGCATGAGGCGTTTCGCGGCCATGTGACCCCGCCCGGTCATCCGGAGCGGGTGGCGCGGTTGGAAGCGGTGGAGAGGGGTTTGGCCGGGCTGCCGGTGGAGCGGCGGGAGTGCCCTATGGGGGCGGAAGCGGAGGTGCTGCGATGTCATCCGGCGGGCTATCTGGCGCGGGTGAAGGCCGCAGTGCCGGAAGAGGGCTGGGCGCAGCTGGACGGGGATACGTTTCTGTCGCCGGGGTCGTATGAGGCGGCAATGCGGGCGGTGGGCGGCATCTGCGCGGCGGTGGATGCGGTGGTGTCGGGGGAGGCGAAGACGGCGTTCGTGGCGGGGCGGCCTCCCGGGCACCATGCGGAACGCGAGACGGCGATGGGGTTCTGCCTGTTCGGGACGGTTGCGATCGGGGCGAAGCGTGCGCTGGATCACCATGGGTTGTCCCGCGTCGCCATCGTGGATTTCGACGTGCATCACGGCAACGGGACGCAGGATTTGCTGTGGGACGAGGGGCGGTGCCTGTTCGTCTCCTCGCACCAGATGCCGCTCTATCCGGGCAGCGGGCGGCCAGAGGAGCGGGGTATGCGGGGGCAGATCGTCAACGTCCCGCTGCGGGCGGGGTCGGGCGGGCGCGAAATGCGCGAAGTCTATGAAGGCGTGGTCTTCCCGACCCTGGCGGAGTGGAGACCCGAGTTGCTGCTGATCTCTGCCGGGTTCGACGCCCATGCCGAGGATCCGCTCGCGGGCTTGGCATGGCAGGCGGAGGACTATGGCTGGCTGACCGGGCGTCTGTGTGATTTCGCCGGCGGGCGGGTGGTATCGTCGCTGGAGGGGGGTTATGATCTTGACGCGCTGGCGGCATCCGTTGCGGCGCATGTTGGGGTACTGGAGGAACGGGGCCGATGAGCGACAAACCTATCCCGGAGATGAGCTTCGAGGAGGCGATGGCCGCGCTGGAGCAGGTGGTGGGCGCGCTGGAACGGGGCGAGGTGCCGCTGGAACAGTCGATTGCGCTGTATGAACGCGGGGCGGCCCTGAAGGCGCATTGCGCGAAGAAGCTGGCCGAGGCGGAAGAGAAGGTGGAGCTGATCCGGGCGCAGGAAGGCCGGGCGGTGGGGACGACTCCGGCGGAGGGGATGTGACTTTCGCGGAACGGCTGGCGGCGGATGCGGGGCTGATCGAGGCGCATCTTTCGGCGGCGCTCGCAGGACGCGCCGACCAACCTGTCACCGAGGCGATGCGCTACGCGGTTCGGGGCGGGAAGCGGCTGCGGGGCTTTCTGGTGCTGGAAGGCGGGCGGATGCTGGGTGTTCCCGAGGACAGGGCGATCGGCGCGGCGGCAGCCGTGGAAGCGCTGCATGCCTATTCCCTCGTGCACGATGATTTGCCCTGCATGGACGATGACGACCTGCGCCGGGGACAGCCGACGGTGCACCGAAAATGGGACGAGGCAACGGCGGTTCTGGCCGGAGATGCCCTGCAGACTCTGGCGTTCGAGCTGTTGACCGATCCTGCGCTGGGTGCAGCTGAGGTGCGGATCGCTCTGGTCACAGGGTTGGCGAAGGCTTCGGGCATCGACGGTATGGTGCTGGGGCAGGCACTGGACATTGCCGCCGAAACGGCGGGGCGTGCGCTGACGCTGGACGAGATCACCGCCTTGCAGGCAGGCAAGACCGGGGCGCTGATTGGCTTTGCCGCCGAGGCGGGCGCGGTGATGGCCGGGGCCGACCCCCGACCCCTGCGGCACTATGCGGCGGCGCTGGGCCTTGCCTTTCAGATCGCGGACGACATCCTTGATGTGACCGGCGACGAGGTCCGGACCGGCAAGCGCCTGCGCAAGGACGCGGGCGCGGGCAAGGCCACCTTCGTCTCGCTTCTGGGGCTGGAGGGAGCCAAGGCGCGGGCGGCGGAGTTGGTGGCCGAGGCCGAGGCGGCGCTGGCAGGGTATGGAAAAGGCGCGGCGAACTTGATTGCGGCGGCGCGCTTCGTTATCGCGCGGGACAATTGATGCGCCAAAGGCAGGCATGATGACCGACCGACCCGCTACTCCAATGCTTGACCGGGTGATCGTGCCCTCGGATCTGAAGGCGCTGTCGGACCGCGACCTGCATCAGCTGGCCGGGGAGCTGCGAGCCGAGACGATTTCGGCGGTCAGCACGACGGGTGGACATCTTGGCGCGGGCCTTGGGGTCGTGGAGCTGACGGTGGCCCTGCATGCCGTGTTCGACACCCCGCGCGACAAGCTGATCTGGGACGTGGGCCACCAGTGCTATCCGCACAAGATCCTGACCGGGCGACGCGAGCGCATTCGCAGCCTGCGGATGGAAGGCGGCCTCAGCGGTTTCACCAAGCGGTCGGAATCTCCCTATGACCCGTTCGGCGCGGCGCATTCGTCAACCTCGATCTCGGCGGCGCTGGGTTTTGCGGTGGCGGCTGACCTTGGCGGCGATCCGGGCGACGCGATTGCGGTGATCGGCGACGGAGCGATGTCGGCGGGCATGGCCTTCGAGGCGATGAACAACGCGGGCCATCTGGGCAAGCGGCTTTTCGTGGTGCTGAACGACAACGAGATGTCGATTGCGCCGCCGGTGGGGGCGCTGTCGGCCTATCTGTCGCGGCTTTACGCCGAGGCGCCGATGCAGGATCTGAAGCAGGTGGCCAAGGGGTTTGTGAGCCTCTTGCCCTCGCCGTTCCAGGAGGGGGCGAAGCGGGCCAAGGACATGCTGAAGGGCATGGCAATCGGCGGGACTTTGTTCGAGTCATTGGGGTTCGAATATGTCGGGCCGATTGACGGGCATGACCTCGACCAGCTGCTGCCGGTCCTGCGCACTGTGAAGGCGCGGGCAAAGGGGCCGGTGCTGATTCATGTGCTGACGCAGAAGGGCAAGGGCTATGCCCCGGCCGAGGCGGCGCGGGACAAGGGCCATGCGACGGGCAAGTTCGACGTGCTGACCGGGGTGCAGGTGAAGGCGTCGTCGAATGCGCCGAGCTACACCAAGGTCTTCGCGCAAAGCCTGATTGCGGAAGCCGAGCGGGACGAGAAGATCGTCGCGGTCACAGCGGCGATGCCGGACGGGACGGGGCTGGATCTCTTCGCCGGGCGGTTCCCGAAGCGGTGCTTCGACGTGGGGATCGCCGAGCAGCATGCGGTGACGTTCTCGGCTGGTCTTGCAGCGGGGGGGCTGAAGCCGTTCTGCGCGATCTATTCCACCTTCCTGCAGCGCGGGTACGATCAGGTCGTGCACGATGTGGCGATCCAGCGGCTGCCGGTGCGGTTTGCCATCGACCGGGCGGGGCTGGTGGGGGCCGACGGGGCGACCCATGCCGGGGCCTTCGACATCGGTTTCCTGTCAAACCTGCCGGGGATGGTGGTGATGGCGGCGGCGGACGAGGCCGAGTTGGTGCATATGGTGGCGACGGCGGTTGCTCACGATGAGGGGCCGATCGCGTTCCGCTATCCGAGGGGCGAGGGCGTGGGGGTGGAGATGCCCGCGCGCGGGGTACTGCTGGCGATCGGGCGGGGCCGGGTTGTGCGCGAGGGGTCGCGGGTGGCGCTGCTGTCCTTCGGGACGCGGCTGGCGGAGGGCCTGAAGGCGGCGGAGGCGTTGGCGTCGCGGGGTGTGTCGGTCACGGTCGCCGATGCGCGGTTCGCGAAGCCGCTTGACCGGGATCTGGTGCTACGGCTGGCGCGGGGGCATGAGGCGCTGGTGACGGTGGAAGAGGGCGCGGTTGGCGGCTTCGGGTCGCATGTGGCTCAGTTGTTGGCCGAGGAGGGGGTGTTCGACCGGGGGCTGAAGTTCCGCTCGCTGGTGCTGCCGGATGTGTTCATCGACCAGGCCTCGCCCGAGGCGATGTACCGGGTGGCGGGGCTGGATGCGGCGCATATCGAGGCGAAGGTGCTGGAGGCCTTGGGCGTCGCGGTGGTGGGGAAGCGGGCTTGAGGGAGTCGGGGTAAACCCCGACCTACTTTAAGCCGTCCATCACGCGAACGAGGGCCTCGCTAATGCCGGGTTCCGACAGGGCATGTCCCGCCATCGGGACCATTTTCAAGTCGCAGTTCGCCCAGCCTTGCGCCAGCGACCAGGCAGCTTGCGGGGGGCAGATCATGTCATAGCGGCCCTGGACGATGGTGGCGGGGAGGTGCTCGATGCGCCGACGTTCGCGCAGGATCCAGCCGTCGCCGTCGAGGAAGCCCGCATTCTGGAAGTAGTGGTTTTCCAGGCGGGCGAAGGCGCGGGCGTAGTCGGAGGGGCTTTCGCCCAGCGCGCCTTCGTTCTGGATCGAGGCGAGGGCGTTTTCCCAGTTGGCCCAGATGCGGCCGTAGCGGGTTTCCTCGACCAGGTTGCCCGAGAACAGGCGGCGGTGGTAGGCGGCGATAAGGTCGGCGCGTTCGGCTTCGGGGATGACCTCCACGAAGCGGGACCAGAGGTCGGGGAAGAAGGCCCCGGCGCCGCCGCCGTAGAACCAGGCCAGTTCGGCGGAGGTCATCAGGAAGACGCCGCGCAGCACCAGATGCGCCACGCGGTCGGGATGGGTGATCGCGTAGATCAGCGCCAGCGTCGCGCCCCAGCTGCCGCCGAAGCCGATGAAGCGGTCGATGCCAAGCGTGGTGCGGATGGACTCGACGTCCTGCACCAGATGCCAGGTGGTGTTGGCTGTCACGCTGGCATGGGGACGCGAGCGGCCGCAGCCGCGCTGGTCGAAGAGGACGATGCGGTAGTGGCGGGGGTCGAAGTAGCGGCGCATCGCCGGGGAACAGCCGCCGCCGGGGCCGCCATGGAAGACGATGACCGGCTGGCCGCCGGGGTGGCCGCATTGCTCGACATAGACCTGGTGGCCATCGCCCATGTCGACCATGCGCTGATCGAACGGGTCGATCGGCGGGTAAAGATACTCGACTGCGCGCTTTTGACCTGATCTCTGATCCATCATTGCCCTATATACGCCGGGAAACCCCGAAGTCTAAGGGCAAACAGGAGCCGGTGATGACAGTGGATACGGTCGATCCTGCGGAAGTGGCCAAGTTCGAGGCGATGGCCGCCGAGTGGTGGGATCCGAATGGCAAGTTCCGGCCGCTGCATCTGATGAATCCCTGTCGGCTGGATTACATCTGCGCGCAGATCGCGGCGGAGTTCGGGCGGGACCTGGCGGGACCGCTGCCCTTCAAGGGGCTGCGGGTGCTGGATATCGGCTGCGGCGGGGGGCTTCTGTCGGAGCCGATGGCGCGTCTCGGGGCCGATGTGGTGGGGGCCGATGCGGCCGAGCGGAACATCCCGGTGGCGGAGGCCCATGCCCGGCAGTCAGGGCTGGTGATCGACTATCGCCACACGACGGCAGAGGCGCTGGCCGAGGCGGGGGAGCGCTTCGACGTGGTGCTGAACATGGAAGTGATCGAGCATGTGGCGGACCCGCTGGCCTATCTGATCGCCTGCCGGGAGCTGCTGAAGCCGGGCGGCCTGATGATCTGCTCGACGCTGAACCGCAACCCGAAGTCGTTCATGATGGCCATCGTCGGGGCCGAATGGGTGATGCGCTGGCTGCCGAAGGGCACGCATGACTGGGCGAAGTTCATCACCCCGGACGAGTTGTATGCGCTGATCGGGAACGCCGGTCTGCGCCCGGTGGACCGCAAGGGGATGGTGTTCAACCCGGTGACCTGGCGCTGGAGCCTGTCGGACCGGGATTTGAGCTGCAACTATGTGACGGCCTCGGTCAAAGGCTAGGGGCGATCCGCCGGACGCGGGGTGGGCCTGCGGTCGAAGGCGCGGGTGACGTCGCGGATCAGTTCGGCCAGGTCGTCGATGTCGGCAGGGCTGTGGTCGGCGGTCAGCTGCAGGCGCCAGCGCGGGGCGTGGCCCGCGACGCTGGGGGCCTGCAACAGCGTGACAAGGGGACCGGCGCTTTCCAGAAGCGCGGTGCGCGCCAGCGCGGTCGGGGCTGGCAACAGCACCGGTACGAGAGGCGAGGCCTTGCCCATCACCTTGATGCCGTCGGCCATAAGGTGATTGCGCAGCCGCAGCGCGACGCCGTGCAGGTTGCGGCGGCGGCGGCGACCTTCGGGCGCGGTGATGATGTCGAAAGATGCCAGGATCGCGGAGGCGTTCACCGGTGACAGCGCGGTCGTCTGCCAGTGGCCCTGCCGCAATGCGGGCTTCAATGCAGGGTCCCGGTAGGCCGCGAACCCGCCAGCGCCGCCGAAGCACTTGGCAAAGCTGCCGAGGACGACATCGACGCGGCCAAGGCAGGCCTGGATCTCCATCACTCCGCCGCCGGACTGGCCCATCGCGCCAAGATCATGGCTGACATCTGCGATCAGCAGGGCATCGTGCAGCCGGGCGAGGGCAGCCAGTTCCGCCAGCTCGGCAATCCGCGAGCCATGCGCAGAGATGGCGGGAACCATGATGACCAGTCGTCCGTGACCCGGTTGGCGGGCGAGGCGGGACAGGCGGCGTTCGACCCCCTCGACCGAGGCGGCGGGGCTGCGGTGCAGCCGAGCGCGGGAAAGGAGAACTGTGTCGAACATGGCCGGATGCGCGTCTGAATCGACGATCACATCATCTTCGGGACGCAGCATCGCGCGCAGGGTCTGGCGGATCGCATCGCTTCCTGACGCGAAGGTCGCGGCGGCGGGAAGTCGCAGGAATGCGGCGATGCGGGCTTCCAGCGCAAGGGCGGGGGCCGTCAGGCCAAGCCGGGGCGCAGGGCCTGGTGCCGCAAGTCGATGCTGGCCAAGGGCGGCAAGGGCTGCCGAGCGTACCGCCGGATGAGCAGCAAGGCCCAGGTAATCCAGCATGGCAAAATTCATCCCGAGGCGGGGTTGCATCGCCGGATCAAAATGGTCTGGACGTGCAGCGGCCTGCCCGTCGACCAGGTGGAAAAGCCCCTCGGCGCGTTCGGCAAGACTGGACGAGGATGGCCGGGGCATGGCGAGACCTTTCACGGTTTCCGGTTTCGGCACCCGCGCTTGCGGGCGGTCTGGCCGCGCGCTGCGACCAGATTGAGCCTAGGGGGGAAGATCGCGCGTTAATTCCCCGTGAAACCGTTGGAATCCCTGATTTTGCAGGGGACGCACGACGAATCGCGCTGGTTTCCACCCGTGGATTTCACGCGATTTCACGATTTTCTTGCGGCATTGACGGATCGCCGCGGGCGATTGACGCAAATTTCACGCTGGCCGTCCGAAGCTGCCCCGAGTTGACGAAGCAGGGACAGGCGGGCCGGAGATGTTCATTCGGATGATCGGAGTTTTCGAGGTGCGGGACGACGCCGGGCACGACCGGACGCCGCGTGGGTCAAAGGCGCGGGCGTTGCTGGCGCTGCTGAGCCGGACGCCCGGCCACCGCCGTCCGCGCCGCTGGCTGGAAGCGCGGCTGTGGTCGGACCGGGGGCAGGAGCAGGCTTCTGGCAGCCTGCGGCAGGCGCTGACCGAGCTGCGCAAGGCGCTGGGTCCTCTGGCGGTGCGGCTGACGAGCGACCGGGATTGCGTCTGCCTGTCGGGGGTGACAACCGACCTGGACCGTGACCCCGCCTTGGCGCGGCAAGCTTTGGCCCAGGGACGGGAGTTCCTTGAGGGCATCGACGTCGTGGATGCGGCCTTCAAGGCCTGGCTGGCCGAAGAGCGGCAGCGGGTGGCGGCAGAGCTTGGCGACAGTCATCGGCAGGACCTGCCAGCGTTGGCGCCGTTCACCCTGCGCCTCGCCGATCTGCCGGAGGGCACGGAGGCGGCCATCGCCCGCGACCTGGCCGCAGCCATCGCGCGGCTCACCGCAGAATACCTGCTGGGTGAAACCAACCGTCGCGCGGTGCCGGGTGATCGGCTGGCGGCGGGGTTTGACTTGCAGCTTGAAGGGGCGTGGAGCGAGGACCGGGCCTATCTGAGGGTGCGCCTTGTGGATCAGGCCAACCAGAAGACGCTGTGGAGCCAGCGGCTTGTCGCAAGCAGGGTCGGCGAAGGCCGGGGTGCTGCGTCGACCGTGGTGTTCGAGGCGACGGAAGCCCAGCTGATGTGAGCCGCGCTTGCGGGCGGGGGTTGGCGGTGTAGGGTCGGCGGGCATGAGGTGAGACGATGACCCGCTATTTTCGCGACTATCCGGCCCGGACCGGCGACCGGACGCTGTTCAAGATGGAGCACTACCTGGAGGTCTATGACGCGCTTCTGGCCGATTGGCAGGGGCGCGATGTGTCGTTCCTGGAGATCGGCGTCTACAAGGGCGGCTCGATCCCGATGTGGCAGGACTTCCTCGGGCCGGGTTC